>DASZTO010000011.1:0-108222 GCA_035548175.1 Phycisphaerae bacterium | reverse complement strand
CGCTGCGCGCTGGAGCGGGAGCCGGGCCGCGCCATGCGCTTGCCACGCCGCTACCACTCCCTTTGCCGCGCATCACCTTCTTTAAACCTGCTCTTGCCTGCACAGCTTCCAAAACCCTCCCTTAAGTTCCGGACGGTACTGAAAATTTCCCGAATTTTCCGGGAACCTTTTCCCCGCCCCATCCGTTCTCTCCTATGCGACGGCGCCTTCTAGCGGTTGGCCCTGGCCAACACTGTTCGCCGCCGCGCCGGGAGAAGAACCATGGCAAATCCCCCGCAAGCCTCTGCCCGCCCGCGCGCTCATCCCCACACCCGCGCACAAAACCCCGCGCGCTAAAATCAATGCGCACCTTGCGCACCTCACCCCACCCCGCTCACAACCCTCAC
Source organism: Phycisphaerae bacterium (assembly GCA_035548175.1). GTDB lineage: Bacteria > Planctomycetota > Phycisphaerae > WQYP01 > WQYP01 > CALCHA01. The sequence continues at coordinate 107,836 of DASZTO010000011.1, read as the reverse complement.
CACCGCAATCCTCTACACCACATTCGCACCCCCGAAAATTTGCGCGCCTGCGCAACGCCACTACCACAAGACCAACCTCCCCGTCCCCGACGTGACGACTCAACGACTCGACGATGTAACGCCTCCCCGCTCCACCGTGCCTTGCGCAAAAACAGATGAACGCCTTGAGCGCCTTGCCCCCCAAATGAGCGCCTTGCCCCGCCATGTGTCATTTGACATTTTTCATGTGTCATTCCTTCCACCCCTTCCATCAACCCCCCGCCGCATGGCCACAGCCGCCAACCCCGCAGCCTCCCTTTCACCATTCGCTATTTACCATTCCCCATTCCCCCCCCACAATCCCCCCATGCTCGAACTCTCCCCCATCTCCGTCCTCCCCTACCTTCGCCACGCCGGCCGCATCCCGCCGCACGCCGACTTCACTGTCACCGCCCTCTCCGGCGGCGTCGCCAACGTCGTCCTCAAAATCTCCCCCACCCACACCCCGTCCACCACCGACGCCTTCGTCCTCAAGCAGCCGCTTCCCCGTTTCAAAACCGCCGCCGAATGGCTCGTCGATATTGACCGCGTCAAAGTCGAACGCGATTGCGCGCTGCTCCTCCACGACCTGCTCCCCCCCGCCTCCGCCCCCGACGTCCTCTGGTTCGATGACGCCAACTACATCCTCGCCCTCTCCGCCGCCCCCGGCTCCGCCCGCCTCTGGAAATCCGAACTCCTCTCCAACCTCACCTCAGAAACCGCCGCCCTCAATGCCGGCACCCTCCTGGCCATCCTTCACGGCTCCACCCACAACGATCCCGCCCTCCGCGCCCGCTACGGCGAGCCCGCCTTCTTCGTCCAGCAACGCATCGATCCCTACCTCCGCACCATCGCCGCCAGACACCCCGACCTCGCCGCCCCCATCAACGCCGTCATCGACACGCTTCTGCGCGACGACCAGCGCACCTGCCTCATCCATGGCGACTTCTCGCCCAAGAACATCTTCCTCCTCGAAAGCGATCAGCTGCTCCTGCTCGATTTCGAAGTCGCCTTCTTCGGCAACCCCGCCTTCGACGTCGCCACCGTCCTGAACCACCTCCTGCTCAAAGCCTTCCTCCACCGCTCCCTCTCCAATGCCCCAACTGAGCCATGGAAGTCCATGCTCGAGGCCTTCTGGCAGACCTACCGCCACACCGCCCCGCCGGAGCTGGTGCGACAATCCTCCGCGACAGGAGGCCACCTGCTCGCGGCCCTGCTGCTGGCCCGTCTGGATGGCAAGTCGCCGGTGGAATACCTCCTGCCCCACGGGCAGCTCCAGTCAACCATTCGGTTCGCCGCCCGCGACGTTCTGTCCCAGCCCCCACGCGACCTTTCCCACACCTTGGCCGTGCTCATGTCCACCCTCGCCGCCCTGTCGCCGCAGAGCTAGTGCCATGCAACCCACCCAGCTCACCCATCTTGTAGCACCTTGGCGTGTTCAACCCGCTTTTTGCCCGCTGTGGCCCCATTTTCGCCTTATGTCATGCGCGGTCGAACCAACTTGCGGTACTTTGTCGTGTGCCCTCTCTTGCCACTCCTCGCGGACGCCTCCTTCCCCCCGGATTCGCCCGCTCACGCGCTGCTCGTGGTGCTCCTGGCCACGCTCGCCATCGCCCTGCTCACCGGCACCGCCGCCATCGTGGCCTTCAATGGGTTCCGCTCCCAGCGCCGGCGCACCGAAGAACTGGCCCGCGACCTCTCCCGCGTCAACGCCAGCGTCCGCCGCCGCCTCAATTTCCTCAACGCCATCTCGCACGACCTCCGCACGCCCCTCAACGGCATCACCCTGCAGACCCACATCATCGATCAGGCGCTGGCGCAGAAAGACTTCCCGCTCCTGGAGCGCTGCGCCGCCGACATCCGCGAATCCTCCGCCCTCGCCGCCGAGATTCTCGACGCCCTCCTGCAATACGCCCACACGGACATCGAGCACAACGCCGTCGCCACCTTCCCGCTGCGCGAGATGCTCCAGCAGGTCGCCGATCCCTTCCGCGCCGCCGCCGAGGAAAAAAAGATCGCCCTCACCCTGAGCGTCCCGGACAACCTCACCCTCACCACCGACCGCGAGAAGTTCCAGCGGATTCTCGCCAACCTCCTCGACAATGCCGTGAAGTTCACCACCCACGGCACGATCACCATCCGCGTCGCCGCCGAAACTCCGGAGGCCCTGCTGCTGGAGGTCGCCGACACCGGCGCCGGTATCGCGCCCGATCACCTCGAACACCTCTTCCAGGAGTTTTACCAGGTGAACAACCCCTCGCGCGACGCCCGCCTGGGGCTGGGCCTGGGCCTGGTCGTGGCCCGACGCCTCGCGGGGCAACTCGGCGGCACGCTGCGCGCGACCAGCGAACTCGGCGACGGTTCCACCTTCCAGCTCCGCCTCCCCCGCCGCTGCCCCCCTCGCCCCGCCGCCGCACCAGCCCCGCCGCCGAATCCTCCCGAGCAACGCGCGGAGCCGGCGCCGCCCGGTGATGCGCCCCTGGCCTACAGCAGCGTCCCGGACAAAATCAGCTTCGCCACCAGGAAGTAAATGATCAGCCCCGTGACATCCACCAGCGTCGCCACGAACGGCGCCGACGATGTCGCCGGATCAAACCCCAGCGACCGCAAAATGAACGGCAGCATCGACCCCGCCAGCGATCCCCAGCCCACCACCCCCACCAGCGCCACCAGCACCGTCAGCCCCACCAGCAGCCAATACCGACCGTATGCCGTGGGATGAAAATCCGGATTTGAATGCATCACCGGCATGTCGTCGGGCACCTTCGTCTGCTCCGGCAGATACAACCCCCGCCGCACCACCGCCCCCGCCGGCAGCGTCGACGCCGGAATCACCAGCGGCTCCTTCAGCTCCGTCTCGCTGTAGACCATCTTCATCCCCGCGGGTATCGACGCCAGCTCCCTTTCCGATTCGGTGGTGAAAAACGACCCCATCACGGGGACGTGGCTCAAGCCCTGCCACGCCGCGATGCGCGCAAATCCGATGATCCCCAGGAATAGCCCCAGCGCCAGCCCGGTGCGTATTTCCCGTCCGAACACCCGCCACCAGTCGCGCAGCCGCAGCTCGCGCAGCGCCAGCGAGCGGATGATCAGCGACGTGCCCTGCGATCCCGAGTTGCCGCCCGAGGAAATAATCAGCGGCACGAACAGCGCCACGACGGCCGCCTTTTCGATTTCCCCCTCGAACGATCCCATCGCCGTGGCCGTGAGCATTTCCCCCAGGAACAGCACCGCGAGCCACCCGCCGCGCTTTTTGACCATCGACCAGAAGGACACCGTCAGGTAGGGCGCATCGAGCGCTTCCTGGCCGCCCATCTTCTGGATGTCTTCCGTCGCTTCCTGCTGCGCCACATCCAGCACGTCGTCGGCGGTGATGATGCCCAGCATGTTGCCCTGGTTGTCGGTCACCGGCAGTGCGACGCGGTCATACTTTTCGAAGGTCTCGACCATCTCCTCCCGGGGAGCGGTCGCCTGCAGGCTCACGAGCGAGCGGTCCTTGATGTCGCGCACCTGCGTGTTGGGGTCGGCCATCACCAGCGTGCCGAGGCGCAGCTCCGCGATGAGTTTTCCCGACTCGACCACATACAGCACGTTCAGCGTTTCCTTGCCGCGGCCGGTGGTGCGCACGTAGTCGAGCGCCTCGCGCGCCGTCATGTCGGCCCGCAACGCCACGTATTCGGGCGTGAGGTAGCGGCCGGCGGAGTTCTCCGGGTAATTGAGGATTTTGCGGGTTTCCTTCAGCTCCTCCGGCGAGAGCACCTCCAGCAGCCGCCGGGTCACTTCCGCGGGCATTTCCTCGAGCAGGCGCACGCGGTCGTCCGGCGTCATCTGATCGAGAATCACGCGGCTGGTTTCTTTGGATATGGACTGGATCAGGCCTTCCTGATGCTCCAGCGGCAGATAGGAAAACGACGCCGCCGCCTGCTCCTTGGTCAGCACGCGGAAGATGACGCCCTCATCTGCCGGCGGCAGGTCAACGATCAGCTCGGCGATGTCCGCGGGCTCGAGCATGGCCAGCGCGTCGCGCAATTCGTCCCAGCGTTTTCCCTCGATAAGCTCTTCGAGCTCGGCCTGCAAAATGTTGCCGATCATGTCTCGCCCTCGTGCGCACGCTGACATTCCCGCGATCCACGGGGGAGTATGTGCCCCGCTCCGGGGAAAGAAAAGCGCATTGCCTCCTTGAACTTGTGAACAGTTCGCGCAACGAGGGTGGCATGGACGTCCGTCCATGTTCGCGGTCCGCAAGCCAGCGCCATGGAACATGGGCGGGCCGGCCATGCCAGTTGCCGCGCCGGTTCACTTCGGTCCGTCGAGCATGGCGCCCGAGAGCGCCGGGCCATAGGTCATCAAGATGGACGCGACGAGTTTTCCCAGCGGCGTCTGCGGGAAGATGGAGGTGTAGCCCACCGACAGCGAGCTCGAACAATACTCCAGGGCGTCGAAGATCGTTCGCACTTTCGGATTGCCGCCGCGCTCCGCCGCATAAAACAGGGCCGCGGCGGAACCCAGGATCATCAACGTATTTTGCGCCGGCCGCTCGCCGAGCTTCGCCGAGAACCGATCGATCGCCTCGGACTTCGGCAGCGAATTGGCCAGCAGCGTGAGCGCCGCCGTCAGGTCGCGGGGCGTGGCGTTCATCGTGGTCATGGGAAATCCTCCTTCGAGGAAGGGCCCGGAGAAGCTGCTCTCCGGGCCCCAGAGGGTGGATGTCGGGATCGGCGAATCAGCCGCGATGGAGTTCGTCGGCGGCGGCCCCGACGGTTTCCAGCGGCCGTTCCTGGCCGTTGGTTTCCGCCGCCGGCTGCGCGGACATCTGGCTCACCACGGTCTGGCCGAGGCTCGCCAGCAGGGTCTTCGCTTCCGCCGGCAGCGTCGCCAGCAAGCCGTCCGCGGTGTTGCCGTAGCCCGCGGCCTTCATGAACTGCTGGCTCATGCTGGCCATCGTGGACGGGTCGCCGAAGATCTGCATCTGCGCCTTGGCGAACATATTGGCCATCGCCTGCGCGGCGGCGATCCGCACTTCCTTGTCCGCCTGGATGCGCAGCTTGTCGAGCTCGAACTTCAGCGCCGCTTCCTCGAACTCCTGCTTGTTGGACAGGCTGACACGCTCGACTTCCACGCGCGCCTGCTCGACGTTCACCCGCTCGCGCTCGACGTTCACATCGACCATCTTGATCGAGCGCTCGCCTTCGGCGCGTTTCGTCGCCGACGCCGATTCCGCCTCGGCCAGCCGCAGCTTCGCCGCATAGGTCATCTCCGCGGCCTGGCGCTGGGCGTCGGCTTCCTTGATCCGCATGTAGGCCAGCACGTCGGCGTTCGTTTCCTCCTTGATCTTGTTCTCGCTGGCCACCTGCCGCGCCGCGGTGAGCTTCTTTTGCGCCTCGCGATCGGCCTCGGCGACCACCTGCACGGTGACCACCGCCTGCTGCGCCTTTTCACGCTCGGCCTCGGCGGCCAGCATCGCCGCGCGAGCCTGCACGGCCTCCGTTTCTTTCTCGGCGACGGCCGCCTCGCGCTGGCGGTCCGCCACCTCGATCGCCTGCTGCTTCAGGATTTCCGCCTGCTGCTGCTCGCGCGTTTTCGCGACCAGCGCCGTCTGCTTCTCGATCTCCGCCTGCTCGATCGCCAGACGCCGGGAAACTTCCGCCGCCTGCACCTGCCGCTGTTTCTCGATCTCGCGCTTGGCGACCGCTTCATCCTGCTGAATTTTGAACTCGGCGATTTCGCGCTCGCGCGCGGCGTTCACGTTGGCGATATTCATCTTCTGCTCCGCCTCGGCTTCCGCCTGATCGCGCGCCAGCGAGAGCACCTGTTTGCGGGTCGCGACGTTCTTGGCGGCGATCCGCTGCTCCGCTTCGCGCTCGATCTCGTTGCGCTGCGCCCGGGCGATCTGCGTGATCTCCGCGATTTTCCGCAGGCCCTGCGCGTCGAACACGTTGCGTTCCTGAAGGGCCGACGGATCGGTCTGGTCCAGGCTCGAAATCGTCACCGATTCCAGCGACAGCCCGTTGCTGGCCAGGTCGTGCGTCACGATCTGCTGCACGCTGGTCGCGAACTCGTCGCGCTTCGAGTGCAGCTCGTGCAGGTCCTTGGTGGCCGCCACGGTGCGCAGGGCGCTCACCAGCTTTTCCTGCACCAGCTCGCTGACGGCATCGGGCTGCACGCTGCGGCCGCCCAGCGAGCGCGCCGCCTGCAGGATGTCCTCATCGTTGGCCTGCACCTTGATATAAAACTCCGCCGAGAGGTCCACGCGCAGGTTGTCGCGCGTGATCAGCGCATGCGCCCCGCGCCGCTCGACGTTCAGACGCATCGTTTCCAGCGAGACCGGGATCACCTGGTGCATCACCGGCACGACGATTTTGCCCGAGTCCTTGATCACCTTGGCGCCGCCGGAGCCCGTGCGCACGAACGCCAGGTTCGCCGCCGCCCTCCGGTAAAGCCGCGTGAAAATCACGATCGCCGACACGATCACCAGCGTGAGCACGCCCAGGCCCGACGCCATGAGCGCCGAGGTCAGCGGCAGGTCGCCGCGGAAATGGAGCGCCCACGGCCCGATCGTCAGCACCAGGCCGATTGCGAAAAAGAGCGCCATGAACATACGAACCTCCTTCCAAAATGCCCCCGCGTCCCGTGATCAGAAAATTCTTCCGGGATGGAACACGACTGATTTCTGCGAGAGATCGCGGCCGCCGGCGCACTGCGCCGCGGCGCGCTTCAGAACCTGTTACCAGGCGGGATCATTTTTTTACCTCCCAAACTACGCGTCAGAACCATTCCCCACGCGCAAGCCGCAAATCCTTTACAACCGGCGGTTTCGTGTCTTTCGTGTTTTTCGTGGCCATTGACGTCGTCGCGTTTAACCCTCACTCCATCAACGCCGCGGAGAAAATTCCGGCCTGCTTGTCGTACGCAAAGAGCACCACCCGGCTGCCCTTGGCGATTTTTTCGCCGCTGCGCGCCTTGCAGGGCACCTGCAGCAGATCGCCGCCGGCGCTGCGCACCGCCGCCATGCCGAAGCTCTCGGTGATGTCATACACCGCCTCCGCCGGACGACCGACCAGATCCTGCCGCCGCGCGGGCGCGCTCTCGCCGCCCATCACCCGGCCCACCGCCGAGGCCAGCAGCCACGTCCCGCACACGCTCCCCAGGAGCGCCGCCGGCAACGAGATCGCCGGCGCCAGCCACAGCGCCCGCACGTGCTCCGCCACCGCCACGCTCACCCCAAAGCCAATCAGCCCCCACAAAAGCAGCAGCATCATCACCCCCAGCGACAGCGGCACCTTCCCCGCGCCCAGCAACCCCAGAAATGCGCTCGACCAATGCCCGTCGCCATCCTGCTCGGCCTCGGCATCGTGATCCGCGTCGGCGTCGGCATGCGCGTCCGCATCGACACCGGCATCACCGTCCAGGTCGGCGCCCGCATCCACCTCCACATGCGCATCGACACCCGCATCTCCGAAAGTGACGCCCGTCAACACGAACACGCCCAGGTACACCAGCGCCAGTCCGAACGGCACCAGGTACATCACACTCCACCAGCTTGTCAGCATCGACATCGTCACGATGCGCCTCCTTCCGCCCCCCCCCGCCGCCTCCCGCTCCCGTTTCGCGCTGAAATTCGCGCCCCGCCGCAACAGCTCCGGCGCACGCTTCAAGGCATCTAAAAACATCGTAGCGTGGCCGGTCCCGCATACAAGCGCAATCCGCCGGACCTCGCGCAAACCCTTAGTTTCAAGTACTTTCCTTCACCGATTTCCCCGCCGTAAATCCCCCGTGCCACCGATCATTCGCCCCCTCACAACCAAAGATTATGGCACACCATTTGTGCAACCATTAACCTGAACAAAACGTTCACTTACCCCCTCTTCACCCCCCCGTTCCGCCCCGCGCTCGCCACCCTCCGCCTTCCCCCGGCCGCTCATTCCCCCAGCATGAACCCGATCCCCCGCCGCGTGTGAATCAGCGGCCGATCCTTCGCCCCGTCAATTTTCCGCCGCAGATATCCAATGTATACATCTATCACGTTCGAATTACCGCCCTCCATCCCATACAGGTCCTTCCATATCTGCTGCCGCGACACCACCTGCCCCGGAAACCGCGCCAGGAGCGCCAGCAGCTCAAACTCCCGCGCCGTCAGCGGTATACGCCGGCCGCTGCGCACCACCTCGCGCGACACCGTGTCGATCTGCAAATCCCCCACCGCCATCCGCGGACTCTTCGCCGCATACTTCCGCCGCAACAGCGCCCGCACCCGCGCCTCGAGCTCCGCATGCGGAGCCGTCTTCGACAGGTAATCGTCCGCGCCCAGATCCAGCCCCCGCACCCGCTCCTCCGGCAAATCCGCAATCGTCAGGATCAGCACGTGCGCCGCGTTGCCCCCATCCCGCATCTGCCGCAGCAGGTCCAAACCGCTCCCGTCCGGCAATTTCACGTCCAGCACCACCACCTCATACGCCCGGGATGAAAGCGCCTGCTGCGCCGCCCCCAGCGTCCCGGCGGACTCCACCTCGAAGCCGGCGCGCGTCAGCACCCCCATCAGCATCCGCTGCGTCGACTCATCATCTTCTACCAGCAATACGGCCATCGGTGGCGCTCCTCAATGGCCCCCAGCCCCGCCGTCTGTCCAGTCTTCTTATGCAGCGAGGGCGGCATTCTCCACATCCGCCGGACGCTCCCAGACGTGAAAGATCAGCAGACTACCTAAACATCGCCTCCGCACCATAGGAGAATCTCTGATTTGCCGCCAGCGTTTATGCCTACCCCCCGTTTCCCGCAGCGCCAGCCCTTCCCGATCCCCCCGCTCCAGGACTCTCCGTTCGGATTATGATCGGTCCGCATACCTTCGCTACAATACCCCCCGTTCACCCGCGCACGGAGGCTCCCCATCTTGCTTCGCGAACTTCACATCCAGAACCTCGCCGTCATCCACGACATCACCGTCGAGCTCGACCCCGGCCTCAACTGCTTCACCGGACAGACCGGCGCCGGCAAGTCGCTGATCATCGGGGCCCTCGAAATCCTCCTGGGCCTGCGCCAGCCCACCGATATGCTCCGCAAAGGTGCCCCCGGTTCAGGCGGCGGCGAAGGCCGCGTCTCCGGACTCTTCCACATCGCCTCCAAAAACCTCCGCCAGGAAATCGCCAACGCCACCGATCTCCCCCTCGACGCCGAGCCCGAACTCCTCATCGCACGACGCATCTTCGAGCCCCGCGCCGGCGCGGGGGGGGGAGCACGCACCTCCGCCTCCATCAACGGCAACCCCATCACCAACGCCATGCTCAAGCAGGTCGGTGAAATCCTCGTCGATGTCCACGGCCAGCACGACGCCCAGTTCCTCCTCAAGCCCGCCAACCAGCTCGCCGTGCTCGACGAGTTCGGCAGCTCCTCCGACCTCCGCCGCCAGTTCGCCGACCTCTACCATCGCCGACAGGAACTCCTCGCCCAGCAAAAGGAGCTCGCCGCCTCGCGCACGCTCCGCAAGCAGCAGCTCGAACTTTACGAATTCCAGGCGAAGGAAATCGATGAGGCCGAACTCGTCGCCGGCGAATACGACGCCCTCGTCGGCCGCAACCGCGTGCTGGCCAATCTCGAAAAAATCAAGCGCACCGCCGGCGCCGCTTATGGCGCGCTCTACGAGGAAGAGGGGGCCATTCTCTCCCGCCTCAAGTCCGCCGCCGCCGTCCTCCTCGAGCTCGCCCAGCTCGATGAAGGCCTTGCGCCGCTCGCCACGCAGGTCAAAGACGCCACCCTCTCGCTCGATGATGCCGCCTTCTCCCTCCGCCGCTACGTCGACCGTCTCGATCTCGATCCCGAGGAACTCGACACCAACAACCAGCGCCTCAACCTCGTCACGCGCCTCATCGACAAATACGTCGGCCGCAACGCCAACGGCACCGTCGAGGAAGTCCTTGCCTATCGCGGGCAGATCGCCGAAAAAATCGAAGAGCTGCGCACGCAGGACCAGGACTTCTCCACGAGCGCCCAGCAGATCGCCGACCTCGAAAAGCAACTCCGCGACATCGGCGCGAAACTCTCCGCCGCCCGCAAAAAAGCCGCCGACAAACTCGCCCCCCTCGTCCACGCCCAGCTCGCCGACCTCGGCATGAAAGAAGCCCGCTTCCACGTCGAGCTGCAACCCATCCAGACCGACCTCGCCCCCCCCGCCAAAGCGCCCCCCGCCAAAACGCACCACTCACCGCTCAATACCCACGATCTCCAACTCACCCTCGCCGACTTCTCCACCTCCTCCGGCCTCGAAACCGTCGAATTCATGATCGCCCCCAACCCCGGTCAACCCGCACGCCCCCTCCGCCGCATCGCCTCCGGCGGCGAACTCTCCCGCGTCATGCTCGCCCTCAAGTCCATCACCGCCGCCCGCGGCGGCGCTGACCGCGTCTCCGTCCTCGTCTTCGATGAAATCGACGCCAACGTCGGCGGACGCATGGGCACCGTCATCGGCGAAAAACTCCGCGACCTCGCCGCCTTCCACCAGGTCCTCTGCATCACCCACCTCCCCCAAATCGCCGCCTTCGCCGACCGCCACCTCACCATCCGCAAATCCGTCTCCGCCTCCCCCAAATCCAACGCCGACGCCGCCCAAACCACCACCACCGTCTCCGTCATGACCGGCGAAGCACGCATCCTCGAACTCGCCGAAATGACCGCCGGACCCTCCCCCTCCCCCACCGCCCTCTCCCAGGCCCGCGAACTCCTCACCACCGGCGCCGGCAAACGCAAACCAAATTCCCACCGGTCTCGCGCCTAACCGTTCCTGCTACAATACCCACCGCCTTCCCGCCAGGAGTTCCGCCATGCACACGCGCTCTCTTCGCACCCGCCCCATCCTCGCCCTCGCACTTCTCTTCCCCCCCCTCTTTTCCTCGAGCGCCCGCGCCGACGCCCCCTCCCCCTTCGCAGGCACCTTCAGCAACGATAAACTCACCGTCCAACTCGACGCCTCCCCCGCCTCCCCCTCCGCATTCTCCGGCACCTTCACCCTCGGCCCCTCCAAATTCCCCGCTACCGCCACGCTCGCCAACCATTCCCTCTCCGGCACCTTCACCGCCTCCGGCAACCCCTTCCCCTTCACCGCCACCCTCGACGGCGATCGCCTCATCCTTGTCACCGCCGGCACCACCTACGCCCTCACCCGCGCCGGCCACAATCCCCTCGCCGCGGATAACCCCCTCGCCGCCAACGCCCCCGCCGCCAACGCTCCCGCCGGCGACGCCGCCACCAACGGCTTCCTCACCCTCGGCACCACCAAGTCCGGCCAGGTCCTCTTCCTCAAACTCCCCGCCGCCACTTCCCTCGAATCCGGCATCACCAGAACCGCCGATGAACTCGCCACACGCCTCGACGCCAAGCCCACCCTCTCCGGCGCTTTCGAAGACGCCAAAACCCACTCCAAAGGCGGCGCCCTCTTCACCGCCAAGCTCAAAGGCGCAGACATGCGCGGCTGGATCTTCTGCTCCAACGAAAAATCCGGAATGACCGCCTCCGTCATCCTCCTCGCCGCCAACGCCCCCACCACTGAGATCACCTACGCCTTCTCCTTCCTCCCCATTCCCGTCGCCTTGCACACCTTTACCTTCCCCGACAACAGCGGCTCCATCGACGTTCCCGACGGCTGGACCGTCAATGGCCAAACCCTCTCCGACGCCGTCAACGTCAAAGGCCCCGCCAACCAGAACATCCTCTTCAACGCCACCATCCTCGTCCAAACCCCCGACGGGATGTTGGTCCGCCAGCGCAAGCAGCTCTACCAGATGCAACTGCAAAATTATCAAACGCAAATGCAGATGTATCGCCAATCCCTCGCCATGCATCAACGCAATCCCATCGGCCCCATGATGGCCCAGCCCCAGCCCCCCGCGCAGCCCGATCTCGACAAGGATTTTCCCGGCCTGCTCTTCTGCCCCTACTGCGACGGCCCCGAGGAAGTCATCAAAAACCTCTTCCCCCTCATCGCGGAAATGAAGAAGGCCAAAGGCCTCCCCTACACCACCATCGACAAAGTCATCGAACTCGTTCCCGCGCCCAACAACCCCTCCATGCCCGCATCCAAATCCGGCATCGCCTACATGGCCGTCACCAACCACCTCCCCGACAACACCTTCGCCGCCCGCACCCTCTTCCGCATCACCACCGCTCCCGTCGGCGACGGCAAGGACAGCTGGATGACCTTCCTCACCACCACCGGCGCACCCGACGCCACCTTCGACGCCGACCTGCCCACCATGAACGCCATCCTCGCCAGCATCAAGCCCAACATGGACGTGCTCAACAAAATCTCGCAGCAGCGCAGCGACGCCATCCGCAAAATGGGCGAGGACAACGAACGCGCAATCCTCCAGCGCGGCCAGCAGTTCCAGCACCAGCAGGCCGACAACTTCAACCGCTTCGAAAACCAGATCCAGGCCCAGGAACAGGCCCGCCACGACTCCGCCTCCGACTACATCGAATATATCCGCGGCGTCCGCGACGTCTACGACACCCAAACCGGCCACATGGGCAGCGCCGACCTCAACAACGTCAACGGCATCGTCCAAGGCATGAACGACGCCGCCAACGACCCTAACCGCTTCGTCCAAATCCCCCTCCGCTACGAACGCTGATAACCGCCGCCCCCTCCACGCCCCAACGCCCCCTGCCCCGCCCGGCGCCATTTCTCCGCGCCAGGATGACACTTCCAATCGCCACCTTCGTGTCTTGAGTACCAGTTCTTCGCGCCGTAACAAGATTTTCAGATCACAACTGTCATGTCTTTCGTGCCCTTCGTGGCCACTTTACATCGTCGTTGGGGAGGGGGGGGATCATCGCCGTTCCTCCGTGCCCTCCGTGTGCTCCGTGGTGTTTTGCCATGCCCTTCGTGGCCGATCTACGTCGTCGTCGGGGGGCGGGGGAAGGGTGTGGGGTCCTTCGCCTCCCTCCGCGCCCTCCGCGCTCTCCACGCCCTCCGCGCTCTCCGCGCCCTCCGCGTTCTCCGCGGCCTCCGCGCTCAAAATCCCCGGGATCCTCGACCAAGCACAGCCGCCTCCTGTTTGGCTGCGGCCCCCCTCATGCCTTCCGGCCATGTACGTCGTCTCCGCCTCAGGTGCGCCTCAACGTCCACTGTGATAAACTCCCACCCATCTCCCCAACCCGAGATCGCCATGACCGACCCCGACACCCCCGCCTCCTCCATCCTCCTCTACCACACCCAAGACGGCCGCACGCGCATCCAATGCCGCTTCGAAAACCAAACCCTCTGGCTCACGCAACGCCTCATCGCTGAGCTTTTCGACATCACACCCCAGAACGTGACTCTCCACCTCAAGGCCATCTACGAAGAAGGCGAGATCGATGCGGCGGCAACTTGTAAGGAATACTTACAAGTTCGATCCGAAGGCAACCGAACCGTCTCCCGGTCCCTTCGCCATTACTCTCTCCCCGCCATCCTCGCCGTCGGCTATCGCGTCCGCTCCCCCCGCGGCACCCAGTTCCGCCAATGGGCCACCGAACGCCTCAGCGAATTCCTCCTCAAAGGCTTCCTCATCGACGACGAACGCCTCAAAAATCCCCCAGGCCCCGGCGTCCCCGACTACTTCGACCAACTCCTCGAACGCATCCGCGACATCCGCGCCTCCGAACGCCGCGACCCTGGCCGCATTTTCCAATTCCCCGCGCGTCGTTATCCTTTCTATATCTCGCCACTTCGAGGAAAGCGACGCTGTGCCTAAATTGGAACCCATCCGCGACTACCTCCTCGCTCTCCACGCCATCCATCACTCCCCCCAAAAAACCGCCGAACTCTCCTACCGCGCCGCCCTCGAAAACCTTCTTAACGCCCTTGGCCAACACCTCGACCCCCCGGTCCGCGCCACCCACGAACTCCCCGACACCGGCGCCGGCCGCCCCGACTTCGGCCTCTTCGAATCCAAGTCCGGCAACACCCGCGCCGTCGTCGAAACCAAGGCCCCCTCAGAAGAAATCCCCCACACCGCCGATTCCCTCCAGGCCAAAAAATACTACGCCCACTACCGCCTCGTCCTCCTCACCAACTACCGCGACTTCGCTCTCGTCACTTGCGAAACCAACTCCCCTCCGCACATCGAAGCCCGCTGCACCCTCGCCGCCGACCCAAAGGAATTCTGGCGTATCTCCCCCGAAAAACTCGCCGAAACCAAATCCGCCCAACTCACCGACTTCCTCACCAGCGCCATGCGCCGCAATGCCCCCATCTCCCGCCCCAAAGACCTCGCCGCCGACCTCGCCCGCCACGCCCGCGAAGCACTCCGCCGCCTCGAATCCCAAAAACCCGAAGCCCTCGAACCCCTTCAGCACGCCATGGAACAATCCCTCGGCCTCCATTTCCACGGCCCCGACGGCCTCCACTTCTTCCGCTCCTCACTCATCCAAACCCTCTTCTACGGCCTCTTCTCCGGATGGATGCTCTGGCGCGAATCACAACCCCGTGGCATGGGCGTCCCGCCCATGTTCGATTGGAAAGACGCCTCCGAATACCTCGCGCTCCCCCTCATCGGCGACCTCTACGAAGAAATCGCCCGCCCCAAACGCCTCGCCGACCTCCACCTCCGCGAACCCCTCGACTGGGCCACTTCCTCCCTCAACCACGTCCTTCCCGACGCCTTCTTCAAAAACTTCGACCGCGACCACGCCATCACCCTCTTCTACGAACCCTTCCTCCAGGAATTCGACCCCGAACTCCGCAAAGAGCTCGGCGTCTGGTACACGCCCCCCGAAATCGTCCAGTACATGGTCGGCCGCGTCGACCAGCTCCTCCGCTCCGAACTCAAAATCGACGACGGTCTCGCCGACGACAACGTCTACGTCCTCGACCCCGCCTGCGGCACCGGCTCCTACCTCCTCGAAGTCGCCAAACGCATCCACCAAACACACAAAGACAACGGCCACGGCGCCGCCTCCGCCGCCAAAACCAAAAAAGCCCTCACCTCCCGCATCTTCGGCTTCGAAATCCTCCCCGCACCCTACGTCGTCTCCCACCTCCAACTCGCCACTCTCCTCCGCCAGCTCGGCACAAAACTCGCTCCCACTGAACGTGCGGAAATATTTCTCACAAACGCACTGACCGGGTGGGAACCGCCAAAGGGCGCGAAGCAAAGCCTCGCGTTTCCGTTCCTTCAACAAGAACAGGAGGCGGCGAGGCGCGTGAAGCGGGACGCGCCCATACTAGTGATTCTTGGAAATCCTCCTTATAACGGATTTGTCGGAGTGGCCCAGGATGAAGAGGCCGACCTCATCGCCCCCTATAAAGAGGGGTTACGAGACAAGTACGGCATCTCGAAACAAGTCCTCGATGACCTGTACGTGCGCTTCTTCCGATTGGCAGAACGCCGTATCGGAGAAGTCAACAAAAAAGGCATAGTATCGTACATCAGTAACTATTCTTGGATCGACGGCCTGTCCCACCCGATCATGCGCGAAAGCCTGGTCAAAAACTTCGATAAAATGTGGATTGATCGGTGCAACGGCGATAAATATCGCACAGGAAAGAGGACGCCTGAAGGACTCCCCGACCAATCAATGTTTACCACTGACACGCAGCCAATAGGCATACAAGTCGGCACGGCCATTACAACCTTCATCAGATCCCGCGACGAAGGGGACTCCTCGTCGCCAACGATATTAGTGCGTAACCTTTGGGGAATGGCAAACGATAAACGTCGCGAGTTGGTCAATACGCTGAGCTTGGCCGACCCGAGCGCTGCCTACACGCAAGTCCACCCCGGCCCGGCCAACCGATACGTTTTGTCGGACGTCAGCGGTGCCGACGACTTCGACAAATGGCCCTCCCTCACCGAGATCATGCCCGGCCAGTTCAGCGCAGTCCTGACCCGCCGAGATGAATTCGTTACTAGCATCGACCTGCCGGAGCTGACGCAAAGGATTTCGGAGTACCTCGACGAGTCTATCTCGGATTCTCAAATCGCCGCCAACTACCCGCGTGCGATGGAGGCGGGCAGCGGATTCGAACCGGTCCCCGCGAGACACGCACTCTTAGGCGAGGCGCCAACGCAGGAAAAGTTCAAACGATTCTTGTTCCGCCCCTTTGACCAGCGATGGCTGTACTACGAAGGCCGGCAGCAACTCGTAAGCCGACCAAGCCCACAGTTGAACAGCCACATGGCGGGATGCCCGTCGTTTAAGGGCAGCGACAATCTATTGCTCATCGCTGCAAAGAAGGTGCGCCGTGGGCCGGCCCCGCTCCCACTCGTCGCCAATTCTCTATCCGACGTAAATCTTATTGATCTTGGTGGGTTTTGCTTCCCTCGCTTCCTCGTACAAGAATCCGGCCTATACGGTCACCAAGTCTCCCCAAACATCGCGGTCGAAATCATCGAAAAGTTCGCTGCGAACGAAGGCTTACTGCCGTACGACAACGCAGGCAACCTGACTCCGAAAGCGCTCGAAATTGCGGACCGTCTCTTCCACCACGTGGTCGCGGTTCTTTGGTCACCATCCTACCGAACCGAATCCCAGGCGGCACTCCGCCAAGACTGGCCCCGCATCCCCATCCCCGCCAATATCGAACTCCTCAATTCCTCCGCCGACCTCGGCCGAAAAATCGCCGACCTCCTCCTCCCCGACAAGCCCGTCCCCGGCGTCACCTCCGGAAAAATCCGCCCCGAACTCCGCAACATCGCCATCCCTTCCAAATCCGACAACTCCAACATCGAAGAACCCCGCGATACCAAGGTCGAAGCCGGCTGGGGCTTCCGCGGCCAGAAAAACGCCGTCATGTGCGGCAAAGGCAACGTCAAGCCCAACCCCGACAATCCCACCGAAGCTGTCGATCTCTACATCAACCCCACCACCGTCTGGGCCAACGTCCCCAACGACGTCTACGCCATGACCATCGGCGGATACCCCGTCCTCAAAAAATGGCTCTCCTACCGCGAATACAAAGTCCTTGGCCGCGCTCTCAAACTCGACGAACTCACCTACTTCTCCGAAGTCGCCCGCCGCCTCAAAGCCCTCCTCCTCCTCTCCCCCGACCTCGACGCCAACTACAAAGCCTGCAAAGCCGCACCCCTGATCACAATCACCTGACTCAAACGAAGCCCCCATGCCTCGCCTGCTCAAGCACCTCCGGGTTTTCCATCCAACGTGCCGCCAGACCCCCGCGGACTTCGGACCATCGCCCACTCCTTCACATCGCCGCCGCGCACCGTCGCGTTTAGCCCCCCCCCGCGCGCACAATCTGGCACGCCCCACACCGCTACAATCCCCAAAATAAATCCCCCAACCCCAGTAACCCCAACCCCTTACCTCAAATCACCCCCCGTCTCTGTGCGCACAAACTGGGCGCAGCTCCCCTCTATAGACAATGAGGAGCACTGCGCCATGACCCAACCCCCAAAAAACTTCGTGGTCTTCATCCCTTCCTGGCTTCGTGCTCAAGCCGCCGGCCCCACCCTCTGTCAAATTTCCCCAAAAACCTCATACACAAGCACAAAAACCCCACGTTTGCAAAAACACAACGACAAAAACTCAACGTTTTTTGCAAAACATCCCGGATACATCGAAGAAAACCCCACCCTCGCCCCCTCAAAACACCTTCCGCCGCCGCGCCGGCGGTATCGCCGCGATCTTCCGGTACTTCGCCACCGTCCGCCGCGCCAGATCGATCCCCTGCTCCTTCAACTTCACCACAATCTCATCATCCGACAAAGGATTCCCCTTGTCCTCGTTCGCAATGATCTCCCCCAGCTTCGCCTTCACCGCGTCCCAGCTCATCGCCTCCCCCTCCGCGTTCTCCGTCCCCCCCGTGAAGAACATCCGCAACGGAAAAATACCCCGCGGCGTCTGTACGTATTTCTCCGCCACCGCCCGACTTACGGTGCCCACATGAATCCCCAATTGATCCGCCACCCCAATCATCGGCAGCGGCTTCATGTACTGCGGCCCATGCTCCAGAAACTCCTTTTGCGCCTCCACCACCACCTTCAACACCCGCAACAGCGTGTTCCGCCGCTGCTCGATCGACTCGATCAGCCACCGCGCATTGCGGATGTTGTTCGCAATGAACTCCCGCGTCTTGCTGTCCACCGCCTTGGTCTTGGCCATCCGCTTGTAAATCTCGTTGATGTACAGCCTTGGCGTATGCCCGTCCGTCAGCCGAATCGTGTACTCCCCCGTGTCCTCATCCCGCTCCACCGCCGCGTCCGGCGTCACCGTCGGCACGCGGTTCTCCCCCAGCAGACTCCCCGGACGAAGCGTCAGGTGCTTCAAAAACTCCTTCGCCTGGTTGATCTGATCGATCGTAAACCCGCTCTTCCGCGCAATTTGCGGCAGCCGGTTCATCTCCAGATCGTGCAGGTAACTCTGCACCAATGCCCGCGGCACCGTCAAATCGACATCCTTCTCCCGCTCCCATGCGTCAATTTGCAGCAGCAGACATTCCTGCACGTTCCGCGCACAAATCCCCGGCGGCTCCAACCGCTGCTGCAACACCGGCAACGCCGCCTCCAGATCCTCCAGCGCCAAATCCGAAGGCATCTTCTCGGCAATCGTCTCCAGGGAATCCGTGATCAGCCCCGCGTCCGTCACCCAGTCGATCAGGATGTATCCCGCGCGCCGTATCTTGTCGCTGGTTTCGACCAGATCCCACTGCCGCGTCAGGGCTTCCTGCAAACTCGCCCCGCGCGCCGCCGTGTTCGCCATGGCGTCCATCTTGGCGTCGCGCTCCCCCGTCGAGCGCACCCGCGATCCCCGGTTCAGCGACGCCCAGTCCGCCTGGTCCTGCAGATACTGATCGATCTCCCGGTCCGAAATTTCCGGCGCCGTTTTTTCCTCAGCCCCCGCCTCCCCGGCCGCCGGCTCGGCCGGAGCGGTCGCTTCCTTGGGAATTCCCGCCACCGGCGTCAAATCCGGGGACTCGAATTCAGATTCCTTGCGTTCCAGCACGGGATTGGCCTGAAGCTCCTGTTCAATCCGCTCCTCCAGGGCCATCAGGGGCAACTGGAGGATTTCCATGGATTGAATCATGCGTGGAGCGAGCTTCATTCGCTGCTCCATGCGCATGTGCTGGGACGTATCTAATCTCATAGAGGGCCAATCTTTAGGGAAATTCCCACGAGCTGTATAGCTGACCAGCGTTGCAACCCGCGTGCCAACCACCGCTGCTCATACTTATAGTGCGAGATTCCACCGATGGCAACCACCCAGCCGCTCATCCGTGCGCCCCGCCCGCCGCGCACCCCCGCGCCCCGCCCCCCTTCGCGCGGAGTTGACAACCACCAACCCTTGCGCATGTTATGCACCGTCACCACCTTGCAACGTTCCGCTTGCTCGGGAGAAGCACCGCATGACTATCGACCCATTGCACTTCGCACGTTTGCTGCGCCCTCTCGCCCGTCGCGGCGACCCGGCCATCGCGGCGTTAGTCCTTGCCGCCGCCGCCGCGGGGCCCCTGTTCGCGCAGGATGGCACCTGGATCTCTGACGCCAGCGGCGTGTGGTCGAACGCCGCCAACTGGTCGAGCAATCCCAGCATCCCCAACGGCATCGATCAGACCGCGACGCTCGGTCCGCTCGGCACCCTTCACACGATCACGGTGGACACGCCGGTGACCCTCGGTGCGCTCATCTTCGATTCCGCGCCCGGCATTGCGGTGGCGCGCACAAATCCCAATGCCTTGACCTTTTCGGTTTCCAGCGGCTCGGCGCACATCACGGTGGAAGCCGCGTCCGGCACGGGCGCCAATTCCATCAGCGTGCCCCTCACCCTGAGCTCGCCGCTGACGATCGCCAACAACAATGCCGCCGTCCTGAGCGGTGGCGCGCTGTTTCCGCGGGCGCTGACGGTCAGCGGAATGCTCAGCGGGTCTGCCGACGTCACCGTCGCGGGCAGCGGGGAAGTGATCCTCACCGGCTTCAACTCCGGGTGGACCGGCGCGCTGGAGGTGGCCTCCGGAACTCTGACGGCGGCCGGCTCCAGCGCGCTGGGTTACACCAGCAGCGCGGCCACGGTCGATCCCGGGGGGGTCCTGGCGATTCAGGACGGCATCAACCTCAACACCAAGCCAATCGATCTGGCCGGCGGCGTGCTCGCTGGAAAATCCACCAGCCTCTCGCCGGGAAACTACGGCGGCACCCTCACGGTGAGCGCCGACAGCTCGCTGGCGGCGATCGGCAACGGCACGGTGCAGGGCGGGCTGCTGTTCACCGGAGCGATTGACGGCCCGGCGAATCTCACCGTGACCAGCGGCAACTTCACCAGCACGCGCGCGAACCTGCTCAGCGGCCGGCTGATTCTCGCCGGCGGAAGTTTCACCATCGGCGCCGGGGGAAGTTTCCTTGACGCATCACGCGTCGATCTCAACGCCGGGCTGCTCACGCTGTCGCGGCCGGCCGGCAGCGATCCCGCGAGCGCCAGTCTCGCCCCACACGCGGTGAGGCTCGCCGGCGGGACCGTGGCGCTGGATGCGGACCTCGATCCGGCGGCGTTTCTCGAAGCGGGTTCGACGGGCGGGCAGATCGCGGTGAACTCGGGGAGCTTTACCGCGGGCGGCACGAATGTGCTGGACTTTTCCGCCATGCCCGGCGGCGCGGCCATCGCACTGGGCACCACCACCGGCGGAACGCTGAGCCCGGGGCTGGTGCTCAAAGCGGACAGCGATACCCACACGCTGCACCTGGGCATTCCAGGATCCAGTGCGCTGCTGACCGTCGCGGCGACGCTTTCCGACAGCAACGGAACCACCGGCCTGACCATCGAGCCGGGCAGCAACGTCGAACTGGATGCGGCCAACAGCTACTCGGGGGCGACGAACCTGTACGGCACGCTGACGCTCGGCAATGCATCGGCGCTGGGTGCGGGCACCGGCGCGGATTCCGACGGCACCACGGTATATCCCGGCGGCCTGTTGGCGACCGCCAGCGGGGTGACCCTGAGCAACGAAAAAATCACCGCGGCCGGAGGAACGCTGAACGTCTCGACCAGCGGCCCGGTGAACGTCTCGGCGCCCAGCTCGCTGCAGGGGACATACAACGGCGCGATTGGCGGAGCTGGAGCGATCAGCGTCGCCGGCAGCACCACCTTCGGCGCCGCCAACTCTTTCACCGGCGCGCTGCTGGTTGTGCCGGGCGCGAACCTGACGGTCACGGGAGATCCGGCGCTGGGAAATTCGGCGGCGCCGGTGAATGTTCAGGGCACGTTGACGCTCAACACCGGCGATCCGGCGGAGGTGATCGGCCGGGCCGTGAATCTGGCGGGCGGAAGGCTGTCGGGAATGGCGGCTCTGACGCAGGCGCTGACGTACAGCGGAAGCGTCTTCCTGGGCGGGGGCAGTTCGCAACTGACGCTGCCGGGCATCTCGGGCGGCGGCGCGCTGAGCCTCGGCGGCGCCATGGCGGGAACTTCCACCACCGGCAATGTTGTCGTCACGGGCGGTGTCTCGGTGCAGGGCGATCTGATCGAGCCCGGCGGAAGCTTTGTTTTCGCAGGCTACACCGGCGTCTCGGGCAACACGACGCTCACCAACGGCACCGCGTGGTTCACCGGATCGGCGGAATTCGGCGGAACCTTCGTCTCCGCCGGGCTCACCAGCGGCGGCGTGAGCAACGGCACGTTTGATGGGCCGGTGAGTATCGGGGGCAAGTCGTTCCAATTCAGCGGCACGACGCTGTTCCGGAGCGATGTGGATTTCGGGGCGCCGGGGCAGACGATCACGATCCAGGGGCCGGCGACGATTCAGGGGCAGCTCACGCAGGGGGCAGGAAACCTGGTGCTGAATGCCGACGTGTCGGTGGGGCGCCTGCTGATGAACTCCGGAACGCTGACGACCGGATCGGGCGTGACGCTGACGGCGATCGATGAAATCGATGTCAGCGGCGGGACGATTCAGGGAGCGCTGGCGGGGCCGATTGTGAAGACCGGGTTCGGCGCGGCGACGGCGATCGACATCGGCTCCGGGGCGGCGGCGCCGATTGCGGTCAATCAGGGGACGCTGATCGCGGATGTTTATGGCGATCCGCCAGGCGCGGCGCCGCTCGGGGGGCCGGGGAACGTGGTGACGGTCGGGCCGACGGACGCGGTGCTGGCGCTGTTTAACGGCGCGTCGCCGCCGCCGGTGGCAGGGGCGATTCGTCTCAATAACGCGACCGGGTTTTTATTTACGGGCGCGATTATCAGGACGGGGCCGACGGGAAACTTCGTGCTCTCGGGCGACGTTGACCTGGGGAGTGATCGCTCGATTCTGGGGGCCAGCTTCGATAACAGCGGGCCCGATCCGATGGCGCTGGAGATCGATGGTGCGGTGTCGGGCGGCGGGTTGACGACCAACGGGATCGTCACGCTCACGAATGCGCACAACACCTACACCGGCCCGACGGTGATCACGATGGCACCGGTGATTCCCGCGCCGGGGTTCAATTCCGGGCCGAATTACAACTACAACGGCATCACCGATGCGACGCTGCAGGCGCGACTCACGCTGCTCAATGGCGGGCGGATCGCGACGAGCTCTTCGATCAGCATCGAGCGCGGGGCGTCGCTGGTGGTGGACAATCGCGGTGCGTCCGTGACCAGCGACGCGGTGGCGGACAGCATCCCCATCACGCTCGATGGGGGGAACCTGGAGCAGTGGAGCACGCCGGCGAATCCCGGGGCGGAATCGTTCGGCCCGGTGCACGCGGCGGTGGGCGCGTCGGCGATCAGCCTCTTTGCGACGACGACCGGGCCCGTCGGGTCGGTAACGCTGGCGAGCCTGTCGCGCGATGCGGGCACAATGGTGGATTTCATTGTGACCAATCCGGTGCAGTACGGCGGCGGGAGCACGGGAAAGGTTTTCATCACAACGGCGCCGGCGGTGAGCAACGGCATCATCGGGGGCTGGGCCATCGGCGGCAGTGTGGCGTCGCCGATGTTCGTCACATACGGGCCGGACGGCGTGGTTCCGATCACCACCTACCAGACGCAGTTGACGGCGGCGGCGGCGACGGACAACGTCTTTTTGCAGCAGACGCAGGGCACGCGCTCGCTGACGGGCGATCTGACGGTCAACTCGCTGACGGTGGACCTCTTCGTGGATACCACGATCGATTTGCAATCGCACACGCTTACGCTGGCCTCCGGCGGATACCTCGTGCGCGGCCAGCCGCACCACGCGATCATGTCTGGCGGCGTCTTAACCGCCGGTGCGCCCGGCGCCGGCGGCGAGTTGTTCGTGCACGCGGTCGATGGCGCGGCGGAGATCGACGCCAACATCACCGACAATGCGGGCGGGCAGGTGTCGCTGGTGAAATCGGGGCGCTTTGGCCTGGACCTCGGCGGCACGAATACGTATTCCGGTCCGACCTACGCCGATGCGGGTTATCTGGACATCAACAGCGCCGGCGCGCTGCCCGCAAATAACACCCTGCTGGTCAACGGCGGCGGGGTGAACTTTGCGCTTGCCGACAGCTCCGCGACTTTCGCGCTCAAGGACCTGGAACTCCGGCAGAACGGCCTGGCGTATGGGACCGTGGGCGGGGCGGCGGTCAACGCCGATGCGTACGTGATGGAATCGGGAACCCTGCACCTGCGGCTCACCGGCAGCGGCGCGATGCAGAAAAACACCGAGGGTCTCCTGTTCATGGCGGCGCAGACCGGCGAATACTCCGGCACGATCGACGTCAACCAGGGAACGCTCGCGGCATGGCTGACCGACACTCCGCTGGGCACCGGCCTGGTGCGCGTGCATGCGGGAGCCAACTTGCTGAGCCAGGTGCTGACGCTCAGCAATCCGATCGAGCTGGCCGGCGATCTGTCGACCTCCCCGCCACTGCTGGGCGTGCCGGTGAATTTCAACGGCCCGGTGACGGCGACGGGTCCGGCGACGATTACGACGGTCGACACGCTGAACTACATCCAGGCGTCGACGGCGCCATATTTCAACGAAACGCTCGTGTTCAACAACGCCGTGACGGTGCAGAGCGGAGCGTCGCTGACGGTGCGGGGCGGCGGAACGGTGCAGTTCAACGGCGGCGTGACCAATCACGGAACGCTGGTGCTGACGGGCGCCGCCACGGTGAAAGGCGCGCTGATCAACACCGGGCTGCTGCGCATCACGCAGGGCACGGCGGCGGCTTCCGCGGGGATGACGCTCAGCAACACCGGCACGGTGGCGGTCGACGGCGGGACGCTGCTGCTGGCGGCGGGCGATGGCGCGGCGTCGAGCGGCACGCTGGAGGTGGGCGCCGCGGGGACGGTGGAGTTCGGGGCCGACTACGATTTCTCGCAGGACGGCGAAGAGGTTCTCACGGGCGATGGGACGTTGATCGTGGATGCCGGGGCGATGCTGACGCTGCCGGTGGATGTGGATTTCACGGGGACGGTGGAAGTGAATGGGACGCTGATGCTGGCGTTGCCGCGGGATGGGGGCGGCGGGGCGGACCTCTTGCCGCGGTTCGCGGTGGTGGCGGGAACGGGGTCGGCGGCGCCGGAGCCCGGGTCGCTGGCGCTGCTGGCCGCGGGGAGCGTGATGCTGGCGGCGCGGCGGCGGCGACGGCGGCTGTGAGGGTCAGGAGGCGGGGATGCGGTTGGTGAGGCTGGCGGCGGCGGCGATGAGTTCGGTGGGCTCGACGGGTTTGGCGATGTGCAACTGGAAGCCGGCGGCCAGGGCGCGGATGCGGTCTTCGGGACGGGCGTAGGCGGTCAGTGCGAGGGCGGGAACGGCGCCGCCGGCCTCGGGAGCCAGGGCGCGGATGCGGCGGATGAGCGAGTAGCCATCTTCGCGCGGCATGCCCACGTCGCTGACCAGGAGGTCGGGGCGGAAGGCGGGGAACTGGGCCAGGGCGTCGGCGGCGGAATCGGCGGTGCGGACCTCGGCGCGGCAATCATGCAGGAGGCGCTCGACCAGGGCGCGGGCGTCGGGCTCGTCGTCGACGACCAGCACCCGGACGCCGGCGAGCGAGATGCAGCCCCGCGCCGCCAGCGGCTGATGCGCGGCAGTCTGCGCGCGATGGGTGATGGGAGCCTCCGAGGGGCCGTGGACGGCCGAGAGCGGCAGCATCACGATGAACGCCGAGCCGGCGCCCGGGCCGGCGCTTTCGACGCGCACCGTGCCGCCATGGAGTTCGACGAGTTGCTTGACGATGGAGAGGCCGAGTCCGAGGCCTCCGTGGCGGCGCGTGATGGAGGCGTCGGCCTGGCGGAAGCGGTCGAAGACGTGCGGCAGGAATTCGGCGGGGATTCCCTCGCCGGTGTCGGTGACGCGGATTTCCACATGCGAATGGACGCGATGGAGAACCACCTGCACGCGCCCGCCGCGGGGCGTGAATTTCACGGCGTTGGTCAGGAGGTTCCACAGGACCTGCTGGAGGCGGCTGGGATCGCCGGCGACGGGCACGGCGGCGGGATCGAGGGTGGCGGCGAGGCGGACGCCCTTGGCGTCTGCGGCGGGCCGGACGGTATCGAGGCCGGCGTTGATGATGGCGACGAGATCGACGGGCTGGACATCGAGGCGCAGCTTGCCGGAGGTGATGCGCGACATATCCAGGAGGTCTTCGATGATCTGTGCCTGGGCGCGGGCGTTGCGTTCGATGGTGGCGATGCCTTCGGCGATGTCCTCGGGGGTGGCGGCGGGACCGCGGAGAATCTGCGACCATCCGACGATGGCGTTGAGCGGGGTGCGGAGTTCGTGCGAGAGCGTGGAGAGGAATTCATCTTTCATGCGGCTGGCGCGCTGGGCCTCGACGCGTGCGGCGCGTTCGCTTTCCAGGAGCTGTTCGCGTTCGGCTTCGACCTGCTTGCGGGCGGTGATGTCGGAGGTGACGCCGAGCTGGCCGTTGCGGCCGTCGGGCATGGGCAGGGGGACGGCGCGGGTTTCCATCCAGCGGCGGGTGCCGCGGAGGCCGATCATTTCAAATTCCCACGTGAGTTTTTCGCCGGCGCAGATGCGGTTGTGGCGTTCCATCCATTGGTCGCGGTGCTGCGGGGCGATCAGCGTGCGGACGGATGCGCCCTCGAGGGATTGGACTCCGTCGGCCTCGATCATGGCGAGGCCGGCGGGATTCATGTACACGAGGTCGCCTTCCGGTGACACGATCTTGACGCACTCGGGGGTGGCTTCGACGACGGCGCGGAGGCGCTGCTCGCTGGCTTCGGCGGCGGTTTTGGCCTGGGCGAGCTCGCGTTCGGTCTGCTTGCGGGCGGTGACGTCGCGGGTGGTGCCGGCGATGCACTCGAGCTCGCCGCGCTCATTGAGGACGGGGGTGAAGATGTATTCGTACACGCCGAAGATGCCGCTGCCGCCGGTGAAGGGCACTTCACCGCGGATGGGTTGCCGGGTCTCGATGACCTGCGCGATCTCCCGCATGTGCATGTCCGCGTGCCATTGCGGATAGCCGAGCTCGTAAAGATTTTTGCCCACGGCATCCTGAAAGGAGCGGCCCCAGACTTCCAGGAGGCGGCGGTTGGCGTAGAGGAAGCGGCCCTGGAGGTCGAAGACGTAGAAGAAGTCCGGGGTGCTCGCGGCGATCTGGTCGAAGAGGCGGGACTGGCCCTCGAAGCGTTTGGCCCATTGGCGGAGGGCCTGCTCGGCGAGGACCAGCTGGGTGTCTTCGGTGCAGACGCACAGCAGGCCGCCGATGGAGCCGTCGAGGTTGCGGATGGGGCTGTAGGACCAGGTGAAGAAGGCCTCTTCGGGGGCGCCGTCGCGTTGGGTGACCAGGGGGACGCGCTGGTTCCAGGAGGCCTCGCCGCGGGCCATGACGGCGTCTACCTGTTGGGCGATGGCGGGCCAGATATCGCCCCAGACGGCGCGCGCGGGTTTGCCCAGGGCGGCGGGATGTCGCTGCCGGAGGATGGGCGCGTAGGCGTCGTTGTACAAGTTGATAAGTTGCGGCCCCCACCAGACGAACATCGGGAAGCGGCCCCCGAGACACAGATCGACCGCCGTGCGCAGCGCCGCGGGCCAGCGATCGCTCGGACCCAGCGGCGTCGCCGACCAATCCATCTCGGCGATCCGTCCGGCCATCTCTCCGGCGGCGGCGTCCGAAGAGGCGGACGGAGGGCTGGTGGTGGCATCAGGCAAGCGTGTTTTCCCGGGTGTAAGTGCAGTGTCAATCGAGAGGTGCGAACGAAGGGGCCATGAGGGTTGATGATAGAGAGGCGGGCGCGGAAAGGCCATGGGAGACGGCGAATATCCGTACATATTCCGTGCGAAGAGGGGCGGGTGCGGGCCGGGGAGCGGCCCACGGAGGGAGAACTGGGCGTTGCAGGACTCGAACCTGCGACCTTACGGGTGTGATCCGTACGCTCTAACCAACTGAGCTAAACGCCCGCGACAGAAGGGGGAGTTTACCACATGCGGGGTTGCGGCTGCAATTCGCCGGGCGCGTGGGCGCATCACAAAATCGCCCCTTCACTCTCGCCGGTGGAGGGCGTCGTCCCGCAGGATTTTTGGAGGTAGGCGACATCCAGCCACCGGCCGAACTTGAAGCCGACGCCGCGCAGAAGCCCCGCATCCCGGAAGCCCAGCGCCCGGTGCAGGGCGAGGCTGGGAAGCTGGTCGGCGGAAATCACGGCCACGATTTGCCGATGGCCCAGGAGGATGGCTCGATCGAGCAGGTCGCGCAGCAGCGCCCTGCCGATGCCCCGGCGGTGGTGGTCGGGATGCACATACACCGAGTTCTCCACCGTCAAGCGATAGGCGCAACGGGCGTGGAAGGGACTGAGGGAGGCCCAGCCGACGATGGCGCCGCCGTCGATCGCCACGGTCACCGGATGGCGGGCGCCGTGGGCGGCGAACCATGCCGCGCGCTGGGCGGCGGTCGAGGGATCCTCCTGGTACGTGCAGGTCGAGTGCAGGACGTAATGATTGTAAATGTCGTTAATGGCGTCGAGATCGGCGGCGGCGGCGGGGCGGATTTCCGGCGGCTCGGGAGGCATGGCAAACTCGCAAAAGCGGGGAGCGGCGATGCTGCGTATCATACGCCATGAACACACACACACATGCCGTCGATTCCCCGCAGCATCCCACGCGCCGCTTTTCGGTGCGGGTATCGGACTACATCAAGTATCGCCCGGGGTATCCGCCGGCGCTGCTGGAGGATCTGCGCGCCCGGCAACTGCTGACGCCGCGCACGCGCATCGCCGACATCGGGTCGGGCACGGGGCTGCTGGCGAAGCTGTTTCTGGAGGCCGGCAACGGGGTGATCGGCATCGAGCCCAATGCCGACATGCGCGCTGCGGGCGATGCGTTTCTCGCGGAGTTTCCGGCGTTTGGCAGCCGCGAGGGCACGGCCGAGGCGACCGGGCTCGCCGACCGCTCCATCGATCTGATCGTCGCCGGGCAGGCCTTTCACTGGTTCGACCAGCCCCGGACGCGCGCGGAATTCGAGCGCATCCTCGCCCCCGGCGGCGGCGTCGCGCTCGTGTGGAACGAGCGGCTCACCCACTCGCCGTTCCTCCAGGCGTATGAAGCCCTCGTGCACACCTACGCGACCGATTACACGAAGATCGATCATCGCCGGATCACCGACGACGTGCTGCGCGAGTTCTTCGCCCCGCATCCCATGCGCATCACGAGCCACCCCAACTCCCAGCGATTCGATTTCCAGGCCCTGCGCGGGCGATTGCTGTCATCCTCCTACGCCCCGCTGCCCGGCGATCCGCGGCACGAGCCGATGCTCGAATCGCTCCGCCGCCTCTTCGACGAGCACCAAAGCGCCGGCTGCGTCGCCTTCGATTACCTGACGAAGATGCACACGGCGCGCATGAAGTGATGGCTGTTCGAGAAGCGCATTTGCGTCAAAGCGCCAGCGGTTCGCCGAACGTTGCGCCGAAGGCCGTCTCCGCGAGCGGCCGGCGCGTGCGCGGCGCCGCCTCCGCGGCGCGGAACGCCTCCGGAACGCCCTCGACCGGCCCGGGATACCCCACCGCCACCGCCGCCCCCAGCTCGAAGTCGTGCGGAATCTTCAGCACCGTGCGCGCCTTGTCGTGGTCGAATCCGCCCATGCCATGCGCCTGCAGCCCCATCCCCGCGGCCTGGATCGCCAGAGTCGCCAGGGCGGCGCCCGCATCGTGAAGCATGTAGCGGTTCGGCGTGTTGTTGTGGCTAAACGCCTTCCTGCCCACCGTCAGCATCAGCACCGGCGCCGCTTTCGCCCATTCCTGATTTTTGGGCATCAGCACGCTGAGCATCTTTTCGAAATCGGCGGCATTGTCCCTGGTCGCGACGAGAAAGCGGCAGGGCTGCTCGTTGAAACTGCTCGCCGACCAGCGGGCCGCTTCGAGCAACGTCCGCAGCACCTCCCTGGGCACCGGCTTGTCGAGAAACGAGCGCGGCGACCAGCGATGGCGGATCGGCTCGAGCACGCCCTCGACCGTCTGCGGTTCCTTCACCGCGGGAATGGTGATGGCGCTCATGCGCGCCCCTTCCAACAGATACAGCGGGCGCGCATTTCAGACGCCCCGGCACAAACGCCTCATCCCACCATCGCCCTGGCCTTCGCCAGGATGTCCGCTTCGCCCAGATGCACGAACTCCAGCACGTCCTCCGGCGTCTTGCCGCTCTTGGGCAGGTTCCGGATGAACAGGCTGTCCACCTTCGCCTTGCCGGTCTTCGCCGCGGCCTCGGCCACTTCCGAACCGATGCCGCCGGTGTAGTTGTCTTCGATGGTGAGGATCGGCCCGCCGTCGGCAAGCGCCAGCAGTTCTTCCGTCGCAAAGGGCAGGCAGTAAGCGTCGACGAGCGTGAGATCGATGCCCGCCTGCTCAAACTTCGCCGCCGCCTTGAGCACCGTGTGCACGAGATAGCCGTTGGTGGCGATCGTCAGCTTTTTGCCCTTGCCCGTGCCTTTGCGAACGATCTTGAACTTGCCGAACTCGAACGTTTCGTGGTCGCCATAGACGATGCCGGTGTCGGCCCGCAGCGCCCGCAGATACACGGCGCTGGGCCACTCCGCCATCGCCAGCACCATCGCATACGCCGAGACGGCATCGCAGGGCGTGAGCACCGTGATCGCCGGCTTGCCGCGATGATCGGTCGCGTGGCCGATGGCCCGCAGGATCGCCACATCGGTGATCGCCATCTGCGACGGCCCGTCGGCGGCGAGCGTGACGCCGATGTGCGTGCCGACGAGTTTGATGTTGCTGCCGCCGATGATCGCCATCTCGATCTGGTCAAAGGCGCGCGAGAAGAATTTGCCGAAGGTGCTGGCGAACGGGATTTTGTGGCCGGAGGCGAGGCCCGCGGCGACGGAAACCATGTTCTGCTCCGCGATCCGGCATTCGAAATAATGCGAGGGATGATCCTTGGCGAAATCCTGCGCGAAGGTGGAGTTTTTCACGTCCGCATCGAGGCCGACGACGTTGGGATTCGAATCGCCAAGGGCATCAAGCGCCAGACCGAACGCGCGGCGCGGGGAAAGCTTCTTCTTCACCGTGAGCGCATCGGTCAGCTTCGCCTTCTCCGCGGCCTGCGCCAGCGTGATCGGTTTGCCCACCTGCGGCTTCGCCGGCGCGGGCAGCGGCGGATGAATCTTCAGCACCTTCTTGCTCTCTTCAGCGCTGATGCCCGCGGCGCCGAGTTCCTCGGCGGTGGCGTCCAATTCCTTGAGCACGCCCGCCAAATCCTTCTCCGCAATCGGATGCCCGTGATGCCCCAGGCCCTGCTGCGACGCCGCGCCCCAGCCCTTCACCGTCCGCGCGATCAGACACAGCGGCTTGCCCGCCACCATCGCCTCGGTCCGCTGCTTGAGCGCGTTCACCAGCGCCGTCGGATCGTGGCCATCCACGTTGATCGCCTTCCACCCGAACGCCTCCGCTTTTTTCTGCAGGGCGTCGGCCGTCTGCGCCGCGGCGACGTAATCGGACTGTGCGATCTCGTTGCAGTTGAAAATCGCCACCACGTTCGAAAGTTTCTGGTCGGCGATGAAATCCATCGCTTCCCAGATCTGCCCCTCGCGCGATTCGCCGTCGCCGATGATGCAGTAAATCACCTTGTTGTGCTTGTCGACTTTCGCCGCCGCCCCCAGGCCGCCCGCCACCGAAAGCCCCTGCCCCAGCGATCCCGTCGCCGCATCGAAAAACGGAAAGCCCATCATCGGATTCGGATGGCCGTCGATCGGGCTGTGGATGTCGCGCAGGGTGAGCAGGTCGTCGACGGTCATGCTCTTGCCGGGGCCGTCGGCTTTTTCGGCGGTGGTGTGTCCGACCGCGCCGGGATAGATCGTCACGCCCAGGTCCGCGCAGGCCGCATAAATGATCGGCACCGCGTGCCCTTCCGAAAGCACCAGCCGGTCGCTGCCCGCATTCGCCGGATCGGCCGGGTCCCAGCGCATCGCGTGGTACATCAGCACCGTGGTGATCGTCGCCAGCGACAACGCCGTCGAGGGATGCCCGCTGCCCGCCGAAGTGGTGGCCCGCGCCGCGAGTTTTCCGATCTCAATCGCCTTGGCCTGCACAATCTGATCAAACGTCGCCATAGCCCAGCTCCGGGAAAATAAACACTGGAAATCGAACTGCTTCCGCGAAGCCCACGACTATACTCGCCCCCGAAAAATCTCACCACTATGGACGCCGTCCCGTGTGGCATGGGCGTCCCCGCCCATGACGGTCCGGAGGCCCTGTGCGCCATGAGAAGCGGCGCACAACCCTACGCATGCGTGCCCCCGAGCTTTTTTGGCAATCGCGCAGGATTTGTTGAAAGACCCACGGCGAGACGACGTCACCTGGGGGGAGATGCCAACTGAGAGGTGACTTATGCGCCCACGCACGCATGCCGGAATGGTCGTGATAATCGCCGCCATCGCAGGCCGGGGAATCGAGGGCGATCCTGGGATGGTCGCGTGGGCGCAGGAAACGCGACCCGCCGAGCCGACGCTACCCGCTGGCGTGCGCGAGGGCGACGCGCAGGGGCTCTTCCTCACTGTGCTGCGGCAGGTGGAAAGCGCCAAAACGGTGGCCATCGAGGGATACCGGGAGGTGCGCAGCGCTGCGACCGAGCCCGTGAAGATCGCCCGCCATCGGCCGGATACGGATTATGTCAGCACCCTGAATTTCTCCATCGCCCTCGCCCGGCCCGGAGAACTGAAGGAATCGACGCGGTTTCGCTCGGATCCGGCGGCCTTGCAGACCCGCACGTTCTCTCTCTTCGACCGGGGCATCGCGACCTTGGGAACCTTCCAGAACGACAAGGGCGGATGGGTGGGCCGCAGCGGCGAATTGAAACGGGCAACGGTCGATGATGTCCTGCGCGGGCATGAAGTGATGGTGTGGGCATATACGCCGGAAATGGCGTGGCTGCTCGACAGCGAAGGCGAGCAGCGGTTTTTCAAGTTTGCCACCGGCTGGCAATGGATCGGCGAGGCGTCGGACGAGGATCGGAAAGTCTGGCGCGTGTCCGTCGTGGAGCCCTCGGAGGAGCATTGGCGCTGGCAGGCGTGGATCACCGAGGGGGCCACGCCGGCGCTGACGCGGTTGATCGTGACGGCCAACACCACGACCGCGGTGATTGAGGCGGATGCGGATGGTTCGAATTCGAAATCCTGGACCTACAACGTGGCCATGCGCAACGAAACGGTCTTTACGAAGTGGGACCTGACGACGCCGATCCCGGCGGAGGCTTTTGCCCGACCGGCAGGGAATTATCGCACGGCCAAGTACGCCGACAATGCGCGGCCGCGCGTGGGCGACGTGGTGCCTGTGCCGCAACTATCGGATGTGACCGGCGCCGCGGTGGATTTATCGAAGCGCCGCGGCGCGATCGTGCTGGATTTCTGGTTTTCCAACTGCCCGCCCTGCATGAAGGAAACGCCCGAGGTCGAGAAGGTGGTGAAGGAATTCGGCGGTAAGGTGCCGCTGTATGGGATCAACGGCATGGACGCGCCGCAGGTCATCGCGGCGACGGCCGCGAAGCAGGGGTGGAACGGGATCGTCAACCTGGTGGATGTGCGAGGCAAATATGGAGACGCGATGAAGGTGGATGGCTGGCCGACCGTCATGGTGATCGGGGCCGACGGGAAGCTGTTGTATCGGGATTATCCGGGAGAACCGGCGGCATTGGGCCGGTTGAAGGATGTCCTCGACCGCGCCACGCGGCCGTTGGACTAAAGCGCCGCATGCGGCATGGGCGTCCCCGCCCATGACGGCCCGCAGGCCGTATTCAGCGGCGGAAACGCCAATGCCACGATGCCTCCCGTCGGCTCAGTCCTGCTCGATCGCAAACTGCGAGTGGCCTTCGCGCGCCGAAGCGCGTGTCGCGCTCCCCCGCCGCGCCGGCAGCAGCCGATACAGCACCGGGTAAATCCCCGTCACCTGCTCCAGCGGCACCGTCCACTCCCGATGCGCCGGATTCAGCGGCACCAGGCGCAGCGCCGTGGGCGCCGCCTCCTCCGCCGCCCCCGCCTCTTTGACAAAATAAATCCGCTTGAACGTCGTCGCGTAATTTTCCTCATCCGCGAATCGCACCACGCAATCATCCCCATCCCGCGGAGACCACGCACCGGTCTGCGCATCCCACCCCGGCCCCACCAGCAGGATTTCCCCCTCCTGATATTCCGGACTCATCGAATCCCCGATCACCCGCAAGGCGAACGAACAGGTCAGCGCCTCCGGCGGCGCGTCGGGCTCTTCCCCCGGCGCCCCGCCCGTCCCCCCCACCGGCGCCGGCAAATACCGATCCGCAAATCCCGCCGGGTAGCCCAGATCCGTAAACTCCGCCGGCTGGCCCGCCGCCACCCGGTTGATCAGCGGCACCGGCCGCACCGGCATCATTCCCCGCCCCAGCCCCCGCGCCTCCCCCGCCGGCCTTGTGGCGTGCTCATCCGGGTCTTTGGCCGCCGTCCCCTGCTGCCGGAGGAGCGCATCCAGATCGATCGTCCCGTCCGGCCGGCGGGGCATCTCCTCGGACCCTCCCGCCTGCCCGCTATCACCCAACGGCCCCTGTCGGCGTCCCGCCTGCGCCGACTCGCCGCCCCCGACCGCCCGCCCCGCCCCCGCCCCGTCACCGACCACCAGCCGGCGAATCGCCGCCGGGGTTCGCAGCCAGTCCCCCGCCAGCACGACCGCCTCCGCCGGCAACGCCAGGCTGCCCGCGATCAGCCGGAGCTTCTCCTCGGTCGCCGGCCCAGGCGTGCGCCCGGTCTCTATATTGGATAGATAAGGTTTTGAGATGCGCGTGGAAATCGCCAGACGATCCAGCGTTATCCCCAGCTCCTGCCGGCGTTTGCGCAGCGCCTCGCCAAAGGCCGCCAGCGACGCCGGCCGCTCGGGAAAGCCTTGAGAACTCCTGTTCCGACGTGCAGCCACCGGTACCTCCGATCTTTCCCCCCCGCCTGATGCCGCAAGTTGCCGGCGCCCGAGTTCCCACCCCGATTGGTTGCCGCCATCGGTCCCGCCGCACGGGTTCCGGCTCGCTCGGGCGGCGGCCGGTCTCACCGGGACTCGCCGCCGGCGCGCCCTTGCCAGCCGCCCCGACCTCCGGCCATACTACCGCAACCGGTTCGCAAAATGTTCGGATTTTCTCCTTGTCATGTATGTTTGTTTGATTATAATCATACACAAGGCGATTGCAAGCGGAATCCATTGCAGGCTGCAGGCCCGCTCGACACCCTCCTCCCGTCGAACACGGGCTTGCGAAAAAAAACTTCCGATGCGTCGCTGGGACGGGGAAGCAGGATGCTGCGGGGACACGTGTGGGAATGCTGTGGCGCGGCGTGTGAGGAGTGGCGGCATGGGCCTCTATCCGACTCAGGATCAGCAGCGGGAAAGCGAAGCCTCCGGCATCGGCGTGGCGGAACCCCCCGGCCGGCGCGACGATGGAGAGGAAGCGGCGGATGACGCTCGATCGCGCGGCGAGGCCGACGGACCGGCGCTTGGCGGAGCGAAACGTCCCATTGACCGCCGCCGGCGCCGTCTCGCCGTCGACGTCCTCGTCGAACGCGCCAACCATCTGCCTCCCGCCGCCAAGGCGCTGGCCATCGGCTACTGGGCGCTCGGGCTGGAGCTGCGCGAGCTTGCCGTCCTTCACCGCCTGACCGGCCGCCAGTGCCGGCGGCGCATCGAGCAAATCCGCGAAACGCTGGAAGACCCCGCCTTTCTGCTGACCGCGCGCTACGGCGAAGACCTGCCGCGCGAGCTGTGCCTCCTGGCCCGTGCCTATTGGATGGAAGGCTCGCCGCTGCGCGCCCTGGCGGCGGCGCAGGGCCGGACGGTCTACTGGGTGCGCCGCCGGCTGGGTGAAGCGCGCTCGCTGCTGCTGCTGCAATGCCGGGGAGATCAGTCGATTTCCGCACGCGCCGCCCAGCGCGCCCTCGCCCGCCGCAACCGCTCCCCGCGCATCCCCGCCCGGGAAACGCCCGGCGGCCCGGCGCCGCTCTCATCCCCCGGCCTCCGCCCGCCGCACCATCCGGATCACCCCGGGCCAGTAGAACCCCGCGAAGATCGCCGCCAGCCCGAGCTGCGCGACCAGCAGGCCTCGAATCAACAGCTCCCCGTAGGCCAGCCCCACCCCCGGCGGCAGCAGCACATCCGCCAGATCAATGGCGATCGCCACCAGCGCGAGGGCCAAAGAAGCGGAGAATGCCCACACCGTGAATTGCTGCATCCGCCGCTCCCGGCAGGCGCGGGCGAGGTCCCACAGATAAACCGCTAACAGCACCAGCACCACCAGCGCCACCGGCGAGCCCAGCACCTGCACCCACTTGCGCAACTGGTAAACCTCCCACACCAGGCGGCTCGGCGGCGGCGGCGACAGCAGGTACACAATGATCGGCACCGCCGCGAGGCCCAGAAAAATATCGAGCACCACATGGATGGCGACCGACACCACCGCGCACCCCCGAAACGCCGCCACGCGGGCCGACGCGCGGCGCACCGGCCCGGCGTTCCAGAGCAGGATCAACGCCGCCGGCAGCGCGAGCGCTTCCCACAGGTAATTCACCGAGGTGTTCACATACACCAGCGCTGCATCCGCCCGTGTCGCCGCAAATCCACGCAGGTTCACCCACAGCGACCACGCCAGTCCCCCGCCGCCGAGCACGTCCGACGCCAGCGCGATCACCGCAAAAGCCACGATCGCCCCGCGCCGCCGCAAGCCTCCCGGATACCGCCCCTGATACGCCACCGACTCCGCCACCGGCAGGCCGCACTCAGGACAGCACGCCGCGCCCGCCAGCGTCCGCAGGTTGTACCGGCACCGCAGGCACAGCAGATCCTGCTCGATCACGGCGGAAGTAGCGGCGGGGGGATCGGTCATGCGCGCACCGCCGCCGGCCTGCTCCGGAGCACCCGCTTCACCCTGCGCATCACGACGATCGCCGACATCCAATATCCGATGGCGAGAGTGGAGATCACGATGCTCGACCAACGCAGAAAAGGGTTGGCGGCGGATAACGCGGAACTCGCTGGGGCGCCCATCCCACCGGAGATCACGAGCAAAGCGACCAGCCCCAGGAAATAACTTCCTATCGCGCGAAGTGAGCGCAAATTGTATCGGCATCGGAGGCACGGAATGTCCGTCGCCACGATGTCTCTGATATCTCTGCCGGCAGCGGGATCAGCCATGGGGCACCTGAATCGCGTGGAAATCAGAGGGAGGGTCGCCGGTTGCAGGGAAGCGCGGAGAGTCCGCCGATTCGCGGCCGGCGCTTCCGCGTTGCGGAGCGGCGCATCGGGCGCAGAGCAGATCGGCGGCGGTGCCGTGTGCGGGGTCGTTGGCGGGGATTTCGGGCGGCAAAGGCGTGTCTCCGCGGGAGATAGGCGTGCCCAAACAAAATCCGAATTTTCTGGGAACCTTTTAACGCGGCGGTACGTTCTCAAGGATGAAGCGGCGGAGGGTCTGGCGCTGGACCGGTGTCATCCGCGTCTGGCGGCGGGGTTTGCGGGAGGCGGCGCTGTGGGAAGGAATCTTCTGGATCCGGGAGGAGCGGGCGGCGGGGCGCGACGCCGTGGCGGACGCTGCGGCCGATTCGAGCACCAGCGCGGCGCCGGCGGCGTCGATCGGCCAGTCGAAACGGATGCGGTAAATCGTCCGGCCTTTCACCCGCGGGCCGTAGATGCGCGTGATTTCTCCCCGCAGCTCGCGCAGCGACGCGAACCCATCCGCCCGGGCGTCGGCTTCGGTGAGCGCTTCGAGCGAGGGCAGGATGTCCACGGCGGTAATCAGCATGCGCCCCAGGCCGGGCGTGTAGGAAATCTGCCCCGGACGCAGCAGCGGGCGCGTCCAGAGACGAATCGTCTGGCGCTTTTTGCCTTCACGAACGAGCGTGACCAGGTGGCGTTTGAGCAGAAGCATCGGGAAAAGTGTCGCGCGGCGGGCGCGCGGCGTCAATCGGGAACCGACCAGGCGTTGTTTTGGGAGAAGCACGATGGAGCGTGTGATCGTGGAAGTCGAGGGGCGCGTGCCCGCGGGAGCGCTGCGTGTGACGCCCCGTGTGGCGGCGGTGGCGGCGCTGTTCGGCATCGAGGTGCTGCCGGGGGCGGGGGACGGGGCGGGGGAGCGGGGGAGGGCGAAGCGCGTGCTCTTCGAGCGGCGCAGCGTGGCGATCGGGCCCGGCGACGTGGTGCTGATCACCGGCCCGTCGGGCGCCGGCAAGAGCACGTTGTTGCGGGCGATCGAAGCGGGGCTGCGGGACAAAGCGCTGCGCGTGGCGCGGCTGGAGGCGCTGGACATACCTGCGGATTGTGCGGCGGTCGATGCGCTGGCGTGTCCGCTGGACCAGGCGCTGGGGCATCTGGCGCGGGCGGGATTGTCCGAGGCGCACCTGCTGGTGCGTGCGCCGGCGGCGTTTTCCGAGGGGCAGCAGTTTCGCTTCCGGCTGGCGCGCTTTTTCGCATCGGATGCCGACGTCCTGATTGCCGATGAATTCGGCGCCACGCTGGATCGGGTGACGGCGCGCGTGGTGGCGTGGCAGCTCGGCAAGTTCATCCGGCGCGCGGGGAAGGCGGCGGTGCTGGCGACCACGCACGAAGACCTCGCGGAAGACCTCCGGCCGGCGCTGCACCTGTGGAAGGGCCTGGGTTCCCAGATCGCCGATTGTGCACTGCCCAGTCCCCACTGACGCCATGCGACGAGCACAACAATCGTCAATCGGCAACTGGCAATCGGCAATCGGCAACTGGCAATTGGCAATCGGCAACTGGCAATTGGCAATTGGCAATGCGAATCGGGGTGAGCAATGACGGTGGTGGATGCGATCGATATCGAGCGCGGAAGTTTTGCGGATTACGCGGCGATGGCGAAGTTTCATTATCGGGGCGGGCCGCCGGCGGGCGTGATGCGCGTGCTGGCGGCGCGGTATCGGGGCCCGGGCCTGGGCGGGCCGGAGGCGGAGAAGGGGATGCGTGCGGGCGTGATCGTCGAGACGCTTCCGCCGCTGGGATGCGCGTTGCGGACGGCGGCGCTGCCGGGGCGGTTCGCCTGCCGGGATCGCTCGCTTGCGGCGGCGAAATTGAACCGGGAGATGCGGACGATCGCGCGCGTGGTGGTGCATCCGGTGTTTCGCTCGGCGGGCGTGGCGGTGCGCCTGGTGCGGGCGCTGCTGGCGGATGCGCAGACGCCCTGCGTCGAAGCGCTGGCGGCGATGGGACGGGTGAATCCATTTTTCGAGCGCGCGGGAATGCGCGCCTACGACCGGCCCGCGCTGCCGGATGCGGTGCGGCTTACGGCGGCGCTGGCGGCGGAGGGGCTGGCCGCAATGGACCTGGCGACGCTGACGGAAGAGCGCACGTCGGCGTTCCTGGGGCGGGAACTGCTGCGGTTTTCGCGCAAGGCGGAAACGGTGGCGGACGCATTGGCCGAAGCGCGCAAGCGGCTGTTGTCGCAGCCGGTGTATTACCTGTGGACGAAGGAGCATGGCGATGGACAAGGACGAGGGGATCGTGCGGATCGAGCTGGCGAAACTGCGGGCGCATCCGAAGAACGCCAACGTGACGCCGCCGGAGGTGATGGAAAAATTGCGCCGGCACATCGGGCGCACGGGGCGCTATGAGCCGCTGGTGGTAAGGCCGCATCCGCGCGAGGCGGGAGCGTATGAGCTGATCAACGGGCATCACCGCAAGGAGATTCTCGAATCGCTCGGGCACACGGATGCGGCGTGCGTGGTGTGGGAGCTTTCGGATGCCGAGACGCTGCTGCTGCTGGCGACGGTGAATCGGCTGGGCGGCGAGGATGCGCCGGGGAAGCGGCTGGAGCTGCTGGAGGCACTGGCGGCGGAGACGGCCACATCGGCGCGGGAGCTGGCCAAGCTGTTGCCGGAGGAGGAAGCGACGTTGTCGCGGCTGCTGGAAGAGGCGGCGGTGGCGGCGCCGGCGGTTCCCCCGGTTCTCGGCGAAATGCCCGAGGCGTTCACGGTGTTCATGAAATCGGCCGAGAAAGCGCGGCTGGTGCGGGCGCTCCAGGCGACGCATG
This sequence comes from Phycisphaerae bacterium, assembly GCA_035548175.1. Taxonomy (GTDB): domain Bacteria; phylum Planctomycetota; class Phycisphaerae; order WQYP01; family WQYP01; genus CALCHA01. Next base: position 68,457 of record DASZTO010000011.1, on the reverse strand, counting down.
CGGACTGTGCGACGGCGCTGCTGCAATGGGCGGCGGAGCATGGCGCGTGATGCCACGGATGTCGACAGGTGAATGGAACGCAGACGAACTTTTTTGGGGAGAGGCGTATGAGCACGGTGGAAGGGATCGTGTCGCGGCTGGCGGATTCCGGCGATTTGCAGAGCGTGCTGGCCGATGCGGGCCTGTCGGCGGCGGAGCTGGAAAAGCTGCTGGATACGGCCGATGGCAGGGAGATGCTGCGGGCGCGGCGCAAGCTGGGGCGGGTGCACACGAAGCTGCTGGCCCGCCGCTACAGCGCGTATGCGATCCTGCGGATGGTGCAGTTGCTGGAGGATGACAAGCCGGAGGTGCGGCTGAAAGGGGCGCAGGCGATTCTGGAGGCGTCGGGGCTGGATCGGCCGGCGGCGGCGGCGGCGGGGGCGGCCGTGAGGAAGCAGTCGTCCGCGGAAACGGCCGGAGAGACGCCGGCGCTCGAGGGCACGGCCACGGCGGAGCTCCTCGAGGCGCTGGCGGCGGTCCTGGCGCAGCGGCGAAAGGAACAAGAAGGTGATTGAACCGGCGAGGCGTGCGGCGGACAATAGGACTGGCCAGGAGTGGAATCATGAGCAAGCGGGCGGCGAGCAGATGGGCGATGGCGGGGACGTTGGGAACGCTGGGCTTGCTGGCGGGCGCGCTGGCGGCGGCCGGCGCGGCGGGAGGAGGAGGGCAAGGCGCGGGTACGCAATCGGCGCTGCAGCGCGCGGCGACGCGCGCCGCCAGCGCCGGACGCATGTCGCGCCGCGGAGCGCCACGCGCGGCGGCTCCCCAAGCGCCCGAGCCGGTCCCCGTGGCGGCCGCGCCGGCGAGCGCCGAGCCGTGGATCACCCGGCAGGAAGTGGAGAAAATCCCGCTGACGTCGGTGATCGATCCGGGACCGGGGGCGGAGGCGTCCGACGCGCTGGTCTTTCCGGATGTGGCGGCGGGGGTGCATTTTGAGCGCGCGGATGTCGCGGCGGGCGAGGCGGTGCCGGTGACGCTGGTGGTGCACTCGACGGTGCCGGGATTGACGCGCGGGATCAAGGCGGCGGTCGATCTGGGCGGCGCCGGCGAACCGCCGCGGGTGGCGGGCAGCGCTCGGCTGCAGCTGGCGAAGCTGGATGGGAACGGCCCGGGCCAGGCGGTGGCGGAGGTGAAGCCGGCCGAGACGGACGGGGCGGAACTGCCGGAGCTGGTGCTCAAGCCGGACGATTACTGGGTGATCCGCGGAGACGTGCGGCGGCTCCTGCCGGCGGGGCCCGGAGGCGCGGCGGCGAAGCTGTCGCCCGGGCGCTACGTGCTGCGATTCTGGGTGGATGGGCAGCGCGCCGAGGGAAGCTTCACGGTGGCGGCGGGCGGCGGGGAGGCGATGGCCGCGGCGGCGGGGACGCAGCCCGGCGATGCGGCGCTGCGGCAGCACACGATGCTGTTTTCGCTCTCCGGCGGATGGCAGCCGCGCAAGGCGGCGCCGCGGAGCGCTCCGGCGGAAGAATGGCCGATGGCGTCGCCCTATCCCTCTCCGCGGACGCTCGAGGATTTCGAGCCGGCGCTGGGCCTGGGCATCGGCGAGGGCGCGGGCGAGCGCTACTATGGGCATGTGGCGGATTTGCCCGAGTCGGACGACGTGGTGGCCATCCGCGCCGAGGCGGACGCCGCGGCGCAGCACCTGAAGGTGACGCTGACGCCGCGCGCCCAGGGACGCCTGCTGCCGCGCTATCCGAGCATCTACCTGCTCTTCGACGGCCTATCGACGGCGCCGCGGGTGCGCGGGGTCAACCAGCGCGAGTTCATCCAGACCGGCGACAGCGTGGCGTTCACCCGGCCGGTGGTGATCGACATCGCCATGCCCGACGAGGGGCCGGCCAATGCGTATCAGGGCAGCGCGCGGCTGTCGGTGATCGTGGCGTCGGACCCGGTGTGGTATGGCCCGGCGAGCGCGGGGGATGACAGCGGCGGCCTGATGCTGGGACCGAACGGACCGGTGCGCGCGGGGCGATCGGTGCTGGCGCCGGGGCGGTGGATCGGGATCGTCAAAAGCGCCCCGGTGGCCGTGAAACTGGCGACGCCCGGGGAGTGAGCGGCGCTTGGTAATTGGTAATTGGTAATTGGTAATTCGTAATTGGTAGACGAAGGCGTAGGCGGCAGGCGACCCACGCCACCCGTGCGCATCTTATAATAGATTACATATCACAATTACTAATTACTAATTACCAATTACCACTTACCACTTACCAATTACCAGTCTCTTCGCTTACTTGGGAGAAGCACGATGAATGCGAACGATCGGTCACTGATGTCCGCCATGGCGTTGCGTGCGCCGCGGGATCGGCGCGAGTTGGCGGCGTGGGTGGAAGCGTTTCTGGGGATGCGCATGCCGATGTGCGGGCAATGCCCGGGGCATCACACGCCGCTGGATTACCTGGAGCACAGCTTCTTTGAGAGGAACACCGGCGGCGGGGACGCCGTGGTGTGGGCGTGCCGGGGAGGCGGGAAGACGATGATCGGAGCGGCGGCGACGCTGCTGGATCTTCTGTTCAAGCCGGGGATTCAAATTCGGATTCTCGGCGGCAGTTTCGAGCAGTCGGAAAAGATGTATGCGTATCTGCGGACGCTGGTGGAGCGGCATTTTCGCGGGGAGCTGAAGGAAGCGCCCACGCAGCGCCGGCTGGAATTTCGCAATGGCTCGCGCGTCGAGGTGCTTGCGCAGTCAGCCACCAGCGTGCGCGGCCAGCGCGTGCAGAAGCTGCGGTGCGATGAGGTGGAGCTCTTCGATCCGGAAGTCTGGCAGGCGGCGCAGTTGACCACGCGCTCGGAGGGCCGGACGGCGGAAGGGCTGCCGGTGCGCGGCGCGGTGGAGGCCTTTTCGACGATGCACCGGCCGGGCGGATTGATGCAGGAATTGCTGGAGGATACTCGCGCCGCCGGGGCCGGCGAGGGCGCGGCCGGCGGGCGGAAGGTGTTTGCGTGGTGCGTGTGGGATGTGCTGGAAAAATGCCCCGAGCGGCGGAAGTGCGAGGGATGCCCGCTGTGGGATGCGTGCGGCGGGCGGGCGAAGAAGATCGAGGGCGCCGGGGGATTCGTGAAGATTGACGATGTGATCGCCATGCAGCGGCGCGTGTCGGCGGCGACGTGGGAGCATGAGATGCTCTGCGAGCGGCCGCGGTTTGAGGATGCGGTGTTCCCGGAGTTTCGGCGGGAAGCGCACGTGCGGGCGTTTCCGACGGGGGCGCGGCCGGGGGCGAGGGTGGAGGCGGATGGCCGGGCGCTGCGCCTGGAGGCTGTGGTGGCGGGAGTGGATTTCGGCTATCGCCATGCGTTCGTGTGCCTGTGGGTGGCGATGCTGCGCGATGGGGCGGGGCGGCGCGTGGCGTGGGTGGCGGAGGAGCTGGTGACGCGCGAGCGGACGCTGGCGCGCAATGTGGACGCCATGCGCGCATCGGCCTGGGGCGATGCGGGAACGCTGGTGTACTGCGACAACGCCGGCGGGCAGGTGAACGCGCAGACCGGCATCACGGATGTGCGCGTGCTGCGCGAGGCGGGGTTCGTCCCGCGCCACCGGTTCATGGAAATCCACGAGGGAGTGGCGGCGCTGGCGGAGCTGCTGGCGCCGGCGGCGGGAGAAGCGCGGCTGCTGATCGATCCTGCGTGCGAGCGGCTGATCGCGGCGATGGAGGGCTATCGGCGCGGCAAGGATGGCGAGCCGGTGAAGGACAAGGTGCACGATCATCTGATCGATGCGCTGCGCTACGCCGTGGCGGGGCACGACCACGTCCGGGCGAAACTGGTGGTGGCGCGGTATTGAGCGTGCGGAGCTAGAATGCGCGGATGGCGATCGTGGGACATGGCATCGACCTGGCGGAGGTGGCGCGGATCGCGCGGATGCGCGCGGATCATGGCGCGCATTTTCTGGATCGCTGCTTCACGGCGGCGGAGCAGGCGTATTGCCTGGGCCACCGCGACAGCGACCAGCGCTTCGCCGGGCGCTTCGCGGCGAAGGAGGCGATCCTGAAAGTGCTGGGGACCGGCTGGCGCGGGCAGATCGCCTGGACGGACATGGAAATCGTGAACGATGCCGCAGGAAAGCCGGGGGTGCGCCTGTGCGAGGAATGCGCACGAATCGCAGAGGAACTGGGGATCGCGCGCTGGCATGTATCCATCACCCACGCCGGCGGGCTGGCGGTAGCGAGCGCAATCGGCGAAAGCGTGCCTGAGTGAGCGTCGGCGGACCAATCGGTCGTCTGTGATGGAGCGTCGTCCCGGCATCGGCGCACCGCATGTCGAATCAACATTCACATGATTTTTCTTGCATTCCCGGTACTCTGTTGTACGATGTAGTGGTACTTTGTGATGCGGTGTAGCGGTGAGCGAAGGCGATCGGAATGCGTCGGTCGGCGGATGGGTGACGCAGCTTCGCAAGGGGCTCGTCGAGCTGCTGGTGCTGGCCGCGCTGCAGGAGCGCGAGGCGTATGGATATGAGCTTTTGCAGCGCCTGTCGGCGGGGACGGGGCCGGCGGCGGGAGGGCCGGGAATGGAATTGACGGAATCGACGCTTTATCCAGTCCTGGCGCGGCTGGCGGGAGAGGGATTGCTGGCGGTGCGGCATGCCCCCTCCAGCAGCGGGCCGCCGCGGCGATATTACCGATTGACCGCTGCCGGCGGGCGGCGCCTGCGCGACATGGCGACGCATTGGCGGCAGGTTAACGAAACGGTGGAACTCCTGGTCCGGGGCGGCAATGGAGGGCAACGATGATGATGGAACTTTCGGCAGAAGCGCGGGCACGGCTGGATGCATACCTCGACGCGGTGGAACAGTCGCTGCGCGCGGCGGGGCGCTCGCGCGAGGAGCGGCGCGGGGTCGTGGACGATCTGGAATCGCAAGTGCTGGAGACGGCGGCGCGGCAAGCAGGGGATGGCGTGGTGGACTCGGCGACGGTGGAGGCGATGCTCGCGAGGATGGATCCGCCGGAAGCGTATGCCGCGGCGGAAGAGACGGGAATGACGAATGAGGTACGGGAACGGACCGCGCGGCCCATGGAGGCGCGCGGACATAGAGAACGGGAACAGCGAACCAACAAGGCTTACAGATGGAGATCAGCGATGCGTTCGGCGGTGGCGATAGCGGTGATTCTGTGCGGGACATTTCTGATTGCATGGCCGGAGGTGTCAGAGTACATGGAACAGCGCAACCTGGTGCGGGTGGCATCATTGCCCAATGGTGTTCCCCAAGGGGTGAATTTTGTCGTGACCGAGATGACGTCGGAGCGGAAGTTTGGATTCTGGTTTACGGGGAGCATTGCGATCGCCTGCGGAGTGATCGGGGGATTCGTGGCGTTTGCGATGGAGCGGCGCGCGGATCGGTAAAGCGATGTTGGCTGAAGGAGGGAACAGGAAACGATTCAGCTGCGTGGCGTTTGCAGGCGGATGCGGGTGAGCAGATCGTTGAGCGCGGGGCGGGTGGTGGGGGATTCGGGGAGGGCGCTGGCGGCGGCGGTGGATTCGAGTTGGGCGCGCAGGCGGGTGACTTCGGCTTCGTGAAAGGCGATGTCGGTGTCGGGGAGGGTGGATTGCTCGGGCCCGGCGAGTTTGCGGGCGACGAGATCGGGGATGCAGGGTAGTTTGGCGTCGGCGTTAAGGGTGAGCAGGTTGGCTTCGATAATGCCGGTCTTCATGAGGTAAATGCCTGTGAGCAGCACGCGATAGACATAGAGGAGGGGTTTGACGCGCCGCGGGCGTTCCTTCTCGAAGAGCCGCCACTGCGTTTGGGCGAAGCCGAGGTAGTGGTGGTGATGGAAGCGCGTGATGCAGCCGGTGGCAATCTCTTTGAGTTCGGCGTGTGCAGGCGTCGTGTGGACGATCAGCGGCGAACAGAGCTGTTCGAGAACGTACCCGTTTTTGCGGAGCAGCAGTGTGAAAAATTTCTTGACATCATGCGAGACGATATCGAACTCGATGCCTTCCTCGGCGGCAGTTTCCTTGTTGGAGAATTCGATGGTTTCAAAGGCCGGGATCGAGGCCGACGATTTCCGGGATGGGGCAGATGTGGGCGCCGCGGAGGTCCCAATCGGAATCGGGGGACGGGAAGCCGTAGAGATGGGCGCCCGAGACGGTGGCAAAGAGGAGCGGGCGCGGGTGGGACGCGGCTTTGTCCCGGAGGCGGGGATCGATGGTGAGCATGGCGGAACCTTTGAAACCACGGAGAACACGGAGAACACGGAGGGGCTGGGAGATTATATGGGGTTCTTTCGCGGCGCAGAAATAACTGACGTTTATCTGACATTTATCTGACATGTCCGTTAGGATGTACCGGTCATGTTTGCACCCCATTATGTGATCACTGCGGCGATTGCCAAAGCGCTGATGTCGATCGAGGCGGATCGGCAGGCGCTGGGCGAATTGCCGCTGGATGTGGAGCTGCTGGCCAGCTTACGCGAGTCGGCGAGACTGGCGTCGACGCATTATTCGACGCAAATCGAGGGCAATCGGCTGACGCAGGCGCAGGTGAAGGACGTGCTGGAAGGCGGCGACGTGCATTTGCCCGGGCGGGAGCGGGACGAACTGGAAGTGCGGCATTACTACGCGGCGCTGGCGGAAGTGGAGGAGCTGGCCAAACGGGGCGGGAAACTCAAGGAGGAGGATGTGAAGCGTATTCATGGGCTGGTCATGCAGGGCAGAACGGCGGCGACGCCGTATCGAGACGGGCAGAACGTGATTCGGGACAGCGCCACCCGGCGGATTGTGTACATGCCTCCCGAGGCGCAGGATGTTTCTCGCCTGATGAGGGAATTGCTCGCATGGACTAATCGGGAACTTCGGCGAGGAGAGTTACCGGCGCCGCTGATCGCCGCGCTGACGCATTATCAGTTTGCCACCATTCATCCCCATTACGACGGCAACGGGAGAACCGCGCGGCTGCTGACGACGCTGATCCTTCATCGCTCGGGCTATGGGCTCAAGGGGATTTATTCACTGGATGAATATTATGCGCGGAACCTGACAGGCTATTACGCGGCGCTGACGGTGGGCCCTTCGCACAACTATTACCTGGGGCGGGCGGACGCGGATATCACGGGGTTCGTCAGTTATTTTTGCGAGGGGATGGCGGAGGCGTTTGGGGCGATTCGGCGGCAGGCATCGCGTGCGGCAGAGCGCGGCGCGAAGGACCGTGCGGAGGAGATGCGCGATCTGGACCTGCGTGAGCGGCGGCTCCTGACATTGTTCAAAAGAAGGCAGATTGTCACCGCCGCGGAAATGGCCGGGCACCTGGGGCTGAGGCATCGGACGATTCTGGAATATTGCCGGAAGTGGGTGGCAGCCGGATTTTTGGACATGCAGGATGCATCGAAAAAGAAGAGATCGTATCGGCTGGGAAAAAGATATTTGGAACTGATCGATTGATCGGGCGGCATGAGTGAATCCGGGGGATCGTGCATGGCCCGAAGCATCGCGCCCGGCGCGCCTCGCTGTCAGCCGCGCGTTGACAGCGCCCACCGCCCGAAGGTGCAATGTCCGGCAGGTTGTGATGGAGGTGCATGATGGCGGCGACCGGAAAAATGGACGGGCCGGCGGTGCTGGACGCCTGCTTCCTCGAGATGCGCGGAAAGCTTCTCGAAGTGGCCGCCACCCTGGATCGCGTGGACCGCGCCGGCGGGGCGCCCGGCGACGAGCGCCTCACGTTCATCGACCAGGCGCTCACGCTCCTGCGCGAAGGCCAGACGCAAGACATGGGACGGGCCGAGCGCCTCCTGCGTTTGTATTCCAAACCCTGACGCACTGCCGGCACCTCCGCCTCACCACCGCCCCGGCGCCGCCGCCTGCCCCGCACGACGCCCCCCGCCTCGCACGCACGCTCCCCGCCCGCTACACTGTTCTGTTTCCCCGCAGCACACCCGGAGGTCCCCCATGGCTGCTTCCGCCGAACAAGAGCTCGGTTCCACGCTCAACCTCAAGCTCGACGCCAACGGACTCATCACCGCCGTCACCGTCGATGCCGATTCCGGCCGCGTCCTCATGGTCGCCTTCATGAACCCCGCCGCCCTCGAAAAAACCCTCGCCACCGGCAAGGCCACCTACTGGTCCCGGTCGCGCCAGAAATTCTGGGTCAAGGGCGAAGAGTCCGGCAACACGCAGGAAGTCGTCAGCGTCCACATTGATTGCGACCAGGATGCCGTCGTCGTGCGCGTCCGCCAGAAAGGCGCCGCCTGTCACAATGGCTTTGAATCCTGTTTTTACCGCCAGGTCGTCCCCGCCCCAACCGGGGGCCTACAATTGCAAACGCGGGAAAGCCCCCTCATGGACCCCGCCAGCCTGTACAAAAAATAAGACCTGCAATGTCTTAGCCCAGGGATTTTATGACCACCTCCACCAAATCCGCCCCTTCCCCCACCCCCGCTCCCATGCCCGACGTCCAGGGCTCTTCCGACGCCCGCAACGTCCCCATCAATCAGGTCGGCGTCAAAGGCGTCCGCTACCCCATCACCCTCCGCCAGTGCTGCGGCGGGCAGCAGAACACCGTCGCCACGATCAACCTGTACGTCTCTCTGCCGAAGCACAAAAAAGGCACCCACATGTCGCGCTTCCTGGAGATTCTCAACCACCACCACCGCTCCATCACCCCGGAGCAAGTGATCCCCATCCTCCACGAAATGAAAACCAAGCTCGACGCCGAGGAAGCCCACATCCAGATGGAGTTCCCTTACTTCATCGAGAAAGCCGCCCCCGTCACCGGCGCCCGCGGCCTCATGGATTACCTCTGCACCTTCGAAGGCACTTCCAACGGCTCCGATGATTTCATTCTCGGCGTCAAGGCCCCCGCCACGAGCCTCTGCCCCTGCTCCAAGGAAATCTCCTGCTACGGCGCCCACAACCAGCGCTGCGAAATCACCGCGCGCGTCCGTCCCAAAGGCATGCTGTGGATCGAAGACCTCGTGAAGATCATGGAATCCGCCGCCAGCGCCCCCGTCTACGCCGTGCTCAAGCGGCCGGATGAAAAGTTCGTCACCGAGCAGGCCTTTGACAATCCGAAGTTCGTCGAGGACATCATCCGCGATCTCGCCGTCGCCCTGAACCGCGAAGACAAGGTGCTGTGGTACTCGATCCAATCCGAAAACTTCGAATCGATCCACAACCACAACGCGTATGCGATGATCGAGCACGACAAACGCAAATAAGAAATGCCTCACTCGCTCGCCGGGCCGTCGCTCTTTTTGCGTGACCGCGCCCGCGCTTCCGGACGCCCCAACCCCTTCCGCTGCTTCTTCACGCGCACCGGCGGCGTCACCGGCCGCGCCATCGCCGCGGTCATCGCCAGAATCTGATCCCGGCACATCGCCGCTTCCTCATACTTCTCCGCCTTCAGCGCCGCTTTCAACTTCTGACGCAGCTCCGTCCGCGGATCCGGCGGCAACTGCGCCCGAATCTGCTTGATCATGTCCAATAGCAAATGCGCCTCGTTGCTCTGCCGCAGCATCTTCCGCCGGTGCTCCACCGGGAACATCCGCGCGAGTTGCCGAATCCCGCCCCGCAGATACGCGATCGAGGTCTGCACGTATCCCTGCCGCAGCACCTCGCACGCCTTGGCCCGGATGTTCATCATCAGAATGTACGGCCGATACTGCTCCAGGCACATGCGGTCATATTCGCTCTGCCCATACTTGTTGCACAGCTCCAGCACGTCCAGGTTGTGCTGCGTGTCGCGCACCACCGCTTCATATTGCTCCAGCACGAACAGCGACAGATAGCGGTGATAAAACATCGCCGATTCTTCCCGCAGCGCCTGGCAGTCGCCGCTGCTGAGCACGAATCCCTCGCTCTTGCCCTTGCGCTTGATGTACGACGCCAGCCGCCGCTGCTGAAACGCCAGTTCCGTGGCGGCACGATGCGGCTTCTTGCCGTCGGGCCGGCCGTCGATCTCCATCTGCAAGAGCCCCAGGTCCAGCCGCAGTTGAATCTTCGGACGACCATCGTTGCCCCGGATCAGCCGCACGTTCACCTGCCCCGGCTGAAAACTCCACCCCTGAAGCGCGGAGGTGATGTCCATCATGTTGAACAAATCCGTATCGTGCCTCGGTCGATTCATAGCTGCCTCCCGCGCACCATGATGCAAACCCGGTTCCATCCCGAGGCGCTGGGGGGCGGACGGGACGGCGGGGGTGCACAGGGCGTTCTGCTGCATTATAGCGCGTCCGATAGCCGTTGTATGCGCGCGATGCGGGCGTCGGGACATTTCGTCGCGCCTATTTTGCACCGCCCGATAAGAACCCCTGTCGCCGTTCTGAAAAGCGAATCCCGCCGCCGGCCGCCACGCCATTCTGGCAAGCCGCTTCACCGCGGATCACAACGCGCTGATCACCGCCTGCGCCAGCACCCCCAGCGCCGCCTGGCCCAGCGCCGCGATCGCCCCGCGCGCCGCGATCGCCGCCGCCGATCGCTCATCGGCCAACGCCTTCATCTCCACCGCCGCCTGCGCCACGCCCGCCGCCACCTGCTCCGGCGCCAGCGCCGCCGCCAGCGCCGCCGCCGCACCCTCCGCATCCGTCCCCGCCAGCGCCGTAAACAGGGCGCTGATCGCCGCCGGCGCCACGCTCTCCACCGCTTCCGCCCCCGCCTCCAGAAACGGAATCAACAGCGCCTTCGTCGACGCGTCGATCTTCGTCGAACCCTGCACCGCCGCAATCACCGCATCCATCGCACCCATGACTTCTCCTCAAACACAATCATTTCGCCCAACAAGACCCGTCGCACCCACAGCAGTGCGAAAAACAATTCGCCCCATCCGTCCCCGGTTTCGTGCCTTTCGTGCCGTTCGTGGCCATTTACGGTCTTCACGGATTCAAATACCGATTCGTCTGCCGCCACAGCTCCTCGAAACTCTGGAGCGCCGCCCGGTCCGCCGCGGGATCATCCTGGCCCGCCTCGATCAGCGTCCGCTGCCGCGCCGAAAACGCCGCCGCGCGCCGCACCAGCTCCGTGAAGCGCGCGTCGACTCCCGTGATCCCGCCGAACTCCTGCTTCCCCGCCAGCCCCGACAGCGACTGCCACGCGCCATCCTGCGCCACCAGCGCCGCCCGCACCCCCGCATCATCCGCCGGCATCGTCGTGGCCGAGGCCGCTTCCGTCGCCGCCAGCCTCCCCGCCTCCCGAGGCAGGCCGCACCCCGCGACCGCCCCGATCGCCGCCGCCATCCACATCGCCCGCACCGCTTTCATCGCCGTCTCCTTGCCAAAAAGAACCTGTCGCCCCTACCATCCCCGCCATGCGCCGCTCGCTCGCCATCGCCGTCCTGCCCCTCGCGCTCGCCGCCTGTCAGCCGGGCGCTCCGGGCGCCGGTCGCAAATTCACCGGCAGCGGCATGGACATGTTTACGCCCGTGAATGTCCGCGTGCATCCGCTCTCACGTCTCGTGCCCGCCGCCGGCAACGAACCGGCCGCCGTGCAGGCCCGTCTGGAATTCACCGACCAGTTCCACGACGTCACAAAAGCCGCCGGGACCGGTACCTTTGAACTCTTCGCCACGGCCCCCATAGGCCGCGGTCCAAAGCTCGCCAGTTGGACCGTGAATCTCAACGATCCCGCCGCCAACCATGAACACTGGGACGCCGTCACGCGCACCTACCTCTTCACGCTGCCCCTTCCCTCCCCCTCCCCCGCGGCCGCCGGCGTCGCCACCGAGAGGGGAACGCTCGCCGTCACCTTCACCCTGCCCAACGGACAGAAGCTCACGGACAGCGCCGCCATTTCCTCGCACTAACTTCATCACTTGCCTCCCGTCTCTTTCGCGCCCGCGACGGCCGCCGCACCCGCTCCCGCCGTCAGCGTCCGCAGAATCTCCTGCTGCACCGCGGAAAAATCGCTGATCACCTTGGTGTTGCCCTGGAGCGCATCGAGCAGCGCGTTCAAATGCTCGCGCGTGCTCATGATCTCCTGGTGCGCCTCGGTCAGCTGATCCTCCCGCAGCCGCGAATACTTCCGCTCCCACACCCACAGCCCCCCCATCAGCCCCGCCACCCCGAGCTGCGCCAGATTCTGCACGTCCGGCAACGCCACCTGTCCCAGAAACCCAACCATCGCCAATCTCCTTCTCTGACGAGAACCCGTTTCAAAACCACGGAGAACACGGAGCGCACGGAGTTCCTGAAACTCTTCAACGTCTTCTCCGTGTCCTCCGTGTGCTCCGTGGTGAAATTGATGGCCGCGCGTGTACGGACCGCCCGCTCACCCGCGCACGAGCTTCCCCACATCCGTCCGCCGCCGCGTCTCCGGCACGCCATCGCCGTCGCGATCCACCGTCGCGGCAATCGCCCGCCGCGCCCCGCGGTACAGCCCCTCGTAAAATCCGAGCTTGCTGTAGGTGAGATTGGTCGCCGTCGACGCCGTCGCCAGCGTGCGAAACACCGCGGCCAGGACGCCGAACACCGTCGCATGCCGAAACCCGCTCGTGTCACACAGCGACGGATCCGCGCTGTCGCGCCCGCTCTCGATGCCCACCATCGCCAGCAGCCCATCCCCCACCGCCGCGATCTGCGGGCGAAAGCTCACCACCGTCACCTTGACCGATCCGCCGGTCAGCGGCGCCAGCGCCGTCTCGCCGCCGCGCCCGCGCAGCGCGCTCAGCGTCGCGTGTGAAGCATCCGCCACGCTCACCACCTCCAGAAGCTGCGTCAGCGTCCCGTCCGCCGTCTCCACCGACGCCGCCATGCCCGCGGCCACATCTCCCAGCGTGGCCGCGGACATCGCCAGCGCCGTGCCCGTCAGCGTCCCCGCCGCCTCCTTCACGATCGCCTGGTGCGCAAAGGACGCCTCCAGGAAGATCCCCGGCTCCCACGCCATCAAATCCACATCATTGCAAAAGTACATTTGTTATCTCCAAAGCGGCATGGGCGTTCCGCCCATGATCCGCCGATCCCGATCACACGGGCAGGATGCCCGCGCCACGCGCTTCAAAATGAAGGGGCGGCGGCCCATGCCGTTACCGCCGCCCCTCGGCCCCTTACGAATCCAAGCCGGTCAGCACGCCGTGCGCCTTCTCGCTGCGCAGCTCCAGCGTGTACTCCCCAAGCACCTCCCCGTTCGTGTAATCCCCGGTCGTCGCCAGCGGCAGGTACTGAAAACTCCGCCCCATCAGCGGCACCACCGACACACGCGACGAATCCAGGAAAATCACCGAATCCGCAGGCACGTACCGCGACAAAATCACCCGGCACACGCCGTAGTCGCTCTCGTACACGCTCACCACCGACTTCACCGTCTCGCCGGCCGTCGTGTACCGCTGCGAGGGCTGGATCAACGCGTTGATCTTCCGCTTCTGCGACCCGCCGCACACGATCAAATCCGGCTTCACGCCCGAGGCCTCCCAGATCGTCCGGAGCGCCGCGTTGACGTGGTCTTCCGTCAGCGCGCTGTCCGACGGAATCAGCCCGCTCCCCGGCGTCATCTGGTTGGTGGTGAGCGAATGCAGGATCCCGCGCATCGTCCGCCGCACCGCGCCCGAGCCCTCCAGGGTCGCCGCCGGCGCCACGCCGTTGATTGCGGTGTTTTCCAGGTCGCGGAGCAGCTCGCGCAGCCGGTTGGCCTTCTGGTAATCCAGCTCGTCGTCGACGCCGATCTGCCGGACCGCCGCCTCCGACCCGCTGACCTGCACGGTCGCGGAGAAAATCTGCGTGTAATTGCTCTTGCGCGCCCGCACGGTGTAGCGTGCCGCGCCGGCATCGGCGCCTTCCAGCGCGCTGTTGCCCAGGATCGTCAGCTTCAGCTGGTCGGCCAGGGCCTGCGCCGTCGTCCCGCCGTAGCCGCGCGTCACCGTCAGCGTGTTGGTGGATACGGCGGTCACCATCATCACTTCGGTCTTGTTGGCGCCCTGGACCAGATCGCCCGCGCGAAACAGCGTGCCATCGGCCACCGTGAAGCTGGTCGTGTTCGCGCCGGTGTCCGACAAGCCCGACTGCGAAATCTGCCCCACGTTGGAAATCAGCTCATCCTCCAGCCATTCATGACGCGTGTTCGTCGCCGCGTGCAGCGGATCGCCCAATGCATCGAGCAGGGGCGTTTCATGCGGCGACACAATGCTCACCAGATCGCTGACATCCTCGATAATCTCCGGCAACGTCGATCCCGCCGAATACGTTGCTTTTCCAGAAAAACTCATGGCATCTCCTTTGAAAACTCAAAACTCAAAACTCAAAACGCGAAACACAAAACACAAGAATGAGCACTCAGCTGTCCGTCACCGCTTGCGGCGCAGGCGCAGGTACTCCATCAAATCGCGCCGCGTGTTGCTCGCCATCGCCCGCGCCGCCGCATTCGCCAGCGCCGCCTGCGTGAGGGGCGGGCTCACGGCCGCCGTCTCGCCCGATGCCGGCCACTTCGCCGGTTCCGCCGCCGGGGGTGTCTGTACGTCGCTCATGATGTGCCTCCAAAAAAGGAACTCTTTTCACGCGGAAGGGCCGCGAGCGCGCGCCGTGGGCTCTGCGAAGTCGTCGAACGCGGTACGGTTCTGCTCCGGTCCTCACGACGCGCGCCCGCGACCCTTCCGCCTCAACTCGCTCCGGGATTCCCCGCCCCGCCCGCCGCGACGCTCGCGCCCTCCGGCGCCAGATCGCCATACCCCAGCTCCCCCAGCACCACCGAGCGCGGTATCCCCAGCGCCAGTTTCGTCTGCGCCTCGGCAAGCTGGTCCGTCGCCGCCTCCGGCACGGCGCTGGGCCAGTTCACGTCGATCTCCCGATCCTCCGGCAGGCTCGCCACGATCCCCGCCCGGTCCAGCACCTCCAGCACCAGCCGCACCACCTGCGACAGCGTCCGCGTGATCGCCGCGCGCCGCCGATCCGTCCGCGCCAACAGCGCCACCAGCGTCAATCGCAGCGCCACGGCGCTCGTCAGATTCCCCAGCTTGTCCCGCAGCAACCCCGCCGCCACCGGAGGCACCCCGCTGATCTTGTCGATCGCCTCGCGCACCTCCTCGATGTGCGCCGACTCGCTGGGGCTCGCCGCGTCCCCGCCGAACGCCTCCACGGTCGCCGCGGTGTTGTCCGTCTGCCACATCTGCCCCGGACCGATCGGCCGCTTCACGAATTCCTCGATCCCCTTGCCCAGGAACATGCGGAACGCCGTCATCGTCACCCGATACGCCCGATCGCTCAGCCGCGTGTTCAGTTCATCCTGCAGAGGAATCAGCGGCTCCACTTCCCCCACGCCGGTAT
This sequence comes from Phycisphaerae bacterium, assembly GCA_035548175.1. Lineage (GTDB taxonomy): Bacteria > Planctomycetota > Phycisphaerae > WQYP01 > WQYP01 > CALCHA01. The sequence continues at coordinate 53,248 of DASZTO010000011.1, read as the reverse complement.
CGACCACGCCGCTGCCCGCCGGCCCGCGCGGCGTTCCCGCCGCCGCATCGCGCTGGTTCTCGTAGCGCACGAAAGGCACGAATCCCAGCGGATTGCTCCCGGTATCCACCAGCACGCCATCCACATAGCGCTGCCACATCGCGGGCCCGAAAATGTCGAACGAAAGCTGCTCGCCTGCCGCGCGACCGTTGGCGCCGCTTCCGCCGCGCGCGAACCACACGCGCAGCCGCTCCAGGAATCCGGGCGCTCCCGAAGCGTCCGCCGCTCCGGGCTCCGCCTGGTCCGCCAGCACCGCCGCATAGCCCGGCGTCGCCTCCCCCGCCTCCACGCATTCGCAGCCCATCCCCCCGCCCCGGGGCAGCGGACACACACGGCCCGTCTCCACGATCTTCATCTGAAGCCAGCGCGCAACGGCCGATCCTCCCTGACCGGCCGCCGCCGCGCCAACTTCAAACGCACTGCCCTGATCGGGATCCGAACCCTGCGGCCCGCCGCCCGCGGTCGCCTTCCCCAGCCCGTTCAACCGCGTCAGCAACTCCGCCGTCGGACGCAGATGCACCCACGCCGACCCGTAAATCGCCCCCTGCAGCACCAGTTCCTGAAAGAAGCTCAATCCCCCCGCGCACTCGACGATCGCCGCAATCACCGCGTTCAACCGCGCCCGCACAGAGGCGTCGCGCGCCAGGCTGATGATCGCCGGCGCCTTGCCCGCCGCAAAATCCACCAGCGTGTGAATGCGCCAGGCGATGTCGTTCTCGATCACCACCTCCTTGCGCTGCACGTCGATCAGCCCCGTCGCCGAGGCCCCGCCATCCGCACCGCGACGAAACCCCGTCAAGCGCGCCGGCAACCCCAGCTCCTGAAACTGCCGGAACGGCGCCACCGCAAACCGCGTCCCCGCCGCGCACGGCAGCGCCCCTTCCAGTTCCGACATCAGGTTGCGGTAGTACCCCAGGAATCGTTCAAGGCGCGGACGCACCACATCCCGCAGCCACGCCACCCGGGCCGCCACCGTGTCGCCCGTGAGCGTCGGATCGCCAAAGAGTTCAACCTGCAGCCCCGGAAGCGTCGCCATGAAAAGTTCCTCCAGCATCCGCATGCCGCGTCCGACTCAGTCGCCGGCTCGCACACACGCGTCTGCATAGGGAACCCGCGCCCACTTTGTGCGCACAGAGACGAGCCAAACAAATACCTAACCACCAGGGCGCGCCGCCACTTGCATCAAAAAAATTCCCGCGCGAGTAATTCCGCCGCGCGCCAACTTGTGCGCGCCGCATGCGGATTCCCGCGTCTTCTTTATCTTCGTGGTAAACGCCCCGCCGCCCGCCAATGCTCCCGCACGGTCCGATCACCGCCGATAAACGTCGCGCCGGTGTCCCACATCCACCACCAGCACGATCAGCCGATCGTCATGAATCGTATAAATGATCCGGTAATCCCCCACCCGCACCCGATACGCCTCCTGCCCGAGAATTTCAAACAGCCCGGCGGACGCGGATTGTCCGCCAAAGCCGCCAGCCGATCCGCAATCCGTGCGCGAATTTTCTTGGGCAGCTTCGCCACGGCGCGATCCGCCGCCGGGTCCATGACTACCCTGTAGGCCATCGCTTACACACCCCACCGGCGCCGTGCCTCTTCCAGAGACACCGTTTTGAGCTTCCCACTCAGATACGCCTCCCGCCCCTTGCGCGCAATCTCCGCGTCCTTCTGGTCGCGCTCGGCGCGCGTCAGCTCCTCGTACGTCCGCCGCGGAATGATCACATATTCCTTCTTCCCGATTTTGAACGTCGTCACACTCATGCCCTCATCATAGCCGCCGCCCCGGCGATTTCGCCAGCCCCAACGCAACCAAAGCACCCTCCCGAGTACCCTCCTTCCGGTCCACCCCATAACATATCCCCATGCTCGCCCTCCGCCGCCTTCTCCTCGCCCTCGTCTGCCTCCTTCCCCTCATCACGCTGGTCCACAAAAACGATCTCGACCGCTGGGACGTCGCCCGCTCCGCCATGGCCGCGCCCGATGAATTCTCTTACCTCCTCCTCGCCGATTCCTTCCTCCACGGCCACGGCGTCCACCTCCGCGACACCATCGGCCGCGACACTTTCTATCCGCCCGGCTACCCGCTGCTCATCGCCGCCGCCGCGCTCCCCTTCACCCGCCCCGGCCAGGAACTCCCGATCTTCCTTCCCCACGCGCTCAACGCCCTTCTCCTTTGCGCCTCCGCGCTCATCACCTACTTGCTCGCATGCCAACTGCTTCCGCTGCTCGCGCGCGATCACCGACGCTTCGCGCTGCCGCCGCGCGCCATCCCCTGGCTCGCCCTCCTGATCACCGCGCTCTTCGCCGCCGATTGGCACGTCCTCGAAGGCGCCCTTTTCGTATTCTCCGAACCCGCCTTCACCCTCACCACGCTGCTCTGGATCTTCCTCGCCCTGCGCTGGCGCGGCGCGGAAAAATCCCCCGACTGGACCGCCTCGGTCCCGCGCACCCTCCTCATCGCCGCACTCGCCATGGCCGCCTACACCATCCGCGGCGCCGGACTCGTCTGCATCGCCGCCACCCTCCTCTACCCGCTCCTCCCCGGCAAAACGCCTTTCCGCCAGCGCCTCCGCGCCCTGCTGCTGATCCTGCTCCTCGCCATCCTCACCAAAATCGCCACCCGCTACACCGACCTCGCCCCCAACTCCTATCCGCACCAGCTCGTCAACGGCCTCACCCACGGCGGCCAATTTTCCTTCGCGCGCCCGCGCGATTACCCCGCCCTCGCCCTGCGCGCCGCCGATCTCGCCGCCAGCCACCTCGACGACCTGGCACAATCCTTCACCCCCATCCCGCGCGTCGCGCCCGACCTCGCCCCGCTCTCGTTCATCGGCCACACCTTCGCCCTGCTCGCGCTCGCGGGCTGGCTCATGCAACTCCTCCGCCGCTCTCCCGGGCGCTCGCCAACGCGTCTCCTGGACCTCTACCTCCTCTTCTACATCGCGCTCTACCTGCTCTGGCCCTTCAACATGCCCCGCTTCTGGACGCCCATCCTCCCCTTCATGCTCGTCTTCGCCCTGCACGCCGCCCGCCTGCTTGCCGATGCCGCCGTGCCCATGCTGCGCTGGGCGCCGGCGGTCGCGTTGCTGCTTCTGTTGATTCTCAATGGCGAAGAGCTCTACCTGCATCTGCCGGCCTATCAGAACCGGCTCAACTACGTGTCCGACGCCCTCGCCGATTCCGCCGCCGCCCTGCTGCGCCGCACCCCCGACCCCAGCCGAACCTTTCTCTGCGTTGCCGGCGGCGATGAGCATTTCATTTATGCGTGGTATTTACGAAAATTTCCGGATGGCTCGGCCGTGCGCATCTGCTCGCCGCAACCCCTGTCCACCGGCGGCGACGAGCGCATCGAAGCGCTGATTCTGCGCATCTCCGCCACCGCCGATCTGCGCTCCCGCGCGTCGGTCCCGTCCGCCCGGGCCCCCCTCTTCATCGCCAGCTATTTCACCGAAAGCCTTTTCCAGGAAGTCTTTAGCAACCTGCGCAAAAGCCATCCCGCCTTCATGGCCCAGCACGAGCCGCGTAAAATTTTCCAGCGCGGCATGGAAGCGTGCGTCTGGCAACTGCCCGCGACACAGCCCCGGACCGCCCCCGCCCCCGCCGCCGCGCCTTAACACAAAACTCTTAAAATTTTCGCCGATCCCCCTGAACGGGGGAATAGACAACCTTGCGCCGGCGCAGAATCTATGCCCTGCGAGCGTACACACGGGTGACCAGCCCGGGCATTTCAGGTTCCCCTGCCGGGCTTCCCTCGCCTGGGCGGATTATGCTGCTTGCCGTTGCCCCTGCTCCCGCTGGTCTGCCCGCCCCCTCCCCCCGCGAGGTATTTGTGCCGTTGCCTCCAGACTGTTCCCTCTCCGCGCCCCCGAGCCCCTCCACGCCCCACGGTTCGCTCGACCTGCGCGATGCGGTGCCCCTCATGAATCTCATCGGCACCCTGGCGACCGAAAAACGCGACAGCCGCCCGCGCCGTCTCCTCCTGCTCAACCACCTCCTCGACGCGCTCCACGCCGCGGCCGCCGCCGCCTTTATCCTCAAAGACCTCTCGCCCGATGCTCCCCCGATCGTCGCGGGCCTCACGGAAACCGGCTTCCGCGCCGGGTCGCCCGCGCATGCCGCCTTCCTCCACGAATTCAACCACGCCCCGTTCCAGGATTCCTTCTCCCGCGCCGCGCTCGCACGCCTGCTCGCCGATCCGGCGCCCGCTCCGCTCCTGACCTTCCATCGCCCCGACCTCGTCGACGATGCCGCCTGGCGCGCCGATATCCACGTCCACGCCTACCGCGATCCCGCCGGCCTGGGCGACGCGCTGCTCTCGCTCTTCCGCCCCGATCCCGCGCTCGATCGCCCCGGCGAATCCGCCGCCTACGCGCTCCTGCTCTTGCGCGCCGCCAACGAGCGCCCCTTCTCCACGCGCGAACACACGCTCCTCCACGCCGCCCACGCCGGCCTCGAATGGATGTACCGCGAAGAAGCCGCCAGAAACCCCGACTTTCCCGACGACCTGCCCCCGCGCCTCCGCCAAACCCTCAAGCACCTCCTCACCGGCGCCTCCGAACGCCAGATCGCCCGCCACATGAAGCTTTCCCCCCACACCGTCCACGACTACGTCAAAGCCCTCTACACCCGCTTCGCCGTCTCCAGCCGCCAGGAACTCATCGCCTGGTGGACCCGCCGCGGCCACCCGCTGCCGCTGAAACAGGAGTGACCCACGGCCTTACTCCCTCCTGCTCAACGTTCTTCTCGCCGCGCCCGGTTCATTGAACGCGGAGAAACGGAGAGCGCGGAGGACGCGGAGAAAGCAAAATTCCAAAAACCGTCTCCGCGCCCTCTCGTCCTCCGCGTCAAATAGCCATGGCCGCCCCCTGAAGATGCCAGACCTGTTCACGGAACAGCACCCCCTCAATACAACCGCCGCGATTTCCCCGTCATCACCCGCCGATGAATGCCATCCTTCATCAGCGGCACATTGAAGTTCAACAACAGCCCTACCCTCTTTTCACCCGCCTTCAAATACGACACCAATTGACACTCATGCACCCACACCACCTTCTCCACCGCCTTGATCTCCACCACCAGCACGCCCTCCACCATCACGTCCACCCGATGCTTGCGACGCAACTGCCGCCCCTTGTACTTCAGCGGCACCGCAACCTGCCGTTCCCACCCTAATCCCCTGAGCTCCAGTTCCATGCACAAAGCCTCTTCATACACCTTTTCCAGAAACCCTGGCCCCAGTTCCCGATGCACCTCCATCGCCGCCCCGATCACCTGCTCCGTCAACGCCTCGAGCTCCAACATAAAAACTCCTTCAATTCAACCGCTCAAGTCCAGGCTGCTGACTCTGCACCGGGCCGCCTGGGTATATTCAACGCGGAGAAACGGAACGCGGAGAACGCGGAGATGCGGCAAAAACATGACAACTGTTTCTCGTCTCCGCGACCTCCGCGCCCTCTCGTCCTCCGCGTCAAATGCCAGCAACGTGCAACCACACAAGGCGCCACCTTATGGCAACCTATCGCCGTTTCCCAAGAAATTCCCGGACCACTTGCCCGTTCTCCTTCCAGACTTTATCGGAGATTCCCCATGCGTCCCACCCCCCCCACCCCCCGCACCCCCGCCGCCCTCCTCACTCTCGCCGCCCTCTGCGCCGCGTCCTCCTTCGCCCGCGCCCAAACTCCTCCGCAAGCCCCGCCGTCGGCCACTGACACCCGCACCCTTTATCTCTCCGGCCACGACAAAGATGATGCCGTCCCCTGGGATTTCACCGTCTCCGCCGGCGACAACGCCAACAGGCCCTCCACCATCAAGGTCCCCTCCAACTGGGAACTCCAGGGCTTCGGCACCTTCACCTACGGCAACGAAGTCCGCCGCTCCGGCGTCCCGCAAATCACCGGCCATTACAAACATTCCTTTACCGTCCCCGCAAACTGGTCCGGCCAGCGCGTCTACCTCGTCTTCGATGGCTCCATGACCGACACCACCGCGCTCGTCAACGGCACTCAGGCGGGTCCGACGCACCAGGGCGGCTACTACCGCTTCAAATACGATGTCTCCAAACTCGTCAAATACGGCCAGGACAACCTTCTCGAAGTCAGCGTCGACCAGGAATCCGCCGACCCCACCGTGAACAACGCCGAACGCCGCGCCGACTACTGGAACTATGCCGGCATCTTCCGTCCCGTCTACCTCGAAGCGATGCCCCAGGACTGCATCACGCACGTCGCTATCAACGCCACCGCCGACGGTAAGCTCTCCGCCTCCCTCATCGGCTTGAACGATGCCGCCAGCAACGCTCTCAACCTCACCCTCGACTGCCAGATCCTCGATGCCGACGGAAACCCCGTCGGCGACCTTTTCCACGGCAAGCAGATGACCGTTGACGCCCAAGGCGAATGGAACGCCACCCTCTCCGGCTCCCTCCCCAACCCCAAAACCTGGTCCGCTGAAACCCCCAACCTCTACACCCTCCAGCTCTCCCTCAAAGACCCATCCGGCAAAACCATTCACACCGTCAAGCAACCCTTCGGCTTCCGCACCATCGAAATCCGCTCCGGCGAAGGCGTCGCCAACCCCGGCCTCTTCGTCAACGGCCAACGCATCCTCCTCAAAGGCGCTGACCGCCACTCCTTCTGGCCCGACTCCGGCCGCTGCCTCTCCTTCCAGAACATGAAGGACGACATCGCCATCATGAAGGCGATGAACATGAACGCCGTCCGCTGTTCCCACTATCCGCCCGATGCCGCCTTCCTCGATTTCTGCGACCAGCAAGGCATGTACGTCCTCGACGAGCTCGGCGGCTGGCACCAGCATTACGGGGATGAAGTCGGCCACAAGCTCGTCAAGGAAATGGTCGACCGCGACGTCAACCACCCCTCCATCCTCTTCTGGGACAACGGCAACGAAGGCGGCTGGAACAACAACCTCAACGACGATTTCGACAAATACGACCCGCAAAATCGCCACGTCCTCCATCCCTGGGAACTCTTCCGCGGCGTCGACACCAAGCACTATCCCTCCTTCGCTCTCCACCAGCAGAAACTCGCCGGCCCCAACGTCTACTTCCCCACCGAAATGATCCACGGCCTCTTCGACGGCGGCGCCGGCGCCGACCTCGAGGAATACTGGAACGCCACCATGAAGTCCCCCTACGGCGCCGGCGGCTTCATCTGGGCGCTCGTCGATGAAGGCGTGAAGCGCCCAGACACGGGCCAAATCGACACCCGCGGCAACCAGGCCCCCGACGGAATCCTCGGACCCTACCGCCAGAAGGAAGGCTCCTTCTACACCATCAAACAACTCTGGTCCCCCATCATGCTCTCCGTCAAATCCAGCGAAATCCTCCCCGAGCCCGGCACCCTCCCCGACAATTTCGATGGCACCCTGAAACTCGAAAACCGCTACTCCTTCACCAACACCTCTCAATGCACTTTCCAGTGGGAACTCCGCTCCTTCAAAGGCGACCCCGGCTACTCCGTCACCGCCAAGGGAACCACCTCCGCCGACGTCAAACCCCTCTCCACCGGCGCGCTGCACATCGATCTCCCCGCCAACTGGCAGAAATCCGACGCCCTCGCCGTGCGCGCCAGCGATCCCCAGGGCAACGAACTCTGGACCTTCGTCTGGCCCACCGCCAACATCAACGAATACCGCAACCTCATCCTCGGCCCCACGCTTACCGACAATAGCCCGCCTCCCCACGAGGACGTCCACGAAACCGACGACACCCTCACCATCTCCAACCGAAACACCATCTTCATCTTCGATAAAAAAAACGGCCGCCTCGCCTCCATTCAATCCCTCACCGGCGATAAAGCGACCTTCCCCCTGACCAATGGCCCGCGCGTCGTCGCCCTTCCCCATCCCCCCGCGCCCCCGCGCGCCGCGCGCGGCGCCGCCGAGCAACCCCCCGCCCCCACCCCCGTCCCCGATGCCACCCTCGCGTCCTTCTCCCACAAATCGGACGGCGCAACCGAAACCATCACCGCCACCTACGCCAACGGCCCCCTCAAAACCGTCACCTGGACCGTCAAGCCTTCCGGTGAACTCGACCTCGACGCCACCTACTCCCTCACCGGCCCCCACGATTACTTCGGCCTGGGCTTCGACCTCAAAGACAACTCCCCCGGCAAAACCGACAACATCCACTCCTTCCGCTGGCTCGGCAATGGCCCCTACCGCGCCTACGCCAACCGCCTCTCCGGCGGCTCCCTCAACGTCTGGCAAACCGCCTACAACGACACCATCACCGGCTTCCGCGACTGGATCTACCCCGAATTCAAAGGCTACTACGCCAACGTCAAATGGGCCCAGATCCACACCTCCGCCGGCCCCATCATCATCTCCCTCAACCAGGATGACCTCTACCTCCAACTCCTCACCCCGTCGCTTCCTCCGCCCCCGCCCGCCAACATCTCCGGCCACGCCTACGTCAACTACCCCAGCGCCGGCCTCTCCATCCTCAACGCCATTCCCCCCATCGGATCCAAATTCAACGGCCCCGAATCCGGCGGCGAACTCGGCAAACCCCCGGTCGCCACCGGCGACTACCACATCTCCGCCAAATTCCTTTTCGGAAAGTCGTAAATGGCCACGAAATCCACGAGGCACAAAGGATGGCGGAAAGCGTCCACAAATAAACACAAAATGATCACAAATGGCTGGTGCGCGCAGCGGCACCCCCCCGTTGATCACCCGGTGTAAAAAGAAAAACAAAATTCCCTTGCCAAGGCATCGCCAGCCTCCAAGCCATACTCCCACCCCCATCCATTTGTGAACATTTGTGCAAATTTATGGATAATTTCCGTCGTCTCTTTCGTGCCCTTCGTGTTTTTCGTGGCCATTTACGTTTTTCGCCCGCTCTCTGAACCTTTCCTCCGCGCGATGCGTCCTTTCCTGTACCCCGCAAGAACTACAGGAACAACTCGTGTCCGCCGATCTCCGCATCCTCCAGTCCGCCCTGCTCGTCACCCGCCACCAGCGCGGCGACGCCGCCGCCTTCACCGAGCTCGTCCACCTCTGGCAAAAACCCCTCTTCTACTACCTCCGCCGCCTCGCCGCCTCCGAGCCCGACGCCTGGGAGCTCCTCCAGGAATCCTGGCTCAAACTTTTCCGCTCCCTCAAAACCCTCCGCGACCCCCACGCCTTCCCCGCCTTCCTCTACACCATCGCCCGCACCACCGCCCTCTCGCGCCTCCGCTCCCCCGAACTCACTGCCCCCGATTCCCTCCCCCCCGCCGATGCCCCCGACTTTGGGGAAGACCCCGCCCTCGCCTTCGACAACGCCGACCAGGTCCACCACGCGCTCGAACAACTCCCGCTTCCCCAGCGCGAAGTCCTCACCCTCTTTTTCCTGCACGACCTCTCCCTCGAACAAATCGCCACCCTCCTCACCGTTCCCCTGGGCACCGTCAAATCGCGCCTCCATTACGCCAGGCAAGCCCTCAAAACCATCCTCACTCCCAGCCTCACTTAAGGAGCCTCGCATGATCCCGCAAAACCCGCAAAATCCCGACCTCTTTCGCCAGAACCTCGTGGATTCCCAGCAACTCACCCCCGCCCTGCGCGACGCTTATCAGCAGCAGCTCGATGCCATCCTCTACGAGCCGCGCAGCACGAAAAACCGCGCCCTCGCCATCACCCTCCTGCTCATCTGCCTCGCCGTCGTCGCCGCGGAAATCCGCGCCCTCATCATTTACTCCGGCCCGCCCTTCTTCTATGCCGCCGCCGCCACCATGCTCCTCGCCTGCTCTGCCGCCGCCGCCTGGATCATCCGCGATCTCTTCCGCCCCAAAGTCCAGCGCCAATCCGCCTTCCGCATCGCCGACCTCTTCTTCGCCGCCTCCTGGATCCTCGTCGTCGTCCAAGCCCTCCGCGGCCTCGCCGCCTCCAGCAACCCCGCTTCCACCTTCGACCTCCTCTACGTCCTCACCTTCGCCGGCGTCTGCACCGCCTGGTCCCTCGCCAGCCGCATCACCGCCGCCGAACTCGCCGCCCGCGAAAACTCCCTCCGCCTCGAACTTCGCCTCGCCACCCTCGCCGAACGACTACCCCGCACCTGATCCTTTCGAAGAAATTCCTCAAAGCCCGGCGTCTGCGACGCCGGGGCCAATGTGTCCCCACAATCCTCTGCATGCATCAACTGTAGATGTGCCCTTCGCCCATCGCATTGCCTCGCCCTCCTCCACTCAATACCATCGCCTTCATGTCCACACCTTTCGAAACTCTCCACGCCTGGATCTCCCAACACGCCCTCCCCTTCTCCCCCGAAGACCCCGCCTCCCTCGCCGACCTCTCCGACCGCCTCCTCGCCGCCTGCGATCCCCACCTCCAGATCCTCGCCCTCGGCGAACCCACCCACCTCGTCAACGATTACCTCCTCCTTCGCAACCGCCTCTTCCAAACCCTCGCCCAGCGCCACCACTTCTCAGCCATCGCCATCGAAAGCAGCTTCACCCGCTCCCACATCGCCAACGATTTCATCCTCGGCCGGAGCGATTCCCTCGACGACGCCCTCGCCCAAGGCATCACCCACAACATGCACCACCTCCCCGCCCAACGCGAACTCCTCCAATGGATGCGCGACTACAACGCCTGCCATCCCACCCCGCTCCACTTCTACGGCTTCGACAGCCCCACCGAAATGACCCACGCCGATTCCCCCCGCTTCCTCCTCGCCGCCACCCTCGATTACCTCGCCACGCTCGATCCCCCCGCCGCCCAACACTACCGCCAGAAAATCGACCCCCTCATCGCCCCCGACAACGACTGGCAAAATCCCGCCGCCATGATGGACCCCGCCCACTCCATCGGGCGCTCCCAAAACGCCAACGCCCTCCGCCTCGCCACCGAAGACCTCCTCACCCACCCCACCACCCTCGCGCCCCCGGCCCCCGACCCCCGCGCCTTCCGCCACGCCGCCCTCGCCCGCCAGCTCCTCACCTACCACGCCGCCATGGCCTCCGCCTCCCCCACCCGCTTCGCCGACCTCCTCGCACTCCGCGACCGCATCATGGCCGACAACCTCCTCCACCTCGCCGCCCACGAACAACCGCGCGGCAAACTCCTCGCCTTCGCCCACAACACCCACCTCCAACGCACCCAGGCCACCTGGACATGGGCCCCCCAAAAAATGACCTGGTACCCCGCCGGCGCCCACCTCGCCGCTACCCTCCACACCCAATACGCCACCATCACCACCGCCGCCGCCACCTCCACCACCAGCCACCTCCCTCCCCCCGCCCCCGAAACCCTCGAATCCCTCCTCACCATCTCGCCGGCCCCCGCCCACCTCCTCCCCACCCAAAACGCCCCCACCCTCCCCCCCAACACCCTCCCCACCCGCCCAACGCCCCCCCAATACTCCCCCCTCACCCAATCCTCCCTCACCAACGCCGATTTCCTCCTCCTCCTCAAAACCGCCGACTAACCCCCCGAACGTTCCCCTCAAGCCCACCCCCTCCGCGGGGTGGGTCCAATGTGCGTCCAAAGGCGCCCTCCCTCCCGGTGGAGAAAGGCGGGACGATGGCGAATGCAGATGGGTGCAGCCCCCAATCGGCGCACAGGCTTCCCCTCCAAGATGCCGGGAACTTTCCCACCCCCTCTTCCGTTCTCTCTCTGCGGACCCAAAACCCCGCAGCGGAGAAGGACTCATGGCACCCACCCTCCCACGCGCCTCCCGCCACCCCACCCCGCAGCCCGCCGCCCCCGCCAACCCCGGTGCAAAAGCAAATGAGCGGCTTGAGCGCCTTGCCCGTCAGCACGCCCAACCCCCACAACCGCACCACCTTATGAAAACCACCAAAAGCTAAAAGTCAAAAAAATGAGCGCCTTGCCCCGCACATGAGCGCCTTGCCCCTGCCCTCCACCCCCGTTTGCCATTTGGAATTTGTCATTTGTGATTTCCCCTCCCCCCTCCTGGCAACCTGGGCAACTCCCAGCAACTCCCTCGCCTCTCCTACACCCCCCTACCTACCCCCTCCGTCCGCAAATACCCCCAGCCCCGCCCTCCATTCGCACCTGCGACAGATAACTTCCCGCCCCCTCTCCTCAAAGTCCCTGCTCATAACCTCCGATGTTCTCTCCTGTCACCAGGCCCTCGACCACGTTCGACCCCTTGAGGCACCCATGAACGCCCAGCTCCTCGAGCGCATCAAATCCTCCGCTTCCCTGCCTTCCCTCCCCGTCATCGCCCTGCGCACCCTCGAACTGGCCCGCAAAGAAGATGTCACCATCGACGAACTCGCCGAGCTCATCTCCCACGATCCCGCCCTCTCCTCCAAAATCCTCAAAACCGCCAACTCTCCCCTCTACGCCGCCTCCGAACCCGTCTCCACGCTCTCCCGCGCCCTGATCGTCCTGGGCCTCCAGGCCGTCAAAACCCTCGCCGTCTCCTTCTCTCTGATCCCCACCCTCAAAAAGGTCCCCGCCAACGCCGGCGACGCGTTCGACTACATGCAGCTCTGGAAACGCTCCATTTACGCCGGCGTCGCCGCACGCATCCTCGCGAAAAAACTCCGCATCCGCCACGAAGAAGAAGCCTTCCTCGCCGGTCTGCTCGCCCACATCGGCATCCTCGCCATGCAGCGCGTCCTCCGCCGGGATTTCGACGTCGTCTACGCCCAATCCGGCGGCAACCACAACGCGCTCCTTCAGCTCCTCCGCCAGAAATTCGACCTCGTCCACCCCGAGGTCGGCGACGCCCTCTGCACCCAATGGCAGCTCCCCCCCGTCCTCCGCGCCCCCATCGCCCACCACCACGATCCCGCCTCCGAAACCGACGCCGCCCTCAAACCCCTCGTCGAAGTCATCCACGTCGCCTGCGTCGTCGGCGACCTCTTCGCCTCCGCCTCCCCCGCCCAGTACATCATGCGCGCCCGCAACGAGCTCCTCACCCGCTTCAACTTCTCCCCCGCCGATATCGAAACCACGCTTGCGGAAATCGGGGCCAAAACCGGCGAAGCCGCCCAGCTCTTCGAGCTCGACATCGGCGAAGACCGCACCTACAGCGACATCCTCGAAGAAGCCCAGCAAACCCTCATCCTCCTCTCCCTTCAATCCGAACAGCAGGTCCGCGCCGTCAAAAAGGAAAACCAGGCTCTCTACCACCAGGCCACCACGGACGCCCTCACCGGCCTGGCCAATCGCGCCCGCTTCAACGACTTCTTCGCCGAGCAATTCGCCCGCGCCAACCGCCTCGCCAAGCCCCTCGCCTGCCTCTTCATCGACGTCGACCACTTCAAGAAATTCAACGACACCCACGGCCACCAGGCCGGCGATGAAGTCCTCCGCCGCGTCGGCAAAGTTCTCAAGCTCGCCGCCCGCAACATCGACCTCGCCGCCCGCTACGGCGGCGAAGAATTCGCCCTCATCCTCACCGAAACCGACGCCAACACCGCCGCCCAGCTCGCGGAGGAAATCCGCACCGCCCTCGCCAACGAAAAGGTCATCTTCCAGGGCAAGCTGCTGAAAATCACCGCCTCCATCGGCGTCGCCGGCATCGACCGCGCCGGCGCTTATCAGTCCGCCTCCCAGCTCACCGCCGCCGCCGACAAGGCCGTCTACGCCGCCAAAGCCGCCGGCCGCAACTGCGTGCGCCTCTTCCGCCCCTCGCTGGCCCGGAGCGAAGTGCGCCTCGCCAAATAAACGCTCCCCCGCCCCGTGACCGCCGCCCCGCCCGCCGCTATCGTGATGCCGTCCCCTGCTCGCCATTGCCGAGGACGTCGGATGCTCGATCTGCTGATCAAAAACGCCACCGTCGTTCGGGACGCCGCGGAACGCCTGGACCTCGGCATCGCGGGCGGCCGGTTCGCCGAGATCGCCCCCGACATCGCCACGCCCGCCAAAGAAACGCTCGACGCCGCCGGCCTGCACGCTTTCCCGGCACTCATCGATTCCCACGTCCACTTCAACGACGCCGGCGATTCACCTTCCTCGCGTGCCCACTGGGAAGGCATCGCCACCGGTTCGGCCGCCCTCGCCGCAGGCGGCGGCACGCTCTATTTCGACATGCCCCTCAACTCCTCGCCGCCGACGCTTACGCCCGAAGCGTTCGACGCCAAACGCGCCGCCGCCGAAAAGGCGTCCCTTACCGATTTCGCACTCTGGGGCGGACTGACGCCCGGCAATCTCGATCAGCTCGAGGCGCTCGCCGATCGCGGCGTCGTCGGGTTCAAGGCGTTCATGTCCGACTCCGGCATGCACGATTTTCCGCGCGCTGACGACCTGACGCTTTACCGCGGCATGAAAATCGCCAGACGCCTCGGCCTGCCGGTGGCCGTGCATGCGGAATCCGAAGAGATCACCGTCCGCCTCGCCGCCGAGGCCGCCGCAGGGAATCGCCAAGCCGTGCGTGATTACCTCGAAGCAAGGCCGATCCTGGCGGAAGTGGAAGCCACCGCACGCGCGATCACGCTGGCGGAGGAGACGGGCTGCAAGCTGCACATCGTGCACGTGGCCAATTCGCGCAGCGTCGAGTTCGTGCGCCGCGCCGCCGCCAATGGCTGGGCGGATGTTACCTGCGAAACCTGTCCGCACTATCTGGCGCTCTCCGGCGACGATGTCGAACGGATCGGGGCGGCGGCCAAGTGTGCGCCGCCGCTGCGCACGCCTGCCGACATCGATGAATTATGGAACGATCTGGCCGCCGGGAAATTCGCGTTCGTCGCGTCCGATCACTCGCCCGCGCCGCCGGAGATGAAAACCGCGACGAATTTCTTCGAAGTCTGGGGCGGCATCTCGGGCGTCCAGTCGACGCTGCCGATCCTCCTCTCGCGCGGTCCGGCGCTGCCCTTGCCGCTGATAGCGCGGCTCACCGCCGGCAACGTCGCCGCGCGCTATCGCATCCCTCACAAGGGCGCCGTCGCCGTTGGCAACGACGCCGACGTGGCGCTCATCGACATCCATGCGTGCTACGAATTGACCCCGGAAATGCTGCTCGACCGCCACAAACAATCGCCCTACGTGGGCCGCTGCTTCCACGGCCGGATCGCGCGGACCCTCCTTCGCGGCAGCACCATTTTCCGGGATGGGCGCACGACAGGATCCCCCATCGGACGCTTCGTACGGCCGGCCAGGCACTGAGAGCCCGCGCGTCGAAGCGATGGCCACCGGCGGCCGTCTTAGGATAATCATTGGACACTGGTGGGCCATTCTGGGGATACTTGTTTCATGCCCACGATACTCTGCGTACCGGTCCCGAAACGCTGCGGGCGCTGGCGGCGAAGCTGTTGGTGCGGTGTAATGAGGGGGTATTCTTCGGAGAGTTGCCGATGATTCGCCGGGCTGTGGTCTTGGTGACGCTCATGGTAGGCGCGGGGGCGCTTGCGCAGGCGACGCGGCCGGGGAATCTTTTGCGGGATGGGAATTTTGAGGCGGCGCCGGGGCCGGGGGAGGTTGCCGGCGGGTGGAGCGAGGTGCGCGAGGGCGGGGCGGCGGGGACGGTGGCGCTGGACGCGAGTCGTCCGCTGAACGACAAGTCGCCGCACGCGCTGAAGCTTTCGGTGGCGAAGGTGGGGGATCGGATGGGCGCGGCGACGGGGGGGCTCGATGTGGCCGGAGATCAGTGGTATGAGGTGACGCTGTCTGCGCGTACGGACAACAATTTTCATGTGGGGCTGGTGTTTTCGCTGGAGTCGGCGGATGGGAAGACGGTGGCGGCGCGGGTGACGTTGCCGGAGATCGGGGGCGCGTGGAAGGGTTATGGCGTGGCGCTGCATGCGGAGTCGCCGCTGCGGAACGGGCGGCTGGTGGTGTCGCCGATCGAGCCCGGGACGATCTGGATCGATGAATTGTCGCTGGCGCCGCGGGAAGCTTCGCATGGATAGAGGACTGTTAAGGTTGCAATGGCTGCCGGGATGCGGCGGCCGGGCGTGATTGAAGAAACGATAGGCCGGATTTTGGGGATTGCCGCATGTTGAAAGTGACTTTGGCTGCCGCCGCGGCGGTAATGGCGACGATCACGCTCAGTGCTGTTGCGCAGCAGACGGCGCCGGCGACGGGTGCGGCAGCGGCGCAGTCGCGAGTCGCGCAGCTTGGGGCGACCGGGGCGAGGGTTCACGATCCGTCGACGATTGTGAAGTGCGACGACGATTACTGGTGCTTCTATACCAGCCGGGGAATTCAGTCGTGGTATTCGACGGACCTGGTGCACTGGCAGGCGGGCCCGCGGACATTCAGCGAGACGCCGGCGTGGGTGCCCGAGGCGGTTCCCGGGCATTTTGGCAATGATTTCTGGGCGCCCGATGTGGCGCACGTCGGCGATAAGTATTTTCTCTATTACGCGGCCTCGGCGTTTGGCAAAAATACTTCCGCTATCGGCGTGGCCACCAATCCCACGCTGAATCCCAAAGACCCGCAGTACAAATGGACCGACGGCGGCCTGGTGATCAAGTCCACCACGCAGGATGATTTCAACGCGATCGATCCGGCGATTTTCCAGGATACGGACAAATCGCTGTGGCTGGCGTTCGGTTCGTTCTGGTCGGGCATTCGGCTGATCCAGCTCGATCCGGCGACGGGCAAGCGCATCGCGCCCGATTCGCCGATCTATCTGCTGGCGCATTACAGCTCGATCGAGGCGTCTTACATTTACAAGCATGACGGGCACTATTATCTGTTCGTCAACTGGGGGCTTTGCTGCCGCGGGGCGCGCTCGACATACAACATTCGCGTCGGCCGCAGCGACAAGGTGACCGGGCCGTATCTGGACAAGGAGGGGAAGGACATGAAAGTGGGCGGCGGCACGCTGGTGGCGGAGACGGATGGCGATTTTGTCGGGCCGGGGCACGCGGGGATCATCACCAAGGACGGGCACGAGTACATGTCGATGCACTTTTACAACGCAAGCCTGCCGCGGGCGCCCAGCGAGCTGGCGATCCGCCCGGTGACATGGACCGCCGACGGCTGGCCGACGCTCGGCGGCGCGGCCGACAAGTGACGGAGAACGCCCGGTGCAATTGCGACGGTCATTTTTCAAAAACCACGGAGAACACGGAGGACACGGAGTTTCCCTGGAGCCTTTCCCTACGTCGTCTCCGTACTACAGTCGCGCCACTTCTTCGCGCCGCAACAACATTCCCAGATTGCAACTTTCGTGTCTTTGGTGCCTTTCGTGGCCAATTTACGTCGTCGTCGGTGAAGGGGGTCGTCGTCGCCCCTCCGGGCCCTCCGTGTGCTCCGTGGTTTTCTGGTTGCGGCTTCGCAGCGCTATGCTCTTCGTGAACTCCGTGGTGAAATCCGTGTCGCAGGTCACTTGGCGGAGAAGCTGTAGATCGTGGTGCTGGTGAATGTCTCGCCGGGGCGGAGGATGGTGTTGGGGAAGTTGGGGTGGTGGACGGCGTCGGGGAAGTGCTGGGTTTCCAGGCAGAGGCCTGGGTGGCGGGCGTCGCCGGTGTAGAGCTGAAGGCCGGGCTGATCGGTGCGGACTTCCATGGTGCGGCCGGATTTGGGATCGGTGAGACGGGCGACGAGGCGGAGGGGCTTGCCGGCGGGCGCGGAATTGAGCACGAAGCTGTTGTCGTAAGTGGTCATGGGCTTGAGGGCGTCGAGGCGCGCGCCGATGGCGGTGGGCGTGGTGAAATCGAGCGGCGTGCCTTTGACGGGGGCGATCTCGCCGGTGGGGATAAGGGCGGCGTCAGTGGGGGTGTAACGGTCGGCGTCGATCCAGAGGACGTGGTCGAGGATGCTGCCTGAGCCGGCGAGATTGAAGAAGGCGTGGCTGGTGAGATTGACGGGGGTGGGTTTGTCGGTGGCGGCGGTGTAGGCGAGGAGGAGTTGGTTGTCGTCGGTGAGGGTGTAGGTGACGGTGGCGGTGAGATTGCCAGGGAAGCCTTCTTCGCCGTCCTTGGAGTGGTAGGTGAAGCGGACGTAGGCGGCGTTGACGTCGGGCGGGGGCGGGAGAATTTCGGCGGTCCAGTTGACGGCGTTGAAGCCTTTGCGGCCGCCGTGAAGGGTGTGGGGGCCGTTGTTGGCGTTGAGCTGATAGGTGTGGCCGTCGAGGTCGAAGGAGGCGTTGGCGATGCGGTTGGCGACGCGGCCTTCGATGGGGCCGGCGGTGGGGAGCCCGCGGAGGTAGCGGGCGAAGGTGTCGGCGCCGAGGACGACGTTGGCGAGGTTGCCCTGGGCGTCGGGGACGTCGAGGGAGGTGATGGTGGCGCCGTAGGTCATGACGCGGAGGGTCATGCCGTGGGCGTTTTTGAGGGTGAAGCGTTGGACGGTCTGGCCGTCGGCGGTTTTTCCCCAGTCTTCGGAGGTGACGGTGGGAGCGGGGTTGGTGGTGGCGGGCTGGGCGCGGGCGGCGAGGGTGGCGGCGGCGAGGAGGAGGGCGGCGGCGGTCTTCGGGATGGGCATGTTTCCCCCCGGGAATCACATAGGTTTTTTGTCGATGGTGCGATCGTAGATGCCGAGGAGCTTTTCCTTGTCGAAGATCATTTCCTGCCGGGTGAGGCCGACGATGTCGTATTCGTAGGTGAGCTCGATGGCGTCGACGGGGCAGGCTTCTTCGCACATGCCGCAGTAGATGCAGCGGAGTTCGTCGATGTCGAACTTGGCGGGATATTTTTCGCGGTCGGTCCAGGGCGCCTCTTCGCCGACGATGTGGATGCAGTGGGCGGGGCAGGCGGTGGCGCACATGTAGCAGGCGACGCATTTGACGCGGCCCAGTTCGTCGCGATTGAGGCGATGGACGCCGCGGTAGCGTTGGATGTCCATGCCGCCGTGGAAGACATCCTTATTTTCGCGGCGTTCTTCGGGGTATTGGAGGGTGCGGTGGCCGCCGGTCATGGACTTGCCCAGGTGACGGATGGTGGTGCCGAGGCCTTTGAGGACGGCGGGGATGAACATGGTTTCAAAGCCGCCGAGCTTGGGTTCCTGGAGTTCGATGACGTCGTCGGGGTTCATGGTGGTCCCTGTGAGATATCGACTCAGCGCATTTTACCTGATCACGCGACTAGCGGGCAAACTTTAGCGCTTTGCGTCTTCGCTCACAGTGAACCCGTATTGCAGGACGGGTACCGCATCACCATCGCGGAGCACTAGGGCGCCGGCCAATAATCCGCCGAAGACCACCTGATCATCTGCTGTGGCTGTCGTGACGACTGATTCGTTCAACACATAAACGCGGCCGTGGCAGCTTACCATCTGCAGCGTCCCGTCGTCATCGACAGGCCCAAGGTACTTGCCCACCATCATGACAGGAAGTCCTCTCGGATTGTTGCGTTGAGACTTAGTCCAATCTGCTGCGAGGTTTAGTTCGAGAAACGCTTTGGGATATTTCTCTGCCAAGATCCAAATACGGCTGGCGACACTCTTGATCTGATCTTCATAGTTTCTTGTAGCTGGATCTAATTGAGCGATAACTTCCACGAGTTGTCGAGCCTGTGTTCGGAATGCCGTTTCGTTGTATCCCCTACCATCGCATATCGGGCACTGTTCCTTCTCCGTCTCCATGATCGGAAATATGACGCCGCCGGAAGTTCTGGTTCCCACCTGGTGTGACACTTCGATTGAACCAGTGCCACTGCATCTCGAGCAGTTGATTGATGACACAAGGGCGGAGATGTGCGAGGCAAGCATTATGGACGTGGCATTCCGCGGGACGACAATCGATGGAAATCCAGCCGTTGACACCTCGGTGCTGGGGAATTTCTTCAGCGCGGCGGCAAAGGTTAAAGGTTTTGCCGAAGGCTGCGCGAGCAACTGCGCCGCTCTGGTCATTCGCGACGCAAAATAGACATTATGGACGTCCTCGCTATTTACATTCCATGTCGCAATCCCTATGACCTGACCATCTTCGGTGACAAGAGGGCCGCCTGAATTTCCCGAATTGATCGTGCAGTCGGTCTGGATCCAGTCCAGGTCGTGTGACCAGCGATTGTGGTCTAGCCATTGTCTCATCGACTTGGGAAGCCCTTGGTAAGTCCGCAGTCCAGAGACAATGCCTTTAGTTACGGTAAAGCCGGTCTCCGGAAATCCGATCGCGTACACGTCAGTCCCAACCTGCGGGGTCGCAGAAATGACTCGGAGCGGCGTTGGCAGAGCTAATGCCGCTTTTGGCTGAAGCCTAACGATTGCCACATCGTATGATGGATCAGCGTCCCAGAGTTCTACCGGGATTTCCGTCTTGTTGCCATCAAACGTGGCCACCGCTACCGATCCTCCTTCGACGACATGATAAGCGGTCACTCCGAAGCCTTGAGAGTCGACGAGAAACCCCGTGCCGAAGGATTCCGCCTTCTGGCCTGGCAATGCGACGCGAAGCTCGAAAACAGCTTGTTCGACCAATTGCAACCCTTTGAGGTCTTGGCTGCTGCCGCTCGGCGATACCGGCTGAACCGACTTGAGGGCGTCGCGAAGGCTTTGAGCTTTTTGCCCCGCTTCCGAATTCGCGGTTGACTGTTCTCCAGTCCCGTGGTTCCCAATGGCCGGAACTCCCGCTTCGTAGTGTGCGGTGACATAGCTTGCACCGACGAATTGAATACTGACGATGCCATTGCCTGCAGTGAGTTGTTCCAGCCATTTACCCTGATTTGGGGCGCGGTCACCGCCGTCGAGGGATACGTAGCCTGTCATGGCGTCGCCAACCAGGACAAGCTGGTGGGAACTTGACTTGTTCAGGATCAGTTCGACGGGATTATTCTTGCCGATTCGAATGAAGCGAGCATCCGTTTGGAACGTAAGTGTCAGTGCCTTTCCTGCGCCAACGCGCTCCATATCTCCAGTAAGCGTTGGCGTGTCCAATGAATTTTGGGGAAGGTAAACAGCTAGGCCTTTGGCTTCATCGAACCGCCACTGATCTCCCCGAATGATCGACGGCTGGGTGGCCGAATCCGTTGCGAAAGCCAATTGTGCGGCGAGAAGTACAAACAGAACCGGCAGGCTGCGGCGCATAACCACTCTCCCACAAGAATTGCGCTCAGCAATATAGGCTCAAATCGCAATTTTTGCCATGATTTTCGAGATGGGAGTGATTTTTCTCACATGGCGTAGAGTTTGCCGAGGTCGACGGTGATTGTGCCGCCGGGGCCGGGTTGTGTGGCTTCGGCGGGGAGGGGTTTTTTGGCGGGGCCTTTGATGACGCGGCCGAGCATATCGAAGCGGCTGCCGTGGCAGGGGCAGACGAACTGCTGTTCGTCGTCGTTCCAGGGGGCGAGGCATCCGTTGTGGGTGCATTTGGAACGGATGGCGACGACGACGCCGGACTGGTTGACGACGGTGATGCCGTATTGCTGCATCCACTTGGTGGTGGCGGAACCGGCGGGGTAATCGGAGGCGGGGCCGAGGTTGACCACGCCGGTGGTGATGGTGGGTTCCTTGTGATGCTGGCTGCTGCATCCGCAGAGTGCGAGGCCGACGCAAAGACCTCCGGCGGCCAGTGCTTCGCGTCGCGTGACGATCGCATCCATGCCAAGCTCCTTGAGAGTTGAACAGCGGCGGCGCTGGGCGCCGTGGTGGGCCGGCGTGGAAAGCGCGACGCACCGGGAGCAATCTTACTCGCGCGGCATCGTGGCGCTAAGCTGACGACGGGAGTTTCAGGTTTTGAGGGTAAGGACGGCGCCGGGCGCCTGGGGGTCGACGGGGGCGGCGGGGTTGACCTCGATGAGGCCATCCTTGTTGAGGCGGAGTGGGTAGCGGGCGAGCGGCTTGAGCGTGGGGGGGCTGTTTTTGGGGCCTTTGGTGTTGGCGCCGGAGAGGGAGAAATGTCCGCCGTGGCAGGGGCAGGCGAGTTCGGGGGCTTTACCCTCGGGCACCGCGCGAGGCGGCTGGGGTGCGACGGCGCAACCCATGTGGGTGCATTTTGTGGAGAGAGCGTAGAGCTCATCGCCATTGCGTGCGAGGACGATGGGCTGATCGGTGATGGGGCGGAAGGTGTTGTCGGCGATGTCGGCGGGTTTGACGGTGGTGAGCCAGCCATCGGCGGCGGATTTGGGGGTGACGGGCGTGGCTTCGGGCGCGCCGGAACTGGCGCCTGGTGCAGGGCGAGTGGCCGCTCCCTTGACGGTCAATGGCGCCAGGACCGCCCCCGCCACACCGCCGGCCGCCACTGCCAGAATTTCCCGCCGGCTCAGACCACACCCATCGCTCATCGATCGCTCCTGAGTTGTTGAAAGAGGGATTTTGGATCGCCTAAGCATGTATATCGTTTAAACAGGCATATTGTTGCGACCGTCCCATTCTATGTCCCCAATGCCGGCGTCTTTATTCGCAAGGCGGGCGAGGGTGAAGAGCAGATCGCTGAGGCGGTTGAGGTAAATGAGGGGGGTTGCGAGGGCTGGGGCGGCGGGGGGATCGGCGTGGATGAGGGCGACGAGGCGGCGTTCGGCGCGGCGACAGAGGGTGCGGGCGAGGTGAAGGTGGGCGGCGGCGGGAGTGCCGCCGGGGAGGACGAAACGTTTGAGCGGGGGGAGCTGGGCGGCGGCGCGGTCGATCCAGCGTTCGAGGCGCTGGACGGCTTCGGGGGCGATGCGTTTCACGCGGTCTTCATGTTTCGATCCGGGCGGGGTAGCGAGATCGGAGCCGAGCACGAAGAGCTCGCGTTGCAACTCGAGGAGGCGTTCGTGCAGGGGCGGTTCGCCGGCGTGAGTTTCGCGGGCGTGAGTGTTGGGGACGGGGGGGAGCTCGGAGCGGAGGGCGGCGATGGCGATTCCGAGGCAACTGTTTAGCTCGTCGACGGTGCCGTAGGTTTCGATGCGGAGGTGATCTTTGGGCACGCGTTTGCCGTCGAAGAGTGCGGTATCGCCGGTGTCGCCGAATTTCGTATAGATTTTCACGGGGGGCTCCGGGTGTGGGGGTGAAGAAAGTTGCAGCGGTCAATTATGCCGCGCCGGGGGGGGCCGTCCATGAGGGGTTCGTGTTCGGCTGTTGATGCCGGGGATTGGAATGGCTGCCGGCGGAATCGGCGGCGGGGACGATCCGGCGGTGAATTGCGTATACTGGCCGCATGGCTTCTTCACCGCGCGAGCATCTGGTTCTTTACGGCGGAACGTTCGATCCGATTCATCATGGGCATCTGATACCGGCGCAGCGCGCGCGGGAACTGCTGGGGGCGGACCGGGTGGTGCTGCTGCCGGCGAATCGGTCGCCGCACAAGCTCAAGCAGGATCCCGGTGCATCGGCGGCGCAGCGACTGGAGATGCTGCGTCTGGCGATCGAGAGAGCGCCGCATTTTGGCATCGACGCGCGCGAGCTCGATCGTCCGGGGCCGAGCTATACGATCGATACGATCGAACAACTGCGCGGCCAACAGGGCGGGGCGCGGTTCACGCTGCTGCTGGGGGTGGACCAGCTTCCGATGCTGCACGCGTGGCACCGGATCAACGACGTTTTGGAGGCGGCGACGATCGCGCTGCTGCCCCGGCCGGGGATTCCCGTGCCGGACTTTTCGGCGATCGCCGCGCATGTGGGAAAGGCTGTGGCGGAGGGGCTGGAGCGGTCGGTGCTGGACACGCCGTTGATCAATCTATCGGCCACGGACATCCGGGCGCGGGCCCGCGCGGGGCTGCCGATCACCTTTCTGGTTCCGGCGGCGGTGGAGGCATATATTTGCGAAAACGCCCTGTATCGATGACGACGGACCGGTCCACAAAATACACGCAAATTTACACGCATAGATGGTGACAAGACCGCACGAACGGGCCGCACCGCCTGCCGTTTAGGAATTCACAATTTCAGCGGTCCGTGTTTGGGCGGAGCGCCGGCCAGCGACAACTATTTGTGTTGTGCCGATTTGTGCGCGTTTGCGGACCGTCCCCCCGTGGCCCTTCTGACTACTGACTACTGCGTCACGATACGAGCCCCAGGTGCAGCACCACCGCCCCGTCTTCCATATCGATCACGATCACGCCCGGCTCCACGCGCATCCGCGCGACATCGCGGGGCGACAGGAGGCTGGGCTGGGTGGAAAGGAAAGCGCCGATGAGGGCGTTGCGCTGCGCCGGGGTGGCGACGTGGGAGACGTAGCAGGTGACCTGGCGGGCGGCGTCGCCGGAGGCTTCATCGGAGATGGTTTTGACCATGACCAGCGAGAGGCCGTCGAGGGTCTGGCCTTCCCAGGAGCCGGTGATGACCTGCCAGGCCATGACGCTTTGGCGGGCGCTGGCGCCGGGAACGCGGGCGTTGTCGATGCGGTACTGGCGGGCGTCAATGCTGTTGTTGCCCTCGATGGCGAGGGCTCCGCTTTCGCCGAGGCCAGCTTGAGCGCGCGCGACCGGCACGGCCAGCGCAGCAACCAGCACACTCATCACGATCAACCAAACACGCATGGCACGACCCCCTCAGGTACGTCGCCTTCGTTCTCCCGCCGGCGCTCCTCTCCAGCGCCGGCACAACCCGCAGATGCTACCGCGGCGGGGCCGGCCATGCCAGCAAAAAATTCGCAAAAGTTGTAGCCGCCGGACCTTTGGGGGGTTATCCGCCGCTGCCGCGGGTCGATAGAGCCAGGGGTATAATGCGGCCATGCGCCGGCTTCCGCTCATTTTGCTTGGCTGGGCCGCGGTGATTCTATGGTGCCCGCGGGGGCGCGCGGCCTACACCCCCGAGGCGTTGGCCGCCGGATCGGCAGCCATCATCCGCGGCACGGTTTCCTCGGTGGGCGGCGGCGGGCTCGTTGTCAGCCAGGAAGAGAGCATTCTTGCCCCTGACAACGACAGGTCGGCGGCGGCGTTTCTAGCTTCCGGGTATTTTGATCCCTCAGCGTTTCCTGTAGGCACGCCGGTGGTTGCCTTCTTTGATGCGCAGGAAAGCGCCATCACCGTCATCCCGCTTTCCGGGCCGGCTGCCCTGCGGGACCGAGAGGATGATCCCGTTGTGTCGCTGGATCTCAAGCCTCTGTCCGCCAGCGGATTTCTCGACGCGCTGCGAACGGCGGCGCGCCGCCCCCGCGCGCCGATCATCACCATCGACAACGGTGGCTCGCCCGCCCCGCTGCGCCCTCGCGGGCTTTGCATCCCGGTCGATGATCGTCTTCCTGCAATCGTTCGCGACTGGATGGCCTCGTCGAATCCTGATGCGCGACTGTTCGCCGCTTCGCTGCTGGGCCAAACCGCCGCGCCCAGCGAAACAATCGAGTCGCCGGACCTATTTCTCCGTCGCCCGGATGTGGCGATCGACATTCCGGATCGGCGATCGCTGTTGCGGTCGCTACTGTCGGACCCTTACCTGGTGGATGCCTCCAATGATATGAGCCCTTTTATGCCGCGCGTGTACGCGGTGCGGGAGGTCGCCCGGGATTCGCTTTATCCGCCGGCGAGTGTCCCAGGGCTGTTCACCAGCGAGCCCGCGCCGGCGGGCCTCGCCGCGCTTCGGGCGGCGATCGTCGTGACGGCTCCCAACACCCAGTACCGCCGCTTTCCCTTCGCCTGGCCGGTGCTGCTTTTCGTGGCGATGACCGTTGCAATTTATCTTGTGGCACGCCGGCGCAAGTGGCCGGTGAGGCTCGCGCCCGCGCTGCTGCCGGCGGTTCTGCTGGTGGAGCTGGGCGCCTATCGCAGCAGCTTCACGGCCGACGATTTCTTCTGGGCGCGCAAGCCCTTCTGCCTCTCGCTCACGAGCTACCAGGGCGGCATTGAGCTGTTGGCCTATGACCGATTTCCGGGATCCATGCCGCTGGCGCATGCGGCGGCCGTGCCGGATGTCACTGTCGGCGACGCCCGTTCTTTCACGGATCGCTATTTCTGGCATCAGTTCGGCACCACGTTCGAGCCCGGCGGGCGGCAGTTGACGCCGGTGCGCGCCATCAGCTTCGGCAGGCGCGACGTCACGGATCCCACGACGGTCACCGGGATCGATGAGACCACCGGCATGCTGTCTGGCGTGCCGTACATCGTTCTGCCGTACCGCGACCTTTTGCTTGCCGCCGCCGGGGTGATGCTGGCTTCGTGTTTCCCGTTGATTTCGATTGCGCGGGGGCGGTGGCGTGCGCGGGGCGGGTCGCTATGCCCGCAGTGCGGGTTCGACGTGCGCGCGCAGCTGGCGTTTCCCGAGCCGCGCTGTCCGGAATGCGGCAGGGCGCTGGGCGCTAGGCGAACCCCCGCTCCGCCGCATACACTTTGAGCATGACGCAGACGGCATTTTGCTTTCTCGACGCGCCGCGCCTCTTCACGCTCATCGATCACGAGCTGGAGCTTGTCGAGCCGTCGTCGGCGTGGGTGAACGATCTGCTGGCGGCGTGTCATCACCCGCAGACGCGGCGCGACATGCCGGCGATGGCCAAGACGACGCGCGAGACGCTGCAGACGTTTTTGTCGCAGAATCCGGGCGGGCATACGGCGCCGGATGGGGCGCGGGGCATTGCGCCGGGGTACACGTTCTGGATGCGGGTGCGCCGCGCGGTGCCGCTGGATATTCGCCAGCCGCCGCCGCCGATCATGATGGCGGGTTCGATATCGCTGCGTCTGGGGCACGATGAGAATCTGGATCAATACCTGGGGCACATCGGGTATCACGTGCTGCCGGCGGCGCGGGGGCGGAATTTCGCGCAGCGCGCGGCGGCGATGCTCCTGCCATTGGCGCGGGCCCATGGGCAGGACACGCTATGGATCACCTGCAATCCGGAGAACGCGGCATCGCGGCGGACGTGCGAGGGCCTGGGGGCGCGTTACGTGGACACGCTGGCGGTGCCGAGCGCGAACGCCTTGTACACGCAGGGCGATCGGCAGAAGTGCAGGTACCGGTTGGATCTGTGAGAGGGCGGGGCGATGGAATCAACAATGATATGTTGACATATCGATAGTCTTTGCGGCGCTTATTTACCGGCGAGGAGGGCTTCCACTTCGGCGCGGGTCGGCATGGCGGGCAGCGCTCCGGGCTTCGTGCAGGCCAGCGCCCCCGCCGCGTTCGCCAGACGCACCGCTTCCTGCAGGCCCATGCCTTCGGATAATCCGACGGCCAGCGCGGCATTGAACGCATCGCCCGCGGCCGTCGTGTCGACGATGGGGACGCGGAATCCCGGCACATGGCGGACTTGCGCGGTCCCCGCCGGCGCGCCGGGTGTTGCCGCATCCGCGCGCTGCACGATCACGGCGCCCTGCGAGCCCATCTTGACGATCACGATGCGCGTGCCGCGAAGCAGGAAGCGTTCCGCCGCCCGCCGCGCGTCATCGATCGTTCGCACGGGCACGCCGGTGAGCAATTGCGCCTCGCTTTGGTTGGGCGTGAGAATGTCGACGTGGTAGAGCGATTCGGGAAGGCCTTCAAGGGGGGCGGGAGCGGGATCGAGGATCGTCAGCACGTTGGAGCGTTTGGCCAGGGCCAGCGCGCAGGCGACGGTGTCGTAGGGAATTTCCAGTTGCACGGTGAGAGCGACGGCGGATTCGATGGTGCGCCGTTCCGCCAGCAGGTCGGATGCGGTGAGGAGGCGATTGGCCCCCCCGGCGACGACGATGGCGTTTTCGCCGTGGCGATCGACGACGATCATGGCGGTGCCGGTGGGTGCGTGGCGCGTGCGGAGGACGGATTCGATATCGACTTTGGCGCGGGCGAGGGCGGTGACGATTTGATCGGCGAAGAGGTCGTCGCCGACGCGGCCGATCATGCGGCTGCCGGCGCCGCGCTTCTGCCAGAGGCGACCGGCGGCGGCGGCCTGGTTGGCGCCTTTGCCGCCGGGCGACTGCGACAAATCCTGGCCCAGCACCGTTTGCCCCGGCAGCGGCATCACTTCGGTGCGGGTGATCAGGTCCATGTTGAGGGAGCCCACCACCACCACGCCGGTTTTAGGCCCCGCGCTCGAGGCCCGGCCCGGCGCCGTTGAGGAGATCGCTTCGAGACGCTTTTCCCGGGCGGCGGACAGCGCGGCGGACGCGGCGGGCTTCCGCGAGGGCGGGTGCACGGGACCCGTGGCCGGCGCCGCGGGTGCGCCTTTCCCCGCCCCGGCGCCGCGTTTTGCTGGTTGAGAGCCTGCTTTTCTGGGCATCGACCCTGTGCTCCTGCTGACCCTCCCGGCGGCGACGTTTCTCTGCTCCGCGCCGCGCGGCGATGATTGTAAACTTCACCGTCCGCGGCGTCACTATATAGTCGCATTTACATATGCGGCTGACTAATTAAATCGCTCGACGATCCGGTCGAATTCATCGAGCGAGAAATACTGGATCACAATTTTACCGGTGTTCCTTTTCTGGCTGGGAAAAATGCGAAGCTTCGTGCCGAGCTTGCGTGACAGATCCTGCTCGAGCTCGACCACATGCGCGCTTTTTGCGGCTATCGAGCGGGTGTGGCCGGCGACGGTGGTCGTTTCCCCGGAAGGGGGGGTGTCGGCAGCGGCTGCCTCTTCGAGCCTGCGCACGCTCAGCCCCTCGGTAACGGCCTGATTGGCGAGGCGGTCCTGGCGAGCGGGGTCGGTGATCCCCGCGAGCACCTTGGCGTGGCCTGCCGAGAGGAGGCCTCGGGCGATAAGGTCCTGGACGCCGGTGTTGAGATCGAGCAGGCGCAGGAAATTGGAGACGGTTGCGCGGTCTTCGCCAAGCCGTTCCGCCGCCTGGGCGTGGGTAAGGTGGAATGTATCCACATAGCGGCGGTAGGCCTTGGCCCGTTCGACGGGGTTGAGGTCTTGCCGCTGGATATTTTCGATGAGGGCCCATTCGGCCTGGCGTTCATCGGTTGAATCGTGGCGGACGACCGCAGGGACGTTTTGCAGGCCAGCGAGTTTAGCGGCCTCCGTGCGGCGGTGTCCGGCGACGAGTTGGTAGCGGCCGCCGTCCATGGGCCGGAGGATGACGGGCTGGAGGACACCTGAGACGCGGATGGAGGCGGCGAGTTCATGGAGGGCGACGGGATCCATGGTGCCGCGTGGCTGGTGGGGGTTGGGGTCGATCAAAGCGACATCGACGATGCGGAGGCGTTCGCCGCCCTTGTCGTCGCCATCAGCCGTTTCGGCGGGCAGGGGGGGCTTGCTCTCTGGGTGCTGGACGGTAACGGGCGTCGTGAGGATGGCTTTGAGTCCCCGGCCGAGGCGTGGCCGATCCTTGGTCGTCATAGCGAGGCTCCGCGTGATTGTAATGTTCCACGTAGAACTGGGCGAAGTGCGGACCTTACTCCGCGCGGGGCAATGCGTCAACCGGAACGGTGTTCCACGTGGAACATTCCGATGCCTCGACGCATACTCTCGGAGGGGCCACGCAACTTTCCGACCGATAGGGGGTACCCTAACCCGTCAGCCACACCCGCGCCAGCCTTCCCCGCCTCACCCATCCAGCCGCCTCATACAGCCGCAGTGCCGGACCATTCTCCACATCGACCTGCAGCGTCGGCACCTTCTTCATCGCGCGTATCCGGCAAGCCAGGTCCGCCACGAGCCGCGAGCCATAGCCCCGCTGACGATGATCGGGAAAGGTGTATACCCCCCCGATCTCCACCAGCTCCGGCAACTCGACATCCAGCTTCGCCACCGCCACCACCTGCCCGCCGGCTTCCGACACAAAGACCCGCCCGGTGGCCACCCATGCATCCAGATCAGCATCAAAAAGAATTCCCCGCTCCTCACGATAGGCCCGCCGCCAGCGATTCAAAACCGGGACATCCGCCTCACGCGCTGCCCGCACCTCCGGCGCGGCCTCGCACGCCGCCTCAGCCGGAAGCTGCATCACCATGTTCACCATCTGCCTCGCCGGCGCCCGACGATGCACGGCCGGCAGCAACACAGGCACCAGCCATTCGATCCCCTCCGCACCTCCGGTGATAAAATCGATCGCCACACGCTGGCTCGGCGGCAGGGGGGTGCCGTTGATGGCGGCAATGCCCGTAGCAGCCCCCCCGCCTGGGGGGCCCCCCGTTGAATAGTCGAGCAGTTGAATCTCCGGAGCGGTGCCGACGGCGGGATGGGTGGCTGCGGTGGGAAGGGCTGTCCCCTGCGTAGGGGCCACCGGAGGCGACGTGGCCTCTGCTGAACCGTTGCCGCGTTTAGCGGGCTCCGCCCCGCCGTTCGAGCCCGCTCCCCCGCCGGCGGCATCGGCCCCCCGGTGAACTATGTAGGCGGCGAACGCTTGAGCCGCGCGGGCATCCAGGGCCAGCACATCCGCGCGGTGGGCCTTGGGCACGTACAACATCGCTCCGCGCAGGGCGTTGATTTCAGTAGACATTTGCATATCTACACTACCAGACGTGTCTGCCGCGAGCAGCAGGTGGAGATCCTGCCGCTGCAGCGGCGGCGTGGCCGCCAGTCGCTCCCAGAAGTGCGCGATCAGATCCATCACCCCGCGCGATCGCGCCTGCAAAAACGCCACCGCCGCGCCGGGCTTCTCCGCCGGTATCCTCACCAGTCGCGGAACCGCCTCCCCCGCGCTTCCCTGAATCGCCGCGTCGCTCACCCCGCGGGGCTCCTTGATCTCACCGGCCACGCGCCGGGTCCGCTTCCTCTCCCGCAGCCGCACGCCCGCGCGCGGCGCCCCCCCTATTGTAACGGTCGTTTCCGCCGAACCAACCCGCCTGGCCCACAATCCATTCCCGCCGCCGCCCCTTTTCTCCGCACGTGCGATAGGATGGCGCGAGGTGCACCATGGTCAACAACCTGCCGCGCTGGCGTGGTTTTAATCTTCTGGATATGTACATTTTCGAGACGGGGCGGGAGGCAATCCGCGCGGGGGACACCACCGGGCCGGGCGGTTATGGCGGGGGGGAGGGCGACTTCCGCGAATCCGACTTCGACATCACCGCCGGCTGGGGCTTCGACTTCCTGCGCATCCCCCTCGATTACCGCTACTGGACGCAGGAAGTCACGCGCTCGGCGGAGCATCCCACCGGCTGGATGCCGCGCGACCAGGTGCTGCAACGGCTCGATCGCGCCCTCCGCCTCTGCTCAGAGCGCAACATGCATCTGAGCCTCAGCCTGCACCGCGCCCCGGGTTACTGCGTCAATCCGCCCGCCGAACCCTCCAGCCTCTGGACCGACCCGCTCCAGCAGCAGCGCTTCGTCGAACAATGGGAACTCTTCGCCACGCGCTACCGGGGCATTCCGCGCGAGCGGCTCAGCTTCGATCTCGTCAACGAGCCCCCCGCCGTCGGTCTGGGCGGGCTTCTCACCGGCTCGGGCGCCTCGCGCGCATCTCACGAGCGCATCATCCGCGGCGCCGTGGCCGCCATCGCCGCCATCGATCCTGCGCGGCGTATCCTCGCCAACGGCCTCAACTACGGCAACGAGCCGATGCCCGAATTCGCCGACCTCGCCCCGCGCCTCGCCCAGTCCTGCCGCGCGTACCTGCCCTTCGGCGTCACCCATTACAAAGCCCACTGGGTCCGCTATCCCTGGCTCCGCAAACCGCGCTGGCCCGGCGGCGATCATTTCGGACGCCGCTTCGACCTCCACGACCTCGAAGCCCACTACGCCCGCTGGACCGCCCTCTTCACCCGCGGCATCGGCGTCCATTGCGGCGAAGGCGGCGTCTTCAACCAGACCCCCCATGGCGTCGCCCACGCCTGGATGCGCGATACCCTCGGCCTGCTCAAACGCCTCGGCATCGGATGGGCCCTCTGGAACCTCCGCGGCGACTTCGGCCCACTCGACAACCGCCGCCCCGACACCCCCACCGAGCCCCACCACGGCTCCCAACTCGACCGGGCCATGCTCGAAATCCTGCAAAGTTCCTGACGAACGACGCCGGGGCGATCCACAAATCCACACAAATGAACACCCATGCGTGCCGGCAACTGTGCACCAGCACCAACGATACATCATCACGTGTACGATACTAGATATACGAATGATAGGGGAACATCCATGCGGTAACAAAACCGCTCACAAAAAAACTATTTGTGCGCATTTGTGGGCATTTGTGGATCGTCCCCCGTCGCAATCCCGTGCCCCGGCCGGATCGCCCCGCCAGCGAATGACCGCCCGCTCAGTGATGATGATGCCCCCCGGGGCCATGCACATGCCCGTGCGCCACCTCCTCCTTCGTTGCCGCTCGCACATCCTTCACATTCACCTCAAAACTCAGCGGCATCCCCGCCAGCGGATGATTGCCATCCACCGTCACCGTGTCCCCCTCCATCTTCGTGACCGTGTACACCTTCGGCCCCTGAGGCGAATCCGCGCGGAACTGCTGCCCCACCGCGATGTTCGGCGACTGAAAAGCAGTCTTGGGCGCCGTCTGCACCAGCTTCTCATCCCGCGTCCCGTACGCTTCCTCCGGCGGCACGGTCACCTGCACCGTCTCCCCCGCGCTCTTGCCTTCCAGCGCCCGCTCCAGCCCCGGAATCAAATTCCCCGCCCCGTGCAGATACGGCAGCGCCTGCTTCCCCACCGACGTATCAATCACCTGGCCGTCAGGCCCCTTCAAGGTGTAATCAATCGTCACCACGCTGTTCTTGCCGATCTGCATAACTCATCCTTTTGCCAAAAACGCCTGATTTCGGGCGTCTCCGCATCCTATCCCCGCTCCCGCGAAAAGTCTTGGAGCCCTTAGACGTTTACTCGAACAAAATCCCCCGGCCGGATCGCCGCCACCCGTGCTCGAATCTCGTCCCCAGCCCTCAGAATGCTCCGCCACTTATTGGTGGAAAGCTCCAGAATCGCAAGTCGCCGTCCCGCCAGCGCCTGCTGATACCGCAGGTTCTGGTCGCTTGTAATAAACAACTCGAATTCCCCCTCCGCCAAAGCCAATAGCGCCCCGTTCTTGATCCCGCCCCAGCCCCGGCGCTTCACGGATGTAATCTCGTGCCCCGTCAACAATTTCTGCAACGGCCAAGGTACGCATTCATCCAGCAGAATCTTCATGGATGGATCGGCGCAAGAAGCGCACCCTCAGATCGTTCCAGCACCGCCCGCGCCGCCTCCCGCGTCACCGAAGGAAAGCACTCCAGAAACTCCTCCAGGCTGTAGTTGTCCTCAAGATATTCGAACAAGGTCTTCACCGGCACGCGAGTTCCGGCAAAAACGGGCGTTCCCCCAAGAATGTCCGGATCGACCGTAATCAACGCATCAAGAGTCATCGCCGTCTCCTACAGACCCCCTTATTCTATCGGCCGCCCCAACGACCGGCACTCCCGGCCATTACCGCTTCGTCCTTCGTAGCTTTCGCGGCTATTTACGGTTTGGCGGTGTTCACCACATCAAATCCCGCGCATCAAACACTGGCCCATCCGTGCAGGTCAGCTTGTACTTCCACTCCCCCTCCGGCCATTCCTCGGCCTTCCCGTCATGCGGACGATACCGCACCACGCAGCTCTGGCATGTCCCCATCCCGCAGGCCATCGGTTGCTCCAGGCTCACCTGGCACGGCACCCCAAACGCCGCCGCCACGCGCGCCGTCGCCTTCATCATGGGCGTCGGACCGCAGCAATAGACCATCGTGTTGGTCACCCGGCCCTGCTGCACCTGCCGCTCTTCCAGAAACGTCCGCAGCGCCTCGGTGACATACCCCTTCATCCCCACCGACCCGTCGTCCGTCGTGATCACCGCCGGGTATCCATACTCCTTGAACTCCACCACGTTCATCAGCGGATCGCCCTCCCGGCTCGGTTCGGGCGCTTCCGGCGGCGGCAGGAAAGTCACCGGCAGCAAATCCTCACGCTGCGCCCCGATGAACCCCACCACCCCCTTCACCCACGCCTGCTGCAAGGCCTTCGCCATATACAGCATCGGCGGCACGCCCACTCCGCCGCCCACCAGACACACCACATCCGTTCCCGGCGGCAGCGTGAACCCCCGCCCCAGCGGCCCGATCAGCGACACCGTCTGCCCCGGCAGCAACTGCGCCAGCAGGAGCGTCCCGCGCCCCACCACCCGGTGAATGATGTCCACCTCCGTGTACCCATCCGGCCAGACGCGGTGATCCGCCAGCGAAAACGCGCGCCGCAGATAGGCCAGCGGGGCGTTGAAGTCCGGGTCTGACGGGCACGGCCGGGGCAGAGCGACCGGCGAATCCCCTTTGAACCGTTCGGGCGGGGGCCAATCAAACGCCCGGGGGCCCAATTCATGGTCGGCTGAGGGCATGAACCGCGGATCCCGGCAATCGACCTCGACGAACTGTCCGGGCACGCTGCGGGGGAATCGCGGCAGGCTGAGCACCAACCTGTAATGATCCGTGCATATCCGAATGTTTTCCTTCACGGTTGCGACAAATCGACCGCGGGGACTGTTCACCCCCGGCTTGATCCGCAGTTCCGCCGCCAGCGGCTGAGCTGTCAATTTCGAACGTGGTGGCATGCCGCTCCCTTATATTCCCCACCTGTACCCCGCACCTGAAGAAGGATAGTCCGCCCGGATTTCGGAAGGATCCGCTCAAGTTTAGCATTCCCCCGGGTTGGCTGCGAATCCAGGCAATTCAGGCAATCTTCGCAACCGGCCCAGATCGTTCGGTTTCTGTTTATAGGCCCTTTCGCCCCTCAGGCGATTCTCAGATACCCCTTATCTGCCGCGTCCGCCAATACCTACATCCGTTGCCATATCACAACCTTTTTTCTGGGAACTTGCTCTTTTCCTCATGCGCGCAGCGGCGCGCGTACGATATATAGGGCATGGACGTTCGTCCCGCCAGCCTTTGGACGGGCTTCTCCGGACTGCCGGGGCAGGACAGCGATCCAGAGTTTTATGGGCCGCGTGAGAGGTTTGCCATGAGCATCTCCCCGATTGGGTCAAATACCCCAATCACGCGCCTGCAAGGAAGCAAGGCGGCAAGTGAGGTTCAGGGTTCGCAGGATGCGGACACCAGCAGCGCGTCAGACACCGTCGAAATCAGTGATGTCGCTCGCTACCTGAACGAACTCAAGAAACTCCCAGACGTTCGCGATGCCAAAGTCAACGACGCACGACAAGCCATCGCCAACGGCACCTTCGAAACACCCCAACGCATCAACGGCACCGTTGATCGCCTGATGGCCGAACTGACCTGAGTCGCACATTCCCATCAGCCTCTCCCCAGGCCGCCGCAACAGGCGGCCTTTTTTATTTCGCGCTCGTCCCGGCGCCCGCGGGCACGACCGCTCGCTCGCCGAAAATGCTCTTCAGCAGATACCGCGTCTTCACCCCACGATCGGTCACCGCCTCCACCTGCCCCAGCAAGAGCTCCAGCGCCGCGCCCAGCGCCTCCACATCCGCCGGCCGACCGCCCCATTCACCCAAACCCGCCGGCGCCGGCAAGCGCGCCAACGCCACGACAATCCGCCCCGCCACCTCGATCCCCCTCCCGCGCACCACGTCTCCGCCGCACTCATCCCCACACACGAAACCCCCCGACCCCGCCATAAAACGCACCCGCCGATCGGACACCAGCGCCTTTCCGCATCGCAAGCAACTCTCCAACTGGGGCCCATAGCCCGCCGCCACCAGCGCCGCTTTCACGTACGCCACCACCGTGCGCGCGCGCTGCCCCTTGCCGCCGACACCCGCCAGCATCGCCAGCGCCGCCTCCAGCTCCTCAAACAACTCCGGATGCGGATCGTAGGGCTGCACCAGCAGCGTGGTCACCTCCGCGCAGACCATCGCCGCGTTCAATGCCGTCAGATTTTTTCGCAATCCCGTTCGATGATCCACCAGTTCCCAGGCGGCAAGGGTGCCCAATTCTCCCCCCACCGCCGGTCCGCTCGGCCCCGATCCCCCGCGCATCGCTTTCGCCGGCACGTACACCACGTCCCCCGCCGTCAGCAAATCGAGGGGCCCGCTCACCACCCCCTTCTTGTTCTCCCGCTTGATCCCTTTGGCAATCAGCGGCACCAGCCCGTGGTCGCGGGTGAATACCCCCACGATCTGCGAGGTCTCCGAAAAATCGCGCACCCGCAGACAAATCCCATCATCACTCACATAGTTCGCCATGCGGTCATTATAGAACGGATCGCCCCATGCCGATGGTCAATTGCCGATCGCCGATGGCGCGCCCGCTCCCGGGTCCATTGGCCATGGGAAACGAGCAATCGGCACTCCCCGCCTCACTTCTTGTGCCGCACCACCGCCTGAAAATAGACCAGCGCGTTGTTGGAAATCCCCACGCACACGCCCCCCTGCGGTTCCCACCCGTCCTTGATGTGCTTGTTGACGGCGGTCTCCAACAGATAGAGCGCCTGGTTTGAAATGATGTGGTACTCCATCGCCGCCACTGGCTCGGCCCCCTGCGTCACCTGGCCGTCGTAGGTGTGCACCGAATCGGCGGGGCTTTGCGCATTGAGAATGATCTTTCCCGCGTTGCTGTTGGGTTTCGAGAAATCCGGCAGCTTCTCCGGCAGCGGCGGATCCGGCAGTCGATTCAACGCGTCGGGCAGCGGCGTGATCGTCGCCACCAGGATCCCGCGACCCACGGCCTGAAATTCCGCCTCCTCCTGTGTGTTCGCCAACAACGTCACCTCGACGTCATCGCCCGATTCCTTATCCGCGCCAACGACCATGTACCGCATCGTCCAGATCCTCCAACTTCATGCGTGCCGCCGCGGCTCGCGCCGGATAGGGGGGCGCCACGCTGCCGTCGCCAGGGCCGGCCGTCTCTTCCCGTCGCCGCGACCGCGCACCGCAGCCTCACCAGAAATGCCGCTCCAGTATACCAGATCGGCCAACCTCCGCCGCCACCATCAGCCTCGCCCAGCGCATTGCGCCGGCCGGGGCGCCCCGGCCGCACAGACGCAGACCGGCACTACCCCAGCGAGATCGGCTTGAGTTTGAAACGCGGATTCTGCGCAAAGAACGTCGCCGGGTTGTTGTGGAATATTTTCAAGAGGGCGCCCAGCGGATGGCCGCGACGCCTGGCTTCGAGCATCGTGCGGTGCGTTTGCAGCGGATCGGAGACGCCCCAATCGGCAGCGGCGTTGACGCAGAGTTGCTCGGGTCCGTACATCTCGATCATGTCGACAGCGCGCTGCGGCGTGCACTTGCTGACGGGATAAATGGTCATGCCCGCCCAGTAGCCCGCGTCTTTGACCATTTTGATGGTGTGCTCTTCGACGTGGTCGATCAGCACCCGGCCGGGATCGACGGCGCTGCCGAAGTCTTTGAGCATGTCGAGGATCATGCGCGTGCCTTTGAGCTTGTCTTCGAGGTGGGGGGTGTGGATGAGGATGAGGTGATGTTTGCCGGCGTCGCAGGCGTTGCTGGTGGATTCGGTGGCGCGGAAGCAATCGATGGCGAGCTGCACGTGCTGCTGGAACACCCTGGCTTCGTTGGGCGTGTTTTTATTGAGACCGATTTCGCCGACGCCCAGGACGGTGGGGCGGGAGAGGAATCTGGGGATTTCGGCGAGGACTTCCCTGGCTTTGCCGAGGTCTTCGGCTTCCTTGGGGTTGAGGCATATCCAGGAATAATGCTGGATGGCGAACTGGGCGGCGCGCTTGGGTTCGGTTTCGGTGAGCTGGCGGAAGTAGTCGATGAAGCCGGCGGGGGTGCGGTCGTAGCCGGCCCAGAAGGCGGGCTCGGAGATGGCGACGACGCCGGCGAGGGCCATAGTTTCATAGTCGGCGGTGGTGCGGGAGACCATGTGGCAGTGGGGATCGATGATGAACATGAGGGGTCCTTGGGGAATCAGATGCAGAACGATTTGGATTGATCGTATCATAGGGTTGGCATGTGGCGGGACGAAAAGGTCGGCAATGCCGTGGACGATTGGACAGAAGGTGGCGGTGGGGGTGGGGATGGCGCTGACGGTGGCGAGTTGGGTGGGGGTTGGGGTGTTGGCGCCGCGGATGTCGCCGGTGGAGCGGGAGACGTCGGCGGATTTTTGGGAGTCGGTGGCGGCGGTGGATTTGACGGGGGGCGGCATGCAGCAGGGGATGATCGCGGCGGAAATTCGGGATGATGGGGCGTGGGTATACAGTCCGGGGATGGACGATAACTGGGTTTGGTATGTGCCGCGGGAGGAGGTGCTCAGGGATTTTCCGCGGGTGATAAAGGCGCTGGCGGACAAGAGTGCGGACGCTGCGAATCACACGGATGCGGTGGAGGGGTATCGGCGGTGGCAGGGATATGTACCGGGCGAAGAGGGTGGGCCGAATGGGTTGGTGGAGGGGATTGAAGATGCCCGGCGGGAGCGTTTGCTGAACACGGTGGGGCTGGATCATCCGCTGAACGCTTATCTGGGTGCGGGCGGGGCGCACGAGGAGTTGGGTCGGGTGGCGGAGAAATGGCATCGGTACTGGGCGACGGTTTTGTTTGAGGTGTTGTTCTTTCCCGCGTTGATCTGGTTTTTTCTTTGGCCGGGGGTGCGGGGAAGGGGAGTTGGGCGGTGGTTGGTGCATGGGGCGGTGACGCCGTTTTTGGCGCTGGCGCCGTTGTGGCTGGGGTACTGCGTGATGACGCGGGAGCCGATCGGGCCCTATGGGGGCGTGCTGTATCCGTGGATGGTGTGGGTGTTGCAGCCGTTGCGATTTGATGCGAATGCGGGGTGGGAGATGGCGTTTTTCCGGGCGTTGCCGAAGGTGTGCGAGCCGCTGTCGCAGGGGTTGTGGGACGATCGGGTGATGTACGAGCCGTCGTGGGCGGGCATGGTTTACACGACCGGGCCGTTGCAGGCGGTGATCGCGGCGGGGGGATTGTGCGCGATCATATTGGCGTGGGCGTATGCTCCGGCTGTCTACCGAGCGTATCGGCAGTGGCGGCCGGCGCGGTCGCGGCGCGGGTTTGAAATCCTTCCGCGCGAGTGAGAAGAGCGGTCTTCATGTGTGGGGCGGCATATACTGACGGCGGCTTAATCAGGACATGATATGCCCAGCGAGGTGTTACACATGGCGGGGGGGGTGGAGGGGGTCGAGCGGATGGAGGGGGCGACGTTGCTGGTGGCGTTGACGGGGTGGATGGATGGGGGGGATGTGTCGACGGGGACGGTGAAGCGGTTGATGGAGAATCGGACGCTGGTGGAGGTGGGGCGGATCGATGCGGATCCGTTTTATATTTTCAATTTTCCGGGGTCGATGGAGGTGGCGGCGGTGTTTCGGCCGGAGGTGCGGATGAAGAAGGGGCTGATCCGCAGGGGGCCGAAGATTCCGGAGAATGTGTTTCACGCGGACGTGGGGGACAAGCTGGTGTTTTTTCTGGGGGCGGAGCCGAACTTACGCTGGCAGAGTTTTGCGGATGCGATTTTTGAGTTGTGCGAGCGGGTGGGGGTGAAGCGGATCGTGTTTGTGGGGAGTTTTGGGGGCACGGTGCCGCACACGCGCGAGCCTCGCTTGTATGGATCGATTTCGCATGCGCATTTGGCGGAGATATTTGCGGCGCACAACATCCGGCCGTCGGATTACAGCGGCCCATCGGGCTTTTCGACGCTGCTCAACGCGCAGGCGCCGGGGCGGGGGATGGAGATGGTGTCATTCGTGGCGGAAATCCCCGGCTATTTGAACGGGGAGAACCCGCTGTCGATCGAGGCGGTGAGCCGCCGGCTGGCGAAATTCTTGAATTTGCCGATCGACCTGGCGAGTCTGCGGGAGGCGAGCAACACGTGGGAGGCGCAGGTGTCGGAAGCGGTGCAGAAGGATGAGGAGTTGGCGCAGACGGTGAGGAAACTGGAGGAAGCGTACGACAATGAGCTGATCGGGCAAGGTGGGGAAGAGGAGTAGCGGGGGGAAGGCGAAAATGGGGGCGACGGGGAGGTTAACTGGGGGACTGGTGCAACTGGTTAAATTGGGGGGGGGCCCCCTTATCGGGGTTTATGCGGGTGAACGCGAAATGCATGGGCGGCATCGTTATGATGATTAAAACTAACGAAGGTGCCATATGTTTGCGATGCGTCGGACGGGTGTTGCGCTGGTGGGTTTGTGCGCGGTGTTAGCCGGGGGCGCGGCGAGTTTTGGGCAGGTCGGGCCGGGAGGAGGCGGCGGGGGAGGCGGGGGGTTTGGCGGGGGAGGCATGCCGAATTTTGATCCGACGGCGATCCGCGAGATGCTGATGCAGCGGTTTCAGCAGCAGCTGGAGGCGACGGACGACGAGTGGAAGGTGATTGAGCCGAAGTTCTTGAAAGTGATGCAGTTGCAGCTGGATGCCGGGGAGGGGACATTCGGGATGTTGCGGGGGCTGGGGCGCGGTCCGGGGGGACCAGGCGGGGCGCAGATGAACCAGATGATTCAGATGTTTTTCGGGGAGACGGAGCCTTCGAAGGTGTCGCGTCTGGAGGATGAACTGCAGCAGGCGATCGACAACAACATGGCGCCGGAGAAGCTCAAGGAGAAGCTGGAGAACCTGCGTGCGGCCAAGGCGGAAGCCCAGGTGGCGCTGGCCAAGGCGCAGGCGGAACTGGTGTCGTATCTGTCGCTGCGGCAGGAAGCGATGCTGGTGGAGATGGGGATTCTGGAGTGATGGGGCCGCCGTGAGTGGCCCCGAAAAAACATGGCGCATCGAGGGGCCGCAACCGATGAGGAGGCGTTGTGCTTGGGCGAGTTTCCCGCGGATCTTGGCGCGGAGGACGCGGAGGGATGACGATGGGCCTCCACCGCTCCCCCCCGACTACGACGACGACGTAAAGGGGCCACGAAAGGCACAAAAAACACGAAAGTTGTGATCTGAAAATCTTGTTACGGCGCGAAGAATTGGCGCCATAGTCGTGCGAAGCGCACGAAATGAGGGGTTATTTTGGAGGGGAGTGAGTAAGCTTTGGGGGAGTGTGTCGACGTTGGGGATGTGCAATGAATTGGACGAAGCGGTTGGTGGCGGCGGGGGCGGTGCTTGTGGCAGCGGGGGCTGTGGGTGGGCTGTGGGCGGAGGGCGGGACCTCGACGGTGCGGGGGGAATCGCATTTTGTGACCTTTGCGGGCGGGCCGGCGCCGGAATCGGATCAGGCATCGCTGGAGCAGAACGTCTTGTATTTTCGGCGCACGGTGGAGGCGCTGGGGCTGGGGAAGGTGGGGCACGAGGAATATTTTGCGGATGCGGGGCAGTCGCGGCATGCGGTGGAAGTGCACGTGGTGCGCACGCCGGCGGAGCAGATATCGGATGACATGGCGGCGGTGCTGAATCCCGATACCGAGCGCGATGTGCAGTTTCGGCCGGCGGCGATTCCGGGATTGAAGGGTCCGGCGACGGCGGATGCGTTGGCGCGGTGGTTTGACACGACAGGCAAGGCGTTGCCGGCGCATGCGCATTTGCTGTTTTATTTCACGGGGCATGGGGGCACGGTGGATGTGGCGCCGGCGGGGGGCGGGCGCGGCGGGGGCATGGCGGGAATGGGGGCGCGCGGCAGGGCTCGGCGTGCGGCGCCGGTGCAGGATCCGCGGAACACCACGATGCTGCTGTGGCATTCGCCGGACGTCACCGTGAAGGATTTCGAGAAGCAGTTGGACAAGCTCGATCCCACGGTGGACGTGACCCTGCTGATGGTCGAGTGCCATTCCGGAGGCTTTGCGAACACGCTGTACACGGATGCGGACCCGAAGAACGGGCTGGCGAAGCAGGTGCGCTGCGGGTTTTTCGCCTCGACCGCGGATCGCCTGGCGGCCGGATGCACGGCGGACATCGACCGCGAGGATTACGAGGAATTCTCGACCGGATTTTTCGCGGCGCTCTCGGGGATCACGCGCGACGGCAAGCACATCCAGAAGCCGGACTATGACCATGACGGGGTGACGTCGCTGGCGGATGCGTTTGCGTACGTGGTGATCACATCCAACACGATTGACACGCCGATGACGACCGGCGACCAGTTTCTGCGCGACAACAGCCGAATCCCCGATACCGGCGAGGGGGAGCTGCTCGGGCGGAATCCCTCCTATGCCGATCTTCTCGCGGCGTCGGATGCGTTTCACAAGGCGATGCTGGAAGGGCTGTCGCAGACGCTGCAATTGTCGGGGGACAACCGGGTGATCCAGGCGCGGGCGCTGGTGGAGCGCTTCAACAACGAGCGCGTGACGCTGGAACGGCAGGCGGGCCCTCTCCAGCGGCAGCTCGATCAGGTGCGCGGGCGCCTGCGGGATCAAGTGACGGAGCGCTGGCCCGAGCTGGGCATTCCGCTGCATCCCGACACCGAAAAGATTTTGACGGAGGAGGGTCCGGCCATCCAGAAGTTCCTGGAGGGGCGGCCGGCGTGGCAGATTTACACGGATTTGTCCAAGCAGCTGGACGACCTGGACGCGAAGGATGATGAGCTGGAGCGGCAGGGGGTCAAGGCGTTTCGGTTTGTGTACCAGGCGGAGTCGGCGATCCTGGCGCACAACCTGGAGGCCGGGGGTGATGAGACGGCAAAGGCGTTTTACGCGGATTTGCTGGCGCGGGAGAATCGGCCGCTGGGAGGATGATTCGCGGGGGGCAATTTCAACGACGACCAATTTTCGAATGGAGATGAGAACATGGTCATGAAAGCGGCGTGGGTTGCGTGCGTGGCGGCGCTCGTCGGCGGCGGGTTGGCGGTGCGGGCGCTGGGCGCGGATGCCCCGGCGGAGACGGGGGTGCAGAAGCAGTCCTCCGAGAACCTCAAAAAGGTGCTGATCGCGGGGGTGATGTACGCGAACGAGCACTTTGACAAGTGGCCGGCGAAACTCGACGAGCTGGTGGGCGGGGATCTGTTGAACGACAAGAGCGTGCTGGTGGATCCGGCCGACCCGAAGAAGCGGGCGTGGGTGTATCACCCGTGGACGCCGGAGCAGCAGAACAAGCTGGATTCAGGCACGACGCCGGTGGTGTGGTCGCCGATCGACGATCCCAAGGCGGATCGGCATGTGGGATTCCTGGATGGGCACGTCGAGGTGGTGCACGGCAAGGCGGACCTGGACAAGCTGGTGGCGGCGGCGGAAGCCGCGGCGAAGAAGTAGGGGAGGTGGGGCCGGGGGTGTGTTGCCATGAGCGTCTGGTGCGCGTCGGGTCTGCCTGCGGGCCGTCATGGGCGGGACGCCCATGCCACAAGAAGCCAGCCCGTGGCACGGTTCATTGTTGGCGCGGGATCGCATAGGATCGTGGCATGAATGCATTTTCGCTTGAAGACCAAATCGCGTTGATCACCGGGGGATCGTCGGGGTTGGGGCTGGCGATGGGGTGGGCCATGGCGGAGGCCGGGGCGACGGTGCTGTTGACCGGACGGCGCGAACACTTGCTGCGGGAAGCGGCGGCGGGCATTGGAGAGCGCGCGCATGCGCTGGTGCATGATGCGACGGATCTGGCGTCGGCGCCGGAGCTTCTGGAGCGGGCGGTGCGCGCGGCGGGGCGGGCGCCGACGATCCTCGTGAACAACGCGGGCATCAACATGAAAAAACCGGCGCTCGAGACGACCGATGAGGAGTTCGCGCGGATTCACCAGACGAACACGGCGGCGGCCTTTGCGCTGACGCGGACATTCGCCCGCCCCATGATCGAAGCCAGGCACGGATCGATCCTGTTCATCGCGTCAATGGCGTCGCTCTTCGGCATACCGGGGGTGGTGGCGTACAGCTCGTCGAAGTCGGCGATGCTGGGGCTGGTGCGAACGCTCGCGGTGGAATTGTCGCCGGCGGGTGTTCGCGTGAATGCGATCGCGCCGGGCTGGATCGAGACTGACATGTCGAAGGCGGCGTTCGCCAACGATCCGAAGCGCGCGGAAAAGATCCTGTCGCGCACGCCGCTGCAGCGGCTGGGACAGGCGGAAGATGTCGCGCTGGCGGCCGTGTATTTGAGCGGCGCGGCGGCGAAGTTCGTGACGGGGGTGTGCCTGCCGGTGGATGGCGGGATTAGTATCGGATTCTGAGAGGAGTGATCAGCACGCGGATGTAGATGTGGGGACGCTTTCTGAAATGCGCGCACAGTCGACCCACCCCGCGGAGGGGGTGGGCTTGGGGCAATGTGCCGTGAGGAGGTTACGCAGTGTTGGTGGGGGTGAGGCGCGGGAGGTGGGGGGTGGTGGGGGCGGGGTCGGTGCGGTGGCCCAGGGTGATGTTTTTGACGGCGCGGATTTTGGGGTTGGGCCAGGTCCAGCATTCGCCGGTGGCGTCATCGAAGACAACCCACAGCAGATCGAAGTCGGGACCGTAATCAATGACCGCGTAGGCGACGCCGGCGCCTTTCGGGGTTTCGAGCGGGAGGGGAGGGTTGAGTTGGGTCAGCATGGAGTGCTCCACTGGCTTCGGGGGTAAGGGAAGCCTCAACGCTGGAGGAGCATGGGGCGTGCCAGAGGTGCTGAATCGTCAAGTGGCGGGCGGGAGGGAATCACTCGGAACGCTGCGACGGTGGAAGGCCATTCACTGCCCGCAAATCAAACACGCCAGAAGGCCCTTCTGGAAATGAAGCCGGTTGTGGGCCTCGGGGAAGACCAGCGAGCGCGGGCCGTCGATGACGGCGTCCGTGATTTCAATGCCCCTGTAGGCGGGAAGGCAGTGCATCACCATCGCGTGTTTGGGGGCGCTCGCCAGCAGCTCGTCGTTGATCTGGA
This sequence comes from Phycisphaerae bacterium, assembly GCA_035548175.1. GTDB lineage: Bacteria > Planctomycetota > Phycisphaerae > WQYP01 > WQYP01 > CALCHA01. Next base: position 8,993 of record DASZTO010000011.1, on the reverse strand, counting down.
AGTCGCGGAAGACCGGGAGCCGCTGGGCCTTCTCGGCCTCCTGGCCCATCGAGACCCAGGTGTCGGTGTAGATCACGTCGGCATCGCGCACGGCCTCGTGCGGATCGTGGGCGCTCACGAAATCAAATGTCTGGTGGGTGGTCATGATGCGCTGGACGATTTCGTCTTCCAGCGTGTATCCCGGCGGCGTGGCGATGCGGAAGTTCAGGCCGAACTTGGCGCAGGCCACCAGCAGCGAGCGCGCCACGTTGTTGCCGTCGCCGACGTAAGCCAGCGTGATGCCGGCAAGTTTGCCGAAGTGCTCCTCGACGGTCATGAGGTCGGCCATCGCCTGGCAGGGGTGGGAGTAATCGGAGAGGCCGTTGACGACGGGCACGGAAGCATGCGCGGCGAGGTCCTTGAGCTTCTGGTGTTCGAAGACGCGGGCCATGATGCCGTCGACCATGCCCGAGAGCACGCGCGCCACATCCGGAACGGACTCGCGCGTGCCCAGGCCGATTTCCGCCGGCGCAATGTAAATCGCATTCCCCCCAAGCTGCACCATCGCCGTTTCGAAGGACACGCGCGTGCGCAGCGACGGCTTTTCGAAAATGCACGCGAGAACCTTGCCCGCGGCCAGCCAATCGTTGCGGCCGGTCTCTTTCAGCTGCCTCTTGAGACGGTGCGCGACGTCGAGGTAGTGGCGCAGGGTGTCCAGCGGCGTATCGGCGAGGGAGATGAAATCAGCTTTGGGCATGGGCAGGATCCGGAGATGATGAAACGACGTAAATGGCCACGAAAAACACGAAATGCACGAAAAGGGCCGCGGAGTCTGGAAACGGTTTAATGCGCGAAGGGGGCACCGAACGATTTTTCGGCGAGCGTCCATTGGGAGGAGTCGGCGGCGCTGCGTTTCAGCGTATACAGGCGGTCGTACTCCGCGTCGTTGATATCCGCCACGATTGGGCCGCCCAGGTCGTGGATGATGCCCGGCACATACTCGTGGTGGCAGATCACCAGCACGACATCATTGGGCTGCGCGGCTTCAAGGCGCCGCGTGATGGCCGCGGCGTCGGAGCTGTGGGCCAGTGAAGCGAAATCCAGGAAAGGCGTATGGCCGGCTTTGGCGAGGTCCGATTCGACGCCATAAGCGGTCTGCTGCGTGCGCAGCGTCGTGGTGGCGACGATCCGCGTGACGCCGTCCCCCTTCACCGCCGCCGCCAGCGCCGCCACGCGCGCCCAGCCCTCGGACGTGAGGGAGTCGTAATCCGAGTTGCCGGTGTGCTTGGCGTGCGTGTCGTTGTCCTTGTCGCGATCTGCGTGGCGCACAATGATGATTTCGCGCGCCGGAATCTTCACGGGACACTCGAAGGTGGCCAGGGTGCCGCCGCTTGAAGCGGCGGCACCGGTCTCATGCGGGCGCGGCGCGGTGGTGCGGCAGGCGGCGAGAGCCAGCGCTGAGATGATGGCAACGGCGGGAGCGAGTCGCTTCATCGATCACCTGTTCAATCCACATACGGGGAGGGAGCGATCATAGTGTGCCTTGGCATGCGGGGCCACAGCTTGCGGCGGACGGCGACCTCAGCGCGCGACGCGAACCGAGCGCTTCCGACGAAGCAGCGGCGCCCCGGCAAAAGCGAGCAGGGACAAGGTCGCGGGCTCCGGAACGGGCGCGGCGCCGGGCAGCACGCCCGCGGCGAAGGTCGAGTTGTGATCGAGGACCGCCCAGACCGTGTCGCTGGTCGGATCGAAGCCCCAGCTTCCCAGAAACGTGCCGAGGTTGGCGTCGGTGATGTTGTGAGCGGCGGCGAAAGCGTCCCAGGAGGATCGGACATCGGCGAACACCTGCGTTCCGGTGAGATAGTTGCCGAGGACGGCATTGGCCCAGAGAGTGCCGTTGTTCCAGAGCAGGGTGGTTTCAGAGGAAGTGGGCAGATAGGACATCTGGAGGGCGAATGGATCGGTCTGGCCCGAGCCGGTAGTGCCGGTGTTGGCCATGCCGGTGAGGGTGAGGGCATCGCTTTCGAGCTGCGCGCCGGTGCTGGTGCCTGCGGTTTCGGCCGAGGTGCGGATGCGCCAGGCCATGGTGACGGATTCGCCACTGGAGTTGTTGGTGGCATTCTGTCCGGCGCGCAGATCGGCGTGGGAGTCCAGATCGGCGCTGGCGGAGGAACCCCAGTTGTCATAGCTGGCATTGGCGGCGGTGGCGCGCGAGATCGTCGTGACGCCATCGGGAGCAAGCGAGATGGCGTTGGAGCCGTTGGCGGCGAGTGAGCCGGTCACGAGCAGGCTGCCCGCGGAGACGGTGGTGGGTCCGTTGTAGGTGTTGTGGGCGGAGAGGGTGATGGCGCCGCCGCCGATTTTGGTAAGGCCGCCATTGCCGGAGAGGATGCCCGAGAGCGTGCCGTTGTAGCCGTTGGAGTCGATGATGCCGCCCTTGTCGCCAAGGGTAGCCGGGACGTTGACGGTGAGGTTGTTGAAGGCCTGAAGCGTGCCGCCGTTCCAGGTGAAGACGCCGCCGCTGTTCCACGCCCCGTAGGTGCCGCCGCCGAGGAGAAGCTGCTGCACGGTGAGGGTTCCGCCGGTGAGGTTGAGGGTGCCGGTGTAGGTGGCGGTGGGAGTGCCGTTGGAATCCAGGACGGTGTTGCCAAGCTGCACGTTGTAGGCGAAGACGTTTCCGCCGGAGATGTTGAGGGCGGCATTGTTTTGATCGCCGACGGTGATGGTGGCCTGGACGTTGAGTGAGCCGCCGGAAACGTTCAGCGATTCGCCGCCGCCCGGCCCGTTACCGCCGATAGTGACGCTGAAGGCGTTGGCGGTGTCGCCGTCGGCGATGGTGGCGGAGCCGTTGGCCGAGCCGTTGCCGAGGATGTAGGCGTGATCGTACGCGCCCGGGGTGGCGCTATTCCACGTGCCGGAGGCCCAGCTTCCGGAGGAATTGGTCCAGGTCTGGGTGGCGTATTGGTCGGCAATTTCGGAGGCGTACTGCTCGATCATGGTGTAGCCGAGCGCGTTTTTCTTGAGCAGGTCGTTGGGGTCGGTGGTGCTCAGGCCATGGGCTTGCAGCCAGGCGAAGGGTACGGTGTCCAGGGTATTGGCAGGGGAAGAAGTTGCGGGGATGGTGCCGAAGCCGACGCTGCCGTTGGTGTTCTCCGTGTTGTAAAGGAAGCCCTGGGTGCCCAGGGATTCGACCTGCGAGAGGACCTGGTTATCGACCTGGTCGCGGCCGAAGGCGCCATTGCCGTTGTTGTAAAGATCGCCGGCATGGGCGGTGGTGAAGGCGTACGCTTGATCGGCGGTAAGGGTGGGAAGGTATTTGGTGGCGGGGGACCATTCGGAGGAAAGATGGACCACGCTGCCGGGCGTGCTGGCGGAGCCGTCGAGTTTTCCATTCTTGTTGGAGTCGAGCATATTGCCGGAGGAGTAAGCGCTCTGGTTGGAATCCAGCTGATACCAGGCGTTGCTGGGGCTCGAGGTGCTGGGCCCCGCGATGAAGTAGTTGTTCAGCAGGTCATAGCGGTATGTTCCGCCGGAATCGCCGGTGGTATAGCCGCCCTGGTAGTTGTAGATGACGTTGTTGACGTACTGCGTGTCGGATTTGGCCAGCGGATTGCGATTGTGGGAATTGGCCCAGATGTTGGCGAGGTAAGTGACGTTGGAGCCCTCGGTGTGCATGTTGAACTGCTGGGCCTTGATGGGATCGGCGAGGATGGAATTCTGGATGGTGAGGTTCTTCACGCCATTGTCGCCGACCGCGTCGATGTTGTCGTACTGTGCGAATTCCACCGACACGTGATCGAGGATGAAATTGGTCGTGCTGCCAAGATTGATGCTGGCCTTTTCGCTGGGATCGCCCGTGCCCTCGCGGAAGCGCATGTATTGAATGATGTCGTTGCTCTGTTTGTCGAACGAAACTTCCCGGCCCTGAATCGCAATGCCCTGCCCCGGTGCGGTCTGCCCCAGAATCGTCAGGTTGGATTTCGCGCTGATCGCCGATTGAAGATTGATCTGGCCGCTGACCGCAAAAACGATGATGCGGTTGGAACCGCTGACGGCATCCCGGAAGGAACCGGCGCCGGAATCATTGAGATTGGTCACGACGTAAATGCTCTGGGCGTTCCGCCCGCCGGTGGCGTCGGCGCCGAAGCCCTGGGCGCCCTGAAACGCCGGGGCGTCGGCCCAGGTGGAAGAGGCGGCGGTTGTGATGGCGATCAGAAGGGCCACGGCGGGGGTCAGACGATGAGGTAAGTTCACGCGGGTGCGCTCCTGGTCAGCGATGCAAGACAAAGGGGGGACATTGTATCCATTGTGGGGGCTATGGGGCAGGCGGCGCGGATAATCTTGCGCGCCATCGCTCAGCCCAGAAGAATCTCCGTGCCCACGCCCGCGTCGGAATAGATCTCCAGCAGCAGCGCATGCGGAAAGCGGCCGTCGATGATGTGCGCTTTTTTCACCCCCGCATCCAGCGCGATGATGCAGGATTCCACCTTCGGCAGCATCCCTTCGCCGATCTCCTTGGTGGCGATCAGCTCCTGAATCGTGGATTTCGTGATCGACCGCAGCAGCGACGCGGGATCCTCCTTCTTCGCCCGTATCCCGTGCGTATCCGACACGAGCACGAGCTTCTCGGCCTTCGTGGCCGCGGCCACGTGCCCGGCGGCGGTGTCCGCGTTCACGTTGAGCTTTTCCCCCGCCGCATCACGCGCAATGGGCGCGATCACCGGAATGAAGTCCGCCTGACACAATGCCTGAAGCAGCGGCGCGTTGACCCACGTCACCTCCCCCACCTGCCCGATGTCCACGCGCGCCCCGCTCTCCCCCGTCAGGAACATCTTCCGCGCAAACAGCGCCGTGGATGTCAGCGACGTCAAGGGCATCGCCTTGCCCCCCATCACGTTGATCGTCGAGACGATGAACCCGTTGATGTCGTTGCACAAAACGTCCTCGGCGATCGCCAGCGTGCGCTCGTCCGTGTAGCGCCGGCCCTGCACGAACTGCGCCTGAAGTCCCGCCTTCTTCATCGCGTCGGTGATCGCCTTGCCCCCGCCATGCACCACGATCGGCCGCATCCCCACCGCATGCATGAACACAACATCCGTGAGCACCTTGCGGAACTCGTCGTCGTTGTCCATGAACGAGCCGCCGAGTTTGACCACCACGATCTTCTCGTTGAACCGCTGGATGTATCCCAGCGCTTCGATCAGCGCCTGCGCTTTCTCGATCACCGGCGGGGCGATCAGCGCCGCGGCGGCATCATGACCCGGCGTGGCGCCGGCGGGCTTAGGCGGGGGGGTTTCCACGGCGGAGGAACCTCGGCGGCTGCAAAAAGGCGAAGGGGGCAAAGATACGAATGCCGGCGGCCGGGGTCAAGCGATGGGAAAGCTTTTGCGGCTCAAGATCGCTGCTCGACAGTTCATACGCCCCATAGGCAATCTTTATCGTTCCTTCACAATCGAGGATTACCATCCCAGCCCTTCGTGGAAGGCGCGTGCACGGGCCGTGGGAAATACGCCCGGACGCCGCCGAATTTTTTTCTGGACCTTCACGGGAGTGACGGATGGAACGCATGCGGTGGACTCGATCAGCAGTATTGGCGGCGGCGGTGGCTTACGCGGGTATGCAGGCCGCACGGGCGGACGATTCCCAGACAGTCGCCAACCTGGCCAGCCAGGTCGCCGACCTCAAGGCGCAGTTGGCCCAGGTGCAGGCGAAACAGGAGGAAAACTGGCTCACCCAGGAACGCACCGACCAGATCAAGGCCATCGTCCAGGACGTGCTCAACGACGCCAAGACCCGCGGCCAGTTCGCCGATGGGCCCGGCTTTGGCTACAAAAGCGGCTTCTACGTGCAGACCGATGACCAGATGTTCCGCTTCCAGGCCAACGGCTACCTGCAGTTCCGTTATACCTACGCCCACGACGAAGCACACAACAAACAGGCCTTCTCCTCGACCGCCCAGAAAGCCGGCGACGTCAACGGCTTCGATTTCCGCCGCGCACGCCTCATCTTCTCCGGATACGCCTTCAACCCCAACCTCACCTACATGATCTCCGGCGACTTTGCCGGCGACTCCAGCAACAACAACGACTTCCAGACCCTCGACATCTATATGGCTTATAAGTTCAACGACCTCTTCGCCATCCGCGCCGGGTCGTTCCTCACCCCCTACTCGCGCCTCGAATACATCTCCTCCGGCCTCGAAGGCACCGACTTCCCCGTCATCTTCAACCCCTTCGACCCCGTCCGCACCCTGGGCGTCAGCCTCTACGGCACGCCCATCAAGGACAAGCTCACCTACGAAGTCAACGTCAACAACGGACAGAAGTCCAATACCGCCGGCCGCGCTGCGGAAATCGGCGGCAAAAACGACAACCGCCTGGCCTTCTATGGCCGCGTCCAATTCGCCGGCGCCGGTGCCATCGCCGATTTCAACGATGAGCCCGACCTCCGCAAAGACACCAGCTCCCTCGCCTGGATGCTGGGCGCCGCCGCCGGTTGGGAGTCCGCCAACTCCACCAGCTCCGCATTCCCCGGCACTCAGGCCAACACCAGCCTCGCCGGCTTCTCAACCATCGATTCCCCCGGCTTCACCAGCTACAACTACAACGGCGACCTCTACCGCGGCACCGTCGATTTCGCCGCCAAATACCACGGCCTCGCCTTCAACAGCGCCATCTTCCTCCAGCAGGTCAACCAGAACCCCGGCGTCTCCGTGCCCTCCTCCATCCGCGATAGCAGCCTCTTCGAGATGGGTTACTTTGGACAGCTCGGCTACATGTTCGCCCCTAAGTGGGAAGCCTATGGCCGGTTCGGTCAACTGCTTACCGAAGGCGGACCCAACCGCATGGAAGAATACGCCGGCGGCTTGAATTACTACCTGTTCGGACAAAATGCCAAGATCCAGGGCGAAGCTGTCTACGTGCCCAACGAGGCGGCCTTCAGCAGCTCGACCGCGTCGACCTCCGCCAACACCCAGGACCTCATCTTCCGGCTCCAGCTGCAGTTGAAGTTCTAACCCCCTCGCCGCATCGGCATACCGCGGATTTCAGATCAAAGAAACGCTCCAAGGCCCGGCAATACCGGGCCTTTTTCTTTGCGCCGCGCAACAAGCAACCACTGGCCGTGTGGTGCTGGCTCGTCGATATAACCGTAGTTAAGAAAACAATTTCTGTATTTTCGCAAATCTGCTTGCAATCTTTCCAATAATCTCATACTATTCCTACCGGTTTACTTCCAAGCGGGCCCGCGGTGGGCCCGGCGAGCAAGTGCTTCTACAGGGAGCCATGGATGAGAACGGTTCATCGGGTCTTGGTCACAGGCATGATACTCGCCTCGGCAATCGCCACCGCTCGCGCGGAGGTCTCCGACGCCGAGTTCGCCGCCGTCAAACAACGCCTCGCCGAACTCGAGGCCCGGGAAGACCAGAACTGGATGACCCAGGAACGCACCCAGGAAATCCGCGCGATCGTCGAGGATGTCCTCGCTGATGCCAATGCCCGAAAGCAGCAGGCCGATGGTGCTTCCTTCGGCTACAAGGACGGCTTCTACATCCAGACCGACGACGACCGCTTCAAACTCGTCATCGGCGGCTATGCCCAGTTCCGTTACGAGTACGCCCTTCAAAACGCCTACAACAATCGCACCCTCGGCAGCCGCACCCTGGGCGCCGGCAGTTCCGCGCCCCGCGTCACGCCCAGCGATCCCGGCAACGCCAGCGGCTTCGATATCCGCCGCGCGCGGCTCAATTTCTCCGGAAACCTCCTCTCCCCCGATCTCACCTTCAAGCTCGAAGGTGATTTCGAAGGCGGCGCGGGCGGAACCTTCGGCATCACCGATGCATTCGTCGCTTACCGCTTCACCGACAACTTCCGCATCCGCGTCGGCTCCTACAAAGTCCCCTTCGCCAAGGCCGAACTCACGCCCGATCCCTTCGGCGCTTTCGCCGAACGCGCCGAGGTCCTCTCCCCCTTCGATCCTATCCGCTCCCTGGGCGTGAGCCTCTATGGCGATCTCCTCCACGACAAGGCCACCTACGAGGTCGCCCTCAACGACGGCAGCAGGGCCAACACCCTCCGCCAGGTCGACACCATCGGTGGAACGGCCAACCTCGACAACCGCCTGGGCGCCTATGCCCGCGTGCAGTGGGCGGGCAGCGGCAAGGTCAGCCAGTTCAGCGAAGAAAGCGATCTGCGCCCCGCCCCCGACAACGATCAGTTCATCTGGCTCCTCGGCGGAGCGCTGGGCTACGAATCCCAGAACGCCGCCAACAACGCCTTTCCCTCGCCGCAGACCACCGCGGTGACCACCGGCCTCTCCAATGCCGACGGCCCCGGCTTCACCAACTACACCCTCAACGGCGACCTCTTCCGCGCCACTCTCGACTGGTCCGCAAAATGGCACGGACTCAGCTTCAACACCGCCGCCTACTTCCAGCAGGTCAACGCCAACCCCGGCAACACCTCCACCACCGCCACCGCCTCCTCCATCGGACCTTTCGGCAGAACCGATTCTTCCTTCTTCCAGCACGGCTACTACGGCCAGATCGGCTACTTCGTGGTTCCCCAGAAACTGGAAGTCCTCGGACGTATCGGCGGCCTCTTCACCGAAGGCTATCCCAACGTCGGCGAGTATTACAGCCTCGGCGCCAACTATTTCTTCTATGGCCAGAATATGAAACTGCAGTCCGACATCACCTACTCGCCCGAATCCGCCTTCACCGATCCAGCATCCCTGCAACTGCAAAACGCCAGCGATCTCGCTTTCCGCGTTCAGTTCCAGGTCAAATTCTGAAAATCCCCCACGCGCCAACCCCCATCAAAGATTTCATTGCCCAGATACCGTTTCTGTAACGGAGAGAACGGGATTCGAAATCTCCCCTTTCCCATAACGTTTTACTTTGGGCCTATTTATCACTCAATGCCCTCAAAGACAAATACTTGGGGCAATCCCATTGGCTGCCTCGGACTCCCGTTAATCTCAGGTCTCGTCCAGAGCTGCCGGGGGAAAAACGGGGG
>DASZTO010000010.1:0-67866 GCA_035548175.1 Phycisphaerae bacterium | reverse complement strand
CCCCCGTTTTTCCCCCGGCAGCTCTGGACGAGACCTGAGATTAACGGGAGTCCGAGGCAGCCAATGGGATTGCCCCAAGTATTTGTCTTTGAGGGCATTGAGTGATAAATAGGCCCAAAGTAAAACGTTATGGGAAAGGGGGGATTTCGAATCCCTCTCTCTCCGCGTAAACCACCGCCCCTGTTTTCCAAGTCCTGGGAAGCGGGGGCGTTGCGTTTTTCGGGGAAGGGCACGGGGCGGGAGGTACGGCATTGGTTTTGCTTGAGGGGGACGTGCCTGAGGTCATGGAGCGAAATCATGGTTGTGGATGTGGGCCAGATTCGCTTGCGGCGGTTGAAAGTGCGGCATGTGACGACGTATCGGTACGATCAGGCGGTTAACAAGTCGGTGCATCGGTTGCACTTGAGGCCGATTCAGGATTGGAAACAATCGGTGCGGTTTTACGAGTTGGCCGTGACGCCCGGGCCGGTGGGGGGCGTGCAGGAATTCGAGGATGTTTTCGGAAACTTCTCGGCGCGGTTTGATATGGACAAACCGTACCAGGAATTGGTCATCACGGCGGAGAGCGACGTCGAGGTGCTGGATTACGATCCGTTTGAGTTCACGAAGGAGTTGAAGGTGCGGCCGGTATTTCCGCTGGTATGGATGCCGTGGGAGATCAAGATGCTGCAGCCCTATTTGACGTCGCAGGAGTTGCCGGACACGCAACTGGCGGAGCTGTATGAGTATGCGCAGACGTTTGTGAAACGGAATCAGGGGGACGTCCTGGAGACGTTGTTCGATATCAATTTGACGCTGTTTCGGGAGTACAAGTACACGCCGGGCTCGACGACGCTGGCGACGACGCCGTTTGATGTGTATGGGCGCAAGTGCGGGGTGTGTCAGGATTTTGCGAATTTGTTCATCACGTTGGCGCGGCTGCTGTTGCTGCCGGCACGGTATGTGTGTGGGTACATTTATACGGGAAACACGGGGGAGGCGCGAGCGCAATCGGATGCGTCGCATGCGTGGGTGCAGGTGTACATTCCGGGGGCGGGGTGGAAGGGCTTCGATCCGACGAATGGGATATTGCCGCACCTGGATCATGTGAGAACGGGGGTTGGGCGGAATTACCGGGATGTGGCGCCGGTGACGGGGACCTTGTATTCGCCGGCGCGGGAAACCATGACGGTGGACGTGGAGGTGAAGGATGTCACGACGTGAGGTTTCGGGTATAGTGCGGCGGCGGAAATCCCAAGGAAACGAGTAGGCAGTAGTCCGCACCGGCGATATTGGTGCGGCAGGATGTCTATTCGGAGCCGCCGGCATGTCCATCCGAGTTGCGCTAAATCACGTTACCCGCTACACATACGATCGGCCGGTATCGATGAGCCCGCACACCGTGCGTTTGCGGCCTGCCCCACATGCGCGGACGCCGATTCTGGCTTACTCGCTCCGTGTGAGGCCTGAAAAGAATTTTCTGAACTGGCAGCAGGATCCTTACTCGAATTATCTCGCCCGGGTGGTATTTTCGGAGAAGGCGACGGAATTGCGGGTGGAGGTGGACCTGGTTGCCGACATGACGGTGATCAACCCCTTCGATTTTTTCATTGAGAGCTCGGCGGAGAAGTATCCGTTTGCTTATGACGGGATGATGAAGAAGGAGCTGACCCCGTATCTGGAAACGGACGAGCCCGGGCCGCTGCTGGCGAAGCTGATCGAGCAGGTTCGACGGAAGAATGTGACGACGATCAACTTTATCGTTGATTTGAATATGACGGTGCATCGGGCGCTGAACTATTTGGTCCGCATGGAGCCGGGGGTGCAGTCAGCGGAGAAGACGCTGCGGGTGGGCTGCGGGTCGTGCCGGGATTTTGCGTGGCTGCTAGTGACCTTGCTGCGTCATCTGGGGCTGGCAGCGCGTTTTGTATCGGGATACCTGATTCAATTGCGGGCGGATGTGAAGTCGCTGGATGGGCCGTTCGGTGCGGAGCGGGATTTCACTGATTTGCATGCGTGGGCGGAGGTGTATCTCCCGGGCGCGGGGTGGGTGGGGTTGGATGCGACATCGGGTCTTTTGACGGGGGAAGGGCACATTCCGCTGGCATGCACGGCGGAGCCTTCGACCGCGGCGCCGGTGACGGGAGCGACGGACAAGTGCGAAGTGAAGTTAGATGTCGAGATGTCGCTGAAGCGGATTTATGAGGATCCGCGGGTGACCAAGCCGTATACGGAGGAGCAGTGGTCGGAGATTGAGTCGCTGGGACACCTGGTGGATGAGCGGCTGCGGCGGAACGATGTCCGCCTGACGATGGGGGGTGAGCCGACATTCGTGTCGATCGACGACATGGACGGGGCCGAGTGGAATACGGTGGCGATGGGGCCGAACAAGCGGCGGCGGTCGGAGGAACTGATCAAGCGTCTGCGAACACGATTTGCGCCTGGCGGCTTTATGCATTTTGGGCAAGGAAAGTGGTACCCGGGGGAATCCCTGCCGCGATGGGCATTGTCGTGCTACTGGCGGAAGGATGGGGAGGCGATCTGGCATGATCCGAATCTGGCGGCGGATGGGACGAAAAATCTGGGACACACGTCGGAGACGGCGCAACGATTCATCACTGCGTTAGCGATTCGCCTCCGCGGCGACGAGCGCGAGGGCGGCGGGGCCGGAGTCAGGCAGGAACATGTGGCCCCTGCGTATGAGGATGTGTGGTACTACCTGTGGAAGGAGCGGCGGTTGCCGCAGAATGTGGACGCGCTGACAAATCAGTTGGGGGATCCGGAAGAACGGAAGCGATTGGCGCGGGTCTTCGAGCAGGGGGTGGGGAGAATCGTGGGATATGCATTGCCGCTACGGGCGTCAGGTGCGCCTGGGAGCGGGCTGTGGCAATCCGGGGCGTGGTTTTTTCGTCCGGGACATATGTATTTGATTCCCGGGGATTCGCCGATGGGGTTCAGGCTGCCGCTGGAGAGTTTGCCGTGGACGGCGGGAGGGGAGCCGGCGTTTTACGAGCCGGATCCGATGGACACGCGGGGGCCATGGAAGGATTGTGGGCGACAGCGGCATTTGCGCAGACCGGACGGGTCTGCGGCGCCGAGGGGATATCGCGAGCAGCGGCTGGAAGATTTCGATGAGTCTGGTCAAATCTCGCCGGAGCCCGCGAACGCCACCGCGTTGAGCGATTCCGCGGGGGGGGTGGTGAAAACGGCGCTGTGTGTGGAAGCACGGGACGGAGTGCTTCATGTGTTCATGCCGCCGGTGCGGGCGAACGAAGATTACCTGGACCTGGTGGAGCGCATCGAGGAGACGGCGGCGGATTTGCACACACCGGTAGTGATCGAGGGCTATGCGCCGCCTTTTGACCCCCGGCTGAATCATTTGAAGGTGACGCCGGACCCTGGGGTGATTGAGGTCAACGTACAGCCGGTGAGCACTTGGAAGGAAGCGGTGGCGGTGACGGAGGGGCTTTACGAGGATGCGCACTTCTCGCGGCTGGGGACGGAAAAGTTCATGCTGGACGGTCGGCACACGGGAACGGGCGGGGGCAATCATCTGGTAATTGGCGGGGCGGTGCCGAGCGATTCGCCATTCCTGCGGCGGCCCGATTTGCTGAAGTCGCTGGTGGGCTACTGGCACAATCATCCGTCGCTGTCCTATTTATTCTCGGGGACATTCATCGGGCCGACAAGCCAGGCACCGCGGGCGGATGAGGGGCGTCCGGACAATTTATACGAGCTGGAAATTGCGATGAGGCAAATCCCGGCGTTGCAGAAACAGGGGAATCTGCCCGGTTGGCTGGTGGATCGGGTGTTTCGGAACCTGCTGGTGGATTTGACAGGGAACACGCACCGGGCGGAGTTCTGCATCGACAAGCTGTATTCACCGGATTCGTCGAGCGGGCGACTGGGGCTGGTGGAATTCCGCGGCTTTGAAATGCCGCCGCATGCGCGGATGTCGCTGACGCAGCAGCTTTTGCTGAGGACGCTGATTGCGCGATTCTGGGAACAGCCGTACGAGGCGCCGCTGGTGAGGTGGGGTACGGAGCTGCACGATCGTTTTCTGCTGCCCCATTTTATTGGAGAAGACCTGCAAGAGGTGGTGCGGGAGACGGGAGAAGGCGTGGGCATCCCGATCAGGCCGGAGTGGTTCGCCCCCCATTTCGAGTTTCGCATGCCGATGTACGGAGCGATCGATGCGCCGCACGCGGGCGGGGTGCACGTGGAATTGCGACAGGCGATTGAGCCCTGGTATGTGCTGGGGGAGGAGCCGGGGGGCGGAGGAACGGTGCGGTTTGTGGATTCGTCGGTGGAACGGCTGCAGGTGAAGGTGACCGGGGCAGTGCAGTCGCGGCACGCGGTGGCGGTGAACGGGGTTGCGTTGCCGCTGCATTCGACGGGGCGTGTAGGCGAGTATGTGGCGGGGGTGAGGTATCGGGCGTGGCAGCCGCCGGCTTGTCTGCATCCGACGATCGGAGTGCACACGCCGCTGGTGTTTGATCTGGTGGACACGTGGAATGGGCAGTCGGTGGCGGGATGCACCTATCATGTGGCACACCCGGGGGGGCGGAGTTTTGAGACGTTTCCGGTGAATGCCTTCGAGGCGGAGAGCCGGCGCATGGCGCGGTTTTTCAAGTTCGGGCATACGCCCGGAACGATGAAGTTGCGGGCGGTGGAGACGTCGCGGGAATTTCCGTTGACGCTGGATTTGCGAAGGGTATGACGAATCGGGACGTCGACCGTCGATGTGACAATTGGCGCTCTCGAAACGTAGCACGGGAGACGATATGTTTTACAGGGCCGCTGCCGATCGCTGGAGCGTATGAATCCGCTAATGCCTCCATTTACACCCGCACACCACGCCGCGCAATTCGCGGGGTTCTGCAAATCGTATGTCCCGGCAATGGGTCTTTATGACGAGATGGAGGAGGCGGATGGGGCGGTGCGCTCGCACTGGATGATGTTTTCAACATTGCTGGATGATCTGGGACCGCGGGATCTCGAGCGGCGCTGGGAGACGGCGAAGCAGCTCATTCATGACAACGGCGTGACATACAACGTGTACGGGGACCCGGCGGGAATGGATCGGCCATGGAATCTCGACGCGATTCCGATGCTGTTCGATCCGGCGGAATGGGCGCGTGTGGAAACGGCGTTAATTCAGCGGGCGCAGCTGCTGGACATGCTGCTGGCGGACATCTACGGGCCGCAGCGGCTGTTGAGGGAGGGATTGCTGCCGCCGGAGCTGGTGTTTGCGCATCGGGGTTTTCTGCGCGCGATGCACGGAGCGCAGCTGCCACAAGGGCGGTGGCTGCACAAGTATGCGGCGGATATCGGGCGGTCAGCGGATGGGCAATTGTGGGTGATCGGCGATCGCACGCAGGCGCCGTCGGGCGCGGGATATGCGCTGGAGAACCGGCTGGTGATTTCGCGGGCGCTGCCGGATGTATTTCGCGATTGCCGCGTGCGTCGGCTGGCGTTGTTCTTCCGGACGATGCGGGATGCGCTGGAGTCTCTGGCGCCATGGAACAAGGAAAACCCACGAATCGTGCTGTTGACGCCGGGGCCCTTTAACGAGACCTATTTTGAGCATGCGTATCTGGCGCGCTATCTGGGATACACACTGGTGGAGGGTGGCGATCTCACGGTGCGCGACAGCAAGGTGTATCTCAAGACGCTGGGCGGGTTGCAACAGGTGGATGTGATTCTGCGGCGGCAGGATGACGAGTTCTGCGATCCGCTGGAATTGCGAACGGATTCGGCGCTGGGGGTGGCGGGCCTGGTGCAGGCGGTACGATCCGGAAACGTGGCGCTCGCCAATGCGCTGGGGACGGGACTGCTGGAGACGCCGGCATTAATGATGTATTTACCGCGGCTGTGCAGGCATTTGCTGGGAGAGGACCTGCGGCTGCCTTCGGTGGGGGCGTACTGGTGCGGGGATGGGGCGGCACGGGGGCATGTGCTGGCGAATTTGCAGCGGATGGTGATTAAGCCCACGTTTCCTAATCCGCATCGGGAGGTGGTGTTTGGCGCGGGACTTTCGCAGGAAGGATTGGACGAGCTTCGGTCGCGGATTTTGCATTCTCCGTGCGATTTTGTGGGCGAAGAGCAGGTGACCCTTTCGACAGCGCCGGTGTTCACCGCGGGGCGCGTGGAGCCGCGGCATGTGGTGCTGCGGGCGCATCTGTCGGCACGTCCCGGGGCGGACAGCGGTTATTCGGTGATGCCGGGGGGACTCACGCGCTTTTCGGCATCCGCGGATTCCATGATCGTGTCGATGCAGCGCGGAGGCGGGTCGAAGGACACGTGGATTGCCTCGAGCGGGCCGGTGGATACGTTTTCGCTGCTGGCGCCTGCGGGGACGGCGATTGAAATTTCACGCGCGGGCGGGGATTTGCCTTCGCGCGTGGCGGATAATCTGTTCTGGTTGGGACGATATACGGAGCGATCAGAAGCACTTGTACGGCTGGCGCGGGGGATCGCGGCGCGGCTGGCCGATCAAAACTTCGACAACAGCCCCGAGTTATCCGTGCTTTTCTCAACGCTGGTGCATCATGCGATTTACGACCCGGCGATGGACGCCGCGCTTCGGCCGGAGGAGTGGCTGGCGAAGATTCTGATGGATGAGCATTATGCAAACGGGCTGCAGTCAGCCTTGAATGCGGTGTATCGGACGGCGTCGCTGGTGCGGGATCGCATGTCGATCGACACGTGGCGGATTATCAACCGGATTTCACAGGATTTGCCTGGGCATTCGGCGCCGCACGAGCTGGGGGCGCAGTTGAACGAGATCATTCCCGGGTTGGATCGGCTGATTCTTACGTTTGCGGCGTTCGGGGGGCTGGTGATGGAATCAATGACGCGCGGATATGCGTGGCGGTTCCTGGACATGGGGCGGCGGATTGAGCGGGCCCTTGGGACGATCGCGCTGCTGCGCGGATCACTGGTGAACGAAACGGAGCGCGAGCCGCCGGTGTTGGAAGGAGTGTTGGAGGTTGCTGATTCATCAATGACGTACCGGCGCCGCTATATGGCGACGTTGCAGGCGGCGCCGGTGGTGGACCTGCTGGTGGCGGATGCGGGCAACCCACGGGCGGTGGCGTTTCAACTGGACCGCCTGGCGGAGCATCTGCACGCGTTGCCCCCGACGGAGGTATCCGCAGGTTTGCCGCTGCATTCGATGATGGAATCGCTGGACAGGTGTGACCTGAGGGATGTAGCGGCGGTGGACGGGCAAGGGCATCGGCCGGCCCTGGAACAGTTGCTCAACTCGTTGTCAAAGACGCTGCACATCATTTCCGACGCGATCAGTCAGGGGTACATGAGCCACACGGTGACGAGCCGGCAGCTGGCGGCGAACGGATAGGGAATGCCATGGCGTTGTATTCCATCACTCACGTGACGCGCTACACCTATGAGGAGGCGGTGCCGGTGTGTCACAATGTGGCGCATTTGCTGCCGCGGGCGTCGCCGGGACATGAGTGGCGTTTTGCGTCGGTGGAGATCAATCCGATCCCGGCGGTACGCGCGGAGCGGGAGGATTACTTTGGAAATCGGCAGATATTCTTCGCGATTCAGGAACCGCACCTGCAACTGGAGGTAACGGCGCGGGGGCAGGTGCGCGTGCATCCGAGAGCCGGGCTTGCGACGAGTTCAACAGCGTGGGAAGAAGTGCGCGATCTGTGTGCAACGCGCGGCGCGGAACTGCTTGATGAGATGCAATTCACTTTCGCGTCCCCATACGTGCAGTGGACGGAGGCTGTGGCGGCGTATGGGCGGGAATCGTTTTCGCCGGGGCGCCCGCTGGTGGAAGCGGTGCTGGAGTTAACAAGCAGGATTCACCGGGATTTTGCGTATGACACAAAGTCGACGACGGTGTCAACGACCCTGCCGGAGGTAATGAAAGCGCGGTCGGGGGTTTGCCAGGATTTCGCCCATTTGCAAATCGGCTGCCTGCGCGCGATGGGATTGGCGGCGCGCTACATATCGGGGTATTTGCTCACGACGCCGCCCCCCGAGAAGCCGCGGTTGGTGGGGGCGGATGCGTCGCATGCGTGGGTGTCGGTGTGGATACCGGGCGTAGGGTGGCTGGACGTTGATCCGACGAACAACCTTGTGCCATCGGACAAGCACATTAGCATTGCATTCGGGCGCGACTTTGGAGATGTGTCGCCGCTGCGCGGCGTGGTGTTGGGAGGAGGGCGACACGTGATCGAAGTGAGCGTCGATGTAGCGCCGGTGGAGGAACAATGCCGTGAGAGTCGGCAATTGCCCAACTTCTAAGCAATTCACGGGATGACGCACCGCATGGCGGGGTCAAAAATGCGGGTGAGGAGCGGTACCCTATTTGCAGTTGGGCTGGGTGTATGATGCTGCCAACAAGCCAACGGAATGAGCAGTCCAAGCACTCGGACGGAGCGAAGTACGTGGACTTTTCAGGCTATCAGACCGAGGACTATTACGACGAGCTTTTTGAGTCGCCCGGTAAGCCGCGGGAGGGGGCGGTCCACCTGGCGCAGCGGATGTCGGACATGCCGACGGGCGAGTTGATTCAGCGGCAGAAGGCGGCCGAGGCGGCGTTGCTGCAGATGGGGATTACGTTTGCGGTGTATGGGGACAAGTCGGGAACGGAGAAAATTTTTCCGTTTGACATCGTGCCGCGGATTGTCGAGGCGCACGATTGGGAATATCTGGAAAAGGGCCTCAAGCAGCGCACGATGGCGCTGAACCTGTTTATTACGGATGTCTACAACGAGGGGAAGATCTTAAAGGATGGGATCGTGCCGGAGGGGCTGATCAAGACGGCAAAATCGTTTCGGCATCAACTCGTGGGGTTCACGCCGCCGCGGGGAATTTGGGCCCATGTCACGGGTACCGATCTTGTGCGCGATAAGGATGGGCAGTTTTATGTGCTGGAGGACAATATGCGCTGTCCTTCCGGCGTTTCCTATGTCCTCGAAAACCGGCAACTGCTGAAACGCACCCTCCCGCATGCGTTCGAGGCCAGCAAGGTGCGGCCGGTGGACGAATATCCGTCCCGCCTTCTGGACACGTTTCGGCATCTTGCGCCGGATTCTCTTGGTAATCCACAGGTCGTCACGATGACGCCAGGCATTTATAACTCGGCCTACTTTGAGCACTCTTTCCTGGCGCGGCGCATGGGCGTCCCGCTGGTGGAGGGTCGCGATCTGGTTGTACAGGACGGCTTTGTCATGATGCGCACGACCCGGGGATATGAACGTGCGGACGTGATTTATCGGCGCGTTGATGATGACTTCCTGGATCCGAAAGTGTTCCGGCCGGATTCCGCGCTGGGCGTTCCGGGGATCATGGAAGTGTATAAAGCGGGAAAGGTGGCGTTGGCCAATGCTCCGGGGTCGGGAATCGCGGACGATAAGGTGATCTACGCCTACGTGCCGAAGATCATCAAGTATTATTTGGCGGAGGACGCGATTCTCCCGAATGTGCCGACCTATGTGTGCTCCGACGATCAGGAGCGGAAACACGTGCTGGAGAACATCGACAAAATGGTGGTGAAGGCGGCGAATGAATCAGGGGGATACGGGATGCTGGTGGGTCCGCATGCGTCGAAGCAGCAGTGCGAGGAGTTCAAGGTGAAGGTTGCGGCGAACCCACGCAATTACATCGCGCAACCGATGGTATCCTTGAGCCGGGCGCCGGTGATAGTGGATGATCATTTCGAGGGCCGACATGTGGATTTGCGTCCCTATATTCTTCACGGGAAGGAGATCTATGTGCTCCCGGGCGGCTTGACACGGGTGGCGCTGAAAAAGGGGTCAGTCGTGGTGAACAGTTCGCAGGGAGGCGGATCCAAGGATACCTGGGTTTTAAGCCGCTGAAGCGGCAAAGTTGGCGATAGCGGCATGCTGAGTCGGGTTGCGGAATCGATCTACTGGATGAACCGGTATGTGGAGCGCGCGGAGAATGTCGCGAGATTCATCGATGTCAATTTGCACCTGGAACTCGACCTGCCGGTGACGGGAGCGACAGGCATTGGTCAATGGCAACCGCTGATCTGGACGACAGGGGCTGAGGCGCTGTATGTGTCCAAGTATCCCACTTTCTCACGAGAACACGTGATCCAGTTCCTGACGTTCGATGAAACGAATCCCAACTCCATTCGATCGTGTATCTGCTTGGCCCGTGAGAACGCCCGTTCGGTGCGCGAGGCGATTTCTTCAGAGATGTGGATCGCGCTGAATCGTTTTTACTTGATGATAAGCGATCCGGCGGCGCACTCGCGTGCGGAGAACGACCCGTACACTTTCTATACGAATGTGAAGACGGCCTCATCGCTCTTCATGGGCGAAACGATGGGTACCATGTCGCACGGGGAAGGATGGCACTTTGGGCGAATCGGAAGATTGCTCGAGCGAGCCGACAAAACGTCGCGCATTTTAGATGTCAAGTACTACATTCTGCTGCCCACGCTCGAGGCGGTCGGTATGCCGATCGACATTCTCCAGTGGGCGGCGCTCCTGAAGTCGGCGTCGGCGCTGGAGATGTATCTCAAGAAGTTCAACACGATTACGCCACGACGTGTATCAGAATTTTTGCTGTTAGACCGGGAATTTCCGCGGTCGTTACTGTTCTGCATGACCAGGTCGGAAGAGAGTCTGCGGTTCATCACTGGGTCCCGGCCGGACACCTTTTCTAACCCGGCGGAGCATCGGCTCGGGCGGCTGCTGGGCGACCTGCAATACGCACAGGTCTCGGAAATCTTCAAAACGGGATTGCACGAATACATCGATTCCGTGCAAACACGGCTTAATGCCGTCGATGATGCGATGTATCACACGTTTTTCGAAGTTCGGAAGGAGGCGCCGACCCCGTCATCATCCCAGGCACAGTGACGGTCGGCTGCCCCGTCCGTCCGCGAAGCAGTCATTTGGCGGCGTCAAGAATGCGTTGCCGGGCGGCGCGCGCGCGGAGGGAAGGTTCGTAGGGAGAATTGCGGGAGCGGTCTGCGATGATCGTGAGGGCGGCGGCGAGTGCGGTGCAGGGGATGTGATTGGCGATGAGGAGCTCGCGACCGAGGGCATCGGCGGCGGATTCGATGTCGGCGCCAGTGGCGTTCTGTATGTTGCCGCGCAGGGCGGCGGGGGGCGTCAGGAACTTGTCATGGAGGAGGTGTCCAAGCTCGTGGGCGACGACAGCGGCGAGCTGGTCATCGGAGAGCGCGTGAATCAGGGCGGCGGAAATATAGATGGAGCCGTCGGGGAAGGAGTAGGCAACGGGGTCGGCGCAGCGGAGGACAAAGATGCGGAGTTGAGGGCCGGCGAGCTGAGAACTGACGCGCTCAAGAGCCCGTCGTGCGAAGGCGGTTTCGGGGCCAGGAAGAAGTCCACCGTGGGAAGAGGTCCAGGCGGCGTGGGGATCGCGGTCAACAGGCGTCGGGCATTGAGCAACCAATAGGGATTGCGAGCAGCCTGCGCAAAGCGCGGAGGCGCAGAGGGCGGCGAGAATCAAGCGAGTCATGCCGCCGGTAATGCAAGTCGGGTGCCAGCGAGGAAAACCGGTATTTCGGGGGAAAATCAAGTATACCGATGCGCGCCACGTGCGCACGGGCATATTGCGTGCGCGCGTGCGCGGCGGCAAAAACGAGTGCGGCGGAAGCAAAGTTCCGCCGCACTTCTCCGCCAAACCGTGGGGCAGGGTCAGTAGTTGCCGTTGGTGCCGCGGCGCGCTTGATCGTTGGTGCCGGAACTGGCGGCAGTGTTGCTGGCGTTGTTGGAATCGCCGCGAACCGCGTAGGGCTGGCTGTTATCGGTGCGGTCGCTGGGGACGGTGACGGAATAGCGGTCCTGCCCGCCGTTGTTGACGTCGAGCGTGTGGCTGTCGGCGGCGGCATTGTTGGAGGCCGTGGACTGGCAGCCGGCAAAAGCGAGGACCGCGGCGCCGAGGAGGGGGAGGAGAAGTCTCATGAGCGTTTCCTTTCCGAAAAAGAGCGAATGTGCGGGTGACTATACACCGGAAAATGCTGGAGAAAAGCGATAAATCTGAGATTTCTACATACGTTTCCGCCGAAGGGTGGTGGCGGGGAGCGGTCCTGCTTTTGCAATGATCAGGGGCGGAGCATGGCGGGTGCGAAAACGGGCACCGGCCGCGCAGAAAGCGCGCAAATGGCGGCAGGACTGATGGATTTAGAGGCAGCGGACGGCGCTGGAGAGAGAAAGATTTCACGCGAGTGGCTGTTGTGGCAACTTGCAGATTCGGCATTCCCGGTGGGTGGGTTTGCGCATTCCAGCGGGGTGGAAGCGGCGTGGCAGGGCGGTTGGGTCCGGACGGCGGCGGATGTGGAACGACTTCTGGAGCAAATGGCGTGGCAGGGAGCATATGGGGGCGTGCCGTTTGTGATGGCGGCGCATCGCGCGCCGAGGCGGTTTGGCGAATGGGACCGGCGGTTGGAGACGATGCTGACGAACCATGTGGCCAATCGGTCGAGCCGGGCGCAGGGGCGGGCGCTGCTGGCGACGGGGGCGCGGGTGTTTGGGGGAGAGGTAGAGCGGCTGCGCGCGGAGGCGGTGGGGGAGGGGTATGCGGGGCATCTGGCCGTGGCGTTCGGTGCGATGATGCGGGCGGTGGGATTGGAGGAATGGGAAACGGCGAGGCTGTTTTTGTTCTGGACACTTCGGGGGGCGGTGTCGGCCGCGGTGCGGCTCAACGCAGTGGGGCCGCTTCAGGCGCAGGAAATACAGATGCGGATGGGCGGCGTGCTGGAAACGGCGGTGGAGGCGGGAATGGCGCTGGGGGTGGACGAGGCGGCGCAGACGTTACCGCTGATGGAGGTTTTTCAGGGGATGCAGGATCGGCTGTATTCGCGGTTGTTTCAGAGTTGATGTTCAGGAGGTATTTGAATGTTTACGCCGTTGTCGCCGGGGCACTCGCACGAGCATGGGCACACGCATGAAAGGATGGAGCATGCGGGGCGGTATCACGAAAGGGAGGCGCCGTTGCGGCGGGATTTCGGGCGGCGGGCGTTTACTGTGGGCGTGGGCGGACCCGTGGGAAGCGGAAAGACCGCGTTGATGCTGCAACTGTGCCGACGTCTGCGGGAGCGTATGAACATTGCGGCGGTCACGAACGATATTTTTACACGGGAGGATGGGGAGTTTCTAACGCGGAACGAGGCATTGCCGGCGGAGCGGATCGTGGCGGTGGAGACGGGGGGATGCCCGCATGCGGCGATACGGGAAGACGTGTCGGCAAATCTGTTGGCGCTGGAGGAACTGCAGGCGAAGTTCGGGACGGAACTGCTGCTGATCGAGAGCGGGGGAGATAACCTGGCAGCGCATTATTCGCGGGAACTGGCGGATTATACAGTGTATGTGATCGACGTGGCGGGCGGGGACAAGGTTCCGCGGAAGGGCGGCCCCGGGATCACGCAGGCGGATTTGCTGGTGATCAACAAGACGGATTTGGCCGAGGCTGTGGGGGCGGATCTGCGGGTGATGGCGCGGGATGCAAAGAGGATGCGCGGGGAGGGGCCGTTTGTGCTTGCGCAGGTGAAGCATGGAGAGGGCGTTGAGGAGATCGTCGAGCAGGTTGTGGGGGCGTGGTCGGAGGCGACGGGAGTCCGGCTTCGTGAGACGGGAAATGCTTAACAATGCGGCAGCGGCAAGCTGATCGCACGTGGAGTGCGCAGGCACGTTTTGGATCGCCGAGGCAGAGCGGGCAAGTTGCCGAAGCGCAAAGGGCCATAACAGCGGAGAAAGCGGCGATTGCGGGATTATCGGCAAGACGGCATGAGCTTTGTAAAGGGAACCTGGACTCAGACACGTTTTTGATGGCTGTTGGTTGTCGTCCCCGGAGCGAGAAGCTGCACGACCGGCAGAAAAATTGCTCGAAGGAGTTGCGCCCCTATGTTGAAACGGATTGTGCGGACACTGTGTGCGACGGCGCTGTTGGCAGCGGTGATGCCGTTGTCTTTGGCGAGAGCTGATGACACGGTGAAGATCGGGGTGTTGCATTCGTTGTCGGGAACGATGGCGATATCGGAGACATCGCTGCGTGACGTGGTGCTGATGGCTGTGGATGAGATCAACGCGAAGGGGGGCGTGCTGGGGAAAAAGATTGAGCCGGTGGTGGTGGATCCGGCGAGCAACTGGGATTTGTTTGCGGAGAAGGCGAAGCAACTGATCACGCAGGACAAGGTGGCAGTGACGTTTGGCTGCTGGACGTCGGTGAGCCGCAAGAGCGTGCTGCCGGTGTTTGAGGCGAACGATGCGCTGCTGCTTTATCCGGTGCAATATGAGGGAGAGGAGCAGTCACTGGATGTGTTTTACACGGGAGCGACGCCGAACGAGCAGTTGATCCCGGCGGCGCAGTATCTGATGTCGGAGGAGGGCGGGGGATACAAGAAGTTTTACCTGCTGGGGACCGATTATGTGTTTCCGCGGACGGCGAACAAGGTGCTCAAGGCGTTTTTGAAGAGCAAGGGAGTGCCGGACGAGGACATCGTGGAGGAGTACACGCCGTTCCATCACCAGGACTATCAGACGATCGTGGGGAAGATCAAGAAGTTCGCGGCAGGTGGGAAGGCGTGCGTACTCTCGACGATCAACGGCGATTCTAACGTGCCGTTTTATAAGGAGTTTGCGAATCAGGGCTTGACGGCTGCGGATTGTCCGATCATGGCGTTTTCCGTGGCGGAGGATGAGCTGCGGGCGATGGACGTTCCGCCGCTGGTGGGGCACCTGGCGTGCTGGAATTATTTCATGTCGATCGACACGCCGGAGAACAAGAAGTTCGTGTCGGACTTCCAGGCCTATTGCAAGGAGCACAATCTGCCCGGCGGAGCGGACCGCGTGACGGACGATCCGATTGAGGCGGCGTATTTCGGGGTGTACGTGTGGAAGGCGGCGTGCGAGAAGGCGGGGACGTTTGACGTGGATAAGGTGCGTCAGGCGGTGTATGGGATGAAGTTCGACGCGCCGGGCGGGGAAATCAAGATGGACGAAAAGAACCAGCACACGTGGAAGCAGGTCTTCATCGGAGAAATCCAGAAGGACGGGCAGTTCAAGATCGTGTGGAAGAGCCCGGGGCTGGTGCATCCGGATTCATACAGCACGTATCTGTGGCCGGACGCGAGCAAAGTTCCGGCCCCGACGGGCGGTCCGAAGATGTAAGGCAGCGGCCAGCGACAAGGGGAAGCGTCCGGCGACGGGCGCTTCCCCTTTGACACTTGGAGCTGGGCGGGGAACGGGGGGCTGATGATGTGAACGTAGATGGGATGGACTGAATTTGCCACAGATTCGACCGAGGCTCGTGCGCGGGCGGGGGTGGCGCGGAGTGCAGGGAAGTGATCGGCGGGGGAGCGTGTGGATGAAATGGCGCGGGGCGCTGGGGGTGATGATGCTGTGCGTGCTGGCCGGGGTGATGGGGCGCGGGGCGAAGGGGCAGACCGCGGCGGCGGCGAGCGCGACGGCGGCGCCGATGAAGAGCATCGTGGTAAGCGGGAGAAATGAAGCGGCGGCGGGGCTGGTGGAGAAGCTGGCGACGACGGAAGGGGAGGATCGGGCGAACGTGCTGATGGAGATGGCGGAAAATGGCGATCCGCGTCTGGACCAGGTGCTGACGGATTTTTCGGAGGGGTCGCTGTCGGTGTACAAGGGGGCGGTGGTGAGTACGGGAGATGTGGTGACGGAGGGTGGAAGGAAGGTGATGCCGCTGGTGGATCCGCTGACGCGGGCGCCGGTGATGGAGGGCGGGAAGCCGGTGATGGCGTCTTCGAGCGACCTGAAGAGCGTGGACATCACCCGGCGAGAGCGGCTGCTGGTGCGCGACGCCCAGATGATGTTGAAGCTGAACAACCCGGATCCGGAGCAGCGCGAGGAGGCGGTGGTGCGCGTGGGGGATGCGGGCGGTGCGTCGGGGATGGCGGCGCTGAAGAAGCTGGACGCGAAGGAGAAGAATGCGAGGGTAAAGCGCGTCATCGCCGAAAGCGTGGCGCTGATCCGGCTTGGGACGACGGGGACTGACAAGGCGGCGACGGAGTCGCGGCTGGCCGGCGCGACGACGCTGGGGGAACTGCGATCGCTGCGGGCCCTGTCGCGACTGCAGGACACGATGAAGGATGAGAAATCGGCGGAGGTCCGCAAGGCGATCAGCTCGGCGATCGAGCGGATCAATACGTGGCAACATGTGGTGGACTGGGTGGGAATCTTGTTCAGCGGGATGTCGACGAGTTCGATTCTGGTGCTGATGGCGCTGGGGCTGGCGATCATTTTCGGATTGATGGGGGTGATCAACATGGCGCATGGCGAGCTGATGATGATCGGCGCGTATGCGACGCTGTTGACGCAGGGATTCTTCCAGGATCATCTGCCGGCGGGGATGTTCGACTGGTATTTTGTAGCGGCGATTCCGTTCAGTTTTGTGTGCGCGGCGATCGTGGGGGTGATCATGGAGGCGACGGTGATTCGTTTCCTGTATGGCCGGCCCCTGGACACGCTGCTGGCGACACTGGGGATCAGCTACGTGCTGATCCAGTTGATACGGGTACAGTTTGGGGACAACCGTGCAGTGAATAGCCCTTCGTGGTTGACGGGATCGTATGAAATATTGCCGGACATCAATTTGCCTTACAACCGGTTGTTCATCATTGGCTTTTGCGTGTTGTGCATCGTGCTGATGTACCTGCTGATTGAAAAGACGCGGATGGGGCTTTTGCTGCGGGCGACGACGCAGAATCGGCCAATGGCGGCGAGCCTGGGGGTGTCGACGCGGATGATCGACATGGCGACTTTCGGATTGGGTGCGGGGCTTGCCGGGATGGCGGGCTGCGCGCTGACGCAGGTGGGGGGTATCACGCCGGATATGGGACAGAACTACGTGGTGGATTCGTTTCTGGTGGTGGTGACCGGGGGCGTGGGAAAGTTGGCGGGGGCGATCTGGAGTGGTCTGGGGATCGGGATGACGAACAAGTTCATGGAGCCGTTTGTGGGCACGGTGTGGGCGAAGGTGTTGATACTGGTGCTGGTGATTGCGTTCATACAGCGGCGGCCATCGGGATTGTTCCCGGCCAAGGGGAGGTTGGCGGATGGCTGAGGGACGAGAACCAAGAATCAAGAATCAAGAACACGGAAGGGCGGAGAAGGCCCTTGGGTGGGCATTGCCGGCGGCGGGGGCAGTATTTCTGTTGGGCGGGGTCCCGGTGCTTTATGCGACGGGGGCGATGGGGATCACGGCGATCAACCAGTTAGGGCGATTCTTATCGCTGGTGATCGTGGCGTTGGGGATGGATTTGGTGTGGGGTTATGCAGGGATTCTATCGCTTTGCCAGGCCATGTTCTTTTGTTTTGGCGGCTATGCAATCGGAATGTATCTGGCGTTGCACGGGCCGCTGGATGGGAACGGGGTACCGACGGCGTTGAGTGTGGTGTCGTCGACAGTGGGAGGGATCAAGCTGCCGTGGTTCTGGAAGCCGTTTGCGTCATTCCCGTCGGCGATTCTGCTGGGCATGCTGGTCACGGGCGGGTTTGCGTTCGTGTTCGGGTATTTCACGTTTCGGAGCCGGGTGAGGGGAGTGTACTTTTCCATCATCACACAAGCGCTGACGGTGGCGCTGCTGAACGTGTTTCGGTTGAACGATATCAAGTTGTGCGGGACGAACGGGCTGACGAATTTTGTAACAATTCTGGGGTATGACCTGCGTTCCCCCGCCACGCAGGTGGGGTTATATCTGGCGACGAGCCTGGCGGTCATTGCGAGTTATCTGGGGTGCCGGTGGCTGGTGGGAACGCGTTTGGGGCGGCTGCTGAAAGCCGTGAGGGACAATGAATCGCGACTGCGGTTTGCGGGATTTCAGCCTGTCACGTTCAAGATTTTCGTGTTCCTGCTCGGAGCATTGATGGCGGCGGTGGGGGGGATGCTATACACGCCGCAGAACGGGATCATCACGCCGTCGAAGATGGAGGCTGTGGAGTCGATCACGATCGTTGCGTTCGTGGCGGTTGGAGGCAGGGGAACGTTGACGGGGGCGGTGATTGGTGCGTTGGTGGTAAGTTACTTGAACAGCCTGCTGACAAGCGGATTCTTCTACGGGTTGCTGCCGGGATTTTTGCGGATGCCGGCGGATGGGGTCGCGCAGAGCGCAATCCTGTTTTATATGCGGAGACCGCTGCAGATTCTGCTGGGGGCGGATGGGTGGCTGTTCGTGCTGGGGGGAATCTTCGTTGGGATCACGCTGTTCATGCCGCAGGGGATCGTGGGGGCGTGGCGCAGGCTGTTGTCGCACGGGCGCACGGGGGTGGCGGCGGCGGTGGAGGAAGATGCGGACAGGGCGCATGCGGAGGAGGGGTCGGTGGATTCGTCTGCGGTACAGGAGGTACGGGTTTGATGGTTGCGGCGCCTGTAACACCTTTGTCGCTGGAAGACACGTTCAACGTGGAGCACTGCATCGTGTTCGTGCAGGATGTGGTTGTGGAGTTTGACGGGTTTCGGGCGCTCGACGTGAAGCAGTTCGGGATCGGCTACAACGAGTTGCGGGTGGTGGTGGGGCCGAACGGGGCGGGGAAGACGACGCTGTGCGATGTGATCAGCGGAAAAACGCGTGTGAAAAGCGGGCACGTGTTTTTTAATAAACAGGAGACAACGTATCTGAAGGACACGGACATTTCGCAGCGGGGAGTCGGGCGAAAATTTCAAACGCCTACCGTGTTCGATTCGCTGACCGTGTATGAGAACATGGAGCTGGCGTTACCGGGGCGGCGGGGGATTTTGTGGAACCTGTTCGGCCGGGAGACACGAGGGCAACGGGAGCGAATCATGGAGCTTCTGCGGCGAGTGCATCTCATCGAACGGGCGGGGATGGCGGCGCGGGATCTCTCCCACGGGCAGCGGCAATGGCTGGAAATATCGATGCTCATCGTGGCGGACCCGAAGCTGCTGCTGGTGGATGAGCCGGCGGCGGGGCTGACCGATGAGGAAACCGCGCTGACGGCGGACCTGCTGCTGGAGCTAAAGGGACGGCACACAATCATGGTCATCGAGCATGACATGGAATTCGTGCGACGCCTGGGGAGTCGGGTGACGGTTCTGGACAACGGGAAGGTCCTGGCCGATGGGACACTGGACGAGGTGCAGGCGAACCCGGCGGTGATTGAAGCGTATCTTGGGCGATAGAGGCGTATGCTGACTCTTTGTGAGATTTCCTATTCGTACGGCGCAGTGCGGGCGTTGAGTTCCGTGTCGATGGATATGCGGCCGGGAGAAATTACGTGCGTGATGGGGCGGAATGGGGTGGGTAAGACGACGTTGATGCGGAACATCATGGGCACGTTACGGAGCGAGCTCGGGCAGATTTTGCTGGGGGACCGCGACGTGACGGGTCTGGCGCCGCACAAGCGCGCGAAGGCAGGGATCGCGCTTGTGCCGCAGGGGAGGCAGATTTTTCCGAAGCTGACGGTGATGGAGAATCTGTCGGTGGGCTGCGCTGCACGGCGCGATGGAAAGAAGATCATCCCGGAGGAGCTCTACGAGCTGTTTCCGATCTTGAAAACCATGGGGAAGCGGATGGGGGGAGATTTGTCAGGCGGGCAGCAACAGCAGCTGGCGATTGCCCGGGCGCTCGTGGGGGAGCCGGAGGTGCTGCTGCTGGATGAGCCGACGGAGGGGATTCAGCCGAACATCATTCAGCAGATTGGGCAGGTGCTGAAGAAGCTGGTGACGGAACGTCGGATGACGGTTGTGCTGGTGGAGCAATACCTGGATTTCGTGCGGGAGTTCGGGCAGCGGTTTTACATCATGAATCGCGGCCGGGTGGTCGCGGACGGAGCGACGCCGGCGCTATCTTCGGAACTGGTAAAGCGGCATTTGAGCGTGTAATGATCGTCGAGAACGAACAAGCGGTTGCCATGGACAAGTCCGGGGCACATGGGCAGGCGCGGCTGCGTTTCAGCGTCGTGGAGGAGCGCACGGAGGTGACAGAAGCGCGGGCGACGAGTCCATTGCGCGTGCTGATGCCGCGAATGGCGGGATCGCGAGCGGCGTGGGCGGTGACAAGTTCGTTCGGCGGAGGATTGCTGGAGGGGGACGACCTGCGGATGGAGATCGCGGTGGATGCCGGTGCGATCGGCTATGTGGGGACGCAGAGTGCGACGAAGGTGTATCGGTCGGCGCGGGGCGGGATTTCGCGACAGACGGTGAAGGCAGAGGTGGGGGAAGGGGCGGTGCTGGCCGTAATGCCGGATCCGGTGGTGTGCTTTCGAGATGCGCGGTATGCCCAGCGGCAACGGTTTGACGTGGCGGCGACGGGCAGCCTGGTGTTGCTGGATTGGTTTACGAGCGGGCGACACGGCTGCGGGGAGCGGTGGGCGTTCGCGTCGTTGTCGTCACGGAATGAAATGTGGATGGGAGGGAGCCGTCTGGTGACGGATGCGGTATTGCTGGATGGGCGCGCTGGTGCGGTGGCGGCGCGGATGGGGGGATTGCAGTGTTATGCGACGCTGGTGCTGGTGGGGCCGGCGGTGGAGGGGGCGGCGGAGGAGATGGTGCGAGAGATTGGCGAGTTGTCGGTGCGCGGGGAGGAGGGGCTGCGGATGGCGGCAAGCGGGATCCGGGGCGGGGCGATCGTGCGATTGGCGGCGGAGAATGCGGAACGAGCGGCGGGCGCGCTTTATCGGCACCTCAGGTTTCTGGGGGAACTGTTGGGAGAACATCCGTGGTTGCGCAAATGGTGAATGCGGCGCCAACGAGCGGCCGCCCCGTGTGTCTCAAGAGGAAGCTATGCATCTCACACCGACGGACATAGACAAACTGATGCTGCACCAGGCAGGCGTGCTGGCGCAGAAACGTCTGGCGCGGGGGGTGCGCTTGAATTATCCGGAGGCGGTTGCGTTGATCGCGACGCAGCTTTTGGAGTTCATCCGGGACGGGCGGACGGTGGCGGAGCTGATGGAACTGGGGCGGCGGATGCTGGGCAGGAAGCAGGTCATGGCGGGCGTGGCGGAGATGATTCACGAGGTACAGGTGGAGGGAACATTTCCGGACGGGACGAAGCTGGTGACAGTGCATCATCCGATATCGCGAGAGCAGGGGGATCCGGGGCTGGCGTTATATGGCAGTTTTTTGCCGATGCCCGAGGGAAAGCCACAAGATGCCGGGGACACGTTAACGGCCGGGGAGGAGAGTGTTTTGCCGGGCGCATACATGCTGGAAGCGGGGGATATCGAGTTGAATGCGGGTCGGCGGACGGAGCGTTTGGCCGTGACCAACCTGGGGGATCGGCCGGTGCAGGTGGGGAGCCATTATCACTTTATGGAGACGAACGGGGCGTTGGAGTTCGATCGGTCGAAAGCGTTCGGAATGCGGCTGGACATTCCCGCGGGGACGGCGGTGCGTTTTGAGCCTGGCGAGATGAAAACGGTTCAATTGGTGGAGATTGCAGGGGAGCGAATCGTGCGGGGAGGGAACGGTCTGATCGACGGACCGGCCAGGACGGAGCGGCGGGGGGAGGCGATGAGGCGAGTGGAGGCGGGACGATTTGCGCACAAGGAGCAGGCATGACGGACATGACGGATTTTCGCGCGCGAGAACGGGAGGATGAACGGGGGGCGTTCATGCGCAAGGTGCTGGTGGCGTTGGTGCCGATAGCGCTGATTGCAGCGGCATTGTTGGGGCATCTGGCGATGATGAAGATGTTTGGCGCCTGAGGCGTCGCGATTGAAGCAGGCATCCAGGGAGATTTATGGCGCACCAGTACTCTCGCGCGGCGTATGCCGCGATTTTCGGACCCACGATGGGGGACCGGGTGCGCTTGGGCGACACGCATCTGATCGCGCGCGTGGAACGGGATTTCACGGTGTACGGCGATGAGTGCAAATTTGGCGGTGGAAAGGTGCTGCGCGATGGGATGGGACAAGCGGCGGGGATCGGGCAGGCGGAATGTCTGGACCTCGTGATCACCAATGCGCTGATCGTGGATGTGACGGGGATCTACAAAGCGGATGTGGGCATCAAGGAAGGGATGATCGCGGGGATCGGGAAAGCAGGGAATCCGCATGTAATGGCGGGGGTTACGCAGGGCATGGTGGTGGGAGTGACGACGGAGGTGATTGCGGGGGAGGGAATGATCGTGACGGCGGGGGGAATCGATGCGCACATCCATTATATATGTCCGCAGCAGGCGCAGGTGGCGATTGCATCGGGGGTGACGACGTTTATCGGGGGAGGGACAGGTCCGGCGACCGGCACGTGCGCGACGACTTGCACGCCCGGGGCGTTTCATGTGCGGATGATGCTGGAAGCAACCGACGAGTTGCCGCTGAACTTCGGGTTCACGGGGAAGGGGAACTCCGCGAAACCGGCGGGGTTGCACGAGCAGATCGAGGGGGGGGCCATCGGACTGAAGCTGCACGAGGATTGGGGAACGACGCCGGCGGCGATCGATACGTGCCTGTCGGTGTGCGATGAGCATGACGTGCAGTGCACGATACACACGGACACGCTGAACGAAAGCGGATTTGTGGAGGCTTCGATCGCCGCGTTCAAGGGGCGGACGATTCACACCTATCACACGGAGGGCGCGGGCGGTGGACATGCGCCGGACATCATCAGGGTGTGCGGAGAGGCGAACGTGCTGCCGAGTTCGACCAATCCGACCCGGCCCTACACGTCCAACACCCTGGACGAGCATCTGGACATGCTGATGGTCTGCCATCACCTGGACAAAAACCTGCCGGAGGATGTGGCGTTTGCCGAATCGCGGATACGGGGGGAGACGATCGCCGCGGAAGATATTCTGCATGACCTGGGGGCGATTTCGATGATATCGTCGGATTCGCAGGCGATGGGGCGCGTCGGTGAGGTGATTACGCGAACCTGGCAGACGGCGGACAAGATGAAGCAGCAGCGCGCGGCGTTGCCGGAGGACAGGGCGGGAGGCGACGATAATTTTCGGATACGGCGGTACATCGCCAAGTACACGATCAACCCGGCAATTGCCCACGGGGTGGGGCATGTGATCGGGTCGATCGAGGTGGGGAAGCTCGCCGACCTGGTGTTGTGGCGCCCGGCGTTTTTTGGAGCGCGTCCGGAGATGGTGTTGAAAGGAGGGGTGGTGGCATGGGCGCAGATGGGGGATGCCAACGCTTCGATTCCGACGCCGGAGCCGGTCTACATGCGCCCCATGTTCGGGAGTTTTGGCAAAGCGCGGGGGCGTTCGTCGGTTGCGTTTGTCAGTGCGGCGTCGCTCAAGGCGGTCGGGGGATATGAGATTTCAAAGCAGATCGTGGTCGTGAAGGGATGCCGGGGAATCGGCAAACGCGAGATGCGGCTGAACGATACGTTGCCGAGAATGCAGGTGGATCCGGAGACGTATGAGGTTCGGGCGGATGGGGAGCTTTTGGCGTGCATGCCTGCGGCGGTTCTGCCGCTGTCGCAGCGTTACTCGCTGTTTTGAACGTGCGCGCAGTTTGTATGCATTGCATGAGGCGTTGCCGCAAAGATGTGCCGTGGGGCAGTCAACGGCAAGCGTGCGCGCCGGAAAGTTGTCGTCAAAGAAGGCGAACGGGAGAAGCGAAACCTTGTTTTCTGCGAGGATTTGAGGGTCGGGAGAATACGGTAACGGTGCGCTGCCCAGCGGCACGCATTTTGTAATGGTATCGGCAATCACTTTATTGGCTCACAAGTTTCTGAGCGATCATTCCCGGGGTTGCATCGGCGCGCCTGCCTTCGCCGGCGTGTTGTGGGTCATGCCATTTTTCGGAGACCTGAATGAGACACCGCCATTCCGCAGCCCTTGTTGCCTCGACCCTTGCCATCGCGTCGCTCACGGCGACGGTGCGTGCCGGCGATGCCCCCTGGGAAACGGCCTGGTCGCAAGTGCAGGCGATGCGCGATCATCCCGCGCTGGAAGCTCCCAGGCTTTCCGTAAGCCCCGATGCCCTGGCGAGCTTTCCTCAGGCGGCGGACCAGGGTGCCTCGAGTTCAACTCCCGACGCAAATTCGAGGCTGATGGCGCCAACGCTCACGCTGGATGCGCCGCCGCCGGCGTCGCGCATTCACGGGTTCGCCGACCTGCGTTTCAACACGGCGTACATTACGCCCCGCGGCCTTGTGGTCGAACACGAGGGCCTGAACGTGCAGCCGCTCGTGGGATTGGCACTGAACGTTTTTTCAGGCGACGGGCCGGTCAATTCGGTGACCTTGAGCGCGGGAACCTGGGGTGATCTCGCCAGCCATCATCCGGGCAGCGATTTGTGGAACGAAGAGGATTTTTTCACGGGCTTCGATGTGAAGTTCCTCGACAAGTTCGACGCGGCCTACACGATCATGGCGTGGACGTTTCCCGATGTGAGCACGAAAGCCGAATCCGACCCGACCACTGAATACAACATGGATTTGAAGCTGTCCTTCGATGACAGCGCCTACCTGAAGGATTTTGCGCTCCATCCCTACGTGGACTTCTTCTGGAATTTCGCCGGAGCAAGCTCGCCGGTGGTCTCCGACGCTCTGCTCGGGAAAAACGACCATACGTTCTACGTCGAAATCGGCGGAACGCCCAGCTATACGCTCAAGGCGATGGCAAATTACCCCATCACTTTCTCGCTGCCGACCTATTTCAGCTTTGGCGATTCCTCCTTCTGGGGTGAGACGCCGGGTCCGGGAGGACAGCGCTCGAATCTCGGTGTGTTCTCGATGGGATTGAAGGCATCCGTGCCTTTGTCGTTCATCCCGTCAGATTTTGGAAACTGGAACGCCTACGTGGGGGTGACCTGGATTCACACCTGCAATCCGGCGCTGAGCTACGTGAACGAAAGCATCCTCAGCAACGGCGAGGGACATGAACGCGTAGTCGGCTACGCGGGAGTCGGATTCAGCTTCTGAACAAATCAGCGCCACGGAGGGCGCGTGACATGATCGTCTGTGTGGACGAACGGGGCGGGGCGTATTTGAGATTGTTCGCCCATGCGTCTCCCGGCGAGGGAGCCGCACATGCGAACGCGACCTACCAACGGAGCCCCCATGAAGATTTCCCGCAGGAGTTTATGCATTCAGTTGGCCGCAGGAGTGGCGGCGGCGACCACCCTGTTCACCACGGTCCTGAGCCCTCGACCGGCGCGCGCCGCTGACGACAAGCCGGTCACGATCGGTTTTGTATATGTCGGCTCGCGGTCGGATTACGGCTACAACCAGGCGCAGGCCCAGGGTGCGGCCGAGCTGGCGAGAATGTCGGGCGTCAAGATTCTTGAAGAGGAGAACGTTCCCGAAACCGTGCAGGTGCAGAAGACCATGGAGTCCATGATCAAGCTGGACGGGGCGTCCGCGATTTTTGCAACGTCCTATGGTTACTTCGATCCGCACGTGATCAAGATCGCCGGAAAGTACCCCGATGTCTCCTTCTTCCATTGCGGCGGAACGTATGATCCGGCCAAGGACCCGAAGAATATCTACACCTATTTCGGTTACATCGACGAATGCGAGTACATCGCGGGGATCTGCGCAGGCAAAACCTCGAAATCAAGCAAGCTCGGTTTCATTGCCGCCAAGCCGATCCCGCAAGTGCTGCGGAACATCAACGCTTTTGAACTGGGGGCGAAGAGCGTGAATCCGTCAGCCACCACCACGGTGGTTTTCACTGGCGACTGGTTTATGCCGACCAAAGAGGCCGAAGCTGCGAACAGCCTGATAGACCAGGGCATCGACGTTCTGACCTGCCATGTGGATTCGCCGAAGGTGATTCTGGAAACCGCCGAAAAACGCGGCATTTATTGCTGCGGCTATCACGCCAACGGCTCTGACCTGGCGCCGAAGGGTTACCTCACCGGATCCGAGTGGCACTGGGCGACGATTTTCAAGACTTATCTGGATGACCTGCGCAGCGGGAAGCAAATCCCGCACACGACGCGTGGCGGCATGAAAGACGGCGTCGTGCAGATGTCGCCCTACGGACCCGCGGTCAGCAGCGAGACCAAGACGCTCGCCGATGCCGCCAAGGAAAAGGCGATGAAAGGCGAGCTCGTCATCTTCAAAGGTCCGCTGAAGGACAACACCGGCAAGGAAGTGATTCCCGAAGGCAAGGAAATGGTGCAGACCGATCCTGTGCTTGAAGGCATGAATTATCTGGTGGAAGGGGTGGTTGGCAGCCCGGGAGGCAAGTGATGACGGTCCTCACCCCCGCCACGCCGCGATCAATTTCCTGGAGCGCCCTTCGTCTCGCGGTGGGGGGACTGCTCTTTGCGGGGGGGACTTGCACGTTGTTGTATGCGTGGCAGCAGCATCTGGGCGCGCCCGCAGCGCTGGGGATCATCTTGACATGCCTGGGCATCGCCCTGTCGATCGAAAAGACGGCGGAGGCGGTTGCGATACCCGTCGGGGCGATCGTGCTGTCGCTCATTCCCTTCGGCTTGTTCGTGGCCTGCGCGGGCGTCAACCCGTTCAAGACGGCCTACCTGATGTACGACGGCGCTTTCGGCTCCTGGTTCTCCTTCCAGAATACCCTGACGCGCGCAGCGCCGTTGATGTTGACGGGATTGTGCACCGCCCTGCCCATGCGCGTGGGACTCGTCATCATCGGGGGCGAGGGGGCGCTCGTCGTGGGAGCCCTCTTCGCCGCCGGCTCGGCACATTTCGTTCAGGGATCGAATCCCTGGGTGATCCTGGTGACCATGCTGACGGTGGGCTCGGTGGCAGGCGGACTGTGGATCGCGCTCGCTGGATTCCTGAAACATTTCCGAGGCGTCAATGAAACCATTTCTTCCCTTCTCCTGATTTATATCGCCATCGCCCTGATGAATTCTCTGGTCGAAGGGCCTTGGCGCGACCCGGCAAGTTTGAACAAGCCATCGACATGGCAGGTCTGGGACAACCCCGATGGCGACATGCTGTTGGGATCCATTCACTTCGGATCATTCAGCATGGACGTGCACTGGGGATTGCTGTTCGGAATCGGGGCCTGCCTGCTTTGCTGGGTGCTGATGAATCACACGACATTTGGCTTCGCGGCCCAGGTCGTAGGGGGAAATGTCCGCGCGGCCAAGGTCGCCGGCTTGTCGCTTGGTAAGCTGATCCTCGTGACCTGCT
The DNA here is from genome assembly GCA_035548175.1 of Phycisphaerae bacterium. GTDB lineage: Bacteria > Planctomycetota > Phycisphaerae > WQYP01 > WQYP01 > CALCHA01. Next base: position 40,845 of record DASZTO010000010.1, on the reverse strand, counting down.
TTTTGGGCGGCGCGGCGGCCGGACTCGCCGGGGCGATCGAGATCGCCGCTGTCCAGGGGGCCTGCAATGCGACGATCACCGCCGACAAATATGGATACACAGGTATCCTCGTGGCGTTCCTGGCGCGGCAGAATCCGTTGGCCGTCATTCCAGTAGCCATCCTCATCGGCGGCATCGGCGCTTCCAATGGGCTCCTGCAACGCCACCTTGACCTGCCCGATGCGACTGTGCTCGTCCTCCAGGGCTTTATCTTCCTCGTGCTGCTGGCGTCTGAGTCCTATTACGGAAAATTCCCCTTCTTCAAGAGGGAGGCGGCTCGTGGCTGATTCCGCTCTCGGCGCGTGGGGCATTCCGCTGGCGATCGTTTCCGGCGCCATTCGAGTTTCCACGCCGTTTCTCTTCGTATCGCTTGGCGAATGCATCACGGAACGCTCCGGCCGCATCAACCTCGGGCTCGAGGGCACCCTCTTCATGGGCGCGATGACGGGCTACGGGATTTCCTACCTCGCGGCGCCCGCATTTGGAAACTTCGTCTCGCCCTGGTTCGGCGTCCTGGCGGCGGCGGCGGTGGGAATGATACTCGGCTGCGTGCACGCGCTTTTATGCCAGCGCCCCCGGGTCAATGATATCGCGGTCGGCATCGCCTTGATGCTCTTCGGGATCGGGCTGGCGTGCTTTCTCGGCAAGCCGCTGATCAAACCCCTGGCGCCCCATCTTCAAGCAATCCCGCTCGGTTTCTGGGCGAAAAACGAGGCGGTGCGATCCGCTCTGGACGTCAACGTGCTCTTTGTCCTCGGGTGCCTGCTGGCGCCGCTGCTGGCGTGGGGCTTCCGAAATACGCGGTGGGGGATGATCATCCGCACCGCGGGCGAATCTGCCGATGCCGCCCGCGCCATGGGATATTCCGTCAACGCCGTGCGCATGATTGCCACGATGGCCGGCGGCGCCCTCGCCGGAGTCGGCGGGGCCTATCTCTCGCTGTACTACCCGGGGGCTTGGAACGAGCAGATATCTTCCGGGCAGGGACTCATTGCCGTGGCCCTGGTGATCTTTGCGCGATGGAACCCGATCCATTGCTTGTATGCGGCCCTACTCTTTGGCGGCGCGGGAGCCCTGGCCCCGGCCATGCAGGCGTATGGCGTCACCCGAGGATATTACCTGATCGCGGCCGCCCCCTACGTGCTGACGCTGGCAATCATGGTCGTGACATGCTCGCCCAAGCGCACTTTTGCCGGAGCGCCCGCGGAATTGGGGGCGGTGGCGTGAAATTGTGCAACCTTGTGTTACGCAGCCCGAGCATGTCTCTGGCAGTGAGCGGTCGAACGTATGGCTGAAAAATTCATCACGTCGGAGCCCTATCCCTGGCCGTGGAATGGCGACCTGCGACCACAGAATACGGCTCTTATCATCATCGACATGCAGACGGATTTCTGCGGGAAGGGGGGCTACATCGATTTGTTGGGCTACGACATTTCGATCACCCGCGCGGTCGTTCCAGCGATCCAGCGCCTGCTCGCCGTGATGCGCGACAAGGGATTTCACGTGATTCACACGCGCGAGGGCCATCGGGCCGACCTGTCCGACTTGCCCGCGAACAAACGGTGGCGCTCGCGGAAATTCTCGACCGTTGCCGGAATCGGCGATGCGGGACCCTGCGGACGCGTCCTGGTGCGCGGAGAACCGGGCTGGGACATCATTCCGGAACTTTATCCGCAAGCCGGCGAGCCCATCATCGACAAGCCTGGAAAGGGCTCCTTTTGCGCGACGGATCTCGAGCTGATGCTGCGGACCAGGGACATCGACAACCTGATTCTGACGGGCATCACCACGGATGTCTGCGTGCATACGACCATGCGCGAGGCGAACGATCGCGGTTTTGAGTGCGTGCTGGTCGAAGACTGCTGTGCGGCGACCGATCCAAACAACCACAAGGCGGCCATCAACATGGTCAAGATGCAGAACGGCGTTTTCGGCGCAACCACCACCAGCGGGGCTCTGATCGAGGCTCTTTCTGCAACGTTTTAACCTCTGCTCGCCCCCGGCGATGGAGCAGCCATGAGCGAAGATGCGAAAGAATACATGACCGATCCCCAGGCCAATCCCCTGCTGGCGCCCGGTCTTCAGGCAATCAACATCTGCAAGCGGTTTGGATCGCTCGTGGCGCTCGACAATGTGTCCATGACCGTGCGGCCGGGAACGTTCCACGCGCTGTTGGGCGGCAACGGCGCGGGAAAATCGACGCTCGTGAAATGCATCATGGGCTATTACCTGCCAGACGATGGCGAGATAGTTGTGGGACAGCGTAAGGAGGTGATCAAAAACCCGCGCGAAGCGCTCGCCCTGGGCATCGGGATGGTCTACCAGCATTTCACGCTGGTGGGCAACATGACGGTGGCGGAGAATCTGGTGCTTTCCCGCGGAAAGATCTCGTTCGCCATCGATTGGGAAAAGGAAAAAAACGAGCTCCGCGCATTTTTGCGCACGACGCCCTTTTTCATCCCCCTCGACGCGCGGGTCAATTCTTTGGCCGCCGGTCAGAAGCAGAAACTCGAAATCGTTAAGCAACTCTATCTCAAAAACCGAATCCTTTTCCTGGATGAACCCACCAGCGTCTTGACGCCCCAGGAAGCCGACGAAGTGTTGACGACTCTCAAAAAGCTGACGCTCACTGGAAATCTGTCCGTGCTGATCATCACGCACAAATTCAGCCAGGTGATGAAATTCGCGGACGATTTCACCGTCCTGCGCACCGGCAAGCTCGTGGGGGCCGGACGGGTGAAGGATTACACGGCGCCGCAAATGGCTGAAATGATGATCGGCTCCCAGCAAACCGCGACCATCGCCCAGCGCTCCGGCAGCCATGACCGCGTGCCACAGTTGACCATGGACGAACTTGCCGCCGACGACGATGCCGGCGTGGCCGCCTTTGAAGATCTGTCCCTCTACGTGCACGCTGGCGAAATCGTGGCGGTGGTCGGCGTTTCGGGAAATGGCCAGTCCGAACTCGTGCAGGTGCTCGCTGGTCAACGCCCGGTTGCAGCCGGCACCCTCCTCGTGAAAGGGAAGCCTTATCGGGGCACCCGGCGCGAGATCAATGCGCACAAGGTCTATTGCCTACCCGAGGAACCGCTCAGAAATGCGTGCGTTGGACCTATGGGTGTGGGGGCGAATATGGCGTTGCGGCGGTTCGATGGACCGCCGATCACGATCGGAAAGCTCTTCGTCAATCCACGTCAGATTCGAAAATTCGCATCCCATTTGATCACCCGCTATCGCGTGAAAACGCCCTCGCACAGCACGCCGATCCGCACCCTATCGGGCGGCAACGTGCAACGAGCGGTGCTGGCCCGCGAATTATCCGGCGAAGTGAACGTGCTGATCGCCCAGAATCCCTGCTTTGGACTGGATTTCGCCGCCGTCGCCGACATTCGTGCCCAGATCATGGACGCGCGAAACCGCGGCGCTGCGGTCCTGCTCGTCACTGAGGACCTCGATGAGGCCTTTGAATTGGCCGATCGCATCGTCGTGATGTTCGACGGGCGTTTCGTCTATCAAACGCCCATTGCAGAGGCCGATATCGCCGTCATCGGACGCCACATGGCCGGCCATGCGGATGCCAGCTCGCCCGGCGCGCCCGCTACCCCGGAGGTTCTGACATCCGCGCATGAGGAGATCGAGCGCTGAAGACGTCCCGCGGTCCGGCGATGCCTCACCACACATGATCCGCCCGCGCAAAAATTCCGCCGCCTCACCAGACCATGCCCACGATTGCCGCACAGCCATTCCCCTTCTCCTTTCCCTTGCACCGCACGGCGCTGATCGTCATCGACATGCAGCGAGATTTTGTGGAGCCCGCCGGCTTTGGCGCGGCGCTCGGCAACGACGTCGCACGGCTGACGCCCATCGTGCCCACCTTGCGTTCTCTGCTGGCGGCATGCCGGGAGCATGGGATGATGATCCTGCATACGCGTGAGGGCCATCGGCCGGACCTGAGGGACTGTCCGCCGGCCAAACGAACCCGCGGGGAGTGCAAACTGCGCATCGGCGATCAGGGGCCCATGGGCCGCATCCTCATACAAGGCGAGCCGGGCCATCAAATCATCCCGGAACTCGCGCCGCTGCCCGGAGAACTGGTGATCGACAAGCCCGGAAAGGGCTCATTCTATGCAACGAACCTCGACATGAGCCTGAAGACTCGCGACATCACCCATTTGCTGATCACCGGCGTAACGACCGAAGTATGTGTGCAGACGACCATGCGCGAAGCCAACGATCGGGGTTATGAATGTCTATTGGTGGAGGACTGCACGGAAAGCTATTTCCCGGATTTCAAGGCCGCAACCTTGGCGATGGTGCGGGCGCAGGGGGCGATCGTCGGCTGGACCGCAACCGCCGATCAGGTTATCGCGGCGCTGGCGGCGGAGTGATGGATGCGTGCGAATTCTGTCATAATTGTCTTTTCAGCAGCGCAGGTCATACTGCTCGCGCCGTGTGCCGCACCCGCCGGAACTGCGCGGCTGACAGCGGATGTCGCCGCGCCCCCGGCTTCAATTGCCACGCCAGATCCCACCGCCCGCGAGGACCTGATGAACCCCATCATCCTGACCGACGTCCTCTCCAATATCGACACATTCGAAAAGACACTGCCCTGGCAGTCTTTCCGCCCCGGAGTCGAAATCGCACGAGTCTACAATTCGCCCGACAACGGGCCGTCAATGGCCTTCTTGAAATACCAACCGAACGCCTCCGTTCCCTTGCACATGCATGGCGGCTATGAGCACATTTTTATTTTGAAGGGCTCCCAACTCGATCCCTCGGGTGAACAGCACGCCGGGACCGTGGTGATCAACCCCCCGGGAAGCTCCCATCGGGTCGCAAGCCCGCAGGGATGCATCGTGCTGATCATCTGGGATAAACCCGTGATCATCCCGCCGGCTGAAAAATAGGCGTGCGGATATGCCCCCTTCGGCAACTGCTCACGTTCTGCGCGCCCGCGCCCGCTCCAGCGGCGCGCCTTTTCCACCAACCCGCCCCGGCCTCATTCCCGGCGACCCGTTCTGCGGCTCACGATTTGCAATCCGCCCGCTGGCCTCCTCGAAGTTGCTTATCCCCTGCGCACCGTGAATTTTGGAGTGAGCATGCGTGATCCCCCGTCTGTCTGTCTTGAACACAACGCGCCGCTTGCCTCTGGGCATGCCCGCACCGCCAGCCATCACCGTCAGCAGGAACCGCACATGTCGCATTGGTCGCCTGACTCTGGCCCATTGAACTTCGCCACCTTGCGCATCTTGTATCGAACCCGACGGCTTACCCCCCGGGACCTGGTCTCCACCTTGTTTCGGCGAATTCGCGCCTGCCCCCACTCGAGCATCTGGATCACCCTGTTCGATGAGGAGGAAGTCCTGGCGCGGGCTTTGGCGCTGGAGCAATTGCCGGGTTCGAGCGCCGCGGCGTTGCCGCTCTTCGGTATCCCGTTCGCCGTCAAGGACAACATCGATGTCGCCGGAAAGCCCACAACCGCCGGCTGTCCCCAATTCGCCTACGTTCCGACCCGTTCGGCTGCATGTGTCGAAAAACTCTTGAACGCCGGGGCGATCCTGATTGGCAAGACAAATCTTGATCAATTCGCCTCCGGACTGACTGGCATGCTTTCCCCTTATGGCGAACCCTCGAATTCCTTCGATGGCGATTATGTGTCCGGCGGCTCCTCCTCGGGATCGGCGCTGGCCGTGGCAGTCAACCTCGTTTCCTTCGCGGTCGGAACCGACACCGCCGGATCGGGCCGCGTGCCCGCCGCCTTCAATAACCTCGTGGGCGCTAAACCGACCCGGGGTTTGGTTTCCACCGTCGGCATCGTTCCCGCATGCCAAAGCTTGGATTGCGCCGCGTACTTCGCCCTCAATACCGAAGATGCGGCCGAATTGATCACCCTCACCGGTGGCTTACAATCCGCGGATCCCTGGTCCCGCAGCGAGGCAGCCGACTTTGATATTAACGTGCTCCGCTTCCCGGTCGGATCCTTCCGGTTCGGCGTTCCGCTGGCCCACCAGCGGAAATTTTTCGGCGACACCCATGCTGCGAATCTGTACGAACAAAGCATCGCACGGTTGGAGTCTCTCGGCGGGACGCGGATCGATATTGACTTTTCCGCATTTCAGGAGGCAGGCACACTGTTGTATGACGGACCGTGGATTGCGGAGCGCCTGACCCCGCTCCGCGAATTCCGTCGGCAACATCCCGAGGCCCTTCATCCGGTGACCAAGTCCGTGCTTTCACGCGGAGATGAAATCTCAGGCGTGGACGTTTTCAGCGGCTTGCATCGGCTGCGCGAGCTGGCACAACGCACCCACGCTCAGTGGGCCCTCATGGACCTCCTGGTGCTCCCGACCGCCCCCACCATCCCACGCCGCGATGCCGTGCGGTCTGACCCTCGCGCCGCGTCCGCCCGGCTGGGAATCTATACCAACTTTGTGAACCTCCTCGATCTCTCCGCCCTGGCCGTTCCCGCGGGATTCCTCCCAAATGGACTTCCCTTCGGAGTCACCCTGATGGCCCCCGCATTCCACGATGCCCAGCTCTTCGCCATTGGACTTCGCTTCGCTCCGCAACGAGTCGGCGGCGTCCTCGGGAAAGTTGCGCCGGATCTCCCTGACGAGGAACCCGACCCGCTGCTCTTGGCGCCCCCCACCGGGCGCACCTTGTTATGCGTCGTCGGGGCGCATCTCTCCGGGCAACCCCTCAATCATCAGCTCACTGAATTGGGCGCCCTCCTCGTGCGCTCCGGTCGCACCGCACCGCTCTATCGGCTCTATGCCCTTTCTGGCACAACACCGGCAAAACCGGCGCTCTCCCGCGCAGCGCCCGGCTTCGCGGGACATCCGATCGAAATCGAGGTGTGGAGCATCCCGGATTCCAATCTCGCTGCCTTTCTTGCGCTCGTTCCGACGCCGATGTGCATCGGAAATATAGTTTTGGACAATGGAGAATCAGTCAAAGGATTCTTGTGTGAATCCTGCGCGCTGGTGAACGCCAAAGATATTTCCTCCTACGGCGGCTGGCGGAATTACATAAAACGATCGCACGAGATCGGAAACCGCGGATGAAGCGATGTTGGCCGCTCTCGCTCGTCTCTGCACCATGACCGCCCGCCTTCGGTCGCGGGAATCTCTACGGCATCTCGACGACCGCCGCCCCCCGGATCGCATCGTTTTTCAACGCCTGCAGCGCCTCATTGATTCGCTCCAGCGGAAACACCTGCACGTGCGTCTGCACCGGCAACGCCGCCGCCTCGTTCAAAAACTCCTCTCCATCCTCGCGCGTGTTGTTGGCCACCGTGCGCATGGCGTACCACACAGGCACCTGCTCGGCGGGGGCCGCGGCGCAGGTGGAGAAGAAGGCCTGAACTTCCCGTCCCCCCGAGAGCGGCTCGGCCGCCACCACGCGCAGGTCTCGTTGTGGAGCGGCGTAGACGCGGGCCACCGTGTCGGCGAGGCGCGTCTTGTCCTGGATAAAGCAACTTTTTTTCTGTAAATCGATTCACTTGTCATCAGCGGGTCAGGGGCTCTCCATGTTCAGGTAAACTTTTCCAGTGGTCCATTCCTCATCGATTTCGACGAGCACGGCGCTGACCAGCCGGAGCAGGGATTGTTCGTTGGGGAACAACGTGGCCACGCGGGTGCGGCGGAGAATCTCCTTATTGGTCCTTTCCAGCATGTTGGTGGTGCGCAGCCTTTGCCGCTGGTGTGCGGGGCGGTCCAGCACGGTGAGCCCCTCGGGCACGTTGTGTTCCATCCACTGGGCCAGCCTGGGCGCCTCGTGTTCATAGCGTTTGACCGCCAGGTTCAAGAGCCGCAGGGCCTCGGGCTTGTCAGGCGCGGTGAAGATGCTCTTGAGGTCGGCGGCCACCTGCTTTTTCATGGCCTGCTTTGGCACATAAGCCTGGGCGTTCTGCTGGAGGTGGAACTGGCAGCGTTGCCAGAGCACCCCGGCGAAGCGTGCGGTGCGTGCGGCCTTGAGGCCCGCGTGATCGTCCGAGATGATCAGCTCCACGCCATGAAGTCCCCGGTCCTGCAGGCTGGCGTTGTAGGATTAAGACCTTAGCCCGCCTGCTTGGCGCGGGACGATCCAGCATCTTTCGCTGGATCGCCTCGGCTATCTCGCGGACACCTTTACCAAACGCTCCGACGGAATCCGCTTCCTGCGGATACCCGTCCTCTTGCAACTTTTTAATGGAGCCCCCTGGCAATGATCAAAAACGAACAATCTTGGCCAATTGAACTTTACCTGGTCCGTGCTCGACCCGAAGGAAAAAAAGGAACCTATGTCGCTCCCTTTCGAAAGAACGGTCAGCATCTGACCAAATCTCTGGGTACGCGCCGCCGCGAAGCCGCCGTCCAAAAAGCAAAGACGCTCGAAGCGCAGTTGGAATCCGGCACGCTTGCTGTGGCGCAGGCGAAAGTCACACTCGACCAAGCGATCGCGGAATTCCTCGCCGCCAAAGAAATCGAAGGCCTCGCGCAGAAATCCGCTCAGAAATACCGCGGCGAGCTGAACACGCTGCTTGCCTTCGCCTCTGATGGAATGTCGGCTACGTTCAGCAACTTGATGAAGCATTTCTCACGGCTTATCGTCAACATCGTAGCAAGTTGAATCTTGCCCGACGGTCCCTGCCCTTACATCCGAAAACGACGTATACAGCCATGATGATCATTACGGCGTTCTTGCGGTGGGCGGTCCGCAAAAAATGGATTCCGCACAATCCGCTGCAGGATGTGCGCCTCGCGAAGCCCGCATTTCAGCCGAAATACGCACCGCCACCTTCTGCGATCAACGCCTTGCTGGAGGCAGCCCCAAAGCGACTCAGGACAATTTTTTACGTGCTGGCTTTTACGGGCATGAGATCGGGTGAACTTCAGCTTCTTCGCTTCGGTGATGTCGATCTCGCAAATAATTGGATTCGTGTTCAGAGCTTGAAAGCCAAAATGACTCGGATCCGCCCCGTTCGGAAGGTCCCCATTCACCCTCGACTCCACCCCTTCCTCAAAGCGCATCTGCGCACGCGTAAATTGGATCCAGCCCGCCCACTTTTCTGCGCAACCGCCAGCCGCAAGTACCCTGATGGCAACCACGTAATCAACACCAAGCACCTCAACGAGGATGCCAAACGCATTGCGGCTGCTGCCGGTCTTCCCGTTGGCCGCTCCAAGGATGGCTTCGTTATTCACTCTTTCCGCCACGGCTTCGAAACGGCGGCCATCAATTCCAATATTCCTCAAAGGGTCGTGGACGCGTGGCTGGGCCATACGGCCGATCGCTCAATGGGGGCAGTTTACTACCGCTTGAGCGAAAACGATTCCCAAGCCTTTATGGCAAAGCTTGTCCTCTAGGACTCGCCCGAACTTCTTAGAAAAGGAGAGAACGTGTTCCCAAATGTGTATATCCACACCGCCCTGCAGACCAACGTCGCGCTCTTCGCAGTGACAATGATCGGGACTATCGTCGCCCATTTGGTGGTGCCACCGGTCTCGTTAACTGCCAATCGTGTCCATGCGATGCGGGGGAAAAAGGGGGGAAATCGGATTTTGAAATTGGTGGGCTTCTGTAACCTTCGCATCCATCAGCACCTACAACGTGCAGCCGCGAGAAAGCGGAGAGAACGGGATTCGAACCCGTGGTACAGGTTGTAACCCGTACATCGGTTTAGCAAACCGACGCCTTCAGCCGCTCGGCCATCTCTCCTTGAGCGGTCCAGCCTATCGATCAGCCCAGCGTGGGTCAATAGCCCCTTCCGCGCGGCGACAACGCCTCCCACCCACGCCCGCCACCGGGCAAAATGGCCGTAACCCCGCTATCATCAGTGGCATCAACACCCTCGATGATGATTTCTTCCCGGACGCCCTATGGCCACACGCTGGTTTCTATGCGCCTCGCTCTGCCTGCTCGCCCTCATCGCACTTCCGCGCGCCGCCCGCGCCGATGACGGCCCGGTCTCCATCCGCGGCATCGTCAGCACGACGCCCGTTCCGCGCGGCGCCTCCGCCGAGATCATCCTCCAACTCGCCATCGATCCCGAGTACCACATCCAAAGCGCCGCCCCGCATGATCCCTCGCTGATCCCCACCACCGTCTCGATCGCGCCCGCCGCCGGCCTCACGTTCGGCCGGCCGCAATTCCCCGTCGCGGCGGAATTGCCGGTGCCCGCCGGTCTTCCGGGGCCGCCGACGATCGCCGCCTATCGCGGAACGGTCTATCTGAAGGTTCCGCTGACCGTCGCCTCCGATGCAGCGCTGGGCGCGCGGACGCTGGAAGTCTCGGTGCAATCGCAAGCCTGCACCGACAAGATGTGTTTGCCGCCGGACACGACCGTCGTCAAGATCCCGCTCACGATCGCGGCCGCCGGCGCCGCCGCGGAGCAAACCGATCACACCCTGATCGCCGCCGCCAACCAGCAGCCCTATGCCTCCGCCCCCGCCGCCCCCTCCCCAGCCACCCCCGGACCCGTCGCCGACACCCCACCCGCGCTCGGCGCCCCCTCCGATGCCCACCAGCTCGCCCTCATCGACGCACGCGCCTATCACCCCGGAAACGCCCAGGAGCAATCTTACTCCATCACCTGGCTCATCCTCCTCGGTCTCGTCGGCGGCGCCATCCTCAACATCATGCCCTGCGTCCTCCCGGTCATCCCCCTCAAAGTCCTCGGCCTCGTCCAACAAGCCCACGGCGACCGCCGCCTCGCGCTCCTCCACGGCCTCTCCTTCTCCGCCGGCGTCATCACCCTCTTCATCGCCCTCGCCGTCGTCCTCAAAGCCTTCGGTCTCTTCTACGGCCAGCAGTTCCAGTCCCCCGCCTTCCTCCTCGCCATGGCCCTCCTCGTCGTCGCCCTCGCCCTCTCCATGCTCGGCGTCTGGACCATCAACCCCCCGCAGGCCATCTACCGTATCGGCTCCTCCGCCCCTGCCAACGACCCCGCCATCACCCGCGATTACCGCGCCCCGCATGCCCGCAGCGCCCACCTCGCTTCCTTCACCAACGGCCTCATGGCCACCCTCCTCGCCACCCCCTGCTCCGCCCCCTACCTCGGCGGCGTCCTCGCCTGGGCCTTCGGACGCCCCATGTGGGTCACCGCCCTCGCCCTCGGATGGGTCGGCGCCGGCATGAGCCTCCCCTACCTCATCCTCGCCGCTTTCCCGAAGCTCCTGGCCAAAGTCCCCCGCGCCGGCCGCTGGTCCGAACTGCTCAAGCAAGCCCTCGGCATCGTCATGCTCGGCGTCGCGGTGTACCTCATCACCCTCCTGCCAAACGTCGCGCTCTGGCCCTGGGCGATGCTCGCCGCCGTCGTCGTCGGACTGGTCTGCTGGGCCTGGGGACAGATTCCCACCCTCTCGATGTCATCCGCCAGAATCTGGTCCATCCGCACCGCCGCGCTGATCGTCGGCGCGGCCCTGGGCGCCGGCCTCTGGGTCGTCGGCGCCCGCGCCGTCTACGCCCCCGACGCCAATGTCTGGCAACCCTTCTCCGTCCAAGCCCTCGACGCCGGCCTCCAATCCGGACGCCCCGTCGTCGTCGACTGGACCGCCAACTGGTGCATCAATTGCCACGCCCTCGAAGCCTTCGTCCTCTCCAGCACCGACGTCCGCTCCCAATTCGCCGCCAGCAACGCCCTCCTGCTCAAAGCCGACCTCAGCCGCGACAATCCCCCCGCCTCCGCCCTCAACGCCAAGCTCGGCGGAAAGTCCATCCCCGTCCTGGCGATCTTCTCTCCCAACCAGCCCCTCGCCCCGGTCGTCCTGCGCGATGGCTACACCCGCGCCCGCGTCGTCGACGAACTCCGCCGCGCCCGCTGATCTTCACCCCCCCGTCCCGCCGGCGCTACAATCTTCTGCATCAAGAAGGAGCGCCCATGCCCGCCGACACCGCCGTTCGCATCCGCCAGCTCTCCGCCGAAGAAGTCGCCGCCCTCACCCCCGCCACGTTCACCCTCGCCCCCATCTTCGACAACCTCCCGCGCTACGCCGGCCTCCAGGGCGCCCTGTTCCTGGCCGCCATCGACAACCAGCCCGCCGCATGCGCCGCCCTCGCCTACCTCGCTTCGCCCGCCGAAAAGGGCGCCCTCCACATCGACCACTTCGTCGTCCTCCCCTCCTTCCGTGGCCATGGACTCGGTTCCAAACTCATGCACGCTATCCTCGATCACGCCCGCTCCCTCTCCATCCGCACCCTCCAGGCCGATATCCCCGGCTGGTGCCCCGAATGGCGCGCCTTCTACTCCCGCTTCGGATTCGTCTTCACAAAACCCGCCTCCGACGACCTCACCAATACCACCCCCGTCGAGCTCCACCTCGACGCCGCATAAGCACAAAAATCGGTACCGCCGCTCCACGCTCACCGCCGACCGGACGGCTCCCCCGGCGCCGCGCACCCGCCCCCCGATGCACACCTCTACACCCCGGATGCCCTCAACGCCCGCGCTTCAAACGCTCCTCCGGCGGCGTCTCCTTGATCTCCTTCGCCATCCGCTCGCGCACCGGCGTCGTCTTCTTGCCGAAATCCGCTGCGTTCGCCACGCGCTTCTCGACTACCGCTTTCTTCGTACCCTTCTTTTCTTTCATCACTGTCTCCTTATCAAGCACAACACCTATCCGCACAGGCAAAACAACCCGCGGCCAATCTCATCGCCGCTCCTCTTCCCGCGTCCCCGACTCGTACCCGCTCGCCTCGTCCGACAGATTGTGCGCCACCACCTTCTCCCGCAGCCGCAGCGGCGCCACCGCCGGATGCAGCTCCGTCGTGTCATGCACCGGCGCATAGCCCAGCAGCTCCCGCGCATCGGAAATATCCAGCCGGTTGAACCGATTCCCCGACAGCCCATGAAATAACCCGAACTGCAGCGAGGTGTCGTCTATGCACCGCTCCATCAACTGCTGCAAATCCTCCTCCGATACAAACGCATCCAGCATCGACAGCCCCGCATCCTCCCGCGCCTTGTCCGCCGGCTGAAACCCCCCGATCCGCAACGCAATCACCGACAGCCCCTCCTGCGTCGCCATGTACCTCCCCAACGCCTCCCCGAAACATTTCGACACCCCATACAGGTCCCCCGGATTCACCGGATCCGTCGTCTTCACCGACACATCCTTCGGATGCCCCGACACCGCGTGAATCGAGGACGCGTACACCACCCGCCGGCACCCCGCGCGCTTCGCCGCCGCCATCATGTTGTACGTCCCCACGATGTTGTCCTTCAAAATGTCCGACCACACCCCCGACGGCGACGCTTCCCCCGCCAAATGCAACACCGTATCGATCCCCCGATCGGCACACAGCCGGGAAAGCCCCTCCAGGTCCCCCAAATCCGCCACCACCACCTCCCCAAACCCCTCCAGCTCCCGCCGATGCCCCTCCGAATGCACCATCAACGTCAGCGCATACTTGCCCCCCGCCCGCCGCGCAAACGACCGCCCGATATTCCCCGACGCCCCCGTCACCAGCACCGCCCGCCGCCGCGCCGCGGGCAGCGCCACCGAACCAGCCCGAACCAGCGTAAACGTCAACATACCGCTTTCTCTGCGACGCAATGCCCGATCCCCACCCCCAGAGCAACCCCGATGCCGCAGAGCCCCCGCGCGTCCACGCCGAGCAAGCATGCTCGCTTTCCCGTTCCAGGATTCCTGTTATTTGACCTGCACGCTGACCGAAGAGTACCGTGACACTCATCACAAATCAGGAGCCTGTGGCATGGACACCCGCCCGATGTTCTGGGCAGCGATCACCGCTACTCTCTGCGCCGCTGCCGCCCGCGCGCAAAGCCCCGCCACCCAACCGGTCCCCCCCGACATGGCCGCCGCCGTCCATGACCTCTCCTCCGAAGACTTCTCCCAGCGCCAGCATGCCGCCGCGCGCATCGGAGAACTCCTCCGCCAGCAGCTCAAACTCCGCGCCCAGACCCAGGCCGCCATCGACGACCTCCAGCACGAGCTCGCCGACCAAATCCGCGCACTGGGCATGGTCACCGACGAAGAAGCACGCCAGCGCGTCGATGGACTGCTCGCTACCGAAGCCGCCCTCGCCCAGTGGACCGCTCAGGCCATGGCCGCGCCCGCCGACAAACGCCCAGCACTCCTCGATTGGGGTCTCTCCAACAAAAACGCCCCCATCCTCGCCAAGGCCTTCAGCACCGACCCCGCCCAGCGCATCGCAGGCATCGCCGCGCTCGGAAAACTCCCCGGCCCCTTCGCCGACTGGACCCTCGCCCGCCTCCTCGCCGCCCGCCAGTCCTGGGTTCGCGATGCCGCCATGGCCGCTGCCTGGGACCGCACGCCCACCCCCGAAATCGTCAACCTGCTCTGGCGCCGCGCCATCCCCCCGGATGAAAACGCCGATTCCCCCGACGACCAGCCCACCCTCAAAATCCCCTTCCCCGATCACGATCCCATCGAGGTCCCCGCAGAGGATGACGACTCCGACGATCAGGAACTCGCGCTGCTCCTCCTGCGCCACATGCACTCGCCGCTCGTCGCCGACCACATCAACGCCGTCATCGCCCAACGCCTCAAAAAACCCACCGACGACGACGACACTTCCCTCCATCGCCTCGCCGAAACCTACAAACTCAAGCAGGCCATCCCCCTGCTCGCCCGCGATGCACTCGGCGACGTCCGCGGCCGCTCCGAAGGCAACCACACCATGGCCACCAACCGCACCAGCGCCATCGGCGCGCTCTGCACCATCCTCGCCCTCGACCTCGAAACCTTCGACCTCTCCCCCTCCGACGATAACAGCTACGCCTGGAAAACCGACAACGATAACGACGCCCGCCCCGTCCTGAAATTCTTCGACTGGTGGCGCGTCCATGCCTCCGAGTACGGCGCCAAAGCTCCCGACGACCCGCCGCAAATCGATGACTCCGACGATCAGGACGACCCCTTCGCCAAACGCGAGCTCGGCCCGCCGCCACCCGATGAACTCGAGCGCGAGACCCAGGCCCACGCCAAGGGGCCGCATATCCATATGGGTCTCAAGTAACCCCCTCCGGAGCGCTGCCATGTCCGAACACAATGCCGCCCCCCAACCCGGCGCCGGCACCTGGGGCGAAGCCCTCGCCTATCCGCTCGCCTGCATCGGCGCGATCATCGGTGCCGTTGTCGGATGCGTGGTCGCAGTGCTTGCCCTGCATGCCGGCATTTACGCCCTCATCGCGGTCGGACCTTTGACCGGCGCCGGCGCATGGGTCGTCAGTAGCTTTGTGACCCGCAAAAGCGACTGGATCCTCGCTCTCATGGCCGCAGCAATCGCCACCTGCGCGAGTATCTACGCCCAATGGATGATCAGCCTTCCCCAGCCCGAGGACCCCTCCCTCCTTTTCTTCCTCACGCACCTCGGTCGCGTCTATCCGTTTGCCTGGCTGAACATCATCGCTGGCACCATCATGGCCTTCTTCATCGCCTGGCGCAAGTAACGCCCGCCGCTCCATTTCCTTCGCGGAACCCGCACCACCCCTTGCGCGTCCAAGGGGTTCCCGTGGTACCATGCACCCACACCCGCGCTCATCAGGCTTACCTCGGAGAAGCCATGCCTCGCCGCCCTCTCATCGCCATCACCCTCACCCTCGCCGCCGCCTCCGCCGCCTGCCAGTCCACCCCCTCCCGGCCCGCCCCGCCGCAGCCCACCGACACCCGCCGCGCCTCGACTCCCTCGCCCACGACCGCTCCCGCTGATCCCGCCGCGACCGCCTCCTCCATTCCCCCCGGCGCCACCGTTGTCCTCCCTCCCCTCGATCCCAAAGTCTCCACCGTCCCGCCCGAACTCATCGACGCCCTCAAGCGCATGTCCGCGGAAGACTTCCAAACCCGCGTCAAAGCCGTCAACGACCTCGAACTCGCCATGACCCGCCAATTCCAGCAAATGGTCCAGGTCCAGGACCTCCTCCTCCGCGTCCAGCAAGGCCTCGCCGATCAGCTCTCCCAGATGACCCAGGGCGCCGCCGGCGATTCCCAGACCCGCGTCGCCGGCCTCATGGAATTCAACGGCGCCGTCTCCCGCTGGGCCGTCGATGTCATGGCCCTCCCGGAATCCCAGCGCGAAAGCCTCCTCCAATGGGGCATCCGCCCCGAAAATCTCCCCCTCATCGCCCGCGCCTACAACCGCGATCCCCAGGTCCGTGCCAAAGCCTCCCGCGAAATCGCCAAGTTCACCGGCCCCGAAGCCGACTGGCTCCTCGTCCAGCTCCTCAATGACCGCGACCGCGAAGTCTCCCTCACCACCATCGACGCCGTCGCAGACCGCCCCATCTCCCCGCCCATTCTCGACGCTATCTGGGACCACGCCGTCGGTTTCGCCATGAACCAGTTCCGCCAGCAATCCACCCCCCAGCGCACCATCAGCATCCGCGGCCGCACCATCGTCATCTACAACCAGAACCAGAACCCCTACGCCCAGCAGGATGCCGACGTCGCCGTCGATGTCCTCATCGGCATGAAATCCGACAAAGTCACCGACCGCCTCAATGCCATGTTCAAAGAAATGGCCGGCTCCATGACCAACAACAACGACTACCGCTGGCGCGTCATCTCCCCCAACTACGGCGAGGGCGGCCGCGCCATCTCCCGCCTCATGGAAGCCTACAAACCCAAAGAAGCCGTCCCCTTCCTCCTCAAAGTCCTCAACATGGACATCTCTGACGGCTACGACACCACCGTCAACAACAACGAAAAGGTCCGCTACTCCTCCCGCATCGATGCCGCCGCACTCCTCCTCAAAGCCATCGGCCAGGACCCCGACGATTACAACATCCACAAATACTCCAACTTCGGCGACCGCTGGCTCCTCAAAGGCGGACAGCCCGAGGAAAACACCCTCGTCCGCAAACTCCAAACCTGGGGCCGCACACACGCCAATGATTTCGCTACCGCCCCACCCCCTCCCAAGGACGATGTCAAAACCCCCGGACCCGCCACGCCCGCCACACGCCCCGGCCGCGCCGTCAGATCCGACCCTGGCCCCCAGCAAGTCGTCCCCGAGTAACCCGGGCCTCACCCCGCAAACCCCCGCCACCCCCAGGCAATCCCATCGATTTTTCCAATTCCGCTTATCGGACGCTTGCTTCACGCCAGTTCCGTGGTATCTCTACCTTTGGCGGAAAAGCATCGGCCACTTCCTGCACTCGGTCTCCACCTCCGGCCACACCCGCAGCACCTGACTTCGCCCCGTCGCCTGCCCTTGCCCCCGCTCCTCACGCACGACCTGCCTGACCGCTCCAAGGAGCTGCAAATGACCCCTTCCCTCCGGCTCTTCCTCCCCGCCATCGCCATCGCCGCTCTCTCCGCACCCGCCTCCGCCGGCACCTTCTCCCTCCTCGGCACCGCCACGATCGTTCATAACGCCCCGCCCCCTTTCCCCGACGCCATCCGCCTCACCACCACCGACGCCACCTCCTTCGGCACCGTCCTCTATGACCCCGCCCCCATCGCCATCCCCTTCGACCAGCTCACCACCCTCAGCACCGACCTCGATATGGCCGGCGGCGAGGAAGTCGCCCAAAGCCCCCGCATCACCCTCTATCACGTCGCCCTCGATGGCTCCGGCCTCAAACATGTCTTCATCACCCTCACCCCAGACGTCCTCAACCAGTGGACCACCACCGGAAACCTCATCGATCCCAATTCCAACGCCCCCATCTGGGACCTCCACGAACTCTCCGACGCCCCCGACGCCGCCACCCTCACCTATGCCGAGGCCCTCGGCGTTCTCCGGGGCACCTCGATCTCCTTCGCCTCGATCGACCTCGACGCCGGCGCCTTCCAAGACCAAACCCTCTACGTCGACCACTTCAACGTCAACGGCGATGAACTGACCGTCGCCCCCGTCCCCGAGCCCGCCTCCTTAACCCTGCTGACCGCGGCCTCCGCCATCCTCCTCCGCCGCCGGCGACGCTGAACCCATTCCCCTGTCGCGCCCTTTGTGCACGAGGTGTGGAAAAGCTATTTTTCCACCCCCTCCCGTCGCGCCTCCGCCTGTTCCCAGCACCCTCCTGGTGTCACTTACCATTCTTTCATAACCTCCCCATCTTCCCATCCGGCCACCGGCGCGACAGCCACCCGACAGCTTATGCACCTTCTCTCGCTCCCGGTGGATAACTTTAACTCACTACTCTGCCAATGTTTATCCGCAGACCGCCAAACCTGTCCACATCCCCACAGGCCTTACTACGATGGATATACTCTTTTAAAAAGAAGACCCGTATCCCCCACCCCCACCGGAAAAACGCACCTCCCCATCACCCCGGCCTCCCGCCACGCCCATTGTGGATAACTTGTCGCCACACCCCCTGTTGAGGGGGGGAATCGCCCCCGCAATGCCCTAACCTCCGCCCCTCACGATGCTTCCCGCCGCAGCCCCTGCACGCTGGTCTTCACCCGGTACACCACCCCGCGCGATTCCTTCTGCAGCTCCCGCAGCAACCCTCCCCGCAACAACCCATCCACCTCCGCCCGCACCGTCGCTGAATCCAACGCCACGTTCAGCGTCCCCCGGTGCAGACCCAGCAACCGCGACCGCCCCAGCAACGCCCCCGGCACAAGCCGCTGCCAAAGCTCCAGCACCCCTTCCAGCTTCTCCCCCGGCTTGCTGACCGCCTTCTCAAACCACGGCAGCAGCACGTCCCCCAGCCGCGCCACATCCCGCGTCTCCGGACTCCGCTTGTTCGTCAGCAGGTTCTGCAGCGAATAAATCTTCAGCCGATCCCCCGCCATCTCCAGGTTCGAGATCCCTCCCTCCGCCGGCGCCCCCGCATCCCCCGCCGGACGCCCCTTCTTCTTCCGCGGATCCTTCGGCATGCACCACTTCCTTCACGATCCGCTGCCCCTCCCCCCCCCCGGCCCCGCCCGACCGCGCTCAGCTCAAATTCACCGGCATCACCACATACAAAAACCCCGGCCCGCTCCGCAAAAGCCCCGGCTTGTTCGGCGTCTTCATCTCGAACGTCACCGTCTCCTGATCCGCCACCTTCAACGCATCCAGCAGATACGTCGGGTTGAATCCGATCTCCAGCGCCTCACCCCCATATTCCACCGGCAAATCGATCTTCGCCTCGCCCATCTCCGGCGCACGCGATTGAATCGACAGCATCCCGCCCGAAAACGCCAGCCGCACCCCCTTCGATTCCTCGTTCGTCAGCAGCGCCGCACGCCGCACCGCCGAGAAAAACCGATCCCGGTTCAGCGTCACCTTCTTGTCCGAATCCTTCGGAATCACATCCGCATACGGCGGGAACGTCCCCTCCACCAGGCTCGTCGACATCGTCGCCGTCACCCCGCCGCCGGCATCGGTCGAACCGCCGCCAATCTGCACGAACAGCTTGTTTTCCTTGAATTGCAGCGACACCGTCTGCTCCGGATCCGTCAGCAGCCGCTCGATCAAATTGATCGCCTTGATCGGCACCACCGCCGAAACATCCTTGCCCCCCTCCTCCCCGATCGTGTCATCCTTCGTCTGCGCCAGCCGATGCCCGTCCGTCGCCACCAGCGACAACTTCTTGCCCTTCTTCTCGAACAACACCCCGTTGATCGCATAACGCGTCATCTCCCGCGCCGCCGCAAACCGCGTCCGATCCAGCAGCGTCCGCAAACTCCCCGCCGACAGCGAAAAGTCCGGCTCCCCGTCAAAGCTCGACACCGGCGGAAACTCCTCCGGGTTGTAGCCGAACACCTTGTAATGCGCGTCCGACCCCTTGATCACCGTCGTGTCCGCATTCGTCTCCAGCGTCAGCGTGTCGTCCGGCGAGTTGTTCACGATCTCCGACAGCTTCCCCGCCGGTATCAACGCCACCCCCGGCGTCGCAATATCCACCTGCGTCAGCGTGTATTGCAGCGCCAGCTCCATGTCCGTCGCCACCACCGTCAGCGTCTTGGGCCCGCCCCCGGTGCTGTTGGCGATCAGCTTCACACACGTCAGCACCGGCTTGGGCGTGCGTGCCAGAACCACCGAAGAGGCAAGGCCCAGAGCTTCTACCAGAGCGGCGCGGTTGACGAGTAATTTCATGGCGCAGGTTCCTCGTGGAAAGGGCACGGTGCGGGCAAATTCGCGTCGCGCATCCTAATGCAACCGCCCCGCCCCGCCAAGGGCCGCGATTGCTTCCCCCCCGCCGCACCGCTAAAGTAACCTCACCACGCCGGTTGAGGCGCTCGTGTGTCGCCAATCGCTGGACCTGCCGACCCGCCGCAGTCTCGTCTGCCCGCGGAACTTCGACCGCTCCAGCCGTTCGCGCCATCCCTTGGCACCGCCATCGCCGGACCCCCCGCTCCTCCTGCGTCCCGCTGCAAGGTGCCTGATGGACCCCGACGTTCCGCCCCCCCTCGATCCTTCCCTCGACGACCTCGCCGCCCGCTGCGAAACCATCCTCGGCCATCGCTTCGCCAACCTCACCCTCCTCAAGGAAGCCCTCACCCACGCCTCCATCGCCGACGACCGCCGCCTCTCCAACGAACGCCTCGAATTCCTCGGCGACTCCGTCCTGGGCCTCATCGTCTGCCACCGTCTCTTCGAACTTTTTCCCGATTACCTCGAAGGCGACCTGACCAAGCTCAAATCCGCCGTCGTCAGCCGCAACACCTGCGCCGCCGTCGCCAACGCCATCGGGCTGACCGACCTCATCTTCGTGGGCAAAGGCATGATGGGCCGCAAGGCCGGCGGCAACGGCGTCGCTTCCCCCGGCAGCGGCGCCGACATGCCCAGCTCCCTCGCCGCCGGCGTGCTCGAATCGATCATCGCCGCGATCTATCTCGACGGCGGTTTCGCGGACGCCAGCCGCTTCATCCTCACCCACATGGACCCCTACATCCAGCAGTTCGCCGCCACCACCCACCAGCAGAATTTCAAGAGCCTCCTCCAGCAGCACGCCCAGAAAAACATGGCCGCCACGCCCATGTACGAGCTGCTCGACGAAAAGGGCCCCGACCACTCCAAGTGCTTCGAGGTCCGCGTCGTCATCGGCGCCCAGGCCTTCGGCAGCGCGTGGGGCTCCGCCAAAAAGCAGGCCGAACAAAAGGCCGCCCAAAATGCCCTCGAAGAACTCGGCGTCCTGGCCCGCGAAGGCCCGCTGCCCTCCGAAGTCGCCGCCGCCGAGGCCCGTGACGCTCACGACGACTCGGCCGACCCCGACAGCCTCCCGTAACTCCACGGACGGAGACCTGCATGCCCGCCAACGGCGCTCCCATCGGCGTTTTTGATTCCGGTCTCGGCGGCCTCACCGTCGCCAAGGCCCTCCGCCAGCTCCTCCCCGCCGAATCCATCGCTTACTTCGGCGACACCGCACGCCTGCCCTACGGCACCAAAAGCCCCGCCACCGTCCACCGCTTCACCCGCCAATGCCTCGGCTTCCTGATGGGCCTGCGCCCCAAACTGCTCGTCGTCGCCTGCAACACCGCCTCCGCATTGGCGCTCGATAAACTCCGCGATGATTTCTCGGTGCCGCTGATCGGCGTGCTCGAACCCGGCGCCCAGGCCGCCGTCACTGTCGCGCACGCCGCCGGAAAAAAAGGCGGACGCATCGGGTTGATCGCCACCGAAGCCACCATCGCCTCGGGCGCTTATCCCGCCGCCGTGCGCGGCCTCGATCCCGCCCTCCAGGTCATCGGCCGCGCCTGCCCGCTGCTCGTCCCGCTCATCGAAGAAGGCCGCGAGCCCGGCGATCTCATCGTCGGCCTCGCCCTGCGCGAATACCTCGAGCCCTTCCTCGATATGAACGTCTCCGCCCTCATCCTCGGCTGCACCCACTACCCCCTCTTCGCCGGCGCCATCGCCGAAACCCTCGGCGAATCCGTCACCCTCATCGACTCCGCACGCCAGACCGCCCTCTGCGTCCAGGCCCAGCTCGATGCCATGAACGCCCGCTCCGCCAGTCCCCACGACGGCCGCCTCACCTGCTACGTCACCGACCAGGGCCAGCGCTTCGAACGCCTCGCCTCGCGCTTCCTGGGCGCCCCCGTCGGCCAACCCGTGTGGGTCACCCCCGAAATGCTCGAACTCGCCGAAGCGTCGTAAGCTGTAGTTCAGCGTCCCCGCCCTCAACAAAATCCTCTTTCGTGCCTTTTCGTGTTTTTCGTGGCCATTTACGGCGTCACCGCGTCAGCAGCAGGTAATGCACCAGCGCCCAGTCCTGGTCATTCGCCCACGCATCATAAAACTGCCCCGGCCGATCGTTCACCGTCAGCGGATACACATACGCGCACGATGCCGCCCCGTCCGCCGAAAAGAGAGAAAAACTGTTCGCCACTATCGCCACCGCCCGCCTCCGCAGCGCGTCCGCCTGGCCCGGTTCCATCCGCGCTTCATCCGCCAGCACCATCCCCGTCAGCGTGCTCCAGTAATGCGGAAACGTGTCGCCATAAAGCTTCCCCTTCCCGAACCAGTAGTCATCCCAGTGCCGAATGCCCAGATCGTTGAGATGGTGGTCCGGCTGCTGCCCGTTGAACGCCAGCAGCGCCTGCACGAACGGCTCGGCCGCCGTGCGATACTTCGCGTCGCCCGTCGCCTCCGCCACCTGCAACAGCACATCGCACGCCGGCGCCACGATCGACTGCTCGTAATTCACCTCGCTCTTGGGCATCGCCGTCCCCACCTGAATCATCCGATCCGCATGCCCGCGAAACAGCCCCAGCAGCTCATCGCGCTCCTGCGTCCGTCCGGCCTTCGTCAGCGCCGCCAGCCCCTCCCGGATCGGCAGATCGATCGGATACATCTTCGCCCCGCCATGCGCATAGAACGACCGCACCGTCCGCACAAACGCATCGAGGTATTTCCCATCCCCATATGCCTGAAACATCGCCAGGTGCAGCATCGCCACCCACGGATAGTTGTACAGCCGCTGCTTGGGATCATCCGTGTTGTTGTACACCGTGCCATCCGCGCCCTGAAGGTGCTCGCTCACAAATTTCCAGTACACGTTCAGCGCTTCGTCGATCCGCGCTTTTAGCGCCGCATCCCCGCACCGCGGCACATACAACGCCAGCAGCACCCCCATCCCCACACGCTCCCGCCCGGCGTTGCGATCGTTCGACTTCTCCAGCACCAGCTCCTTCGTCTGGTTGTCATACGCCAGCAGCGCCCCGTCGATCGCTTCCCCCGGCGTATGCTTCTGCTGGTGATCGATAATGAACCGGCAGCGCGCCGCAATCAGCGCCATCGGATCCGGCGACGCATACGCCCGCATCCACGCCGTCCTTCCCGCCAGCGCCAGCTCCACCCGCTGGTCTCCCGGGCCCGCCGGCGTGAACTCCGCGCTGAGATGATCCCCCTGAATCTGCGCCGCCACCGGTTGCCCGTTGACCGTCACCGCCGCTCCCGCCAGCGCTCCGCCGCCCTGCGCCGTGATATGCACCGCCTCCCCGGGAAACACCGTGTAACGATCCGCCTGCAATCGCACGAACCCCGGCACGCGCTGCGCCTCCGCGAAAAAGTCGTGCCAGTCCTGATGCCAGAACACCCGCCACGCCAGCGTCATCGACTCCCCAGGCCCCAGCGTCCGCGCCGCCGGATGCACCACGAAGAATCCGCGATCGTTCGAGTTCCACGGCCGATCCGTGATCGAATAGGCCGTCAGCGAGCCCTCCTCGAGCACCAGCCCCAGCTCCGGCGCCGTTCCATTCATGCGGATCGCGTTGATCCACGCCGCGCTGCCGCCCATCCACAGATGCGTGTCGCAGCGCTGCGTTAGCGAGATTTCCGCGCTGGGATAATTGTCCGGCAAGGGCACGCAGAGGCCAAAATCGCCCTCCGCCAGCGCCACCGGCCCGCCGGACGTGTTGGTCAATGTGTACCGCTGCTCCAGCTGCGAATCCGCGTTCAGCGTCTGCTTCAGCGTCAGCTTCAGCGCTCCATGCGTGAAGCGCAGCTCGTTGCCGCCCGCGCCGCTTGACGACATCTCCGGCGCTCCCCACGGCGTCAACTTTCCGGCCTCCTTCGACAGCGGCATGCCCCACGCCGGTCCATCGTCGCGCACCCAGTTCATGTGCGCCGGATCGTCCGTGCGCACGATCGACACGATCATTCCCCGCGCGTCGACTCCCACTGTCCAATGCGCTGCCGCCCATGTCGCCGCCGGTTGCGTGGCCGGCTGCGTTCCCTGCGCCATCGCCGTCGCCGCCGTCAGCAGCGTCGCCGCTGCCGCCGCTCTTGCTGGCCAATGCATCCTCGCCATCGCTGTTCCTCGCTCGCTCCGCCGTCTCTGCCGCCGCCATCCTACTTCCGCCGCCCTCCTCCCGCACCGTCGCGCTGGCCCCGACCGCCGCCTGCGATACAATGCCTTCCCCTGGCCCGTAACCGCTCGCAGGAACAACGAATGCACCATCCCCGACCGCTCCTTCTCCAGGCCGCCGCTCTCGGTCTGCTGCCGATCCTGCTGGCTTCCTGCGGCAACGGGAGCATCAGCAGCGCCCGCGATTTCAACGAGCTGATCCCCCGCCTCATGGGCGCCGTCAACAGCAACGAATCCCCCGAACGCGCCGCCGCCAACCTGTTCAACGTCACCAGCCCCGACGAACGCCGCGACGCCATCGCTTATCTCCAAACCAAAAAGTACGGCCACCAGCCGCCCTACATGAAGGCCTATACGCTCCTCGCCACCGATCCCCATCCCCAGGTCCGCGGCCAGGCCCTGCGGGCGCTGGGCACTTCCGGCGATCCCGCGATCGTCCCGATCCTCATCAAGGGCCTCAACGATCCCGAGGCTTCCGTCCGCGCCGATGCCGCCGCCGCCCTCGATGGCACCTGGGCCCCGTCCGCCGAAACGGCCCTGCGCACCCATCTCCACGACGATGCCGACGATCAGGTGAAGATCAATTGCGCCCACGCCCTGCGTCACTTCGGCACGCCGACGGCCATTCGCGCCCTCATCGACGCCCTCGACGACCGCAACGCCGCCGTCGCTTACTGGTCCCACGAATCGCTCATCGCCCTCACCGGCCAGAAGATGCCCACCGACACCAAAATCTGGCTCACCTGGTTTCAATCCCGCTACGGGCCGGCCGCCGGTGCGACCGGCGCGGGATAAGCGCCGGGTGTTTTCCATCTCCGCGCCACGCATTCCCATCTGGAGCACCGCATGGCCGACGATCGAGCGCAGCGCGGCGCCGAAATCCTCGCGCAACTGCATGCCGGCTTCGGCGGGCCGCAAGTCCTCGCGCCGCTGGCCCAGGTCGCGCCCGATCTGGTCACCCTGGTGCGCGATTTCGCCTTCGGCGAGATTTACGCGCGGCCCGGACTCGATCTCAAGACGCGGCAACTGGTGACGGTGGCGGCGCTGGCGGCGCGGAACGATTATCCGCTGGTGTTCAAGGCGCACCTGCATGCGGCGATGAACCTGGGGTGGACGCGGGAGGAGCTGGTCGAGGCGCTGATGCAGGTGGGGGTGTATGCCGGCTTTCCGGCGGCGATCGCGGCGCTGATGATCGCCAAGGAAGTGTTTCAGGAGCGGGAACAGATGCCGGCGAATCCCTCCCCCTGAACGGTTCATTCCACCTTGGATTTCGGGCGAGACACGAGCGGGTCCACGAGCTGCGCGCAGCGGAAGGAACGGGTGCGGCGGGCGCAGGCGGGGCAGGACATGCAGGGGGCGTCGATGGCCATCTGGCAGGTCCAGCTTGCGTTGAAGGGCGTGCCGATCTGGTAACCCAGCTCGATGACCTGCTGATCTTCGAGGCCCATGAGGGGGGTTTTGATGGTGACGGGCGCTTCGGGGGCGTAGAGGTCGAAGAGGGCGGTGAGCATCTGCAGGAATTCGACATTGCGGGCGATGGCATCGGGCTGCTTCTGGTCGAACTGGGCGCCCCAGATGACCGTATCGGCGCGAAGCTGGCGGGCGAAGGCGGCGGCGATGGTCAGCAGGTGGATGTCGCGCAACGGGATCAGCGGGGTGTGGGGATCGGAGGAGGTTGAGTGGATGACGCCGGCGGATTCCACGGGCAGGGCGGTCTGGCGCAGGGCCGGGGCGGGAACGTTCCAGGCCTTGAGCGGCTGGAAGTGGGCGATCTGTTTTTCGAAGGCGATGGCGGCCTGGGCGGCGGTGGGGCGGCCGTCCTGAATGTGCAGGAGGGCGATGCGGTGCTCGCGTGCGGCGATGCCGGCGGCGACCAGGGAGCGCAGGCCTCCGGAGGAGAGAACGACCGCGGTGGTTTTGGCCATGGGTGCTCCCGGAGAAAAAGGAGAGGGGCAGTGGGCCGGGGCCCTCCAGGGATTCGTGCGGATGCGGGAGGAAGGGACCAGGGCGCCGGGGCCACTGCCGCTCGTCTAGGGAAGCTATCGACCCGGCGGCGCGGGGGTCTTTACCGGGCCCGGGGCAAATCGGGATGCTTATGTGGGGGCGTTGCTCGGTTTCGCGTAAAATCGCTGTTTTCACGCAAAGGAAGCATGTATGAACGCAGGCGGATGTGGCCGGGGCGGGTGGGTTCTGGCGGCGGTGGTGGTCCTGGCGGTGGGGGGGTGCACGGAGAACGCGTTGATGCCGGACACGGATATTTCGGAGAACGGTGCGATTTTGATCGTTCCGGCGCCGGTGAAGGATGTGAACGGGTACGTGCAGCAGTTGGAGAAGGAATGGAAGCTGGTGGTGGCCAAGGAACAGGCGGGCGACACGCAGGGGGAGTTTGAGCTGTCGACGACGACCAGCGCCGTGAGCGTGTCGACGAGCGCCGCGGGGGTGGGCTCGACGCGGGTGTCGATTTATCCCGAGACGATGGTGACGGCGGCGGGCGGGCAATCGCAATCGGCGGCGGATCCGCGGTATGCGATGGAGCTGGAGAAATCGCTCGTGGGGCGGATGGAGGACAGGTACCACGTGAAGGCGGTGGGGACGGGGGATCCGGCGTGGCAGGAGATGCTGGAGAACAAGAAGAAGCAGCCGTGACATGTTTCCTTCTCCGTTTCTTCCATGCGCGGCGCGGTTGTGCGCGGCGGGGCGCGGGGGGGGGGTCACGTGGCGGCGACGGCGTCGGTGCCGAGGTTGCGGAGGCGGTCGTAGCGGGCGTCGACGAGTTTTTCGAGCGGGAGGCGTTTGAGTTCGCGGAGGGTTTTGTCAATGTATTTTTCGATGTTGTCGGCGGCGGCGCGGGGGTTGCGGTGGGCGGCGCCGAGGGGTTCTTCGATGACTTCGTCGATGATGCCGAGGTCTTTGAGGTATTTGCTGGTGAGTTTGAGGGCTTCGGCGGCATCGGCGGCGTTGGCGGGGCCTTTCCAGAGGATGCCGGAGCAGCCTTCGGGGGAGATGACGGAGTACCAGGCGTATTGGAGCATGGCGAGGCGATCGCCGACGCCGATGCCCAGTGCGCCGCCGGAGCCGCCCTCGCCGATGACGATGCAGACGATGGGGGTTTTGAGGCGGGCCATTTCGCGGAGGTTGACGGCGATGGCTTCGGCGACGCCGCGTTCTTCGGAGCCGATGCCGGGGTAAGCGCCGGGGGTATCGATGAAGGTGACGATGGGGAGGTTGAATTTTTCGGCGAACTGCATTTTGGCGAGTGCCTTGCGGTAGCCTTCGGGGTGGGCGCAGCCGAAGTTGCAGGCGATTTTTTCCTTGGTATCGCGGCCTTTGTGGTGGCCGACGATCATGCATTTGTGTCCGCCGATGCGTCCCATGCCGGTGACGATGGTTTTGTCATCGCCGAAGGTGCGGTCGCCGTGGACCTCGTCGAAATCCTTGACGATCATGTCGATGTAATCGCGGGTTTGGGGGCGCGCGGGGTGGCGTGCGACCTGGACGGTTTCCCAGGCGGAGAGGTTCTGGTAGGTTTTTTTGAGGAGGGCGGTGAGGTGGGTGCGCAGGCCGTTGATTTCGGAGGCGTAGTCAGCGTCCTTGGTTTCCTGGAGGGTGACGAGGTTGGCGAGTTCTTTTTCGAGCTGGAGGATGGGTTTTTCGAATTCGAGGGAGTAGGAGGGGGGGGAGGGATTTTTGGCCATGGCAGGTCCTTCCGTGGAGGGTGGTTGCAGGGGGGATTGTAGCGGGAGGAGGGGGGGTACGGGAATTTTCCACAAATGCGCAGGAGTGGACACGAATGGGGGATTTTGGGGAAGAGTTTGGGGTTTTCTTCGATGTATCGGGGGGTTTTGGTGAAAAACGTTGAGTTTTTGCCGTTGTGTTTTTGCAAAGGTGGGGTTTTTGTGCTTGTGTATGGGGTTTTTGGGGCAATTCGACACACACTCGCCCCCCCGCCCCGAGGGAAACACGAAGGCACGAAGAGGTGAAGCCCCCCCCCCGACCACGAAGGTTTTTTGGGGTTTGGGTCATGGCGCAGTGCTCCTCTTTGTCTATAGAGGGGAGTCGCGCCCAGTTTGTGCGCACAGAGAGGTGGGGGCAATTGGGGTAAGGGGTTGGGGCTGTTGGGGTTGGGGAGGGAATTTTTGGGTTTGAATGCGCGCGATTCGTGCCAAGTTGTGCGCGCGGAATGCCCCAAGCCGCCCCGCCCCACTGAAACTTGGGACGTGGTGGCGTGGCTGGTGGAGCAGCAGCAAAAAGAAAAAAAGCGGCCAGGGATTTGAGGTCCTTAGGTCGGCTGACGCCGGCCATTCTGGTCGCTGACAGAACTATAGGTTTGTAGCGGTTGAACCACCAGGAAATTTCCCAGGATTATCCTGAGAATCTCCACAGATTTTGCTCGAATTCTCGCCATTTCCTCCAGCCCCGATACGTTGTGGGATTTGACTCGGCTGCTGGTTGTGGTGGAATTGAAATATGAGTGAAGCGAAGGACGATGTGCTGCTGGGGTATGGGCAGGCGCCGCTGGATTACTGGCAGCTTGAGGAGACGGATGGTTACATGGAGATACACCATTGCAGGCGACTTCCGTTCGGAATGGTGGTGATTCTCCTGGTCATGCTGGGGGGTGCGTATCTGGTGTTTGTCGTGGGGGATCATGGAAATTGGCTGGGGTTTTTGGGGATTTCGGCATTCTTTTGCCTTTTCGCGGTGGGGGTGAATTATTACTGGGGTTATTCGTACCGGCGCGGGCCTTCGTTTCACTTTGACAAGGCGACCGGCAGGATCAACATGGATTGGGTGCATCAGGTGTTTGCGTCACCGGAGGGGATGTCGGTGCAATTTATCAGCGGGTGGCAGCCGGGATTCAAGATGGTTCACAATGAATTGAATCTGGTGTGTCGGCTCGCGGATGGCTCACGTGCGCGGTTTCCGATCGCGGGCGGTCGCGATGGGGAGCGGCTGAAGGATGCGGGCAGGCGGCTTGCGGGGAGCATGAAGGTGCCGATGGAGGTGATTGAGCAATCGTACCTTGATCAGGAGAAGAATCGGTGATGTGGAGAGTTGGAAGTGGATGGGGCATAGCGATGGAGGTGGTGATGAGGCGCGCACATTGGACCCACCCCGCGGAGGGGGTGGGCTTTTGGGGGCGTGCGTTGACTGGGTGGCGAGGGGGGGGTGCAATGGAGGGGCATTTCGTGGGTCGTGGCGCATCGCGTGGGAATGTGGGGCGGGCGGGGGGTGCGAGGAGCGTGCGATGAAGGTGTGGCTGGCGGTGGTGTGCATGGTGGTGTGCCTTGGGGTGGGAGCGGGGGTGGTGCTGTTGGTGGAGCGGGGGCGCGGGGAGGCGGGGGGTGG
This sequence comes from Phycisphaerae bacterium, assembly GCA_035548175.1. Lineage (GTDB taxonomy): Bacteria > Planctomycetota > Phycisphaerae > WQYP01 > WQYP01 > CALCHA01. The sequence goes on along the minus strand of DASZTO010000010.1, from coordinate 11,249 downwards.
AGCGGCGGCAGCGGCGCCGTATGCGGGGAAATCGTTTGATTCGCCAAAGTATGGGAAGATCACGTTTCGTCCGGATGGGATTTATTTGAGTTCGGACCAGCGGCCATTCACGGCGAAATGGTTTCGTGTGGACGATACGCATGCGGTGGTGTGGACGGAGGGCGGGTGGGGGACGCTGTTTGTGTTTGATCCGGGGAAATCGGCGTCGGCGTATAGCATTGGGCATGTGGATGACAAGGCGGCGTGGGTGGCGCCGGAAGTGGGGGAGTGAGGGGAACCTTTTGGGGGGTAAGGACGAAAGACAAAAGACGAAGGACGAAAGGGGGGGCGTAGCGAGGCGTGGGTGCTTGCTTGTTCGGGCGTTGGCCGGGGGTGCTTTAGGCGGCGAGTTCGATGGGGTGGCTGATGTGGGTGATGGTGAGCAGGAGCAGGTAGAGGGCGGCGATTGCCAGTGCGAGGGCGAGAAGGAAGCGTTTGGTGGTGGGCGGCCTGTTTACGCGGTGCGCAGGGATTGGCCGATGAATGGGGGGCTGTGTGCAGGGAGGCTGGTGATGCGGCGGATGATTGGATGGATGGTGGTGTGGGTGGGGGTGGCGGGAGTGATGGCGGGGGCGGCGCGGGTGGAGCGGCCTGCGCGGCCGACGGTGACGGGGGTGTTGGACGATGGGCGAGCGGTGCGCGTGTGGACCGGGATGGGGAAGGGAGGGGTGCGGTGGTTCCGGGTGTGGGCTTCACGGTTGGCGGGGGTGGATGGCGGGGTGGTGCGGCATGCGGTGGAGACAGCGAGCGTGCGGAAGGCGGCGCCTGTGGGGACGGAGGCGTTCAGCGGGGAGGCGTGGGCGCGGGTGGTGGGGAGCGATGCGCGGGGCGGGACGTTGTATGAGGTGGAGTATGTGGATCGGCCGAACCCGGACACGGTGAGCGGGCATCGGGTGTTGATTGAGCGTGCTGCGCGGGGCGGGTGGCGGTATGTGGGGTGCCTTGGGGGGGATTATGCGGATGACACGGGGGCGCTAGCGCGGGTGACGGTGGATGGGCATTGGAACGAGCAGACCGGGGAGTTGATGGAGGTGGAGGTGCGGCGCGTGGAGGACCGGGATGAAGTTGTGAGCGGGCGGTGCGAGGTGCGCGTGGTGGCGGTGATGCGGTTTGCGGTTGTGGGGCGGGTGGAGGAGGCGAAGCCGACGGAGGAGCGGGAGTGGCTGGAGGTGCAGGCGGGGAACACGTTCAGCGGGTTGATGGAGGGGCTGGCGGAGATGGATGGAAGGTGGGACGGGCGGGGGGCGGCGGCTTTGGGGCGGCGGGTGCGGGGAATGAATCCGGGGTTGGAGGTGGGGCGGTTGCGGGTGGGGCAGCGGGTGATGGTGCCGACGCTGGCGGAGCGGGAGCGGGTGATGCGGAGGTGAAAGAGGTGGGCGGGCGGCTTGCGGAGCGCATGAAGGTGCCGAGAGGTGATGAGCAATGGTATTTCATCAGGAGAAGAATCAGTGATGTGGAGAGTTGGAAGTGGACGGGGGCATAGCGATGGAGGTGGTGATGAGGGGCGCACACTGGACCCACCCCGCGGAGGGGGTGGGCTTTATGCGGCGAGTTCGATGGGGTGGCTGATGTGGGCGATCGTGAGCAGGAGCACGCAGAGGGCGGCGAGGAGGAATGCGAGGGAGAGGAAGAGGCGCTTGGCGGTGGGCGGGGGCGGGGCGTTGTTTGTGGGATTTTGTGGCGATGCTGGGATTTCTGGTTGCGGGGGGAGGAGCGGGGGCAGGAGCCAGAGGGCGAGGGCGAGATAGACCAGGGCGATGAGGAGGGGGAGGAACCAGGCGCGATCGCTTCCGCCGGCGGCGGGGAGGAAGAAGCGGCTTTGGACGAGGCTGGCGGGCAGGAGGAGGGCGCACAGGGTTGTGGCGATGAGGGCGGCGTTGGCGAGGAGGCGGTGCAGGCGGTAGCGGGGGAGGGAGGCGCTGGCGGTGATGATCCAGCGGGCGAGGGGGCGGTCGGCGAGGAGGAGCAGCGGGATGAGCAGGAGGTTGGCGAGTTGGGCGGCGGGATTGAGGCGGTCGAGGAGGGGCTTGGGGGAGAGATAGGGGAGGAAATCGTGATGGACAATGTGGTGGAGGATGTAGACGGCGTCCGCGGCGGCGAGGGCTTTGATGATGGAGGCGAGGGCGAAGAGTTCGAGGAAGGGGATGAGGAGTGCGGCGCGCGGGCGGGAGCATGCGGTGCGCGGGGAGAGGACGAGGGGGATGGCGGCGAGGGCGGCTGCGGAGGCGGCGAGTGCGGCGAGGACGATGGCGAGGAAATAGTCGCGTGCCTGGGCGGCGGTGGGCCAGACGTTCCAGGAGTGCACGAAGTAGCAGAGGAAGAGGAGGGGCGGGAGTTGGAGCAGGAGTGCGGCGGAGAGGGTGGTGAAGGCGAGGGTAGGTGCGCGGGGTTTCATGGGGGTTTTACGATGGAGGGGGGCGGGGGGTTCGTGGGGGAGTGGAGCGCGGCAAGATTTGGTGAGGGATAGTGAACGGAGGGGAGGGCGCTGGAGGCGGCGTCGGAGGAGGAGATTCGGGAGAGGAGCAGGAGGATCAGGAGTGCGGTGGCGAAGGGAAGCGCGGAGGAGGGGATGGAGAGGAGGCGGTTGTTGGGAGTGGAGGAGAAGCTGAGGGGAGCGTAGCTGAATGGGGCGGAGGCGGGGGTTGGGCCGGTGTGGAGGAGGAGTGTGTCGGCGTTTGCGGGGCCGGGGCGGCTGGCGAAGGAGATAGCGATGTTGGCAGGGGGGTCGTAGGAGAGGGTGATATCGACATCGAGCCGGTGTTCGTGCGCGAGGATGGCGAAGAGGGTCAGGAGGCTCATGAGGAGGGCGAGGGCGGAATAGAGCAAGGGGTGAGAAGGGCGTGGGGGCGGAGGTGTGCGGTAGGAGAGGATGGCGGCGGGGGTTCGCGGGGATGGATCGCGGGTGGGGGATGGGGGCGCGGGGGCGGGCGAGCGGCGGGTGGCGGCGAGGAGGGTAAGAGCGGCGAGGAGGATGTAGAGTGCGATGGTGACGAAGGGAAGTATTTGCGAATTGTCTGGGGAAGGGAGGGCGAAGCGGCCACGGTCGGTGAGGGGTGGGCCAAGGAAGAGGTTGAGGCAGGCGAGCACGATGGCGAGGTATTCGATGGGGCGCGATAAGCGAGCGGCGGCAGGGGAAGCGGAGGCGCTGAACCAGGCGGTGAGGGGGGCGTCGGCGAGCAGGAGGGTGGGGATGAGGGCGAGATTTTTGCAGGCGGCGTAGAAGGGGAAGTTGTGGATGGCGTCGGGGAAATAGGCGGCATAGGGGAGGAAGTGGTGGCGGGTGATTTCGCCAAGGACCCAGGCAGCGCGGCCTGCGGCGAGAGCCTCCTTGAGGGAGGAGTATGCCAAGAGGGCGAGGCAGGCGGCGAGGAGGATAAAGCGCGGGAGGGAAAATCGGCGACGGAAGGCGGGAGCGGCGAGGAGGATGGAAGCGCAGCAGGCGGCGGCGCAGGAAGCGGCGGCGGCGAGGGCGAAGGTAGCGAAATAGGTGCGGCCCTCCTGAGCCCAAGGCCAGACGTCGAGTTGGCGGTACATGACGATGGAGGGGATTTGAGCGAGGCAGGCGAGGGCGATGAGGAGCAAGAGGGGGGACATCAGGAGGCGCTTCATGGGAATGGTACGACGAGGAGAGCGAGGAAGTTCGGGCCTCCGAGGGGATGCAATGGGTGGGCGAGGGGTTCCGCGAAAAGCAAAGGCCTTCGAGGGGAGTTGCACAGAGGCGGGGGAAGCAGGGACGGCGCGGCGAGCTTCGGCGCGGGTCGATAGAGGTGCGGGGGGGATGGAGGGAGGCCCTGGTGGGGGTCACCAGGTGTATTTGACGGTGTAGGTGACGGTGGTGTCGCCTTCGGGGGGTACCTTTTCGTTGAAGTGGATGGTGCGGGAGTCGATTTTTTCGTAGTTGTCGCTGGATTTGGTGATTTCCCAGTTGACCCAGCGGAAGAGGTTTTCTTTGACGATGACGGTGACGGGTTGTTTGGTGGGGTTGTGCAGGACGATTTTGATGGATTCGGTCATTTCGCGGCGGCTGTTGTCGACGGTGAAATCGGTTTGGGTGCGGTCGCCGGTGATGTCGAAGGACTGGCCGGTTTTGATGAGGAGGGTGCGGTCTTTGGGGGTGTGGTCGATGAGGTCTTCGCCGACGAATTCGAGGGAACCGTCGCCGCCGGTGGCGGAGGAGTCTTGTTTGTAGACGCGGACCTTGCCGCGCGGGAGGGGGATGCCGAGGTGGTTATTCTCGGCATTTTTGAAGCGGATGTAGGCGTCGACCTTGTGGTTGGACTGATTTTCGATGTCGCGGTCGAGGACGGGGTTGGGAACGAACATGTACTGGGAGAAGTTGGCGGGCAGGCCATAGTAGACGAGGACTTTTTCGACGGAGACGTTGTGGACGGTGGGGAAGAGGGCGATCTGCTCGGTGGAATTGTCTTTGATGTCGGTGCGGCGGGGGAGGGTGTAGAGGTGGTATTCGTAGAAGGATTTTTCCTCGAAGCCGGTGGCTGGGCCGCTGACTGCGTCCATGGCGAAGCCGCCGCGGGCGCCATAGGGTTGCGGCTGGACGCGCTGGACGTCGCCGGCGATGAGTTTGAGTTGTGCGTTGTTGTAGCTGGCGCCGCTGAGGTTGAGGAGGGTGACCCAGGCGCCGAGGTCGGCGGCGGTGTCGTCGGCGTTGAGGACGAGGGTGTAATCGGCGCGCCAGGTGAGGCCGCTGGTCTGGTAGGTGGTGCGGACGCGGTGCTGGCCGGCCTGCGTGGCGTTGATTTGCCAGTCGAGGGTGGGGCGGGTGATGAGGCCCTCGGGGAGTTTGCCGAGCTGGACCTGGACCTGGGAGGCGACGAACATGCGGAGGCCATTGGTGGTTTGGACGACGAGTTGGCCCTGGTTGGTGGAGAGGAGGGTTCCGGTGACGGTTTCGACGTTGTTGTTGCCGAGGGCGGCGAGGAGGGTGATGGGCTGATCGACGTATTTTTCGAGGAGTTTGGCGGGGCTGACGAGATCGAACTTGAACTGCTGCTGGAGGACGGAGGTTTGGGGATCGGTGAGGTCGGAGAAGCTGACGGTGGTGGGGTCGATGTATTCGGCGACGTCGGTGACGGCGACGTTGTTTTCGCCGGGGTGGAGGGCGAGGTTGCGGGTTTCCTTGACGACGCCGAAGCCGGGGATTTGGGAGGGGTCGATGTTGGAGTAGCCGAGGCGTTGCTGGTGGATGAATTGCTGGGGATCGAAACCGGCGGGGTCGGCGGAGGAGTAGACGGTGAGGGAGGGTCCGGCGTCGGGCTGGGTGGGGGCGGGTTGGGTGGCGGGGGCCTGGGCGAAGGCGGCGGTGGCGGCGGTGAGGAGGGCGAAGGTGGTGAGGAGGGATGCGTGGCGGGTGAGCATGGGGGTCTCCGGTGAAAGGGAGTGGGGCTTAAGGGTTGGATGCGCGGAGGGGGGTGTGGGTTCCCGGCGGGAGAGACGAAAGATGAAAGACAAAAGATGGAAGACGAAAGACGGAAGGGGAAATTGACGGCACGCTGAAGCGTGAACTCCGGACGCGCTGGGGTGGTCAGGGGAGGGGTTGGGAGGTGGCGGGTTCGGTGGTGGGCGGGTGGGCGGCGGGGTTGAGGGCGTCGAGGGCGGCTTGGAGGGTGGGGTATTTGTGGGCGCGGATGTCGGCGGCGAGCTGGCGGTATTTTCTGGCGGCCTCGTCGAGGGTTTTGAGGTCGGCGTTGGAGATGGGCTGGCTGGCGCCGGGCTGGGTGCGGGGGTAATCGAGTTTCCAGTGGTGGTTCTGGGCGATGAGGGTGTAGGGCTGGGCGGGCGGGGCGGGGACGACGCGGGCGGTGGCGGGAGGTTCGAGGCGCGTGATGGCGGTGGCGAGGGGTTCGAGGGCGGCGTCGAGGGGATCGGGGTTGAGGGCGGGATTGGGGGGGAAGGTTTTGTCGAGGGCGTCGTGGACGGATTGCATGGCGGCGGCGATGGTGAGGAGGCGTTTGAAGACGGCGCGCTGGTTGTTGTTGTCGAAGTGGGTGCGGTCGAGGACGGAATCGGTTTTGCCGTGGTAGGCGTCGGTGAGGAGGTTGGTGAGGAAGGTGGTGGGTTTTTCGGTGGGGAAGGGGGTGCGGGCGGCGGCGGGGTGGTGGTTGGGGGAGGTGCAGGCGGTGAGGAGCAGGGGGAGGAGGAGGAGGGTGCGGGGGATGGGCATGGGGGGGCCTCGATGTGTTGCGGCTTGCGAAAAGATGGGCGGCGTTTGAAGATGTATGTGTAGACTATATCGGTACAGGGGTGGTGGGGAAGCTGAATTATGCAGACGGAACGGCACTGATTGGGAGTGATGGCATGCGAGCGGTGACACGTGCGGATGCGGGGCGGGTGGCGATGGTGGTGGTGATGGCGGGGATGGCGGCGGGGTTGAGTTCGTGCATTTCGGCGGTGGAGCGGGATTATGTGACATATGATGCGGGGAAGGATGAATTCCGGATGCTGATGGTGCTGCGCGGGATTCAGGCGAAGGATTCGGAGGATGTGGCGTATTTGAAGGCGTTGTATGCGAACCGGGATCATTGGATTACGCCGGCGGTGCCGGGGGGATATGTGGCGGGGCTGCTGGCGGATTCGTTGATTCGGATGGGGGATCATGATTTCAGCGTGCTGAACATGTATGCGTCGCGGCCGACGAATGTGGACAAGACGACGACGGGGGTGGATTTGAGCCAGGTGGAGGTGGTGCCGGGGGAATTTTTTGTGGAGGCGGGCGGGCAGGGGGGGGCGGGGGCGGATGGAAAGCCGGCGTTGGGGTATTACCAGGCGTTGCGCGTGCCGGGGAAAGTGGTGGATGGGGCGTTGGCGGAGCTATCGGCGGCGGCGCAGAGCGGGGATTTGACGAAGGGGATCGATGAGGAATTGCTGCGGCGGAAGGATGGGGGGAAGGTGTACACGTGGGCGGATCTGCGGGCGCAGACGTTGAAGGACATCACGCTGGAGGATGCGGCGAGCCAGCCTGCGGATGCCGCGGGCGGGGCGGCGGGGGCGGAGGGCGCGACGACGCAGGGGGGCGGTCCGGAGGCGATAAACCCGTTGATGGTGATGGAGGAGGGGTCGCTGAAGCAGATGATGGGGGCGTTGGCGGACAGGTCGTTGAAGCTGGCGCGGGAGAAGACGGTGGTGAGCCTGGCGGTGCCGATGTCGGCGAAGGATGCGGCGGGTTTCAAGGGACTGCTGGAGGCGTGCGTGTCGCGGGCGCGGGAAGTGAGCGCGGGGGCGAAGGAGACGGAGGAGAATGCGGAGAAGCTGTACCAGATGCGGGCGCTGGCGGTGGTAGGGGGGCAGTTGAAGCTGGAGGCGGGGGCGGGGGGCGGGTTGAAGACGTCGGTGGATGTGGTGGGGCTGGTGGACGCGGTGGGGCAGTTGCCGGAGCGGCGGGTGGATTTGAATCAGAAGAACGGGCAGGAAGGGGAGCTGGTGGATGTGGTGGCGGCGTTGAAGGAGTCGGGGGTGCCGGTGGATGAGAAGCTGACGGCGGCGGAGGTGGTGAAGGAGTTCGATGCGGGGACGTTGAAGGGGCATGCGCCGGAGAAGAGCGTGGTGCCGGGGGAGGGGATTGTGGGGAAGGAGTGAGGGGGAATATGGAATAGTGAATGGTGAAGAGTAAAAGGGGAGGCGTTGTGAAGTCGTGGAGTCGTCAAGTCGGTGTCTGGGCGGGGAGGAGATTATTTTTTGGCGGCGAGGCGTTCAGCGAGGGTAGGGAGGTTGGAAACCCGTTTGCCGTTGCGGCAGGTGTCGGGCGCGGGCAGGGCGGCGTTTTTTTTGGAGGCGCGTGTACGGGGTTTCGACGGCTTTGGAGAGGGGAGGTGAATGGTCATAGCAATCCAGCGCTTTCCATCAGTTTATCGACCGCGTTCATTATAGGCTTGAACGAGTTGGCGTCCCATTGAAAAGTGCAGCGTCGTCCAGCGAAGGCCCATCCGCTGGCATGCAGCAGGTGTAATTGCCGCGTCAAATCGGGCTGGGAGGAGCGGGTGACAACCCACTGCATGTAGGACCTGGCCCAGAGTTCCCGCGGGGTGAGGTAGTACCGCAAAGCGGCACGACTTGCCTTTGTTTGGGTCTTGCCAAAGTTGGCCAGCAGGGTGGCTGCGGCGCGCACCTCCGGACTTTCGGCCCAAAGGTGAAGAAGCGGCTCGAAAGCCGGGTCATGGTCAGTGGCGAACTCTCTTTTGATGGGATTGAGAGCGAGGTGGTCAAGGAAGTGGCCGACCTCGTGGACGAGCGTCAACTGTGGGAAGATGGCATGTCGGGAGATTTCGATTTTCTCCGCGCTGGAGGGTCGGGTGCGGTAGTGGTAGAGGCCCTGGTCTTTTCGAATGGCGGAGACGACCAATGGGAAGCGGTGTGTGAAGGGGAAGCTATGGATCCCATCAACGACGCGGACAGCTTCATTGAGAACGTCGCGGAGCGGGGTCTCGTTCATCTGGAGGATATCTTTGAGCTGCATGAACGCATGGTAGGCGGCTCGAAGGATTTCGCAACGGCAGGACGTTAAGTCGTGACGAAGCGTGCGTGATAAAATGAGTTGTCCTGCCGCATTGGTGTGGCGGGCGCTGCGGCGGACGCTTGTTTTGGGAAGAGGAACGTGGGTGACGGGATGGAACTGGCTGGCGTGCATGCGCCGCGATTCCGCGGCGATACAAAATGGGGATTGCTCCTGGGAGGAATTTGGGCGATCCTGCTGGGGGGATTTCCTTTCCTCGCGGGGTTTCCGATGGCGCCGGTGCTGTTGTTTGCGGGGGTCTGCTGGGCATGGGGGGCGTGGTTGCTATGGCGGTTCTGGGTGCTGCGCGCGGGCATTGTGGTGTGGCTGGGTCCGGGGGGGTTCGTTCAGTATCCTCGGACCCGGGAAGCGCCACGTGCGGAGCCCTGGCGGCAAGGCCTGGAGATTGATTTTATGCAACGGCGCAAAATCTGGAGGTTTCGTATTGCGGAGGGGTTTCGACGTCGGGTGGATATCATGCTTCCTGGGCAGTCGGATGCGGACGTGCAGTCGATACGCGAGAAGCTGGCGCAGTGGCAAACCAATCGGGTGTTTGTCGAGACGCTGTGACGATGATGCGCGGGGGGTGAGTGAGACGATTGAGGAGGATTCGGCGGAGGCTTGAGTGGGCGACTTGTATCCGAGGCCCTTACAGGTATGAAAATCGCATCCATTCGATGTACGACGGAGGTCGGCGGGAGAAAGGTGGCGTTGCGCGAACGTTATGGTGGCCGCAGTGCGGGCCATTTTGTGGCGATGGCGATCGCCGCGGTTTTTTGTGTGTTTATGGCAGCGAAGATGCTGGAAGCGCCGAGCGTTCAGCGTAGCGGGATGAATGCCATGGCGACCGTTGGGGCGGTCGTGGTTGCCGGGGGGGTTCTGGCTTTCGCTTTTTTTAGGCCGATGATGAAGGCGAAGGTTTTGCAAATCGACGATGTGGGCATTTCGTACGGAACGGAAGCGTTGGTGTGGGGGGAAGTGGCATTGATCGCTGGGCGATACATGCTTGTCTATCGCGGATACCAACTTCAGGTCCAACTTCACGGATCGGGCATCAAGCGACTTTTATCGATTGACCATGCGCTGGGGGAAGGAGAATTTGAGGAACTGGCGCACTTTATTCATGAAGTGGCGCCGGCCGTGGAGATGGTGATGTAAAGCGGATGCATGCGGAGATGGCAGGGGTGAGAGGGGCGAATGAGGAGGATTTGGGTGATGAAGGGGCGTGAGCGTTTGATGGTGGATGTTCTGGTGGCCGGGGTTGTGTTGGCCGTTGCGGTTTTTTTGTGGGCATCTATTTTTGTTCCGGTGCTGGCGTCCATCCTTGAGTGGCTCGTGCCGATGCGGGTGATTCAGATGGGGGTGCTGACGTATACGGTTCCGTGGGCGGCGGTTCTTTTGGGGGAGGCGGTGATGGTAAACAGGATTTTGCGGGTGGCGCTTCCGGTGGGGGCATTTGTGGTGGCGGTTCTCGGAGCCTTTGCGATGGCGGCTGGGATTTGTTATGCGATGTCCGACGCTTTGCATTGGGACGTCGTTTGGGAGGTGGTGGGGCGTGCGTGCTGGGAGAATGCCGGGGGATTGTGTGTTTCGTGTGGGTGGGTGGCGGTTACGCATTACTGGCGGCGGCGCGCGGTGCGTGGGGAGGTGGTTGGGAGATAGGTCACGGTGGGCGGAGATGGGGAGGGGGCAATTTGGGATGATTTCCAACGCGTGTTGGTTCGGGGAGGAATGGGTCGAAGAACGGATGCAATGTGATTTTGCACGGGTCGCGACAGACGCAAGCGATGTCGGATCCACCGGCGTTGGGCGAAGGGTTTGTGGGATGTGAAATGTCAGGGACTTGTGGGAGCGCGAAAGGGGAGGCGAAAAAAGTTTTGCGGAGGTTGGAAGAAAGTGGGGGGGTGGCGCAACTATGGGAGGAAGGGGAGGTGCGTCTTCCCTGGGGGGAAGGGGTGGTGCAACGTTTTCGTGGTGAGGGCGTTGAGGAAGGGTATACTGTGCGGGGCCGGTTGTGGCCGGCGAGAATGAGGAGAATTGCATGCGTGGTGATGTGTGTGGCGTGGGATTGAAGTTGGCGGCGGTGGGGGTGTTGGCGGCGGCGGGGCTGGGGGTAGGGGGGTGTGCGACGACGACGGCGTACGACCAGCATTGGAAGGACACGAAGGTGGTGTTGGCGTCGGATGTGACGGCGACGCCCTTGGCGGGGAAGTGGCAGGGGGAGTGGCATTCGGACGATTCGGACTATTACTGGGGGTATTCGCGGGCGATCATCATGCCGGTGGAGACGACGACCAACGATCAGGGGGTGAAGGCGACGAAGTATGAGGCGCATTTGCAGTTGTGGCACTTTTTTGTATTTCCGGAGGAGGTGAAGGTGTACCTGACGGCGGTGCCGGAGGGAGACAAGGTGACGTTTTACGGGGAGCGGGTGATGAATCCGATCGACGGCGTATGCCGGTATGACGGGTTTTTGCAGGGGGACAAGATTGTGATTGCGTACAATTCGATCAAGGATTATGGGTCGTTCACGTTTCGGCGGTATACGCCGGAGAGCCCGGATGTGAATGGGCAGGCGTGGGGGCCGGCGAGCAATACGCACTGAGGATGGAATTTTGGGGAGGCCCGTGCTGCGGTGCGGGCCTTTCTGGTAATTGGTAATTAGTAATTGGTAATTGGGTGGTCGGGGGAATTGCGCGCGGCG
>DASZTO010000009.1:0-21092 GCA_035548175.1 Phycisphaerae bacterium | reverse complement strand
CCCAATTCCCCCCCCCGCTGTGTGCGCACAAACTGGGCGCACCACCCCTCTATAGACAAAGAGGAGCACTGCGCCATGACCCAAACCACCCCAAAAACCTTCCTGGTCGGGGGGGGCTTCATCCCTTCGTGTCTTCCTGTTTCCGTCGTCTGGGGCGGGCGGGGGAAAGCTGTGTCCAATTTCCCCAAAAACCTCATACACAAGCACAAAAACCTCAATCCGCAAAATACACAACGGCAAAAACTCACCCTTTTTTGCAAAACACCCCCGATACATCGAACAAAACCCCACTTCCTCTCCCCAAAAACCCACCTTCACCCCACGCCGCGCCCCGCCCCCATCCCTGCCCCGGACGATTTACCAATCCCACACCCCGCCTTATCCTGCCCCCTTCGCGCGACCGATCCCACCGATCCGCCTTTCGAAAGCAGTCCCCTCATGCAACGCCCCAACACCAAAATCGTCGTCACCCTCGGACCCGCCTCCGCCACCCCCGATGTCTTCGCCAAGCTCGTCGACGCCGGCGTCTCCGTCGCACGCCTCAACTTCTCCCACGGCTCGCTCGACCAGAAACGCCAGTACCTCCACACCATCCGCTCCGCCGCCAATCGACCCGTCGCCATCATGGCTGACCTCTGCGGCCCCAAAATCCGCGTCGGCCAAATCGACAACAACGCCATGCACCTCGACCCAGGCGATACCCTCACCATCCAACGAGAACCCACCCTCGGAAAAGAACTCCGCATCTCCACCAACTACCCCGGACTCGTCGACGACCTCGACGTCGGACAGCGCGTCCTCATCGACGATGGCGCCATCCGACTCCTCTGCACCGACAAAGAACCCCTCCACAACCTCGTCCGCTGCCGCGTCACCACCGGCGGAATCCTCCAATCCAACAAAGGCTTCAACCTCCCCCACACCAGCGTCAACCTCCCCTCCATCACCGACAAAGACTGGGCCGACGTCGATTTCGCCGTCGCCAACGACGTCGATTACATCGCCCTCTCCTTCGTCCGCTCCGCCGACGATGTCATCAGCCTCCGCAAATACCTCGAAAAAAAGAACGCCCGCCAGCACATCATCTCCAAGATCGAAATGCCCCAGGCCGTCCACAACCTCGAAGCCGTCGTCGAAGCCTCCGACGCCGTCCTCGTCGCCCGCGGCGATCTCGGCGTCGAAATGGACCTCACCGCCGTCCCCATCATCCAGAAAGACATCGTCCACGCCGCCCACGAAGCCGGCAAACCCTGCATCGTCGCCACCCAGATGCTTCAAACCATGGTCGACAATCCTTCCCCCACCCGCGCCGAGGTCTCCGACGTCGCCAACGCCATCCTCGACGGCGCCGATGCCGTCATGCTCTCCGGCGAAACCGCTGTCGGAAAATACCCCGTCGGCGCCGTCCACGTCCTCTGCGAAATCGCCCACCACACCGAATCCTACATCGCCCGAAAACGCATCACCGTCGAGCCCCCCAGGCTCCTCCAGAAAGTCCACCACCGCACCGCCGCCGTCGCTCACGGCGTCAAATCCGTCGTCGAGGACCTCGAAGCCAAACTCGTCGTCGTCTGGTCACAGGCCGGCGGCTCCGCGCGCTACCTCTCCAAACACCGCTTCCGCGTCCCCATCGTCGCCCTCTCCACCGACGCCGCCGCCGTCCGACGCATGGCCCTCTACTACGGCATCACCCCCGTCCAGTCCGAAATCCCCGGCCACTTCGACGACCTGCCCCTCCTCGTCGATGCCCTCTGCCACGACCACAAACTCGCCCAGCCCGGCGAACGCGTCGTCATCGCCGCCGGCGCTCCCCTCGGCATCGTCGGCGTCACCAACTCCCTCTCCGTCCACACCGTCGGCAAACCGTGATACAATCCCCCCGCGCCCCAACACAGGACCCCACATGCGAAAATCCCTCCTCCCGCTCCTCTGCCTCCTCCTCCCACTCCTCCCCGACTGCTCCGCCAAAAAAGTCTACCCCGACCCCGCCTTCGGCTGGCACAACAACGACTTCTCCACCATCTTCGGACGCCTCTCCCGCATCACCGCCAGAAATCCCTCCGACCCGCCCGTCTGGGTCATCCGCTTCGGCGCCCCCGCCGACACCTACGCCGGCCAGCTCGCGCTCACCCCGCCCGACATGCTCACCGGCTACAACGGCGGCGAAACCGTCGAAGTCCGCGGCCGCGTCCGCGCCGACCTCGCCCATCCCGATTACACCGGCACCTGGTACGAAGTCTCCAGCATCCGCCTCTGGTCGCCCCACCGCTGACCCATGAAGCGCTTTCGCCTCACCATCGCCTACGACGGCGCAGCCTATCAAGGCTGGCAGCGCCAACCCGACCCCAAGCCCACCGTCCAACGCGAAATCGAAAAAGCCGCCGGCTACATCGTCAGCCACCCCGTCACCGTCCAGGGCTCTTCCCGCACCGACACCGGCGTGCACGCCACAGGCCAGGTCGCCGTCACCCAGCTCGATACCCCGCTCGAGCCCGAACGCCTCCGCCGCGCCATCAACAGCCGCCTGCCGCCCGACATCCTGATCCGCACGCTGGAAGAAGCCGGTCCCGAGTTCAACGTGTGGCGCGCCGTCCGCAAACGCTACCGCTACCTGCTCTGGTGCAACCCGGACCGCCCGGTTTTTTACCGCCACTACACCTATCATTTCTATCGCCCGCTCGATCTGCCGGCGATGCAGGCCGCCTGCGAAGCGTTCGTCGGCGAACACGATTTCACCGCGTTCAAAGGCAAAACCGACGAACGCGAAAACTCGGTGCGCACGATCTTCGCCTGCACCATCCACCGCCGCGGTCCGCTGGTGATTTTCGCCGTCGAGGGCAGCGGTTTTTTGTATCACATGGTGCGCACGATGGTGGGCACCGTCCTGGAAGTCGGCACGGGGCACTGGCCCGTCGAGCGCGTGGCGGCGGCGATCGCTTCGAAGAACCGCCGCGACGCCGGCCCCGTCGTTCCGGCTCAGGGATTGTGCCTTCAGTGGATTCGTTTCCGATGAAAATCCTGCACATCATCACACGGCTGATCGTGGGCGGGGCGCAGGAAAACACGCTGCTGACCTGCGAGGGTCTGGCGCGGCGCGGCCACGAGGTGACGCTGCTGACCGGGCCGAGTCTCGGCCCCGAAGGCAGCCTGATGGAGCGCGCTCAGGCCGGCGGGTATCGCGTGCAGGTCACGCCGCACCTGGTGCGCAATCCGCATGCGTGGCATGACGCGGCGGCGTGGCGGTCGATTCGGCAGGCGATTCGCGACACCGGGGCGGAGGTGGTGCACACGCATTCGAGCAAGGCGGGGATCGTCGGACGCGGCGCGGCGTGGGGCGTGAAGCGGCGCTCGAAGAATGGCCGGCCGCTGGTGGTGCACACGATTCACGGCCTCCCGTTTCATCCTTATCAGCGGGCGGCGGTGAATCGGCTGTGGATCAGCCTGGAACGTTGGGCGGCGAAGCGGTGCGATGCGATCATCTGCGTGGCCGACGCGATGACGCGGCAGGCGCTCGCCGCGGGGGTGGGGCGTCCGGAGCTGTTCACGACGGTGTACAGCGGGATGGAGGTCGAGCCGTTCGTGTCGCCGGGCGTCACGCGCGAGGAGGTTCGGGCGCGTTTGGGCATTCCGGCGGGGGCGTATGTCTTCGGCACGATCGCGCGACTTCAGCCCCTGAAGGGCCATGACGATCTGCTGGCGGGTGCTGCGGAGTTGTTCGAGCAAGTGCCGGACGCGCATTTTCTGTGGCTGGGCGACGGCGTGTTCCGGGCGCGCTTTGAGCAGACGATCCGCGAGCGCGGTTGGCAGAAGCGGTTCACGCTGGCGGGGTTGGTGCCGCCCGGGGAAGTTCCGCGGTTGTTGCCGGCGATGGATGCGCTGGTGCATCCGAGCTATCGGGAGGGATTGGCCCGGGCGCTGCCTCAGGCGCTGTTGGGGGGCGTGCCGGTGATTTCCTACGACTGCGATGGGGCGGCGGAAGTGTGCATCGAGAACCAGACGGGCTATCTCGTGAAGACCGGCGACGGCGGCGCGCTGACCGCCGCGATGATCCGCATGGCGTCGCACCGCCAGAGCGCCCGCGCGATGGGAGCGCAAGGCCGGACCCTGTGCCTGGACCGATTCTCGGCGGAGCGCATGGTGGAGCGGATCGCCGGCGTGTACGAACGGCTGGGAGGGGGAACTGCGTGAAGAGTCACTGGCGGATCATCGCGTGCGATCTGGATGGAACGCTGATCGGGTGGGACCACAAGATCAACGAGCGCGACCTGGCGGCGCTGCGCGCGGCGCGGCAGGCGGGATTTCATGTCGCGATCTGCACGGGGCGGAACGCGACGGAGTGCGCCGGCGTAATCGGGTCGCTAAAACTTGCGGGGCCGGGGGTTTTTGTGAACGGGGCGATGGTCAGCGAGATGGCGACAGGCCGGAGCGCCCGGTGTCGCTTCATGCCGGAAGCATTGGTTGCCGAGGCGGTGGATTTTTTCGGATCGCGCGGCCATGCGGTGTTGCTGCTGGCCGACGATCCGGCGCAGCGCATGCCGGCGTATTTTATGACGGAGCATGGCGAGCCGCACCGGGGGACTCGCGAATGGCTGCTGGCCAATCGCATGCATGCCGAGCGCTGCGACCAGCCGCCTGCGAGCCATAGCGGCCGGATCGTGCGGCTGGGGATCGTGGCGGATGTGGCGGAGGGGCGGGCGCTGGAGCGCGAAATGGCCGTGCGGTTCGGGATCGGCGCGTCGCATCATTCGATCTATTCGCCGCACTATGATGTGCAGGTGCTGGAGGTGTTCGCGGCGGGCGTGAACAAATGGACGGGCATCGAAGCCTTGGCGGAGGAACTGGGGGAGGACCCGCGGCGGGTGATTGCGATTGGGGATGATGTGAACGATTTGGCGATGCTGCGCGGGGCGACGCTGAGTTTCGCCATGGCCAGCGCGGTTCCCGAAGTGCAATCGGCGGCGAAGCGCATGACGGGCTCGCCGGCGGAATGCGGGGTGGCCCAGGTGGTGGAGGCGTTGCTGGCAGGCGTGCTGGAGCCGGTGAGCGACGAACGCAGGGGCGATAATGTGGGGAGGGAAAATGAGAATGGCTGAGGTGTTGGACCAAAGGCGATGCCATTTACATGCCGATAGGATATGCTATAATGCCGTTCCCAATTTGCGCGGGCGTAGCTCAGTGGTAGAGCGTCACGTTGCCAACGTGAATGTCGAGGGTTCGACCCCCTTCGCCCGCTTGTTTAGCGACCCGGTGTCTGATGACGCCGGGTCGCGTCGTTTTGGGAGTGGAGGGTATGATCCGACTGCAGACCGAGCTCGCGAGGAAAACGATGGCGAAGAAGTTGAATTTGCAGCCGCTGGAATTGCTGGATCTGGGCAAGTGCAGGACGGTGGGGGAGATTGTCGACGGGATGAGCCGGTGTGCGTTTGGGGCGCGGATGCTGGGGGAGGTGGCGGCGAAGGTGACGGGATGGTGCTCGGGAGGGGAGAAGCCGGCGATTGTGTATGACGGCTTGCCGACGAGTCCGCTGGGGAAGATGTTGAAGCGGCTGAGCGGGCGGATGGGATTTTTTGGCGAAGTGATGACGCCGGAGGATTACGACGGGTTGCCGGCGGGCGGGCAGCTGCGGGTGAAGCGGGCGGTGGTGGTGGGGGCGTATTCGGAGCGTCACGCGGGGGCACTTTACGCGCGCGAGACGGGGAGCACGATCTACATCAATCCATACGACCTGTGCAAGCCGGGGCAGGTGAAGGATGGCTTCTTTCCCGATGCGGTGTTTGCCGATCCGAATTTCATTGTGCCGATTCTGCTGGCGGTGCTGGAGGAGCGAATCAAGGGGAAGGGGCGGACGGTGGGCGAGTTGCTGGAGATTCTCGGCGAGATGCCGGGCGTGGCGATGCAGGTGCGGCAGGGGGCGGAGGTGGTGCGGCAGATGATGGCGAAAAAGGGGATCGTGCGGTTTTTGACGCTGTCGGGCGCGATGACGATTGCGCAGTTGTCGCTGGTGCTGTGCGACATGATCGATCGGGGAATGGTGCACAGTGTGACGAGCACAGGGGCGCTGATGGCGCACGGGCTTGTTCCGGGGTTGGGGTTGAAGCATTACAAGTACAACCCGGCGGATGATGACGAAAAGCTGGCGAAGCTGGGCCTGAACCGGGTGACGGACGTGCTCGAGCCCGAGACGAATTTTGATCACATCGATGAAATCATGAGCGCGGCCTTGGCGACGTTTTCCGGGGAAGAGACGATCAGCCCGAGCGTGTTGCACGCGGCGCTGGGGAAATATCTGGAGGCTCATTATCCGGAGCATCGGGCGATTCTGCTGTCGGCGTATCGGAAGAAGGTGCCGGTGTTCGTGCCCGCGTTCACCGATTCGGAACTCGGCAACGACGTGTATAGCACGAACAAAATCCGCGAGCTGACAGGCCGGAAGCGCATCGTGATGGACATGGAAAAGGACACAGCCAGGCTGCTGGAGCTCATGACCAGCGCGCCGGCGGCGGGCATCTGGACCTTCGGCGGCGGAGTGCCGCGGAACTGGACCCAGAATGTGTCGCCGCTGATCGAGATCTACAACAACCGGATGAAGGATGGCGGATTTGGCGAAAAATTTCCGATGCGAAAATATGGCTTCGGCGTGCGCTGCTGCCCGGACCGCCCGCACTTCGGGCATTTGTCGGGATGCACGTATCAGGAGGGGATGTCCTGGCGGAAGTTCCATTTCAACATGAAGCAGGCGCAGATTCAGGCGGACGCGACGCAGGTGGAGCCGCTGCTGGTGAAGTACGTGATGGAGTTGCAGGATGCGGGGAAGTTGAAGTGAGCGGGTGCGGATAGGCGGCGGATTCGTCGCGTTGTTATGATGATGCGATAGATGCTGATTGCTGATCAGGAGGCGCGGATGTCGATTTTCAATGTGTTGCGTGGGCAGTTCATCGACATCATCGAGTGGAACGAAGCTGCGCAGAATGACATTTTGTGTTACCGTTTTCCGCGCGCCAACAACGAGATAAAAATGGGCGCGAAGCTGGTGGTGCGCGAGGGGCAAAATGCGCTCTTCGTCAACGAGGGCCAGCTCACGGATATTTTCAACACGCCGGGCACCTATACGCTTTCGACGCAGAACCTGCCGATCCTCTCCACGCTCAAAGGCTGGAAGTATGGCTTCGAGTCGCCTTTCAAGGCGGAGGTGTACTTCCTTTCGATGCGGCAGTGGACCGATCAGAAGTGGGGCACGCAGAATCCGATCATGATGCGCGATCCGGAATTCGGGGCGGTGCGCGTGCGGGCGTTCGGTTCGTATGCGTTTCACATAGGCGATCCGGCGACCTTCCTCAAGCAGCTCGTCGTCACCGACCCGATGTTCGAAACCTATGAAATCTCCAACCAGCTTCGCAACACCATCGTGTCGCGCTTCGTGGATGCGATCGGACAGTCCAAAATCGCCGCCCTCGATATGGCCGGGAATTACGACAAAATTTCCAAGGTGGCGCTCGAGGTGATCAAACCGGATATCTCCGCCCTCGGCCTGGCGCTCACGAGTTTTCTGATCGAGAACATTTCGCTGCCGCCGGAAGTCGAGCAGGCCCTGGATCAGCGCACCAAAATGGGCGTCCTGGGGGACCTGAACAAATACACGCAGTATCGCACCGCGGAAGCGATCGGCGATGCGGCGAAGAATCCCAGCGGCATGAGCGGCCTGGGCGCGGGCATCGCCGCGGGCTCGGCGCTGGCCGATCAGATGCGCAATGCCATGAATTCCGGCGGCGGGGGCGGGGCTGCGCCGGCGGCGGTGGTTCCGCCGCCTCTTCCGCAAACGGCGGCGTTCTACGTCGCTATCAACGGGCAGCAGCAGGGTCCGCTGGATGCGGGCGCGCTGGGCGCGAAGGTGCGCGACGGCTCGCTCACGCGCTCGACGCTGGTGTGGAAGCAGGGAATGGCAGGCTGGCAGGCCGCGGAAAGCGTGCCGGAGGTATCGGGGCTGTTCGCGGCAGTTCCGCCGCCGTTGCCGCCGCAGGGATGATCTCGCCGGTGCCAGGGGCGGGAAGCTGGATTTGATTTCTCGGAATCTTTCATGCCCGATGACCGCGAAATTGCCCGGGAATTGCTGACGGGAAAGATATCGATTGAGGAAGCCGGACGGATGCGGGTCGGCGTTCCGCCGCGCGTGCCGCCGGTGGGGGGGGCGTCCGGCGGGGGCGCCGGTGGGCCGGCGACAGCGCCGCCTCCGCTGCCCGCCGATGCGGTCCCGGAGGTCAAGCCGCCGACGCTTACCAACACGCCGGAACCCGGACGGAAATTCCCCTGCAAACAATGCGGCGCCCGCCTCGATTTCGATCCCTCCCAGCGCGTCCTCAAGTGTCCCTATTGCGGCCACGTCGAGCAGATCGCCCCCGCGACCACGACGATCGAAGAGCACGACTACGCCCAGGCGCTCGCAAAGGTCGGCAAGGAAACCGGCACCATCGCCGGCCGGTCGCAGGAGGTCCGCTGCCCCGGATGCGGGGCGATGGTCCTTCTCGAAGATAACGTCGAGACCGCCACCTGCCCCTTCTGCGCCACCAGCATCACCAACGCCCCGCGCGAATCGGCCGCGGGCATCATCTGCCCGGAATCGCTGCTCCCTTTTCGGGTCGCCCAGCGCGATGCCGTCAACGCCTTCAACGACTGGATCAAGTCCCGCTGGTTCGCGCCGACCAATCTCCGCCAGCTCGCCAACCTCGGCCAGCTTTCCGGCGTCTACATGCCCTTCTGGACCTATGACTCGATGACCTATTCGAGTTACACCGGCATGCGCGGCGACGATTACTGGGACACCGAAACCTACACCGAGCGCGACGCCAACGGCAACATGGTCACGCGCACCCGCCAGGTCGTGCGCACCCGCTGGACCTACGTGTCCGGCGAAGTGGATCATTTCTTCGACGACGTGCTGGTTTGCGCCTCCAAGTCGCTGCCCGCCGACCGCGTGAATGCGCTGGAACCCTGGGATTTACCGGACCTCGAGGCCTTTCGTGCCGAGTTCCTCGCCGGCTTCAAGACCGAACGTTACGTCGTAAGCCTCGCCGATGGTTTCGCAATCGCCCGCGACATCATGGCCGCTGGAATCCGCTCGCTGGTGCGCCAGGACATCGGCGGCGATCACCAGCAAATCAATTCCGTGCAGACCCAGCACGTCGGCGTCACCTACAAGCACATCCTGCTGCCGCTGTGGCTCGCGGTTTATCGGTACCAGGGCCGCACCTTCCGCATTCTCGTCAACGCCCGCACCGGCGAGGTCTCCGGCGACCGTCCCTACAGCTGGATCAAAATCACCCTGGCGGTGATCGCCGGCCTGATCGTGGCGCTGCTGCTGGCATTCCTCTTCGCGCACGCCCGCCACTGAAAAACCACGCAGGGAGAGGGGCCATCTTGAGTCGGGGGGAATATCGTCCGATATGCCTCTGGAGTGCATTCGTGCCGGCGTTCATCCGGCGCACCGTCCTGGAGGCGCATCCCGCATGGTCCGCAATGTCGATCCTACCGAGAGCCTCACCATCCGAGCGCCGCAGCACGTGAATCAGCGCACTGTCGGCACGCTGGATTCGCTGGTGGATGACGCGATCGCCCGCAAGGCCGGCATCGTGGACGTCGCCATGGACAGCGTGCAAAGCGTTGATTCCGCCGGGCTCAACTGGCTGGTCGCCGTCAACGAACGCCTCCAGAGCCTGGGCATGAAACTCCGCCTCGCCGATCCCCCGGAGCTGGTCCAGGACATCCTGCTGGCCACCCGCCTCGATACCCGCTTCGCCGTGCACTGCAGCATGGGGGGCCTGCGGCATGCCTGAACTCAAACGCAAGTTCAAGCTCGGCGAACTGCTCACGCAATCCGGGCGCATCTCCCAGGACCAGCTCGACGCGGCGCTCAAACGCTCCCGCGACGCCGGCACCATGCTTGGCGAAACCCTCGTCGAGATGAACCTCCTCAAGCCCCTTGAACTTCTCAAAATCGTCGGCCAGCAGATCGGCCTGCCCTCGGTCGAGCTGCGTCCCGGGCTCGTCGATCCCGAAG
Organism: Phycisphaerae bacterium; assembly: GCA_035548175.1. Classification (GTDB taxonomy): domain Bacteria; phylum Planctomycetota; class Phycisphaerae; order WQYP01; family WQYP01; genus CALCHA01. The sequence goes on along the minus strand of DASZTO010000009.1, from coordinate 11,041 downwards.
CCGTCCGCTACATCCCCAGGGAAAAGGCGCAGTATTACGGCGTCGTCCCCATGTTCTTCGTCGACAACCGCCTCACCATCGGCATCTCGCGCCCGCTGTCGATCTTCGATTTCGACGACCTCGAACGCATCAGCGATTGCTCCATCCAGCTCGTGCTCTGCGGGCCCCAGGCCGTCAAACAGGCGATCGAAAAATACTACGGCTCCGACGTCAACATCGACGGCCTGCTCTCCTCCATCGAAAAGAGCAAGGTCGAGATCGTCGAGGAGGGCGAAAAATCGGAGCAGATCGGCGAATACTCCGAAAACTCGCCGATCGCCAGCCTCGTCAACTACATCCTCACCACCTCCATTTCCCACAAGGCCTCCGACATTCACGTCGAGCCCGACGGCAAAATCGTCCGCGTGCGCTACCGCATCGACGGCGTCCTGCGCGAACTCATGACGCAGAAGATCACCCTCCAACCCGCCATGGTCTCGCGCATCAAGGTCATGGCGAAGCTGGATATCGCGGAGAAGCGCCGGCCCCAGGACGGCCGCATCCCCGTCGCCATCAACGGCCGCGAAATCGACATCCGCGTCTCCACCCTGCCCACCACCGGCGGCGAAAAAGTCGTCATGCGCATCCTCGATTCCGCAAACCTCGTCTTCGATCTCAACCAGCTCGGCTTCCGCGATCCCCTCATCGAAAAGTTCAAACGCATGCTCGACCGCCCCCACGGTCTGCTCCTGGTCACCGGCCCCACCGGCTCCGGCAAAACCACCACGCTCTATTCCGCGCTCCAGATGCTCAAATCCCCGGAAAAAAACATCGTCACCATCGAGGACCCCGTCGAATACCAGCTCGGCATGATCAACCAGGTGCAGGTCAACCACACCATCGACCTCACCTTCGCCGCCGTGCTGCGCTCCGTGCTCCGCCAGGACCCCAACGTCATCATGCTCGGCGAAATCCGCGACAACGAGACGGCCCGCGTGGCTGTCGAGGCGTCGCTCACCGGCCACCTCGTGCTTTCCACGCTGCACACCAACGATTCCGTCGGGGCGATCACCCGCTTGATCAACATCGGCGTCGAGCCCTTCCTCGTGGCCAGCTCCGTGATCGGCGTCGTCGCGCAGCGCCTGGCCCGCAAGATTTGTCCCGCCTGCCGCCAGCCTTATGCGCCGCCGAAGGAAGTGCGCGAACGCCTCAATCTTCCCGACGACAACGCCGGCTATTTCAAAGGCGGCGGCTGCACCCAGTGCTACGGCAGCGGCCACCGCGGCCGGCTGGGCCTCTACGAGGTCTTCGAAGTGGGCACGGAAGCCCGCAAGTTGATGGAGCGCGCAGCCAGCGCCGGCGAGCTGCGCGACCTGCGCTCGAGAACCGGCGAAACCACCCTGTTCCAGGAAGGCATGATCGGCGCGAAGGCCGGGCAGACGAGTCTGGAAGAAGTGCTCCGGGTCGCCTGGGCCCCCGCGGAGGAGGCTGTGTGACCAGCTTGAGCGAGCTGCTCAATGTCGCCAAAAGCCGCGCGGCCTCCGACGTTCTCCTGATGGTCGGCGACGCCCCCGCCCTGCGCATCGCCGGCCAGTGGGTCCGCCTCGAATGCAATCCGCTCGGCGTCGCCAATCTGCAATCGCTCGCCCAGGAGCTGCTGCGGCCCTCCGCGTGGGACGAACTGGCCGTCAAACGCGAACTGGATTTCTCCTGTTCCCTCCAGGGCGCCGGACGCGTCCGCTGCAACGTCCACTACCAGCGCGATCACCTGGCCATCGTGCTCCGCCTCGTGTGGCCCGAAATCCCCGACGCCCGCCGCCTCGGTATTCCGCCCCACGCCATCCGCATGGGCGAATGCCCCCACGGCCTCATCCTTGTCTCCGGACCCACCGGCTCGGGCAAGTCCACCACCCTCGCCGCCATCGTCGAGCACATCAACCGCGAACGCGCTTCCCACATCATCACCATCGAAGACCCCATCGAATTCATCTACACCAACAAACGCGCCATCATCGAACAACGCGAAATCGGCTCCGATACGCCCTCCTGGCAGTCCGCACTCCGCACGGTGCTTCGCCAGTCCCCCGACGTCATCGTGCTCGGCGAACTCCGCGATCTCGAATCCATCGGCATCGCTCTGGCCGCCGCCGAAACCGGCCACCTCGTCATGGCCTCCGTCCACTCCTCCACCGCCGCCGGCGCGATCTCCCGCATGGTCGACGGTTTCCCCGCCGCCCAGGCCGCACAGGTCCGCCTTCAGCTTTCCCAATCCCTCCGCATGGTCTTCGCCCAGCGCCTGCTGCCGGGACGCTCCCGTGAAAACCGCGTGCTCACCTATGAAATCCTCATGGGCACCCCCGGCATCGCCAACATGATTCGCTCCAACGAACTCGAGCAGATTCACAACGCCATTTCCGCCGGCCGCGAGCACGGCATGATCAGTTTCCTCCAGAGCGGCCGAGAATTGATCGCCCGCGGAGTCCTCGACCCCGACGCGCGGATTTAGCGCCCGCCGATCACGACGGAGTTTCCGGTTAAGGCCCCATAGTCCACCGCCGATAAGGACTTCCATGACACGCTCACTTTCCATGCCCAACGCCTCCGCGGGTCTCGGCCGCATGTCCGACATGCAGGACGCCGCCCCCGCCGACGGCCCCGCCCACGTCAGCGGCTTCGCCTGGGCCCAAAGCATCAAACGCAAGCTCACCGGCGAAGCGGTGCCCACCAAGCTCGTCCTCATCATCACCGGCCAGCTCGCCGTGATGCTCACCTCCGGCTGCGACCTGTGCGCCGGCCTTGAAGCGCTCGCCAAACAGCAGGCCCACCCCCATCTCAAAAAGATCCTCGCCGACCTGCACGATCGCGTGAAGCAGGGCCAATCCTTTTCCCAGGCCCTCGCCCGCCATCCGCACGTCTTCTCCGATCTCTACGTCACCATGGTGCGCGCCGGCGAATCGTCGGGATTGCTCCGGCACATGCTCACCGCGCTCCAATCGATGATCCGCAACCAGATGCGCGTCGTCAGCTCCATCCGCGGCGCCCTGATGTACCCCGTGATCCTCATGTGCGTCGCGCTCACCGCCGTGGCCGTCATGACCACCTTCGTCCTGCCGCGATTCGCCAACGTCTTTCGCGCGTCGCACGTGCCCCTTCCGGCGACTACTAAATTCATCATCGGCGCCAGCGAGTTCGTCGCCGCCCACGCCCCGCTCCTGGCCATCGGCCTGGTCGTGGCCGTGGTCTTCACCCTGTGGATCCTCCATCACCCGGCCGTCCGCGACACCGTCCACAAGTACATGCTCAAAATTCCGCTCCTGGGCAAGACCCTCATGCTCGCCTACGTCTGCCGCTCCATCCAGACCCTCGGCATGCTCATCAAGGCCGGCCTCCCCCTGGCCGACGCCCTGGTCCTCACGCGCGACATGATGCCCAACGTTTACTACTGGCGCTTCTTCGACAAGCTCCGCACCCACATCGCCGAAGGCAAACAGCTTTCTCCTGACTTCGAAGCCACGACCCTCTTCCCGCCGATGGTCACCCAGATGATCGGCGTGGGCGAGCAGACCGGCACGCTCGCGGCGGTCTGCCTCGAAGTCGCCTCCTTCCATGAAGAGGAACTGCAGGAACGCATCAAGGTCCTCACCACGGCCCTCGAGCCGATGATCATCGTCCTGCTGGGCGGCTTCGTCGGCTTCATCGCCGTCTCCGTCATCCTGCCGATGTTCAAACTCAGTTCCACTGTCCACTGACCTTACCGGAGGCCCCGCGGGGGCGAGACGATGCTTATCAAATCCAACGACAGCCTCCTGGCGATCGACCTGGCCACCGATGCGGTCCGCGTGCTCGACGTCCGCATGAAGCGCGCCGAGGCGCAGATCGAGGGATTCGCCACCCAGTCCGTCGCCGCCGGCACGCCCGAGACGCTTCCCGAGCGGCACCTCGAAGCGCTCGGGGCCCTGATCGCCACCAACCGCTTCAAGTCCCGCAAGTGCGTCGCCGCCATGCCCACCTCCCTGATCACCACCCGCGCCGTCGCCATCGATCCCAACAAGCCCCAGCCCGCCGACGAGCAGGTCCGCTGGACCCTCCAGAACTGCCTGCCCTTCGATCCGCGCGATCTGATTTTCGATTACTGGCCCGTGGGGAATTCCCCCGCCAACGCCCGCACGCGCGACGTGCTGGTCGTCGCGATGCAGGGCAGCGTCGTCAAACGCTACCTCGCCGGCCTTGAACGCCAGAAGCTCACCTGCGTCCATCTCGACGTCGCTCCCTGCGCCGTCGCCAGCCTCATCGCCCGCCTCGCCGCCGCCTCCGACGCGGTCGTCGGCGCCGTCACGCTCACCGACACCGGCGGCTACTTCGCCATCGTCGAGCGGCAGCGCGTGCTCTTCTGGCGGCCCTTCGAATTCCCGCCCATCAAGCCCGGCGCTTCCCGCGAAGCCGCCATGGACCGCATCGGCGATGAAATCTCCAAGTGCGTCTCCCATATGGTCGGCTCCATGCAGGTCGACCACATGGCCGAACTCCTGACGTTCGGCAACGGCGCCGAGGATTCCACTTTCTCCGACTACCTTCAAGACCGTTTTCACATGCCCGTCCGGTCGCCCAGCCCCTTTGACGGCTTCTCTCCCGAAGCGATGCCCCTCGAGGTGCGCTCGGCGGTGGAGCCCGCGGTCGCGAGCCATTACGCCGCCGCCGTCGGTCTGGCGATGCAGCCGGCAGGAGTTTGACCATGGCAGAACTGATCCCGATGGAATATCGCCTGCGCAACGCCCAGCGCCAGCACCTGGCCAAGTGGGTGACCGCGTGCGTCGCAACGCTCGCGCTCTGCGGCGCCGCCCTGGGCTACGGCGTGATGTGGGAGAAATCCAAGGAACGCGACGCCGCGCTGCTCTCCGCCGAGTTCCGCGACAAGTCCACCCTCATCACGCGCTCCCAGGAACTGCGCAGCAAACGCCAGGACCTGGCCAACCGCATGGAGAAAATCCAGGAACTCCGCGACGACAAGGTGCTGCTGGCGCTCCTGCGCAGCGTCGCCGACAGCTTCTCCGCCGACGACTGCCTCGAAACCGTCAAGGTGGAAGCCCACGGCGCCCATGCCGACGGAACTCCGGCGGCGGCCGGCGACTCGGACGATCGCTACGCCGTGCATCTCTCGGGCATCACCACCAATTCGACGACGCTGGCGGCGCTCATGACGCGCCTGACCAAGCAGGACAATCCACCGATCAACGTCGTGCTCGAGAACTCGCACCGCGACAAGCTGCTCGACGGACAGGTGATGCGCTTCCAGATCATGTGTGAAAAGCCCGGCAGCCAGGGCACCTGAGCCCGCCGAGCGACCCGGCTTTCCGCCGCCCTTACCGAAGGAACTGCGATGACTCCGAATCTGATTGCCGCCCGCCTTCGCACGATCAACCTGGTCGCGGCGCTGGGCCTTCTGGGCCTGCTCTCGGGCACCGCCGCACTGGGCGTGCAGATTTACAAGCACGGCACCCAGCAGATCAAAGAGGCCCGCGATCTCAACGACCGCCTCGGCCAGCTCAATGGATTGAGCCAGACCCTCGCCCAGGTCGAGACCGCCAAGGCCCAGACCGAAGCGCGCCTAGCCGAAGCCGAAGCCCAGCTTCCCACCTCCAACGCGATGGACCAGTTCATGCAGGAACTCGCCAAGGTGGCGGAAAAGGCCGGCCTCCAGGTCGACGGCACCGTGCCCAGCAAGGAAATCAAAGATTCCGGCGGATACAAAACGGCGCCCTTCGAAATCTCCGGCACCGGCGACTGGGATTCCTGCTACCGCTTCCTGACCGGCCTGCGCGCCACCAAGCGGCTGACGCGCCTGGATTCCCTCACCCTCGACGGCAGCAAGGAACACAAGGACGAGGCCGACGCGACTCCCAACTGCCACATTGTCGTCAACCTCTCCGTCTTCATGGCACGGTGAACACATGAGCGATTTTGACAAGAAACCCGCGGATGGCCAGTCCCCCAAGCAAGGGGGCAAGGTCGCAGTGTTGGGCCTGCTGGGGCTGGTGCTCGCCGGCGTGCTGGTGTTCCACTTCACCAAGGGCTCGCCGCAGGCCGCCACCGCTTCGCCGGTTGCCGACGCCGGCGATCCGACCGCCGCGGTCGTTCCCACGGAAACCCCCGCGGAGGCGCAGGCGGCGCTGGCCAACGATCCGACCGCCAAGCTGCTGCGTGGGTCGGGAGACCTGGACGCGCAGCTGGCGGTTGTGCCCACGAATCCCTTCATCCTCGACGCCAAGTGGCGCGCCAGCCTGGTCAAGACGGTCGCTCCGACCACCGCCGCCGAGCCGCTGCGTGCCGAAGTGACCCCGCAGCCGGTGGTCGCCGCTCCGCAGACGGTCAATGCCGAGGGCTTCAAACTCAGCGGGATTTTCCGCGACAACCAGCACATGGTGGCGATCATCAACGGCAAGATCGTTTCCGCCGGGATGGTCGTGGGCAATGCCCGGGTCGTGGACATCCAGCCGGACAAGGTCGTGCTTCGCCACGTCAATTCGCCGACCGGTCCGACGGTGAATCTGCTGCTCAAGCCCATGCCCTGATTTCCCTGGAAAACACGAAATGCTCCGTGCTTCTCGTCGCCGCGTGCCGCTATAATCGGCGGGCCGAAGGGGCACGGAGGTTTTTCATGCGCGCGATCCGCAGGTTGAGGCACGCGGCGATGGTGGGCGGGGGAGTGCTGGTGCTGCTGGCCGGCGGCTGCGTGCGCGAGCAGACGGTCACGACCACGCGCGAAGGCCCGCCGATGGTCACGGGGAAGGGGACCGTGGTCGAGGTGAACCCGCGGCTGGGGATGGCGGTGATCGACATGAAGGGCAAGCAGTTCAACATCTATTGGAAGCCGGAGATCGTGGTGGCCCACACGGGCACGGTGGTGCCGCCGCAGAGCATGCTCGATCCGCCGGTGGGGGCGTACGAGGCGCCGACGGTGGTGCCGACGGCTTTTCCGGCGAAGCCCGGGGACGTGATCGAGTTCCTGGGGATGCGCTCCGGGGACGACATTCTCCTGTCGCGGGTGGCGGTGGTTCCCCAATAACGGATTGTGCGGCAAATCAACGGCCGGGCGGCCTTTCGCAGGGCCTCGCCGCGCCCTATGATGCTGGGTCTGGTCGCGCCGCGGGAATCGCCTTTCATGGCCCATACGCTCAAGGTCACCAACCTCGTCAAAAGCTACCGGCAGGGCGAACGCGAAGTCCGCGCGCTGCGCGGGGTCAACCTGGAAATTCAGCAGGGCGAGTTCGTCGCCATCATGGGAGCCTCGGGTTCCGGCAAGAGCACGCTGCTGCACCTGTGCGCCGCGCTGGACCGCTTCGACTCGGGGTCGATCGAGGTGGCGGGGGAGCGGCTCGAGGCGCTTTCTGAATCGCAGCTCACGCTTTTTCGGCGGCGGCGGATCGGGATCATTTTTCAGCAGTTCAATCTGATTCCGACGCTTTCCGCGTTTGAGAACATCGCGTTGCCGCTGCAGCTTGACGGCTCGTGGAAGCCGGACCACCCGGAACGCATTCGCGAATTGCTGGCGATTCTCAAGATCGATCACCGCGCGGACCACCGGCCCGATGCGCTGTCGGGGGGCGAGCAGCAGCGTGTGGCGATTGCGCGGGCGCTGGTGATGTCTCCGCCGGTGCTGTTTGCGGATGAACCGACGGGCAACCTGGATTCGCATTCGGCGAACCAGTTCTGGACGCTGCTGGATTCCGCGGCGCAGGCGTCCTCCACGACCATCGTGATGGTGACGCACGAACCGGCGGCCGCGCGGCATGCGGACCGCGTGGTCGTGCTGCGTGACGGGCAGATTTCCGGGGAGTTCGATCCGGACAGTTTCGAGGATTCGTCGGCTCTCGCGGCCCATTACCAGGCGATCGCGCGTTAGCGTTCGGCTCTTTGTTTCGAGGAAAACCGCGCCATGTTCATCGCCTTGCGGCTTGCCGTGCGACAGTGGTTGGCCCGTCCGGTGCGGCCGCTGCTGTGCTCGATCGCGATCGCGGCGGCGGTGGCGTTGATCATCTGCTGCGGGGCGGCGTTTGAATCGCTGCGGTACTCGTTTCAGGTGACGGTGGGCCAGATGCTGGGGGTGGCGCAGATTCACGTTCGCGCGGCGCAGCGGGGCACGCAGGACCGGTTGCCGCAGTCGCTGTTTGACCAACTGCAAAAGCGGCCGGAGGTCGAGCTGGTCAGCGGGCGGATGCAGGCGCAGGCGGGCCTGACCAAGGGGGATGTGGATCTGTGGTTTGATTCGGTGGGCGTCGATCCGCGGCGCGATGAGGAGCTGCGGCCCAAGGTTTACAACAGCGGGCATGGGCTGACGGGCGCGGCGGACGAGATTGTGATTGATGCGGCGGTGGCGAATCTTCTGCATGCGCAGGTGGGGGACGTTGTCGAGTACACCGCGGACGGCATGCGTTCGCGCAAGGTGACGATCGTGGGGGTGGTGAAGCGTCCGACGATCGAGCTGATTTCCCGGCCGACGATTTATCTTCCGATGGATCAGCTGGCGAAGGACCTGGGGACCGCGCCCGCGTACGACGTGATCGACCTGAAGCTCCGGGATTCGGCGGGGATTGACGACCTGGACGCGTATGCGAAGAAGCTCAAGAAGGAGCTGGGGCCGGCGGTGACGGTGACGCCGGGCGCGAATTCCAAGTCGCGGCTGGCGAATGAATCGGAGACGATCGAGCTGGGGCTGACGCTGCTGTCGATGGTGTCGGGGCTTTGCGCGGCGTTGATCATCGGCACGACGCTGTCGGTGGGGGTGCAGGAGCGGGTGCGGCAGTTCGGGCAGCTGCGGTGCATCGGGGCGTCGCGGCGGCAGCTTGCGGTGTTCCTGTGCGGCGACGCGTTGGTGATGCTGATCATCGGGGAGGCGCTGGGGCTGGCGCTGGGATTCGCGGCGGCGGCGGCGCTGATCCGGAGCCTGTCGCAGTTTTTCCTGGCGTTCCGGATCGCGCCGACGTCGATCGTGATTGCGTTGCTGAACGGGCTGGGGGCGACGGCGGTGGGGGCGTTGATACCGATGTGGCAGGTGACGCGTGTATCGCCGATGGCGGCGGTGACGTCGGTGGGGCGGCGTCCGCGGCGGCGGTTCATCGGGCTGGCGGCGCTGGTGGGGGGGATCAGCCTGGCGCTGGAGGCGGGGTTATGGATGCTGTTGCCGGGGCGGGATTTGCGGATATACGGTTTCATGTTTCTGGGGGTGCCGCTGATTTTCGCGGGGTGGACGCTGCTGGGGCCGGCGGTGTTGATGGTGAGCGAGCGTGGCGCGGCGGCGGTGATCGGGCGGCTGCTGTGGATTCGTCCTGCGATGCTGCGCGGGGCGTGGTCGCGGACGCCATGGCGCGCGTCGGCGATGGTGACGGCGCTGATGATCGGCGTGACGCTGTTCACGGCGGTGCGGGCGCGGGGTCAATCGGTGCTGGCGTCGTGGAGTTTTCCGTCGAAGTTTCCGGATTTGTTTTTGTTTTCGATCGCGCCGATGAGCGAGCAGCGCGTGGCGATGCTGAAAAAGGAGCATCCGGAGATTCGGGACCTGACGACGCTGGCGGCGTTTCCGATCAAGCTGCGGGGGAACGCGTTCAAGGAGGGGGACCTGGTGGGCATGAACGGGGCGAATTTTGTGTGCGTGGAGCCGGAGTCTTTCTCGCGGCTGGTGGAGATGCATTACGAGCAGGGGGATCCGGCGAGGGCGATTCGGGAGCTGGCGGAGGGGGATCACATTTTCGTGACGACCGAGTTTTACCATGCGCATGGGCTGGGGGTGGGGGATCAGCTTCATGTTCTGGACGATCAGGGGCATCCGATTTCCTTCACGATTGCCGCGGTGGTGAGTTCGACGGGGATGGACCTGGTGAAGAATTACTTCGACATGCGATCGACGTTTCAGGATGCGGCGGTGTCGACGGTGATGGGGTCGGTGGGGGATGCGAAGAAGTATTTCGGGCTGCGGGATGTGAACCTGATGCTGCTGGACGTGACGGCGCCGGCGGCGAATCCGGCGGTGATGGGGAAGCTGCGTCTGGACCTGCAGAACGAGGGATACCAGACGGCGTCGTCGGTGGATTTGAAGGCGAATTTGAATGCGTTGATAACGCGGGTGGTGGGGGCGATGTCGCTGATTGCGGCGGGGGCGCTGGCGGTGGCGTCGCTGGGGGTGGCGAACATGGTGATCGCGTCGGTGCATGCGCGGCGGTATGAGTTCGGGGTGCTGCGGGCGATCGGGGCGGGGCGGTGGCAGTTGATCCGGCTGGTGCTGGCGGAGGTGTCGCTGATCGGGGGGGTTGCGGGGGTGCTGGGGGCGGCGGCGGGGCTGGAGCTGGCGTATTCGTTCACGCTGGTGGATCGGGTGATCGGGTTGCCGACGCGGTTTCTGGCGGGGACACCGGGGCAGGCGGCGGCGTATGGGGCGGCGTTCATGGGGGTATCGATCGGGCTGACGATCGTGCTGGCGTGGGCGGCGTCGATATGGCCGGCGGCGCGGGGTGCATTCGTGGCGCAGCGGAGTTTGCTGGCGTCGGGCCGAGGGTAGCTGGGGGAGAAGGCCGCTTTTTGCCGCAAGGTGCGCAGGTTTTTTCGGATTTTGGCGGCAAATCTCCCGAAGGTGCGCAGGGTCGTTCGAAGGTACTCATGATTTCGAGATCGCGTGTGGCGGTTTGGGGAAGTTGGGGGGAATGCGTGAGGGGTGGGGTTCATTGCCTTCTCCTTCATTGCGTTTCGTCGAGGTAGGGGGGGCGCGGGGCTTGGGCGAGGGTTGCGAGGAATGGGACGCGGAGGGCGCGGAGGTTTTGAAAGAGGGCTTTGTTGGGCCGCGGGCGCCAGCGCGAGCCTGGGGGCTATAGGAGAACGGATGGGGTGGTGGAAAGGTTCCCGGAAAGTTTGGGGAATGTTCAGAATTTTCTGGCGGGGGGCGGAGGGGGGGAGTTATGGTTCGGTGCGTTGGGGATTTTGAGGGAAAATGCGATGCGGATGTCGGTGATGGTGGTTGGGTTGCTATTGGCGTGGGGCGCGGCGGCCGCGCGCGCGGAAGGGTATGCGCAGCGGG
>DASZTO010000008.1:0-47309 GCA_035548175.1 Phycisphaerae bacterium | reverse complement strand
AGCGCGGGGGTGGGGCGCGGGGCGAGGGTTGTGGTGGAGTTGCCGAGGGGGGCGGGGGGGGAGGGGGTGGGGGCGGGCGAGCATGCCGAGCCGGCGGGCGCGGGTGCGGGGGAAGGCGCGTGAAGGGGGAGGTCGTGTTGGGTAATTGCGGGGCGGCGAAGGATTACATCCACATGACGGTGGCGTAGGTGGCCAGGAAGAGGGAGAAGCCGAGGATGGAGAGCCAGGCGGCGTGGAGGCCGCGGAGGCGGGGGGCGAGGGGGACGTGGGCGAGGATGGCGTAGGTGAGCCAGGCGGCGGAGGCGAGGAGGAGTTTTGGGGAGAGCCAGGGGGCGTGTGCGGAGGGGTGGGAGGCGGGGGTTTGGGCGAGGCGGAGGGCGCCGGTGATCATGGCGAGGGTGAGCAGTGGAAAGCCGGCGTAGACCATGGACATATTGAAGCGTTCGATGGCGGCCAGCGGCGGGAGGGCGGGGAGGGTGGAGGTGGCGGGGGCGTGTTTGAGCTGGCGGTGGGCGAGGAGGTAGGCGATGCCTCCGACGCATCCGAGGGCGAGGCAGAGGGCGCCGGCGATGACAGAGATGACATGGAGGGATGTCCATATATTGGCGTAGGGGTAGGGGGCTGGGGAGAGGGCGGTGAGGATGGCGCCCAGGATGAGGAGGATGACGATGATCGGCAGGAGGAAGAGCGCGAGGGAGCGGAAGCGGCGGGTGGCGCGGAGGTAGAGCACGGCGGCGGCGAGCAGCAGCGCGAGCAGGAGGAAAGCGTCGAAGTGGTCGGCGAGAGGGAGGGTGAGGGAACGGGCGGCGAGGGCGCGGGCGATGAGCAGGGCGAGGGCGAGAAGCGTGGCGGCGGCGAGGAGGAGCGAGGCGGGAAGGCCGAGGGAGGGGGCGGCGGGGGCGCCTGAGCTGTTGGCTGGACGTGCGCGCGCGAAGGCGAGGAGGAAGGCGGCGGCGAAGAGGAGGGCGAGGAGGAGGAGCATGGGGTGCGGTAACGATGAAAGACGAAGGACGAAAGACGAAGGACGAAAGGCGAAAGACGAGGGACGGGGAGGGGTCAGGGGGAGCGGGCGGCGGCGAGGAGGGATTCGAAGTGGGCGGCGGCGGCGGGGGCGCCGTGGGAGCGGGCGAGGGCGAGCATTTCGTCGGAGGCGAGATGTCGCAGCAGGCGGAGGCGTGCGGCGGGGTCGGTGATTTCCTGTTGCGCGCGGGCGCGCCAGGCGGGAAGCAGTTGGGCGAGGAGAGGCCAGGCGGGATCAAGGGCGGCGGCGAGGCGGTCGCGGACTTGCGCGGCGATGGTCGGGGAACCGGAGGCGGTGCTGACGGCGATGGTGATGCCTCCGACGCGTGCGGTGGCGGCGCCGGCGAAGTCGGAGTCGGCGGCGGCGTCGCAGCGGCAGCAGAGGAGGTTGCAGGCGGCGGCATCATCGCGGATGCGGGCGTTGACGGCGGGATCGCTGGTGGCGGCGAAGACGAGCGTGAAGGGATGGAGGGCGAGGTGATGGGGCGCGTAGGGCTCGGTGATGCGTTCGAGGGGGAGGGCGAGGAACTCCGGGGAGAAGGCGGTGCTGACGGCGGTGACGCGCGCGCCGGCTTCGAGCAGCCCGGCGGCTTTGCGCAGGCCGACGTCGCCGGCGCCCACGAGCAGGACATCGCGGCGATCGAGGTGGAGCATGATGGGGTAAGGAGGCGTCATGAGGGGATTGTAGGGAAAAATCGGAAAAATTTGTTCAATTCGTCCAATTCCGAGGCTGAAGGGTGTTGAGGCGGGGGCAAAAGAAAAGGAGGCGGGCGGCGCTGGCCGCCCGGCCTCCCCTGGTAGGAGACGATGAGGGATGTGCGATGACTTACTTTTTGGGTTCGACGACGTTGGCGGCGCCGGCCTTGCCGGGGGTCTGGGGATGCTGGCCGGCGGTGATCTGGATTTTCCGCGGTTTCACTTCTTCGCGCTTGTCCAGGGTGACGGTGAGGATGCCGCCATCCATGGAGGCGCGGACGGAATTTTCATTGACCGCGGTGGGAAGCGTGAAGGAACGCTCGAAGCGGCTCCAGCGGCGTTCGACATGCAGCGGCTGGCGGCCGTCTTTTTTCTGCTTGTCGTCGGGTTTGGATTCGGAAGAGCGTTCGCCGCGAATGGTCAGCACGCCATCTTCCAGCGTGATGTCGACTTCATTGGGGTTGAAACCGGGGAGTTCCGCTTCGACATAAAAGTGGTCGGCATCTTCGTGGACGTCGACGGCGTAGGGGGCCAGGGTGGCGGGCACTTCGCCGTTGCCCCAGAAGCGGTTCATGAGGCGGTTGAATTCACGGTCAACAAGTTCCAGGGGATGAGAGTCGGATCTGCGTGCGAGCATGGGTGGGCTCCTTTCTTTCCAGGTATGCACGTGGCTATGTATTCGGAGGCACTAAATTGCAAGGTGCGTGCCAGTGGGAACCGCGGGATTTCGGCACAAAGAAGGCGGTATTTGGAGTGCGGAGGGCCTGCCGGAGTGGCAGGCGGCTGCCATCCTGGTAACAGCGGAATAACGGTTCAGCGAGCAGCGGAAGAAAGGCTCCGCGGAAGGGGGGCGATGAGGGGGCAGGGGGGCTATAATGAAGCGTCCCGCCAGGGGTGTGCGGCGGTGTCATCGTGATAAGGAAGTGCTGGAATGACGGTGTTTGTGAACGGGTTGAAGACGGCGATGCTGCTGGGCCTGCTGATGGGGTTGTGCCTGGCGGTGGGGTATGGGTTTGGCGGGGAGCAGGGGCTGATCATCGGGCTGGTGTGCGGCGGGGGGATGTCGCTGGGGGGCTATTTTTTGTCGGACAAGATCGCGCTGGCGTCGGTGGGCGCCCGGCCGGTGACGCGGGAGGAAGCGCCCGAGCTGTATGAGATGACCGAGACGCTGGCGAAGCGAGCGGGTCTTCCGATGCCTCGGCTGTATTTTTCACCGGAGCAGGCGCCCAACGCGTTTGCGACGGGGCGCAATCCGAAGCATGCGGTGGTGTGCGTGACCGCGGGGCTGATGCAGATGATGAGCGGGCGGGAGCTGGAGGGGGTGATCGGGCATGAGCTGTCGCACGTGAAGCACCGGGACATCCTGATTTCGACGATCGCGGCGATCATGGCGGGGGCGATCGCGATGCTGGCGCACTGGATGATGTGGTTCGGCGGCGGGCGGCGCAGCCGGGATTCGGGCCCGCTGGATATGGTGGCGATGCTGCTGATGATCCTTCTGGCGCCTTTGGCGGCGGGGCTGATTCAGATGGCGATTTCGCGCTCCCGGGAGTATGCGGCGGACGCGAGCGGGGCCTATCTGGCGGGCGGACCGGAGGGCCTGATCGCAGCGCTCAAGAAGCTGGAAGTGGGCAACAAGCAGATTCCGATGAACGTGCCGCCGGCGGAGGGTCACATGTTCATCATGAAGCCGCTGACGCGACAGGAGATCGGCGAAGGCGTGGCGGGGATGTTCCGGACGCACCCGCCGACGGAGAAACGGATTGCGAAGCTGCTGGAGCAGATGGGCAAGGCGAACCCGTACGCATGAGGGCGGGTGGGTGGGGGCGGGGTGGGGGGCGGGCGGCGGCGGAGTGGTCGCAGGCCACGGGTGGTTGAACGCCATCACTTGAGATTAGGATGGGGGGATGGCGACGGTTCGACGGATGCGTGAAGGGGAGGCGGGGGCGGTGCTGCGGGCGCTGGAGTCCGGGGGTTCGACGGCGCGCAGCGAAGACTCCTGGAGGCAGGATCGGATGACGGCGCTGGTGCTGGCGGAGGGGGATGCGCTTTGCGGGGTGATGCCGCTGGCGCGGCGCGAGGTTCGGGCGGCGCCGGGGAATGCGCGGGTGAACGTGGGGTGGCTCTCGTCGAATCAATTTGCGTCGCGCATGGGGCTGCGCCGAGGGACGCGCGGGACGTTCGGGGCGTGGGCGGAGCTGTTGCCGGAGGTCGATGCGCTGCTGGCGGTGGTGCGCGACGAGCGCTCGCCGGCGGCGCGCTGGTACGAACAGACGGGCTTCCATGGCGTGCTGTCGATTCGTTGTCTGTACCTGGACATGCAGGACGGGCTGAGCGCCGTGGCGGACGCGGGCATGGCGGGCGCGGGATCGGGGGGCGGCGGCGGCGGGGGGGCACGGTATCACGTGCAGACGGTGTCGGCCGGGGATGCGGGCTTCGCGGAGCGCTGGCAGGCGGAGATGTGGTCGGTGTATCAGGAGGTGTATCGGGAGACCGGGGGCGCGGTGCCGCGGGGACCGGGATTCTGGCAGGGGACGCTGGCGCATCATTTTTACCAGCGGCACTACCAGTTCCAGGTGCTGGGGCTGTGGACCGGCGCGGGTCCGGGCGCGGGGGGCGACGGCGGGGGCACGCTGATGGGCTACGCCGTGGTGGGCTGGAGCGGCTGGCATTCCAAGCGGCCGCGGATGGATATTCTCGAGCTGGCGACGCGCCAGTGGGATACGGGAGTGGCGAGCGCGCTGATCCGGGCGGCGTGCGAGCTGGCGTGGTCGAAAAACGTGCATCAGGTGCGGGCGGTGGTGTCGGTGCATGATCCCTACCGGGGTCATCTGGCGCGATCTGGTTTTGTCGATCGGTGGGGCTATCTGATGCAGGCGCGCTGGCTGCATGCGCAGCGCTACCTGGATCGGGTGCGGGCGGAGGCGGCGGCAAGCGTGGGGGCGGGTTGCGGCGGGGGGATGGAATTTGCGGCGCCGGGGATGGGGCCGTTGTGGCTGCGCGGCGATGCGTCGCCGGCCGGGGGTGCGGTGCTGCGCGTGGAGAGCGATGGGGCGATTCTGACGCGCCTGCTGCTGCACAGGCTGGACGTTCCGCAGGCGGTGGAAGAAGGTCGGCTGGCGGTGCGCGGGGGGAGCGCCAGCGGGCGGGAGGGCTCGGCGGAGGCGGTGATGAAGCTGTCGATGGCGTTCCGCTGGACGCCGTGGATTTTTCACATGCTCGACTACATTTAAGAAAACGAAAGGAGCCGCGGGGCGCGGGGCGGCGTGCGGTTGGGGGTGGGGCGAGCCGCGGGGCGTGGAGAAAAATGCTCAGCCGGGGGCGGCGGGATTTGCTGGGAAGCGCTTGCGTCGGGGGCGGCGGTTTGGCAAGGTGGGTGTGGCGAAGGGCGGATCAGGCGCGAGGTTCGAGTTGATCCGGACGGAGGTTTGGGAAATGGTAAGAATTGTAAATATGAGAATGGAACAATTGCGCCTTGAAGGATAAACTCTCGGGTCCAAAAAAACGGGCTGAGAGAGCATGGATCGGCGCAAGGCTTATTTGTTTTACGAAGCGGGGCAGGCGGTCGCCGCGGCGCACCTGGGGCTGACGATCCGCCATGTCAGCGGCAACCCGGTCGCGGCGGCCACGGAGATTTCCCTGCCGCGCAATCAGCCCAAGGCGCGCATGATTCTGTGGCTGACGGGAATGGCGGCGGAAAAGCGCGGCGCGGGCGTGGCCGATCCGCTGCGGCGCACGCGCACGCGGCAGCGCATCCGCGCGGCGATCGAATCGATCGCGGCGGGCATGAAGGGCTCGCCCCACCAGCGCCTGGAGGCGGCCAAAGGATTGGTCAATCAGGCCCAGGACCGCGCCAACGCCATCTGCTCGAATCTGTATGACGCCATCGAGGAAGTTGTCGAACGGCTGCGCGCCCAGGACCTGATCCCGGGCACGCAGGTCGCCGAAATCGTGCAGCGCGCCAAAAAACGCCGCACCCAGAGCGACGGCCCATCGGACCAGCCCGGCGAAACGGCTGCCGATCGCGACGGCTGACGGCGGACGGAAGCGCGGCGCGCCGGGGAGGGATCCGGGAATTTTGATGGGGAGGTCGCGGAGGGCGCGGAGAATTCGCGCCTTTTTCAGCAGGATGATGCGCCACAGGGATGCGCAAGAAAAAGGGGGGGGCGTGCGCGGCCGCTGATGAGCGGCGGCCAGATGAAATGGCCCATGGCCACTGCTATACTTCCACCTTTCCCAACCGAGGCGTGCAGGGCGGCGATGGCGCAGGCAGACATCAGCGTGGTGACCGAGCAGCAGCTCCCGATGATCGTGGAGTTGTACAACCAGATTTTCCGCCCGACGGAGACCGAGGATTACTTCCGCCGCCGGTTCCAGGGGCGGTACAACGTGCTGGTGATGCTGGCGAGCCTGGACAACCGTCCGGTGGGCTTCACGATCGGCTTCGAGCTCAAGCCGTTTGTATTTTACAACTGGCTCACGGGGGTGCACGCGGACTTCCGGCGGAAGGGCATCGGCAAGCAGTTGCTCGAGTCGCAGGCGGAATGGGCCAAGAATCACGGCTACGAGTACCTGCGTTTTGAAACGCTGAATCGTCATCGGCCGATGCTGCATCTGGCGCTGGAGACGGGCTATGACGTGGTGGGGACGCGCTGGGATTCGATGCGCTCGGACCTGCTGATCCAGTTCGAAAAAGCGATGACCGAGGAACTCTCATAAGCATGGGCAGTCGGGCGAAGAGGCGATCCGCGGGAGTGGGAGCGGCGGCCATGGCGGCGGCGCTGATGCTGGCGCGCGGGGCTGCGGCGGCGGGCGGCGGCGGCGCGCCCAGCGCGGCGGCGGATGTCGAGGCCCAGTATGCGGCTGTTTTGGCCGCCATGAAATCGCCGCCGGTGACCGGGGTGCTGATCACGGAAGTCGGCCCGGATTCAGCCGCCGCCGCCGCGGGGTTGCGGGGCGGAGACATCATCGTCGGGTATCGGGGGCTGCCGATCGGCACGCTGGCGCAGCTACGCAAGGCGGTGGCCGACGCGATCGCCGAAGCGCTCACCAGCACGGGGGGCGCGCTCGAGCCCGGGACTCCCTCGCGATCGGTGGTGATCGCCGTGCGCCGCGCGGGCTCGGCCAGCCCGATCGAGATGCCCATCCGGCGCGAGCCATTGGGCATTCGCGCCATCGAAGTCGTGGCCCAGGTCGGGGTGGCGGGCAATCCCCCGCCGAGCCTTCGCGGCCACGTGAAAATGGCGTGGGACGAGCTGATGGCCAATCAGTCGGGCGAAGATGCGAGCGTGGGCGGGTCCGCGTTTTTCTGGACGGAACAGGCGGACGGTCCCAAGGTGAACTGGCAGCGGCGCAGCCTGCGCGTGGCGGGGGAAAACGAAATCGAGTGCCGCCTCGAGGTCTTTCCCGATGACGCCATGGGCGGCGTCGATAACGCACCGGCGGGCGCGGCGGCGGAGGATATCACCTTCAAGCTCCGCGGCGGCGACTACGATCACGCGCCGGCCTTCGTGCTGCTGTCCGTGGAGCGCCACGATGCCGGCCAACCCGACCGCACCGCCGAACGCCTCGGCCCGAACCTCAAGATCGCCGGAGAGACCCAGCCCGCGCCTCTCGACAGCGTCATCTCGGCGGCTGTGCCGTATATCGCCGCCGCCATGCCCCACGAGGACGGAGACGTCCTCGCGCTCCATCTCACCAGCGTCCACGATTTCATCGCCCGCCCCGGCTATGTCCTGATCACCCGCGGCCGGCAGAACTTCGCCCGCGAAACGGCCGGGACGCAGCCCGCCACGGCCACGCGCCCGGCGGGGACGCTCAGTTCCGGCTGGCGCGTCGATCTGCAGCACTGCGGGGTGGTCGTCGAGAGCTACTGGTTCGACGATCGCCGCTCGCTGGTGCGCGAAGAGACCGGCGGAGGGACCCCGCTGGTGACGCGGCGCGCCACGGACGAGCAATCCGCCCGCCTGGCCCCGACGATTTTCAATGAAGCGCCGGGGAGAGCTCCCGCCCCCCGTTGACCCTTTGCGTTGAGTCTCCGATGCCGGTTTTTTCCCTCCTCGCCCATCCCTCCGCGTACATCCCCTGCTCCACCGAAAACATGCTTGAGGATGCCGAGTACCGCGAGTACTGGCTGCGCCATTTCGAGACCCACTTCGACACCATCGTGAAGCTCGCCATCGAGCAGTATGGGGAACCCGCGCGCGAGCGGGCGCTCGCCTGCAAGCGCGATCTCGTCGCAACGCTCCACCGTCTCCGGGGGAATCCCCGCCTCATGGGCCGGCTCGATCTGCTGCTGCTCGACATGCTGCGCCAGGAACAGCTCATCGCCCACGGCATCCCGGACCCCTTCGAGAAAACCAAGGCCCGCGAAAACGACGCCATGCTCGCGCTCTACCCGCGCATCGTCGGCGAGCTCGACGCCCACGCCGATTTGCGCGAAGCGCTCCAACTCGCCGTCGAAGGCGTCTTCGCCGGGAACATCTTCGACCTGGGCGCCGGCGCCACCACCAGGCTCTTCGCCAGCGAATCTCCCGATTTTCTCAAGGTCCGGGACGATGTCGGAAAGAAGCGCCCCTGGCTCATCGATCACTTCGACGCCCTCGCCGAGCGCCTCCTGCGCGCCGCCCCCAACCACGCGCCGCCCTACAAACAGGCCCTCTTCTTCTGCGACAACGCCGGCTCCGATTTCGTCCTGGGCGTGATGCCCTTCTGCCGCTGGCTGGCGCAGCGGGGAACGCGCGTGGTGATCGCCGCCAACCGGCTGCCGGCGCTCAACGACATGACCGTCGCCGAGGTTCGGGCCCTGATCCCGCGCCTCCAGGCGATCGATCCCGTGCTCGATCGCCTCGTGCAGCATGGCATCATCACCGCCATCGACTCCGGCGGCATCGCCCCGCTCATCGACCTCCGCGAGGTCTCCGCGGACGTGAACGCCGCCGCGCCGCGCACCGATCTGGTCATCCTCGAAGGCATGGGCCGGGCGTGCGAATCCAACCTCGAAGCCGCGTTCACCGTCGATTCCCTCAAGCTCGCCATGATCAAGGAAGAAATCGTCGCGCGCCGCCACGGCGGAAAAGTTTTCGACTCGCTCTGCCGCTTCGATCCCGCCACGCCCATTTGAAACCACGGAAAAAACCACGGAGGACACGGAGAGCACGGAGAAAAAATTTGATGGAAACTCCGTGTGCTCCGTGCTCTCCGTGGTTATTTTTGAACGCTGGAACATCCGGAGGTATCCATGCCGACCGACCCCGCGCACACGCCCACGTCGCTCAACCGCCGCGACTTCCTTCGCACGGGCGCCGCCCTCAGCCTCGCCGCACTCCCCGCGCGCGCAATCGCCGCCCCCGCGCCCGCCGCTTCGCCCGCGCCCGCGCAATCCGATCGCCCCTACTGGCTCACTCTCATCGACAAACTCTCGCGCCCCATCCTCCAGAACCTCGCCGACAACACCCTCCGCAAAAACATGCCCGTCGAATCCAACGGCAAAAACCGCCAGCAGTTCACCCACCTCGAAGCCTTCGGACGCCTGCTCGTCGGCATCGCTCCGTGGCTCGCCTCCACGCCCACCGACCCCGCCGAATCAAAACTCCACGCCGACCTCCGCGCCCTGGCCGCCGCCGCCCTCGACAACGCCACCAACCCCGCCTCTCCCGATTTCCTCAATTACTCCAAAGGCGATCAGGCCCTCGTCGACACCGCCTTCCTCGCCGAAGCGCTCCTCCGCGCCAAATCCTTCCTGTGGGACGCCCAGCCGGCGCGCGTGCGGCAGCAATTCATCGCCGCCCTCGAAGCCTCCCGCGCCATCGCCGCACCCAATCGCAACAACTGGGTCCTCTTCGCCGCCACCGTCGAAGCCGCCCTCCTTGCCGTCGGACGCCCCACCCGGCGCGACCGCCTCGAAGACGAACTCCGCCGCATGCTCTCCTGGTACAAAGGCGACGGCATCTATGGCGACGGCGCCCCCATCCACGCCGATTACTACAATTCCTACGTCATCCACCCCATGCTCCTCGACTGCCTCGCCACGCTCGCGCAACATGACCCGCGCTTCGAGCCCACCCATGCCGAAGTCCTCCGCCGCGCACGCCGCTATTCACGCATCCTCGAAATGCAGATCGCCCCCGACGGGACCTATCCCCCCATCGGCCGCTCCATCACCTACCGCGCCGGCGCTTTCCACGCCCTCGCCGCCATCGCGCTCGCCCAGCAGCTCCCGGAAGAAATCTCCGCCGCCCAGGTCCGCTGCGCCCTCACCGCCGTGCTCCACAAAACCCTCGACGTCCCCGATACCTTCGATCAGAACGGCTGGCTGCGCATCGGCCTCGCCGGTCACCAGCCCGCCCTCGGCGAACCCTACATCTCCACCGGCAGCCTGTACATGTGCTCCGTCGCCCTCCTCCCCCTCGCCCTCCCGCCCTCCGACAACTTCTGGGCCGATCCCCCCGCGCCCTGGTCCCAACAAAAACTCTGGAAAGGCGAGAACATGCCCGCCGACCACGCCCTCCCCGATGCCCCCGCCGCCTCCCTCCCCCTCCCCACCCTCCCCGACCTGCAATAACCTCCGCTCCCCCGCGATTCACTCTCACGCCATCTCGCACGAGGATTCCCCATGAAACCCCTCCCCGCCGCCATCACCCTCCTCGCCGCCGCCGCCTCTCTCGCCATGGCCCCCGTTCCCCCCGGGCAACACGCCACCTCCTTCTCCTTCTCTTTCGGCGGCAAAGTCACCGACGCCACCCCCATCTCCCCCGACACCCTCTTCACCCCCGAGCGCGGCTACGGCTTCGAACCCGACACCAACGTCCCCGGCCCCGGCATCCAACCCATGCCCGCCACCCAGCCCGCACTCCAATCCGCCGGCCCCGCCATCACCAGCAACGAACGCTTCATCTTCTCCGTCGCCGTGCCCCCTGGCAATTACACCGTCACCGTCACCCTCGGCAATCCCGACACCGACGCCGCCACCACCGTCAAAGCCGAAGCCCGCCGCCTCATGCTCGATCAGATCCACACGCAAAAAGGCGAATTCGTCAAAAAATCCTTCACCGTCAACGTCCGCTCCCCCCACATCGCCAACGACGGCGACGTCAAACTCGACCCCCGCGAGCCCGGCTCCTTCACCTGGGACGACAAGCTCTCCCTCGAATTCATCGGCACGCACCCCTCCGTCTCCGCCCTCGACATCCAGAAAGCCGACCACGTCACCACGGTCTTTCTCTGCGGCGATTCCACGGTCACCGATCAGCCGCGCGATCCCTACGGGACGTGGGGCCAGATGCTCCCCGTTTTCTTCAAACCCTCGGTCGCCGTCGCCAACTACGCCGAGTCCGGCGAAACCCTCAAAGCCTTCAAATTCGAAAATCGCTGGGACAAAGTCATGAGCGAAGTGAAACCCGGCGATTACGTCTTGCTCCAGTTCGGCACAAACGATCTCAACAAGTCCGGCCGCAACGCCATGTGGCCCGCCGACCAGCCCTCCGGCGACTGGTCCAAAACCTACTCCGAAGCCAACACCGATTACAAAAAGCTCCTTGAAGACTATTCCGCGCAAATCAAGGCCAAGGGCGCCACCCCCGTCATCGTCTCCCCCATGACCAAAATCGACATGCGGTCCGGCGAGGTGAACGAAGCCGGGCTGCGCGATTACCCCCAGGCCGCCGTCGCCGCCGCCAAGGAATCCAACACCGCGCTGATCGACCTCAACGCCATGAGCGTCCAGCTCGTCAAAGCCCTCGGCCCAACGCTCGCCCCCCGCGCTTACGTCGAAGGCCTCCACAGCAAGGACTACGGCGGCTACCTCTTCGCCCGCTGCATCGTCGAAGGCATTCGCCAGGACAAGCTCCCCCTCGCGAGCGCCCTCAATGACCTCGCCACCCCCTTCGACCCCGCCCACCCCGAACCCCAGCCCGACGCCTTCACCCTTCCCCTCGAACCGACGCCGCCCATGCGCTTCGGCGCAGGCCGGGGTTTCCGAGGCGGAATCCGCGGCGGCGGCGCCGCTCCCGCTCCCCGATCGGCCCCCGCCCGCTGAGTGAGCATCTTTTTACGAACATCGTTCGTGTTTTTCTCACTATCGACGCCATTTTGTCCGCTTTGCAAACAGCGTCATATTCTCATTTGCCAATCCCTATTCATGATGTATGTTGGAACACAACGCGATTCCGGTAATCATCGGGATGCAACGGGACCATACATGCTGGAGAAGCTCGATGAAGCGTGCGAAGCGTTCCTGGTTGTTGGCATCCGCGGCCTGCGTCGCTGCCGTCACCTCAACGGCACCCACCGCCTTTTCCTCTTACTACGTCTCCGACTACGAAACCATCTACAGCCAGGCCGGCGTGGATGATTCCGCCAATGGCACCACCCAGCAAACCAGGAATCTCTTCTCCGACACCGGCCAGCTCCAGCAGCTTTCCCTCACCAACGCCATGGATACCAACGCCGCCGGCACCGTCTATCAGTATCCCGGCCCCGCCGTCGCGCAGACCACCGAAGGCCACATCGAAAGCACCGCCGAAATCGGAAAGCTCCATTCCACCGTCACGTCCATCGCCACCTCCAACATGGTGAGCTCCGGCGTCATGGGCGTCGCCACCATGTCGGCCACCGATGAGGCCCGCTGGTCCGATGCCGTCCATTTCCACACCACCAACCCCACCGGCTCCAACTACACCCTCACCCTCACCCTCGATGACACCATCGACGTCGCCGGCCAATACGCCCTCTACGAGAACGGCATCAATGAGGCCGACGTACACGCCGTCATTGTCTTTGATCACGACCTCAGCAAAAACGTCTCGCAGGACGTCCTCAACCAATCGCTCTCCGTCCTCGACTACCACCGCTACGTCGAAGAGAACGATGTCACCGAGGATGATCGCCCGCCCCAGCGCACCGTCTCCATGACCGTCCACGTCAACGATGGCGCCATCCTCGTCATCGATGCCTACCTCGAGACCCTCGCCGACGCTGAGGGCGGCAACACACAGGTCCTCGTCAACGCCGGCAACACCGCCAACTTCAACATCACCACCGACGATCCCCTCGCCTCCTACTCCACCGACTCCGGCACCATCTTCACCCCCGAAGCCACCCCCGAGCCCGCCTCCCTCGGCCTCCTGGGCGCCGGCATCGCCATGCTCGCCCTCCGCCGCCGCACCGCACGGCGCTAAGGGCCGCGCCTCTCCGCCCACATCCGCTCCGCCTCCCGATTGCCCTCCGCGCCCTTGCCCCCTTACCCTTTCCGCATGGCCCACGAGCACTCCCACCCCGACGCCTCCCCCAAGCGCCTCGCCCTCGCACTCCTGCTCACCCTTCTCTTCGTCGCCGGGGAAATCACCGCCGGCCTCTTCGCCCACAGCCTCGCCCTCCTCTCCGACGCCGGCCACAACTTCGCCGACGCCGCCGCTCTCGCCTTCTCCTGCTACGCCCTCTACATCTCCAAAAAACCTCCGCGCCACGGGTACACCTTCGGCTACCACCGCGTCGGCATCCTGGCCGCGCTGGCCAACGCCCTCTCCCTGGTCCTCGCCGCCCTCTTCATCGCCTGGCAGGCCCTCCACCGCCTCTCACACCCCCAGCCCGTCGACGGCTGGATCGTCATCGCCGTCGCCGCCGCCGCCATCTGCCTCAACGCCTTCATCGCCCTCGCCCTCCGCCCCGGCTCTCACGACAACCTCAACCTCCGTTCCGCGTTCCTCCACATGCTCGGCGACGCGCTCTGCGCGCTCGCCGTCGTCGTCGCCGGCATCCTCGTCCTGGGCACCGGTTGGCAGCTCGCCGACCCCCTCATCTCCCTGCTCGTCGCCGCCTTCATCCTCGCAAGCTCCTGGTCCATCCTCCGCAAATCCGTCAACGTCCTCCTCGAAGCCACGCCCGATGGCCTCGATCTCGTCCAGGTCACCCGCACCATCACCTCCATCCCCGGCGTCCTCTCCGCCCACGACCTCCACGTCTGGACCGTCGGCCCAGGCCAGATCGCCTGCGCCCTCCACATCCGCGTCGCCGACCAATCCATCCGCGAAGGCCAGCGCATCCTCGAACAAGTCGCCCGCGCCCTCGACACCCGCCACCACATCAACCACACCACCATCCAAATCGAATCCGCCCCCCACCAACCCGCCCAACATTAATCTCTCCCCCGCGCCCCAAAGCCCACCCCCTCCGCGGGGTGGGTCCAATGTGTCTCCGCAAACACCGGAGCGTCCGATCCATCTCGCGGCGCCCCAAAGCCCACCCCCTCCGCGGGGTGGGGCCCATGTGCGCCCATTCTTCCCAGAATTATCTTTACTCCCCAGACCCTCCGCTCCACACTAACTCCATGCACCCCACGCGCATCGGCTGGCATCACGGGTATCACATCACGCTGGGCACCTACGGTCACTGGTTGCCGGGCGACGAGCGCAGTTGGCGGGAGCGCCACCATCGCCGCCACGTACCGGGCTCACACCGGCATCCGCCTGCGCCCTCCAGGTGGGCCGAGGGGCTCCGCGAATACGCGCGAACGCCTCACGCGGCCGCCGTTCGCGTTTCCGCCCTCGGATTTCGCCATCGTCGGCAATCACCTGCTGGATTCACTGCGGCTTGGGCAAGTTCCCGTCGCCGCCATCTCCGTGGGCAAGGAGCATTGCCACCTGCTGGCGCGCTGCGATGACGACGCCCCACGCGCCTGCGCAGGCGATTTGAAGGGGCACATCTATCACCGCATGTTCGCGGGTCAGCCCTCGCCATGGCAGAAGCGGTCGCACGAGGAACCGATCGGCGATCTGGAACATGGGAAATGGACGTTCGGCTACATCCTCGACCATGCGACGGAGGGGGCGTGGGTCTGGGGATTTCGAGAACTGTCCCCAGAGGAATGGCCCTGGTGAGTGAAGACGTGCGGCGGGCGGGCTCGGATGGTTATGGCATGCGGAGCGCCCATAGGCCCCACCCCGCGGAGGGGGTGGGCTTCATCGCCGCGCAGCCGGCGCTTTCGCCGGATCGCCGTTCTCTGCCCAGTCCGCCTTCACCCACATATCGTCCAGCCGCGCCGTATAGCTTCCCGGAAATGCTCCAAGCCTCGGTCCGCCCCCATCCAGCGTCCCTCGATGGGCGCGTTTTTACGCGCTCTGCTCGCCCTGCCCCGCGCTGCCCCCGACTTGCACCCGCTCCCACTTTCGTTTCCCATACCACCACTGGCCGTTTCACCTCCCTGTCATGCATCTCGCGTGTGATCTCGCCATGCTCCCCACCCTCCTGATCGCCCTCTTCTCCCTCACCCTCCTCCTCGTCGCCCGTCGCGGACGCCGCATCGACGACCACCCCCTCTGCCGAAACTGCCGCTTCGATCTCACCGGCCTCCCCGCCACCTCTTGCAACTGCCCGGAATGCGGGCGTGACATCCGCTCGCCCCACTCCACCCTCCCCGGCCACCGCCAACCCATCCGCTCCCTCCTCCTCACCGCGTGGCTTGTTCTGGTTCCCACCTCCCTCCTCTTCGCCGCGCTGGTCGCCCTCCGCATCACCCACATCTCCCTCATCCGCTTCGAGCCCCTTGTCTTGCTCAACGCCAGCCTCACCACCCCGGCCACCTCCGCCTCCACTGACGCGCTCCGCGAAATCACCCGCCGCCTCGATGCCCGCGCCCTTTCCGCCGCCGACCTCATCCCCACCGTCGACAAAATCCTCCGCCTCCAGGCCGACACCTCCCGCCCCTGGGACCCTTCCCTCGGCGATCTCGTCCTCGATGCCGCCACCCACTCGCTCCTCGACCCCACACGCTGGCAAACCTTCCTCTCCCAAAGCGTCGAAGTTACGGCCAGCGCCAGCCCGGCGGTCCACCAACATGCCAACCCCACCCTCTGGATCTCCCCCGCTCTCACCCGCACCTGCCACCCCCGGCTCCCAGCACTTCCCGAGATCGCCCTCTCTCTCGACACGACCTTCAACGGCATCGCGAAGCATGGTGCTTCCAAAAGCAGCGGCTGGGGCGGCGGCAGCACCGGCGTCCACATCCTCACCGATCCCAACCCCCCGCCTCTCCCCCTTGGCACCCAGCACGCTTCCCTCGACTACCGCCTCTCCATCGCTTTCCCCTGGGTGCCGCTGGGCGCCGGCGTGGTCCATGGCTCGCGCACCATCTCATTCTCCATCATCCCCGATGACATCTCCTTTGTCTCCGCCAACCACGCCCCCGCCATGCAGGCCGCCTTCGCCAAAGCTATCACCCTGCGAGATTCGACCATCCGCCTCCGTTCCGCCGGTGCCGGCCTTCACGCCGTCTTCCACCTCCATCCCACCCCCATCCCCGCACATTTCCTCGTGCAACTCGTCCAGGACCAGAATCACTGGAACTTCCAGGTTCCCATCAACATCAGCCCCGAAACCAGCGACGAATTCGACGGCATGGATGTCTGGCCCGGCGAACTGAAAGCCCTGGCCCCCCACCCCGGACCCGCCGAAATCCTTCTCACGCCCCGCGACCTCAACCCCGACGAACAGCCTCTCGACCCCTTCACCCACCTTCCCATCACCGAACTCTTCGCCGAACCCCTCCACCTCCCCATCACCCTCACCCGCTGATCACCCGAACGGGCAATTCCGCAAAAATTCCGGGAACCTTTCCCGCGCCTCAGCCGTTCTCTTCTATGCGACGGGCTCCATGGACCGCATGCCTGCCCGTCGCAGGGAGAAGGATCATGCAACCGCTACCGACGCCCCACCCCCGCCGCGCGGCGCAAACCCCGCCCGACCAAACGTACGTCCTGACCACGCCACGACGTAACGATTTCGACGCCCACTTCCCCCTCCTGTGCGCAAAAATAAATGAGCGCCTTGAGCACCTTGCCCTCCGCCACTGCCAACCCTCGCTACCCCAACACCTTCCGATAATCGGCACAAGTCAAAAAAATGAGCGCCTTGCCCCCCCTTTGAGCGCCTTGCCCCGCCACTCCTCCTCTTTGCCCCGTCTCCCCGTCCCCCTTGCTTCCGCCTCACAACCCTCACCGGCCGAATTGACAGACCTTTACCCACCCCTATACTTTTGCCTTCTTTTCCGGCCTCCCCACCCCCGGGATTCCGTGATTCTTTCACTCAAACTGCCCGCCGCGCAAGGGGTTTTTGCGCGGCTCCTCGGAGGATGTTTCGTGGCAAATAAGATGGTCTATTTCTTTGGCAAAACGTCCGAAGGCTCCGCCAAGGACAAAATGCTCCTCGGCGGCAAGGGCGCTAACCTCGCCGAAATGTGCAACATGGGGCTCCCCGTCCCCCCCGGCTTCACCATCACCACCGAAACCTGCGGCGAATACTACAAACAAGGTGAAAAATTCCCCGACGGCCTCGTCCAGGAAATCGAGGCCAACCTCAAACGCCTCGAAGAGGAAACCGGCAAAAAACTCGGCGATGCCTCCAACCCCCTCCTCGTCTCCTGCCGCTCCGGTGCCGCCGTCTCCATGCCCGGAATGATGGACACCGTCCTCAACATCGGCCTCACCGAAGCCATGATCGAAGGCTACGGCAAAACCGCCGGCAATGAACGCTTCGCCTGGGATTCCTGGCGCCGCCTCATCAACATGTTCGGCGACACCGTCATGGGCGTCGACCACGAACACTTCGAACACGAACTCACCGAAGTCAAAAAGAAACGCAAGGCCAGGCTCGACACCGACCTCGACGTCGATGGCCTCAAGGAAGTCTGCAAGCGCTACCTCGCCGTCTACAAGAAGTACACCAAGCAGAACTTCCCCACCGATCCCAAGCAGCAGATCCTCGCCGCCGTCAAGGCCGTCTTCCAGTCCTGGAACGGCGCACGGGCCATCAAATACCGCCAGATGAACGAGCTGTACGGCTTGGCTGGCACCGCCGTGAACGTCCAGGCCATGGTCTTCGGCAACATGGGTGACGAC
The DNA here is from genome assembly GCA_035548175.1 of Phycisphaerae bacterium. Classification (GTDB taxonomy): domain Bacteria; phylum Planctomycetota; class Phycisphaerae; order WQYP01; family WQYP01; genus CALCHA01. The sequence continues at coordinate 29,703 of DASZTO010000008.1, read as the reverse complement.
TGCGCCACCGGCGTCTGCTTCACCCGCGATCCCTCCACCGGCGAAAACGTCTTCTACGGCGAATTCCTCATCAACGCCCAGGGCGAAGACGTCGTCGCCGGCATCCGGACGCCGCAGGAAATCGTCCGCATGGGCGACACCCTCCCCGAAGCCTACGCCGAACTCCTCCGCGTCAAGGACATCCTCGAGAAGCACTTCAAGGACGTCCAGGACATGGAATTCACCGTCGAGCACAACAAGTTCTACATGCTCCAGACGCGCAACGGCAAGCGCACCGCCGGCGCCGCCGTCCGCATCGCCGTCGAAATGGTGAAGGAAGGCCTCATCGACCAGAACACCGCGCTTCTCCGCGTCGACGCCTCCTCGCTCGATCAACTCCTCCACCCCTCGTTCGATCCCAAGGCCAAGCGCGATCAGGTCGCCAAGGGCCTGCCCGCCTCGCCGGGCGCGGCCGTCGGCAAGCTCGCCTTCACCGCCGAAGAAGCCGAGGAACGCGTCGCCAAGGGCGAAGCCGTCCTGCTTGTCCGCAAGGAAACCTCTCCCGAGGACATCGGCGGCATGAACGTCGCCAAGGGCATCCTCACCTCCACCGGCGGCATGACGAGCCACGCCGCCGTCGTCGCCCGCGGCATGGGCAAACCCTGCGTCGCTGGTTGCGGCGAACTCCAGATCGACGCCAAGGCCGGCACCGTCACCATCAACGTCAACGGCAAAAACCGCAAGTTCACCCGCAAGGACATCCTCTCCATCGACGGCTCCACCGGCATGGTCTTCGCCGGCGAAGTGCCCACCACCAAACCCAAGGTCTCCGGCGACTTCGGCACGCTCATGGGCTGGGCCGACAAGACCCGCAGCCTCAAGGTCCGCACCAACGCCGACACCCCGCACGACGCCCAGGTGGCTCGCGAGTTCGGCGCTGAAGGCATCGGCCTCTGCCGCACCGAACACATGTTCTTCGAAGGCGACCGCATCATCGCCGTCCGCGAAATGATCCTCGCCGACAACCTCGAAGACCGTAAGAAGGCGTTGAAGAAGCTCCTCCCCTACCAGAAGAAAGATTTCATCGGCATCTTCAAGGCGATGAACGGCCTCCCCGTCACCGTCCGTTTGCTCGATCCCCCTCTCCACGAGTTCCTCCCCCACGAGGACAAGAACCAGAAGGAGATGGCCAGGCAGATGAAGGTGCCGCTCGACAAGATCAAGCGCCGCGTCAGCGAACTCCACGAAGCCAACCCGATGCTCGGCTTCCGCGGCTGCCGCCTCGCCGTCATCTTCCCCGAAATCCAGGACATGCAGATCCGCGCCATCTTCGAAGCCGCCGTCGAAGTCTCCAAGAAGGGAGTGAAGGTCGAACCCGAAGTGATGATCCCCCTGGTCAACACCGTGAAGGAACTCGAGTTCCTCCTCCCCAAGGTTCGCGCCGTCGCCGACGAAGTCTTCAAGAAGGCCGGCAAGAAGATCAACTACAAGGTCGGCACCATGATCGAAGTCCCCCGCGCCGCCGTCACCGCCGATGAGATCGCCAAGCAGGCCGAGTTCTTCTCCTTCGGCACCAACGACCTCACCCAGATGACCTTCGGCTTCTCCCGCGACGACGTCGGCTCCTTCGTGCCCAAGTACGTCGAGATGGAAATCCTCCCCAAGGACCCCTTCCAGTCCCTCGACCAGGACGGCGTCGGCCAGCTGATCAAAGGCGCCTGCGAAAAGGGCAAGTCCACCCGCGCCGACATCAAGCTCGGCATCTGCGGCGAACACGGCGGCGACCCCGCCTCCGTCGAATTCTGCCACAAGGTCGGCCTCTCCTACGTCTCCTGCTCCCCCTACCGCGTCCCCATCGCCCGCCTCGCCGCCGCCCAAGCCGTCGCCCGCCAAACCGCCGGCAGCGGTTACTCCACGAAGTAACACGCCAAATCGATCGCGTTGAAAACCGAAGGCCCGTGTCGAGAGACACGGGCCTTTTTTTAAAATGGTGGAACTCGATTGTTTCCAGCCCACCCCTTTGGATTCATGGCCGCCGCATCCGCAGCAGTAATCCGCCGATTGCTAAAGGGAGAAGCGTTAGGGATGCGGGTTCCGGGACGGAGGAGCCCACGGGCAAGGGGCGGAAGCCTGGGAGGTTGTTGGTTTGTTCGCCTTTGATGGGGGAAAAGAGGGTCAATTGGGCGAGGCCGTCGGAGGCGTATGCGGTGGCGTTTGTATACACCATGAGAATGGCGTTGTTGTTCGGAATTGACTCCGGAGACTCGGAATTGAACAGGAAGCCGAACGCATGGGTCGCGACATTTGCAGGCTCCCAACTGACCGTCACGGGGCTGCCCCAGACGTCCAGCGACAGGGAGGGGTCAAAGCCGGTGATCTCCACGTTCGATACGGCGGGGGCGAACGTTCCCACGGCGGGGCTGTGGTCGCGGCTGTTGACCGCGAGCTCGTAGAAGAAGCTGAGGGTTCCGTTGGACTGGCGTCGGACCTCCTGGGTGAACGTTCCTTCGAGGTCTTCGGTCTGCGTGTATCCGCCGGGGCCGGGATTCACCAGGGTGACTGGGCGCGAGAAGGAATCGACGCGCGTGTCGAGGATGGCGCCGCCGTAAGCATCGGTGGAATCGGTCACGACGGTACTTTCGCCAGGGGTGAGAACGGTAGCCCGAACGGATCCCGCGAGCAGGCACGCGAGTGCCGCGGCGGACAAGAGGAGACGTTGCATGGAAATGCTCCCCGAAAACGGAAAGGCATTGTCGGCAGAAGCAAACGCCGTGCAATTTCCACGATTCCGCATTTTTGGTGGATTCCCCGAGTTTCGGCAGCGTTTTGCTGGGGGCGGATCGTCAGATCGTCACGCCGGCCTTGCGTTGCATCGCCATTTTGTGGGCGTCGTTGTAATGGGAGATGAGGTTGGACCAATCGAAATAATCGGATAAGCGCTCGGTGCGGTTGCGCATTTCGATGCGGCTGCGGCGGTCTTTGAGACAGAAATTAAAGAGGATTTCAGTGAGCTGGTGGGCGGATTGGTCCCAGGAGGCGTAGCGGCGACCGACGATGAAGAGGCCTTTGGAGGCGGGGTCCTGGATATTTTGCTGGACGTAGGAGCCGAAGCCGGCGAGGTCGCTGGTGACGGCGGGGACGCCGGAGGCGACGCATTCGGCGGGGGTGTAGCCCCAGGGTTCGTAGTAGGAGGGGAAGACGCCCATGTGGGTGCCGCGGACGAACTGGTCGTAATCGAGGCCGAGCAGCGGGGAGGTGGCGGAGACGAAGTCGGGATGGAAGACGATTTTGACGGCATCATGGCGGGCGTTGAAAAGCTGGCAGGCGCGAAGCTGGTTGAGGACGGGATCGCCGGCATCGTCCCAGAGGTCGTGGGTGACGATGGCGGGTTGCTTCCAGGTGCGCCAGGCGTGCATGCCGCGTTTGAGGCGGACAGTGGCTTCTTCGGTCATGAGTTCGCCCCGCTCGGGGAGGCGGCCCATGGAGACGCTGTGGAGGAGCGCCCGGCCCATTTCCTCGGTGATGTTGGAGCACATCTTGGAAAGTTCGTCGAACATCGATTGATTGCGCAGGACGTCGACGTTGATATTTTTGTGCGGGGCGCGGGTGATGATGAAGGCGACCACGGTGATGGGGATTCCGCCGGCGCGGAGCCAGTGATTGAGGCGGGCGAGGGACTCGATGAAGATGTCCATGCCTTTATTGCGGTATTCATAGCGGCCGGAGGTGAAGAGGTAGAGGGTTTTGTCCAAGTCGAAGTGATAGGAGGGGAAGAAGTGGCCGGCGACGAACTGGTGGATGATTTCCTTGTATTCCTTGTGGAGGTTCTGGAATTCGTGGAGGGCCGCGAATTTGTGGAGATTGAGGCCGTTGGGCGTAACGACATCGGCGCGGCGGAGGAGGAGTTTTTCGGCTTCCAGGCCGGTGATATCGGATACGGTGGTGAATACATCGGCGGAATGGGTGGCGCCGCGTTCGATGGAGTAGCGCGCGTAAATGTTGTAATGGCCGGCGGCGTGATCGGGGTTAATCCACGGCAATTTTGCGTAGAAATCGGGGTTGTCGGTGCAGAGATAGCGGCCGAGAAGGGTGGCGTGGGTGGTGAAGACGGTGGCGACGGGGAGGTTGAGGTGTTTGATGCGCATGCAGCCGAGGCCGCCCATCCATTCGTGGAAGTGAGCGAGGACGGGGAGCTGGACGCCGGGGACTTTGCAGAGTTCGTGGAAGAAGAGACCGACGAGGAAGCCGAAGGAGATGACGTTGGAGACTTCCTGGTCATTGGGGGCCTGGATGCCGTGGTCTTTCCAGAGGTAGTAATTGAATTCGCCGAGGCGATCGAGAGCGGCGCCGAATTCGAGGAGGATGACGCGTGGCCGGCCGGTGATGAGCCAGTAGCCGTAGTGGACGCGGATGCCCATGGCGCGGAGGCGTTCGATGGCGATGGCGATGGGGCCGGTGGGCTGTGTTTCTTCGAGTTCGACATCGGCGGTGGCGGCGTTGTAGGGGCCGATGAGGCAGTAGCGTTCGCCCCAGATGCGGGTCATCTGGGGGGCCTTGGAGCGGATGACGGTGTAGATGCCGCCGAGCTGCCAGCAGACTTCCCAGGCGATTTCGAAGAGGAGTGGCTGGACGGGGACGTGGGTGGCCGGGGGAGGAACTGCGGCGCCGGTGGGGATATGTCCGGTGGCGACGCCGCCGCCGGTGGGCGCGAATCCCTGGATGGCGGGTGCGGTGGCGGCGGCGATTTCAGGCGCGTTGGCCGAGTCGGGTGCGTTGCCGGCGGCGCTTTCGGGAGGACCACCGTGTTCCATGACTGCTCCGTCCTTGAGATCGAGGATCGCATCCGCGGGGCGTGGGGAGTTGCCTGCCACATCGGCGACGAAGGTGGCGACGGGATCGGGATCGGCGGGCGGCGCGGGCGGGACGACCTGCTCGGCGGCCTCGCGCGCGTACTCGACCTGGACCGTATCGGCGTCTGGGCCGGCTGCGGCATCGGCGGGCGATATGACCGTCAGGGTTCCGAGTTCATCGCCGGCGTCGCCGGGCAGGGCGAGTCCGGCGCCGGCTCCGCTGCTGCGCTTGGCGCCCTTCGCCGCCGTCCCCCCGGGTGATCCGCGTTTGGTGGGTTTGCGAGCATTTGGCATGGGTCACTCTCTTGCTCGGAAGTGGCTCACGGATGACATGTCGCCGTATTGTACCGGCAAAACGGATCAAGTCACCGGCGGGTGTCGGCCGAGCGGCTTTTCGCGCCATGACGGATATGGAAAAATTTCACAGGCTGGGCGCGGGAACTTGCACCGGCTGATCTTTTAGCGTGCCTGGCGGATGGCTCCCCCGATCCGCTGGGGGCGTCACCAATGCATGAGGCCCAGGTAGTCCAGGAGGAGCGTGACGGCGCTGGAGAGCAGGAGAAAAATGCAGAGGATGACGGTGAGCAAAAACCATCGCGGCTTGGCGGTGTGCTCAGCGAGTTGGAGGGTTTTGCAGTAGGGGCAGGTGATGGAGTCTTCGAAGATCAGCTTGCGGCAACGGGTGCAGCGGACGGTGGGCATTTCGTCGGGGACGAGGTCGCGATCATCGGGGCCATCGTCTTGGATGTCCCAGGAATCGTCATCGTTGCCGCCGGCGCCGCCGCCCCGGCCGCCGCGGCGGGCGCGCGATCCGGGCCGGGAGGATTCGTCGCCATAGAAGTCATCATCTTCAAACGCCGGCATGCTCTTTCCAATCTTGCGGTTTCGCGCGAACCGGCAGGACCGCCACCTGCGGGATAACGCACCCCTCGGCCCTTCATTTCACCGAATTCGGGGGGCAAAAGCGAGCCTTTGCTGGCGGGCGTGGGAAGGGGGGCGGGATGGAACTTGGTGCGGGCGGAGACTGGGGGTGGTGCGGCGGTGGGGCCGGGGCGTGGGGCGGTTTGACACCCCTGACCGGCATCCCTAGGATTCCGTGTCGCTCGTCGGTGCGTTGCGTGGGTGCATGTGCCGGGGTGCGATGGTTTCACGACAGGAGGCCACCATGGCCAGTCAATCGGTAGTGCAAGTGAGCGATGCGAACTTTGAGGCCGAGGTTCTCGGCAGCGATCAACCGGTGTTGTTGGATTTCTGGGCGGAGTGGTGCGGCCCGTGCCGGATGCTGGCGCCGACGATCGAAGAGCTTGCGGAGGAGTACAAGGGGAAGGCGAAGGTGGGGAAGCTGGATACGGACGCGAACCGGAACACGGCGATGCGATTCAGCATTTCGGCGATTCCGACGATTATTCTGTTCAACAAGGGTCAGGTGGCGAAGAAGTTCGTGGGGCTGACGCCGAAGCGGGATTTCAAGGCGGCGATCGATTCGCTTCTGGGGGTGGCGAAGTGAGGTGAGCGTGGCGGGGGAAGATGCAACGGTAAAAAAAACGCCGCGCTGAGCGCGGCGTTTTTTTTGGCGTGCCCCCCGTCCCCCGCGAGGCCCTTTGTTGGCGGTCAGGCTTCGGTGCTGAATCGCGGGCCGAAGTTGACGCTGGAGGCGGCGCGAGATTTGCGGAGGGCCCTGGCGACGTGGACGAGGACGCGGACCTTGTCGATGTTGCCGGACTGATCGAAGGAGAGTGCAGCGACGCGGGTCAGTCGGCCCTTACGGCTGCTTTTCACCACCCACGGGGAAAGGAGGAAACACCCGCGTCGAGCGAGGGCGTCGAGGAAGTCCTGGTCGGAGACGGCGAACGGGAGTTGGCCGACAGCCAGGGCTTGCAGCTCCGAAACGGAGAGCTGGGACATGGTTGAGACAAAGCGCATAGGGACCCCTTCGCCTGGTCCCCTCCGTAGAACCGTCACCTGACCGCCGTTGCACGATCCCGGGCAGTCAGGCCGCCAGCAGGTATGCCACATCCCTGGCCGGAGAGAACTTCTCCTCACCGGCGGTATGGGGAATAGACCCTTGTTACAGAGTGGGGGGCGATTCGCTCGTCCCTGGCGGGTGCTGCTGACACTTTCAATATAAATCACCCTTTGGATTGTGCAAATTATTCTTAAAGGTGACCGGGGTTTTTGCGGTGGGGGAGGCGGTCTTATCGCGCTTATCTCAAGCGGCTGGGGAATAGGCACCCCAATTATCGCCTGCGGCAGGGGGCTTTTCGCCCCATCTTCCGATGCGCAAAAATTGCCAGGGTCTTGGGCCGGGCGTCCATCAGCGGCGGGGCGGGAGCCGGCGAGGGCTTGGGCGGTTTCGGCCAAAGGGCGGCCGCCACGCTACAATTCGAGTCCACCGCGAAGGAGGATCGTCCCGATGAGCAAGCTCGACGTTGCCGCCCAGCTTCAGAAGCTTCGCGACGAAATCCGTTACCACGACGAGCTTTACCACCTTCACAACCGGCCGGAGATCTCCGACCAGGAATTTGACGGGTTGATGCGGCGGCTGCTGGAATTGGAGGGGCTTCATCCTGGCCTCATCACGCCGGATTCGCCCTCGCAGCGGGTGGGGGGGGAACCCATCGACGCATTCACAAGCGTGCGCCACGCGGTGCGGATGATGTCGGTGGACAACACGTATGATGAAACGGAGGTGCGGGATTTTGACACGCGTGTTCGGAAGCTGCTGGGGACGTCGAACTTCCGATACACCTGCGAGCCGAAGATCGACGGGGTGTCGCTGTCGCTGCGGTATGAGGGGGGGCTGCTGGCGACGGCGGCGACGCGCGGGGACGGGCGGACGGGCGATGATGTGACGCACAACGCCCGGACGATCCGGAATATTCCGCTGCGGCTGCGCGGGGCGGGGGGGCTGCAAGCGCCGGGATCGGTGGTGGAGGTGCGCGGGGAGGTGTTCATCACGCGGGCGCAGTTCGCGCGGATCAACGAGGCGCAGGAGGAGGCGGGGCTGGAGGCGTATGTGAATCCGCGGAACACGGCGGCGGGGACGCTCAAGCAGCTTGATCCGCGGGTGGCCGCTTCACGCAAACTGGAGTTCTATCCGCATGGGGCGGGGGAGATTGTGGGCGTGTCGGCGTCATCGTACGTGCAATGGTACGAGCTGCTTCGGGAGATGGGCTTCCGCACCAACGAGCATTTCGCGGTTTGCGACACGATCGAGGGGGTGATCGAGTATCTGCACGGTTTTGCGGAGAAGCGGCATGGGCTGCCGTATGACACGGATGGGGTGGTGATCAAGGTCGACGATTTCGATCAGCGTGAGCAGCTTGGGGCGACGGCGAAATCGCCGCGGTGGTGCATTGCGTACAAGTATCAGCCGGAGCAGGCGGAGACGGAGCTGGCGCGGGTGGTGTTTCAGGTGGGCAAGACGGGGACGATCACGCCGGTGGGGGAATTTGAGCCGTCGGTGTTTATTTCGGGGACGAATGTTTACCGGGCGAGTCTGCATAATTTTGATGAGATCGAGCGGAAGGACATTCGGCTGCACGATCGGGTGCTGGTGGAGAAGGCGGGGGAGGTGATTCCGTATGTGGTGGGGGTGGTGGCGGCGAAGCGGCCGGAGAAGTCGAGGAAGATTCATCCGCCGGCGGAGTGTCCAAGCTGCGGGACGCGCGAGCTGGAGCGGGAGGGGGGCTTTGTGCGGTGCACGAATCCGGCGTGTCCAGCGCAGCTTGCGGAGCGGCTGCGGTTCTGGTCGGGGCGGAATCAGATGGACATCAACGAGCTGGGGGAGAAGTTGATTTTGAAGCTCCTGGACAAGGGGTACGTGGGGAACATTCCGGACCTGTATCGGCTGACGCACGAGCAGGTGGTGGATACGCTGCGGAAGGAGGACGCGAAGGGGGACTCGAATCCGGCGAAGGCGGCGCAGAATGTGATCGACGGGATCGCGGGTTCCAGGACGCGCGGGTTTGCGAAGGTGCTGGCGGGGCTGGGGATTCTGCATATTGGGGTGCGTACGGCGCAGGTGCTGGCGGAGCATTTTCCATCGTATGAGGCGCTTCGGGATGCGCGGCTGGAGGACATTTTGCGCGTGCCGGATATGGGCGGGGGGGTGGTGGAGGATTTTCGGAAGTATCAGGAGCGGTATCGGGAGCTGGGTGAGATGTCGCTGGAGCAGCTTTTTGAATTTGCGCCGATGCCTGCGGGAAAGAAGGAGTGGCTCGAAACGGCGGAAGGGAGGAGTGCGCGGGAAAAGAGGCCGGCGGAGATTGTGGCGGAGCTGCGGAAGAAGGGGGTGGCGGCGCAGTCGCTGTATCAGTTTGTGCATTCAGCGGCGGGCGAGAAGACGTTCGCGGAGCTGGCGGAGCTGGGGGTGCAGCTCACGGAACCGAAGGCGGCGGTGACGGGGCCGCAGCCTTTGGCGGGGATGACGGTGGTGGTGACGGGGACGCTGGGGCACTTCACGCGCGGGGAGATCAAGCAGAAGATCGAATCGCTGGGCGGGAAGACGACGGAGTCGGTGTCCAAGAACACGACGTTTGTGCTGGCGGGCGAGGAGGCGGGGAGCAAACTGGACAAGGCTCGCAAGCTGGGCGTTGAGGTGCTGAGCGAGGAGGAGTTTCTCAAACGCATCGGGACGTGAGCGGGGCGCGGGTCGGCGGGGGCGGGGTCAATTGCCGGCGGGGGCGTTGAAGCGGCGTGGGGCGGGGTCTGGGGGGAGATTCACGGCGGGCTGGGGATCGGGGTGCGCGGGGTCGAAGGGCTTCCAGTCGTCGGTGAGGTGTTCGGCGAGGGGAAGCTTGGCGTTGACGATTTCCTGAACGACGCACTTGGCGATTTCATAGGAGCCGTAGTCGGAGTGGTGGGTTTTTTCGGCGGGGGTGGCGAAGAGGGGCTGGGAATGGGCGGGGCCGACGGCTTCGTAGAGTGTGGCGCTGTCGGCGTTGAGATCGAGGAGGGTGACGTGCTCCTGATCGGCGACGTCGCGGCAGGCTTTGACGTAGTCGTCGCCGGATTTGGTGATGAAGGAGTTGGTGATTTTGCCATCGGAGCCGAAGGTTTCGCGGGAAACGGGGGTGATGATGACGGGGATGCCGCCGTGGTCTTTGGTTTCGGAGATGAAGCGTTGGAGGTTTTTCTTGTAGGTGTCGAGGGCGTTTTGGGCGGGGGATTTCATGTCATTGTGGCCGAACTGGACGAGGACGAAATCGCCGGGGTGCATCATGGAGATGATCTTGGTGAGGCGGTTTTCACCGAGGAAGGCGGGCATGGTTTCGCCGGAGATCGCGAGGCTGGTGACGACGGCGTCGGGTTTGAACCAGCGGGTGATGACCTGGCCCCAGGAGGTGTAGGGTTCGGCGGGCTGGTCGCACATGGTGGAGTCGCCGCAGAGGAAGACCTGCGTCACGTTGCCGGCGGGTTCGATCTCGATGCCCTGAACGGCGGGCTTTCCCGAGAATTCCAGGGTGAGCGAATCATCCCAGGACCAGCCTTCGCCGCCCTGGGTGCGGTTGAGGCGTTGTGCGGAGCCTTCGCGGGCTTTGACGCGCGTCATGCCGGTTTGTTTACCATCTTCGATGATGGGGGGCTGGCGGACGCTGACGGCGAAGGTTTTGGTGAGGGTCTGGCCGGGGGCGGTGTGGATATTTTCGAGCATGAGGCGGCGGAGTTCGGCCTTGACGGTGGTGTCGCCTTCGTCGGAGCCGCCGAGGTGGACGGTGACTTTGTAGTTACCTTCGGGGAGATTGACGGAGAAGTAGACGGGGCCGCCGCCTTCACCGGTGGTGATGTGGTCGCCGGCGGCGGCGGGGAAGGATCCGCCGGCGTTGTCGTAGCCGAAGGGGGAGGTTTCGGAGAAGCGGGCGTCGAGGGGCACGGAGGTGAATCCGGGGAGCTGGGCGGGGGCGAAGGCGAATTTCCATTGGGTTTGCGCGGGGGCGGTAGGGGCGGGTGTTTCAGCGAGGGCGCCCGAGAAGTGGAGGGCGGCGAGGGCGGCGGCGAGGAGGAGGCACCGTGCGGGATCAGGTGTGGCACGTGAAGGCATGGAGGAATTCCTGCAAGTGGTTTAGGTGCTGATGCGGCCCAGGTGGTGATTTCGTATCTGGTGATTGATGACGGTCGTTGACACGTGGAAATCGGCTGCGATCAAATCAATTTCGTCGGGTGCAACGTCATCCCCCGACAGGCGCTGATCGATGAGCGCCGCAGGGGCGAGAAATTCGGCGGCGAAGGCCCGGCTTCTTTGCTGGAGAACCGTTTGGGCAGATGAATAGAAGGCTGGGGCCTCATCATGATCAAAGAGGAATGAGAGCAACCCTCGCGCGCAGAGAAAGCGCTGTGCTTCGGACTGTCTCTTGGCCGTGTAGCAGGCCAATGCGTGGTGATGCGTGCCGATCAAGCCGTCGAAGCTGGCGGCTGGCGGGGTGGGAGCGGTGAGGATGGGGAATCGCTCCGGAGTGAGACGGTCAAGATCGAGATGAACGAGATCATTGATGCCCAAAAAAGATCGCAGCTCGCGCGCGCGTTGATACCCCACCTCCCAGGGGGTGCCGGTGGCAGTCGAGCGGGGCAATCGACTGCGGAGTTCGCTCCAGGCGCCGTTTACGCCGGAGAGATTTTGGATTGCGTGCAGTCCCTGGGTGACCCACTCGACAGACGAGGCGACCGCATCTGGTGGGGCGGCCTGCAGCACCTGCTCTTGAAGCAGGGGAGACAGCGCGTGGCTGGCAGCGAGGATCGCGTCGGCCTGAGAATCGGGCAGTCGATAAGGATCGATGCCCAGCCAGCCGGCAGCCTGGCAAAAGGCGCGCTCATCCGGATCGGCGTTTTGAACAGCAGCCCATTCGATGTGGAGCTGCGTGTTGCGGACGCCGAGCTCCGAAAGACGATCCAGGACAGCTTCCACCAAATCAGCCAGAGCTTGCTGGAGAATCCCGGTGGGGACATGTGCGGATGCATGGCCGAGAAACTCAACCGAATCAAAGGGACTGTTGTAAGGCCTCCAGGCGACGCGGGCGGCCGGTCCTTCCGGGATAAAGGTGAGGGGCGGGAAGGCGTATCCATCGCCCGCGAAGCGCAGCGAATGGCGCTGCTGAAAATCGTTTAAAGAAATCGTTCGTGACGGAACTTCGGGTTCGTTCAGGATGCTCCACCAATTGGTGACAATCCATTCGGCCAGGGGATAGAGCGGGACGACCACGAAATTGCGGGTGGTGCGCGCCCGCTTGTCGAGCACGAAGAGGGGAGCGGCGTCGTCGAAGAGAATTGATAGCTGCGCGAAGGTAGCAAGAATTTCCGGCGCGTCGGAATCGCCACCGATATCGAGCCATGTGTATTCAAACGCACAGGCGCTCATGGAAGACCTTTCACCGACTGCTCCGGGGCGAGAGGGTATCCTTTGTAATGCCCCGCCTTTCCGTCAATCAATCGGCCTTCGAAAATAACCTCTCCCTCGCGCCGCCACACGTATCGTGGAAAACCGCCCTCCCAGAGACCGGCGAAGTGGCCCTGGCGAATGGCCGCCTTTAACCACGATTCGATGTCTTGCCGCCTGGTGGCGAAGCTGCGCGGGCAGATGCTTGCATCGGGCCGGGGCCGGGGGAGAGCGCCGGCGAAGCTTGGAAGGTCCTTGTGGTAAACGCTTCCCACATAGGAAACTTTCTCCGCGATAGCGTTCAAGTCGGCGCCAACCGGCGGTTTGCCGACCGCAAGGTGCTTCAGATTATCCCGTCTGTGTCTCGGCGCACGCATGCAAGAATTGTAACTACTTGTCCGCGGGCACGACACCCTGCATTACGGTGCCGGGGTGAGCTTGGCGTTTTCGTCGAGTTCGAGGCGCAGGTAATCGTATTCGACGCCGTCGCTGACGGCGCCTTCGGGGACGGTGAGCACGAGGGTGTTGGTTCCTTTCTGGAGCAGGGCGGCGTCGAAGGGGACTTCGCGTTCGTACCACATGCCGGAGATCTGGTGTTCCTTGGGGGTGCCGTCGTTCTGGATGCGGACGCGGCCGGCCTCTTTGTTGTTGACGGCGACGATGAGCGGGTTGCGCGGTCCGCCGCCGCAGATGGCCAGGCGCAGGGTAGCGGTGCCGGAGGCGGGGGCGTCGGGGAGATCGAACTGGATGGTGCGCGGGGTGGCGTGCCCGATGGCGCCGGTGCGTCCGTCCTGCCCGACGACGCCCCAGAAGGGCGCGGCATGTGCGGCGGGATCGGTGTTGTGCGGGGGCTGATCGAAGAACCAGTCCTTGTGGAAGTCGGACTTGCCGATGATGTAGGTGATGTCGTCGGGGTAGAGCCTGGCGTATTGGAGGGCGATGTCGAGGTCGGTGGAGTGGTCGGCCATGAAGAATTCGGAAGCGTTGCGGTTGGCGACGCCGATGTCCCAGAGTTGTTTGCCGTGGCGGACGGGGGTCCAGGTGAGGCTATCCAGGTCGAGGGGTTTGCCGGCTTCGACGGTGATATCGGCCTTGGCGAATTCGCCGAGGACGCCGTCGGCGAAGGCGTGGAGGGTGTAAGTGCCCGGCAGGACGTTGGGGATGGAGAACTGGCCGTCGGGCGTGGCGAGGGTCCAGAACTGATAGAACTTGGCGTCATTTTGCCAATCGACCATGCGCGGCGGCGGCTGGATGGGGGCGATGGGGGCGGGAGCGGCGGCGTTGGGCCCGGGAGTTCCGCCCTGGCCGCCGCGTGCCGCACCGCGTCCGCCGCGGGCGCCGCCGAATTGAAATGCGGGGGCCTGCCATGCGGCATGGGTGAGGCCGACGTGGAAGTGGGTCATCGGCGGTTTTTCGTCTGCGGGCATGAGGGGGTCGCTGAGCGCGATGCGTCCGGTGACGGTGGAGCGCTGGTCTTTGTGGGCGTACTCGGGGGCGTTGACCCAGGAGAAGGGCCATTGGGCGATTTGTTTTTGTGCCTGCGCCTGGGCGTCCTTGTAGAGGGTTTCGGGATCGCCGCCGGAGTTGGCGTAGAGGAAGAAGGGGCCGATGACCTTGGTCCATTTTTCGCCGGCGTTGACGTCGACTTCAGCGCCGCCGTAGTGGCTGGAGCGCCAGTAATCCAGGACGCAGGGGGCGGCGACGGGGTTGGTGTCGCGATGGCCGAGGAACTCGGGCTTGGTGGGTCCGCCGGACATATATTCCTGCGACGGGTTGATGAGGTAGAAGCCGTATTGCTTGGTGGAGGAGGACCAGCCGAAGGCGGGGTTTTCGGATTGGATGGTGGTGTAGACGTATTTGTCTTCGCCTCTTTCCTGGGACTTGGGATAGGGCTTGTTGTATTTGGCGCCGGCGGAGAGCCAGTCGAAATCGGCGTTGAGTTTGGCGCAGAAGCGGGCTTCGGTGATGGTGGTGGCGGCGTAGTCGGGCTGGTGGGTGAAGATGCAGTAGGTGTAAGCGCCCGAGTCGCCGCGGGCGAGGGCGAAGCGGATTTCGATATCGGAGATGAAGTTGCCGCCGGCTTGCGCGCCGGGGCCGGTGCCCATGTGGCGGCCATTGGCGATGCCTTTGACGGAGACTTCGGCGCGCTCGCCGTTGTTGCTGGCGGGATCGATGGTGACGGTGCATGTCGGCGGGACCGGCGGCTGCGCGGGGCCCATGGCGTCGTGAGACCAGAAGCCGTACTGGTGGTCGGTCATTCCGCGGTTGAGGCCGTCGGAGCGCTGCCCGGGGGGATCTTTCTGGAGGTCTGGCTTGCCATCCGGGGTGAGGTAGGTGGCGAGCATCTCGGTGCCCTTGTAGCGGTAGGAGACGAGATCGCCGGAGGCCTTGGCGACCATGATCTGGATGATGCCGTTGTCGAGGGTGTAGGCTTGTTCGTCCTGGGTGAGGGTGACGGGCTGGCCGGTTTGAGCGCGAGCGCTGGCGGTGACGGCGAGGATGCAGGCGACCATTGCGGCGGCGATCTTGCGGGTCATGGGATAGTCTCCGAAAGATGGATGATTCTGCTGCGGCAGAAACGCTCCCTCACGGTCGCGTCTCGGAAATCCCGCTTGGCGCGGGGGGAGTCAGGATTTCAGGTGCATATCCATGAATTTGATGAAGATGGGCCAGTCGGAGGGCATGGTGCCATGGCCGCCGGCGTGCATGAAGTAGCCGATGTCGTGAAGGATCGGCTGGTTGGCGTCGGGGAACTGGTCGGTGTCGAGGGGGTCTTTGCCGAGGAGTTTGTAGACGGGTCCGGCGGCGACGGCGGACTCGAATTCGCCCTTGGGGTCCGACCAGTTATCGCTGGAGCCGGTCTGGAGCAGGATGGGCCGCGGGGCGATGCAGGCGACGAGCATGTGGCCGTCGACGGGGTTGGTGTTGGGATCCTTGGCCCACTTGGCGTAGTTCTCGGCGAACTGGTAGGGATAGCGCGAGGGGGCGACGAGGTGGGCGATGGTTTCACCGTAGTTGCGGCGGGAGAGGGCGGCGCCGCCTTCACCGCCGCAGGAGGCGATGACCAGGGCGACGCGCGGGTCGCGGGCGCCTTCCCAGGTGACGGTCTTGCCGAGGCGTGAGACGCCGTAGATGGCGATGCGTTTGGCGTCGACGGATTTGTCGGTGTCGAGGTAATCGATGGCGCGGGACATGCCCCAGGCCCAGGCGGAGATGGCGCCCCACTGGTCGGGGGCGGGCTTGGTCTGGCCGGGCTTGAGGTAGGTCGCGCGGATGCCGCCGGAGAGGGAATCGAGGGCGTCGGGCTCGACGTCGGCGTAGTTGAACATGGCGACGCCGTAACCGGCGTCGATGAGATCGGCGATGGGCTCTCCGCCGAAGGGGAAGCCGGTGGTGGCGGGTTTGTACTCTTTTGCTCTGGCGTCCCAGATTTGGCCGACCTTCACGCCGGGATCATTCGGAACGGTGAGGTTGTTGGCGGTGAAGTTGATGCAGAGCAGGAGCGGGACGCGTTTTTTGGCGTTGGCGGGGAGGTATTCGAGAAGCTCGATATTGTGGGCGTTTTCGTTGCGGGTGAGGTGGATGGTGATTTGCTTGCGGATGGCTTTGCCGTCGAAGGCGGGGGTGCCTTTGTCCGAGATATCCCAGGAGAGGTGGGGGGGCCTGGGCGGGGTTTTGCCGTATTGGTCTTCTTCGAGCATGGCGATGATTTGCGGTCGGCGTTTGTTAAGCCAGGTGTTGGCGTCGGTGACTTTTTTGCCGTTGTTGAGGGTGAGGGGATCGGGGAGGGTGTAAGTGCCGACGTCTGCTTCAGTGTAGTTGACGGGGATATTGGCGATGGAGGCGGCGGGCTGGTCGAGGACTTTGGTGGGTGCGGGGGCGGCCGGTCCGCGACCTGCGCCGCGGGCGACGGGGCGGGTGCCGGGGCGAGATGCGGGCGTGGCGGGCGTCATCCTGGCGGGTTGCGGGGAAGGTGCGGCGGGTTGGGCGGCGGGTTGGACGGGCGCCGGGACCATGGAGTTGTCCACGGACTCGGCGGCGGGGCTGCTGGAGCAGGCGGCGACCGCGGCGGCGAGCAGAGCGGCGGCGCACGCCGCGATGAGGCGAGGGTTTTTCATGAAGGGGTCCTTTCGGAGGAAGGAGGAGAGGAGTCAGTGGCCGGGGTTTTCCTGGATCAAGGTGACCGGGCCGAGGAGGCCGGATTCGGGCAGGGCGCCGCCGCCGCGGCCTCCGAAACCGCCTCCGAAGCCGCCGCCAAATCCGCCGCGGCCGCCACGGCCGCCGCGACCGCCCCCGGCCTGCGCCTCCCTGGCGGCGCGCTCGGCATTGTCGCGGTCCTGATCGAGCACCTTTTTGTCGGGCTCGGTGATGGCGGCGTCGCCGGCGATGCGGTTGGTCCACTCGTTGGTCACCTTGACCTCCAGCGTGTTGTCGCCGGGCTTCAGGGCGCTGGTGATGTCGGTCGTGAAGGGCGGCTTCCACAGGGCGGCGACCTGCTTGCCGTTGACGGACACCTCGGCGAGGTCTTTCACCGTGCCCAGGTCGAGCACGATCCTGGCGCCCGGCTTGAACCACTCCTGCGGGGCGTTGATCTGCTTGGTGTAGGTGGCGGTGCCGGAGAAATACTTGATGCCGGCATCGGCGTTGGCGGTCCAGGATGCGAGCTTGTCGAAGTGCGCGGTGGGCGGCGCGCCCAGGTCCGGCTGGAAGGCGACATCCCATGGACCGTCGATGGCGGTCAGCGGCGTGAGCGTTGGCAGCGGCACCGTGCGCGCGGTCGGGGCATTGGCGTGGCGGAAGACCACGAAGACCGATTCCCGCTGATCGAGATGCAGCGGCACGGTGGTCAGACCATCGGCCGTTTCATAGCTCGCCGGTTCGCTTTCCCCGGTGTCGGGATGCCAGATTTCCGCTTCCTTGCCCTCGACGCGGAAGCGGCCCTCGATGTTCTGCGGCTTGTCGGTGCGATTGGCGACGAAATAGATGTCGGCATCGCCGCTGCGGCGGTGCGTCCAGACGGTGTTGGCACCCACCGGCCCGCCGAACTCGGCATCCTTCTGGACGCCAATGGCCTTGAGCACATCGCCCGGCGGCAAGCCCCAGACCACCTTGCCTTTGCCGTAGTAATGCCAGTTCCGGCTGATGCCGTCGAGATCGCCCCAGATTTCGCCGGCAAGCTGCTGCACTTCCTGATCGGCCTGCGGATAACCGCCCTGAAGGCTGGGCGAGGCCTTGGGCTTGGGACCCAGGATGGTCGCGCCGCCGAGGGCGAGTTCCTTGATCTTGCGCAGCAGTTCCGGGCGCATGCGGTCGACGTTGGGCAGGATCAGCATGCGGTAGGACATGCCGTTGGGCAGGACGATGCGGCCGTCCTCGGAGACTTTCGTGCGATCGAGCAGCGCCGAAGCGTTGATGCAGTCGTAGTCGTAGCCGTCCGGACAGGCGGGTTGCAGCCCGGCGCCCCAGAAAGGCTGGCTCGAGGGAACGCCTTCGTTGAGCAGGTAGCAGCAGTCGGCGACCGAGAGGCCCTGCTGGAGCATATAACAGGTGCGGGCCATGTAGCTCATGACGCCCTGGGCCTGTTCGGCCCAGGTGATGTTGCGATTGATGTGCGTGCCGACCATCGTGTTGCCGGGCTTTTCGTCCAGGGGCTGGTGCGCGGAGGTGTGGAAGACGATGCGGTTGACGCCCTGGGTGAACCAGTAATCAGCGAGGTTTTTGTAGGTGGCGGGGGAGTCGTAGCCGCCGCCGGTGAAGGATTCGGTGGCGACGATGGACTTGCCGTAGATGTGGGCGGCGGATGATGCGCCGCGCACGTCGGCGACATACTCGGGAGGCGGGTGCATGCGGCCGAGCCAGAATTCGCCCATCGGGATGTCGATCTGGCTCTTGGTCAGGAGGGTGTCCTCCATGATTTCCATGGACACGCCGTAGGATTCGCCGGAGATGGTGAGGCCCTTTTCGTGGGCGAGGCGGTCCATCGTGCCGAAGTGCTCGGTGGCCAGCAGATCGCCGATGGTGCGGCGGAAGTCCCAGAGGAAGCGGTCGGAGATGTCGGCGTTGCCGACGACGCGCCCGGCGAGCACGGGCAGATAGGGGGTGGGATCGTAGCCACGGAGTTTTTTGAACTGGGCGATCATGTCGTCGGTCCAGTTCTGCATGCCGCCTTCGAAGGAATCCATCATCACGTTGCGGAGGCTCTTGCCCATGAGGTCGCCGAGGTGTTCCTGGAGCGGTCCGAAGTAGCCCTTGAAGTAATCCGCGACGTACTTGGAGTTCATCTTGTCGACTTCGGGCCCCTGGCCGGCGGGCGTGGAGGGGCGGTTCTGCGAGCCGGTGAGGGAGTAGCCCATGCGCAGGATGGTCCATTTGCCGGGGGGCACGTCCCAGTGCAGCGTGCCATCCTTGTCCATCTTGGAGGTCAGATCGATGACGTTGTCGGTGGCGATGGCTTCATCGGCGGGGACCGGCGGCGTGGGGACTTTGTCGTATTCGTAGATGAAGTTGAAGCCGGCCTTTTCTTCCCAGAGATCGACGCGCGGTGCGGTGTGCACGATGAACTCCCCCAGCGAGAAGTTGCCGCCTTCGGTGGGTTCGGTCTGGTTGATGACCTCGGCGGGCTGTCCGGCCTGGGCGCGCATGACGACGCGGATGAATTTGGTGGTGGTTTCGGGGAAGGCGTAGGTTTTGATGGTGCCGGCGCGGTATTGCTCGGCGCCGGGGAGCTCGACGACGTTGTGGAATGCCTTGCCGTCGTCGGAGACCTGGATGGAGCCGTAGGGGATGCCGCGGCCGGGGGCGATGAGGGTGACGGCGCGGGCCTTGATGGGCTGCTGGAATTCGTACTGAATCCAGGCGGGGCCTCCGTCGGCGGGCGGGGCGATGGTGACGGAGGAGGTGAAGTTGTCATCCCAGAGCACGGAGGGATCGACGGGGGGAGGCGGTTCGGGTGCGGCGGCGGGCGCTGCGGGAGCGGCTGGCTCTTGTGCGGGCGCTTCGGGAGCGCCGCCTCTGGCGCCGCCGCGTCCACCAGCCCGGGCTCCTCCCCGAGCGCCCAGGCGGCCGCCGAAACCGCCGCCGAAACCGCCGGCGGGACGGGCGACAAATCCGCTGCTGGTGACCGTGGGCTTGAGTTCCTGCATGGTCATTTCGTCTTCGGGCGTGCGGAAGGCGATGACCGCGCTGTCGCCGTAATAAGGCGTCGTCGGCGGAACGGCGGCGGCGCCTCCGGGACCTCCGCCCCGGCCGCCGCGATTCACCGAGGCTTCCGCGGCTTCCGGGCTGTAGGGCGGCACGTTGTCCCCGCGCAGCGTGCCGAAGGTCCCGTTGTTCCAGGGCGGCTGGCCGAGTTTGTCATTGAAGGATTTGGGACCCTGCACGTCGGTCTCGGACCAGACGAGTTTTTTCATCGCTTCGGCGGGCTTCACCCACGGGCCGCCGGTCTCGCTCCATCCCGCGGAAGAGAAAATCGACATCTCGAGGCCCAGACGGTCGGCCTCGGCGGCGGCGTGGTGCACCGCGTCAAACCACTCGGGCGTGAAGAAGTTGATCTTTTTGTCCACGACCTGGCCGCCGCCCGTGCCCACATCGGCCAGCATGAACCCGCCGATGCCCACGCGCTTCATCCATTCGAGATCCTTCGTGATGCCCTCCTGGGTGATGTTGGCGCCGGTCCAGTGCCACCACACGCGCGGCCTGGCGGCCAGCGGCGGGTTCTGGAAGCCCGCCAGAAGCGGATCGGCGGCGTTCGCCGGAGGCGCGGCCGGGGCGGCGGGAGATTCCTGCGCCTGAGCCATCGCGGTCAGACCGGAAAGCGCCGCGATTACCGCCGCGGCCAGCAGGATGCGGGAGGAGTGATTGCGCATGGACTTGTTCCTCGTAAGGACGGCTGGTGGCTTACTGGGCGGCGGCCTGGAACGGAGCGTTTTCGTCCAGCTCCAGGCGCAGGTAGTCATAAATGACGCCGTTGGTGATCGGGCCGGAGGGCACGGTGAGCGTCAGGGTGTTGGCGCCCTGTTTCATCAGCGAGGCGTCGAAGGGAAATTCTTTTTCGTACCAGATACCCTGGATCTGGTGGCGCGTGATCACGCCATCACCCATGCCCAGGCGCACGGGACCGGCGTCTTTATCGTTGACGGAGACATCGATCTGGCGGGCGCCGGTGCCGCAGATGGCCAGGCGCAGGGTGGCGGTGCCTTTGGGGGGGGTGGGGGCGTCGGGGAGATCGAAGTGAATGGCATAGGGGGTGGGTTTACCGGGCTGGCCGCGGATGCCGGAGAAGGGGACGATCTGGGCGTTGGGATCGACGTTGTGGGGAACCTGCTGGAAGAACCAGTCTTTGGCGGGGTCCGATTTGCGGGGCGTGAAGGAGACATCGTCCGGGAAGAGCTTGGGATATTGCAGGCCGATGTCCATGGCGAAATAGTGATCCGCGCCCGCGAACTCGGTGGCGGTGCGGTTGGGGATGCCGATGTCCCAGAGTTGCTTGCCGTGACGGACGGGCTTCCAGTCGAGGGTGCCCAGGTCGATGGGTTTGCCGCCTTCAGGAATGGTGACGTTGGCCTTGGTGAATTCGCCGAGAACGCCGTCCGCGAAGGCATAAAGGGTGTAGGAGCCCGGGCGCACGTTGGGAATCGAGAATTTGCCGTCGTGAGCGGAGAAGGTGTCCCAGAATTCGTAATGTTTGGCGTCGGTCTGCCAGGTGATCATGCGCTGGCCGCCGTTGGGGCCGGCGGCGATGGGATAAGTGGGGGCGGCGAGTCCGACGGTGAGATCGCCAGAGAATTTCGCGCCCCCGGGCATGAGGGGATCGTCGAGATTGAAGGTGCCGGTGACGGTGGAGCGTTCATTTTTGTGGGGATAATCGACGCCGGTGACCCAGTCGTAGGGCCACGCGTTCTTTTCGGTTTGGGCTTTGGCGAGGGCGTCTTTCCAGAGGACGTCGTGATCGCCGCCGCTGTTCACGTACAGCATGAAGGGGCCGATGACCTTGGTCCAGGATTCGCCCTGATTGACGCCCACAGCCGCGCCACCGTAATGGCTGGAACGCCAGTAATTGAGCACGCACGGAGCGGCGACCTGCGTGGTGTCGCGGTGGCACATGAACTCCGGCTTCGTCGGACCGCCGGAGAGGTACTCGATCGTCGGGTTGACGATCCACATGCCGACGTTGTCCTTGGTGCTCGACCAGCCATAGGCGAGGTTCTTCGATTGCACCGCGGTGTAGACGTACTTGTCTTCGCCTTTGGGTTCTTCGGGGTAATACTTGTTGCGCTGGGCGTCGACGGAGAGCCAATCGAAGGTGGCGGCGAGTTTGGCGCAATAGCGGGCTTCGCCGATGGACCCGGCAGGGTATTCGGGCAGGTGGGTGAAGATGCAGTAGGTGTAGATGCCGGAGTCATTTTTGCCCAGCGAATAGCGGATTTCGATATCGGCGGGGAAGTCGCCGTCGGGTTGGCCGCCGGCGGGGTGGCCGAGTTTTTTGCCGCCCGAGATGGCTTTGACTGAGACTTCGCCACGGTCGCCGTTATTCGTTTTGGGGTCCATGGTGATTTTGCTGACATTGGGCGGGCCGCCGGGCGCGGGCGAGGCGTCGTGCGACCAGTAACCGCCGGCGCGACCGGATTTGTCGGTGAGCATCTCCGTGCCTTTGTACTGCATGGAGGAGAGATCGCCGTTGCGCTTGTTGATGCGCGCGGTGATCGTGCCATTGGAGAGCGTGAACCCGGTGGCGTCTTCGGTGACAGTGACCGGATCGGCAAATACGGGAGAAGCAACCGCCAGCACGAGGAGCGGAAGAAGATAGCGTTTCATAAGCGGGTCCTATCAAACGGGACCAGATTTGTCATTTGTCATTTTGCATTTGTCATTTACTGCATGTGCTCTTTCATCCAGGCGATTGCCGCATCCTGTACCGGCGGCGGGAGGCGGTTGTAATCGTCGGGTTCCTGCAGGCCGAGATTGTCGGCGGCGTTGTAAAGCGTGTAAATCTTTTTGGCGTTGTCGACGGCGGCGTGGATGTCCTTGGGGTTGGCGTCGCGGTCGTATTTTGGCGAGACGACCAGCACGGGGCGTGGGGCGCACATCGCCAGCAGATCATCATCGTCATAGGGAAGTGTGGATTCCTTGCCGATGTACCAGCCGAGTTTCGGCAGGAGCGGGCGTTCGATGGAGTAGCGGGCGAGGCCGCCGGTGCCGGTGGCGGCGGTGTCGGTGCGCATCGGTGTGAAGCCGCAGATCGAGACGATGCCTTTGAGACGCGGATCGGTGGCGCCGGCATAAAGGGCGACGTTCCCGCCCATCGAGTAGCCGAAGGCGTAGATATGATCCGGCTCGACGCGCTCGTTTTTCTGCAGGGCGTCGATGGCGGTGTGGACGTCCTCGACCATGCGGCCCATCAGCGACCAGTCGGGATAGCGATCGTAAAACGGGGCGGCTTCCTTCATGCGGCTGCCGAAGCCCGCCTGATCGTAAGCGAGCACCGCGTAACCGGCCTTCACCAGCGCGAGAATCGGATGCAGGTCGCGCTTGTACACCCACATGTAGCCCAGCGGATACGAATAGGAGTGCAGCCAGATGACGGTGGGCAGCTTCGTCCCCGCCTGCGTGTCTTTGGGATAGTAGAGAGTGCCGTGGACGCCGTCGCCGAAGGTGACCGGCGCGGACGCCGTGGCGTTTCCTTCGTCGACGAACCAGCCGAATTCCTGGGTTCCCTCGAGGGAGCGCTGGATGACCCAGGCGGGGACATCGGGAGCGACCTGGCCGGGATTGGGGCCGGGCTGCGTGGCTGGGCCGCCGCCGCGAGCACCGCCTCGTCCCCTGCCGCGCCCGCCGAAGCCGCGACCGGGGGGCGGGGGGGGGATGGGCATGAGAAGCGGTTCGGCGCCGAGGAAATCGTTGACGGTGGTGCGCAGATCGGCGGCGTGTTTTTCCCAGGCGTCTTTGGTGGTGAGCGAACCAAGCGGCGTCGGCATGGCGGTGAATTGATCGATGCCGCGCGGGTGCTTGCGTTCCCACGCCTGGTAGTCCCAGGGGAAGATCCAGTCGTTGTGCCACTTGGCGGTGGAGCGGCCGAACTGCTCGTCGAGGAAGTCGATGTTGGCTTCCATATCGTTGGCGCCGTGGAAGCCGGGAACGCGGTTGAGGGCGAGAGCGTCGGAGCCAGGAGGTGTTTTCGTGATGCTGCTCCCGAAGGAATAGGAGGTTGCGGGCTTCAGAAAATCGTACACTTTCGCGGCGGAGTGGAACGATTGTTCGTCGCCCCAGTCGTTGGAGACTTCGTCGTTGTAGCCGCAGACGAGCATCACCGGGCGCGGAGCCATGGCGGCCAGGAGGAGGTTGCCGTCGACGGGAAGGCGGTCTTCGCGGCCGACGAAGAAGCGCAGGCGCGGGTTGAACCAGTCGGGGAACATGAGGGTGGTGGACTGGATCGATTCGGCCTGGTTGCGTTCGCCGGCATTGCGGAAGGCGAGCAGGCCGCCCACGCCCGGCGAACCAGCGACCAGGGCGGCAAAACGGGTGTCGAGGGCGGTGGCGATGAGCGCCTGCTTGCCGTCGCGCGAGTAGCCATACTCGGCGACCTGGTTCTTGTTCACCTGCGGGAGGGTGAGCACGTAATCGAGGGCGGTGGATGCGGCCCAGGCACGGAGGGCGAGCGCGCCGGTATCGCGGCAGTCGGGGTAGAGAGTGACCATCTGCTTCGAGTCGTCGTGGAAGTCGTCGCCGTCGTAGGAGGCGGCGATGTAACCGCGGCGGAGAAGGGTGCCGGCGGTATTGCCGCCGAAGCCGCCGATGAGGCCGGGACCCATCATCACCGGGTAAGGGCCGGGGCCATCGGGGATGACCAGCGTCATGTGCAGCGTGCCCTTGCCGTCGGGTCCGCAATGGATGACGACCGTGCGCGTGACATAGGAGCCGCCGCCCGCGCCTTCTTCGCTTTTGCCGGGGGTGTCGGTGACGTCGGTCGAGACGATGGCGGCGTGCGGGGGGATTTTGCCCCAGGCGTATTGCGCGTAGAGATCGAGAATCTCCTGGCGGCGCTTCGCCCAGTCGTCCACCGAGCGGACGGGGTGGCCATCGAAGAAGGTCAGGGGATCGGGCAACTGGTTGTGGCGGGGCAGGGCGTCGAAATCCGGCGGCAACTCGTCGGTGCGCTTGATCCACTCATCAAACGCAGGCACATCCGGCAGCGTGGCCACCAGGTGATCTCGGTAAGCGCGGCGTTCGTCGGGGGTCATGGCGGAGGCGGATCGGGCGCAGGCAAAGCACACTGCCCCCACCGCTCCCAGCACCGCCCACGCCAGAAGAGGCTTGCACCGCATACCACGCCCTCTTGCCCGAGGCCTGCCGCCGATCATTTTTGAAACTGGGATTAAAACGCCGGGACTCCGAAAAGATTGCCAGGCGGATTGCGGTGATCGCGGCCCGTACGGTATGAAAGCGGAGAAGGATCGATTGAGAGGACCGCCCGGGTGATGGTCAGCGCGGAACTTGCGGAGCATGGCGAAGGGCGGATGGGGCTGCGGGTGGTGATCTCGCCCCAGGGGCGCCTGCACGCGGAGGAGGCCGAAGGAGGCCTCGCGGGGGCGGCCGGGGCGCGGGTGAAGCGTGCGTTCGAGCAAGGGGCGGCGGCGGGGATCGTGCATCTGGCGATGGAGGAGCTGCAGACCGCGTTGCCCGCCGAGTGGGATTTTCTGCGGGAGCTGGGCCGGCGCTATTTGACGGCGTTGTGCCGGTGCGGCTCGGACGCCGAGCCGGCGGCGGTGCCTGCGCCGGCGCTCGAGGAGCTGGCGTTCCTGGTGATGCGGGCGCCGCCGATGCGCGGGCTGGAGTACCTGAGCGCCGAATCGCTGGCGGAAACCTGGCAGGAGATAGATGTTTTTGTGCGCGAGCAGATCCGCGCGCATCCGGGCGGGGCAGCGGCGTATCTGCGGGACAGGAACCCGCTGTGGCGCCTCGTGGGGCGGGTGACCTTCCACCTGGCGGAAAACAAACGGGATGCGGCGCGGCCCTTCGCGTTCCTGGCGACCTACACCCACCGCGTCTCGAGCGGGGGCCAGCTCCAGCACTATCCGCTCAAGCACGCGCTCGAGGAATACGCGCGGGCCAACGACCGGCAGGCGCTGGTGTCGCTGCTCACGCCGGTGCAGCGGGCGGCGGAGAAAAGTACCCTGGCGGCGGAGCTGGTCGAGAGCAAGACGCTCTACCAGCCGCAGGCGTGGACGGCGGCACAGGCGTACCGGTTTCTGCAGGATATCCCGCTGTTCGAGGACAGCGGGATCATCGTGCGCGTGCCCGACTGGTGGAAGCGCAAAGCCCCGCCGCGGCCGGTGGTGAGCGTCAAGATCGGCGAGGCCGCGCCCAGCCGGCTGGGCGCCGATGCGCTGCTGGATTTTTCCGTCGAGGCGACCCTCAACGGCGAGAAGCTCACCGCCCAGGAACTGCGGGAGATCGAAGCCGTGGCCGGGGCGGGCGCGGCCGGTCTGGTGCGGCTCAAGGGCCAGTGGGTGGAGATCGACCGCGAGAAATTCGCCCAGGCGCTCGAGCACTGGAAATCGGTCGAGAAGATGGCCAAAGAGGGCGTGACGTTCGCCGAGGGAATGCGGCTTCTTTCGGGCATGCCCGCGGAGGTGGGCGCGCAGGCCGGTGAGACCGAAGCGGTTCGGGAATGGACGGGGATCGCGCCCGGCTCTTTTCTGGAGGAAACGCTGGCGGAGCTGCGCACGCCCGAAGCGGCCGGGGAAGCGCCGGCGGGCTTGCGCGCCGAATTGCGCCGCTATCAGCAGACCGGCGTGCACTGGCTGCGCTTCATGACGCGGTTGGGGTTGGGCGCGTGCCTGGCGGATGATATGGGATTGGGCAAGACGATCCAGGTGCTCGCCCTGCTGCTGCACCTGCGCCAGGAAACGTCGGCCGGGGGAGCGAAGAGGCGGGCGAGCCTGCTGGTCGCGCCCACGTCGCTGATCGCCAACTGGATGGCGGAGCGCGACCGCTTCGCGCCGGAGCTGCGGGTGCGCGTGGCGCATCCGTCGGAGCCCGGCGGCGCCCAGGCGCCCGGCGAGTCCGAGCTGGCGGAGGTGGACCTGGTGATCACCAGCTACGGGATGACCACGCGGCTGGGATGGCTTGCCCAGCGGGATTGGCGGCTGGTGATCCTCGATGAGGCCCAGGCAATCAAGAACGCCGGCGCCCGCCAGGCCCAGAGCGTCAAAAAGGTGCCCGCCGGAGCCCGCATCGCCATGACCGGCACGCCGATCGAGAACCGGCTCTCCGACTTGTGGTCGCTGTTCGATTTCCTGAATCCCGGGCTGCTGGGGAGCGCCAAGGGATTCCAGGGGTACGTGAAGTCGCTGTCGCGCGAGGAGCACGCGGACTTCGGACCGCTGCGCTCGCTCGTGCGGCCCTACATCCTCCGGCGGCTCAAGACGGATCGCCGCATCATCGCGGATCTGCCGGAGAAGACAGAGGTACAGGCGTTCTGCGGGCTGAGCGCGAAGCAGGCGATACTGTATCAGCAGGCGGTGAAGGAACTGGCGGAGCACCTGGATTCGGCTGATGGCGTCCAACGCCGCGGGATCATCCTGGCGTCCCTCATGCGGCTCAAACAGATTTGCAACCACCCGTCGCAGTGGCTCGGAGATAACGGTTTTGATCCGAAAGACAGCGGCAAGTTCGAACGCCTGGGGATGCTCTGCGAGGAACTCGCGGAGCGGCAGGAGCGCGTGCTGGTGTTCACGCAGTTCCGGGAGATCACCGATCCGCTGGCGGCGTTCCTGCGCGGGGTGTTCGGGCGCGAGGGCCTGGTGCTGCACGGGAACACGCCGGTGGCCCGGCGGCGGGAGATGGTCGAGGCGTTCGCGCGGGAAGACGGTCCGCCCTACTTCGTGCTGTCGCTCAAGGCGGGCGGGACGGGCCTCAACCTGACGGCGGCGAGCCAGGTGATTCACTTTGACCGGTGGTGGAATCCGGCGGTGGAGAACCAGGCGACGGACCGGGCGTTTCGGATCGGGCAGAAGAAGAACGTGCTGGTGCACAAGTTTGTGTGCCGGGGAACGGTGGAGGAACGGATCGATGAATTGATCCACGACAAGCGGGCGTTGGCGCAAGACATCCTCGATGCGGGCAGCGGGGCGGAGGCGAAGCTGACGGAGATGGGCAACGCGGAATTGCTGCGCTTCGTGGCGCTGGATATACATAAGGCGGGGGAAGCGTAAGACGAAGGGAGTCGTGCCATGGCATGGTGGAGTCGGCGGCGTTCCGGGCGCGGTTACGGCGGCTATGGGTACGGGGGATTTGCGCCCTACGTGCCGGTGGCGCAGCGGCAGGCGAATGCGGCCAAGGAAGTGGCGAAGCTGCTGAAAAAGGGGCAGAAAGTCCTTCCCGTGAAAATAGCGGGGCGCAAGATCGCCCAGACCTTCTGGGGGGATTCGTGGTGTAAGAACCTGGAGCGCTACAGCGACCTGGCGAATCGGTTGCCGCGGGGCCGGACCTATGTGCGCAACGGATCGGTGGTGCACCTGGAGATCAAGCCGGGGGAGGTGGCGGCGCTGGTGTCGGGGTCGTCGCTGTATGAGATCAAGATCACGATCGCGGCGTTGCCCAGCGCGGCGTGGAAGGCGATCGGAGGCCGGTGCGCGGGACAGATTGCGTCGGTGATCGAGCTGCTGTCGGGGAAGCTGTCGAAGGGGGTGATGGCGATCATCACCGAGCCGGGCGAGGGGCTGTTTCCCAAACCGGCGGAGATTCGGATGGAGTGTTCGTGCCCGGACGGGGCGTACATGTGCAAACATCTGGCGGCGGTGTTGTATGGAGTGGGGGCGCGGCTGGACGATCAGCCGGAGCTGCTGTTCGTGCTGCGGAAAGTGAATCATCTGGATTTGATCAAGGAGGCGGACCTGAGCGCGGTGACCGGCGGGGCGGCGGGTAGGGGTGCCGGGGCGGGCGGCTTGGCGGAGAGCGAGCTGGGGGATGTTTTTGGCATCGAGCTGGAGACGGGGGCGTCCGAAAGGGCGCCGGAGGCGCGGCCGGCGGGAAAGGCGAAGAAGCCGGCGCGGCGGGCGGCCAAGCTTACGAAGAAGGCGAAGAAGCCGGTGGCGAAGAAGGCGGCGCGCCGCGCTGCCGGCGGGAAGGGGGCAAGAAGCGGGCAGGGCGGCCATTGAACATGCATGGGGGCGTTTGCGAGGAAGGTGCGTATGTCGAGTTTGCGGCGACTGGGTGTTGGGCTTGTATGGGCGTCGTTGGTTTGCCAGGGCCAGACGACGGGTCCGGCGGCCGCGCCTCGGGGAGCGATGCGGGTGAGCGTCAAGGATTTCGGGGCGGCGGGGGATGGGGTGACGAAGGATACGGCGGCGCTGCAGAAGGCGCTGGATACGTGTGCGGTCAATGGCGGCGGCACGGTGGATGTCCCGGCGGGGAATTATTTGATTGGGAGCGTGCAGATGGGGAGCGGGACGACGCTGCATCTGGAGCAGGGGGCGACGTTGACGGGCAGCGGGGATGCGGCGGACTATCCGACGATGGATATTCGGTGGGAGGGACGCTGGCAGCCGGGGCGGCGGGCGCTGATTTATGCGGCGAATGTGGATCATATTGCGATCACCGGTTCGGGGACGATTGCGGGGAATCCGCAGATGGCGGCGCCGCAGAATCCGCGGGGGTCGGTGGTGCTGGAGCCGATCGCGTGCAACGATGTGCGGTGGGAGGGATTCACGGTGACGCAGGGGGGGAACTGGGCGACGCATCCGACGTATTGCACGGACGTGGTGATCAAGAATGTGACGATCACGGGGAATCGGGATGGGATCGATGTGGATTCGTGCAAGAACGTGACGATTGACGGGTGCACGATTTCGACGGGGGATGATTCGATCAGCTTGAAATCGGGGCGGGGGATGGATGGGGCGCGGATCCAGAGGCCGACGGAGAATGTGACGATTACGAATTGCACGCTGACGGATCGGACGTTTGCGTGCATTGGGATTGGGAGCGAAACGTCGGCGGGGGTGCGGAATATCAAGATTGAGCATTGCAAGATGACGTCGCCGCGGTCGGCGGCGATATATCTGAAGACGCGCGTGGGGCGGGCGGGGTTCAACGATGACATTACGGTGGATGATGTGGATGTGACGGGGTCGCTGCTGAAGGTGAACCTGGTGAGCGGGGGGAATACGAATACGGCGGACGATCCGGTGCCGGGAGAGGTGGGGATACCGTCGGCGAAGAATCTGCGGATATCGAACGTACGGTTGACGGATGCGCCGGTGATCGCGGATGTATCGCAGGTGAATGCGGAGAAGCCATTCGAGGGGTTGTCGCTGACGAACATTTCGGGGACGGCGAAGAAGGGGATTACGCTGGTGAATGTGAAGGATGCGGTGGTGAAGGGGATTACGGTGACGGGGGTGGAGGGGCCGATGGTGTCGGTGAGCAATGCGACGGGGGAGGGGTTGGAGGGTGCGGCGGCGTATACACCGCCGGCGCCGCGCGCGGCGAGGGGAGGGGCGA
>DASZTO010000007.1:0-93800 GCA_035548175.1 Phycisphaerae bacterium | reverse complement strand
GGGGCCTGACCCGCCGATCCGCCCCCGGACGCCGCCGCCGGCGCGTTGAGTATCTTCTCGATGCTCGTCAGCAGCCGGTCCATCCGGAACGGCTTGTTGATGTAATCATCCACCCCCAGCGATTCCGCGTACGTCTTGTGCCGCGA
Organism: Phycisphaerae bacterium; assembly: GCA_035548175.1. GTDB lineage: Bacteria > Planctomycetota > Phycisphaerae > WQYP01 > WQYP01 > CALCHA01. The sequence goes on along the minus strand of DASZTO010000007.1, from coordinate 93,654 downwards.
ACCCAGGTTGCCCGTGATCATAATGACCCGCGGCTTGCTCCCCTTGGGCTTGCCCTTCTTGATCCGCTCCAGCACCAGAAACCCCGAACGCTTCGGAAGCATCATGTCCAGCACCACCAGGTCCGGCTGCTCCTTCTCGCACACCTCCACCGCCTGGCTCCCATCCACAGCCTGAAACACCTTCGCCCCCTGTTCCTGCAGGGCAATCGTGATAAAGGTCACGACATCAGGATCGTCGTCCACGATCAACACCGTTTTATCTTTCAGGTCAGCCATGGCTTCCTCGGGAGTCGCTGCAAAGCTCCATTCTACGCGCCCCGATCCAACCTCTCAACGCGGCCATACCCCCCCCCCACCGCTCCACACTCCCCCTCACTGCTTCGCCGCCAACGCCTCATCCCGCAGCCGCGTCGGATACCGGTTCCCATCGATCTCCACCACCGGCACGCTCGAACCGTGCACCACCGCCCCGTCCCTTCCCGCCGGCCGGGTGAATCGCACCACATGCGTCCGCGAGTCCTTCTCAAACCGCGACGCCCCCGTCTTGGCCAGCACCTGCAGCCACCGCGCCGGCGGTGCTATCGGCGCCAACGGACGCGTCACCAGCGTCCCCGCTCCCCACCCCGCTATCGCCCCCGCCACCGCCGCCACGCCGCTCCCGATCCCCCCGCCGCCGCCCCCCGTCCCTCCGCCGGCCGGTCGAAAAAACGCCTCCGCCAGCAACCCCGGCGCCGCCTCCGACAACGTCCATTCCACCGCCTGACCCATCTCCGTCCCCCGATCCCCCGGCACCGCCCCCATCACCCGCCCGTCCACCTTGTAATCCACACGCAACACCTGGTGCGACCCATGCTCCCTGTTCCACTCCGCCATCCACCCCCGAAGCGTCTCCATCGTCTCCCGTATCTGCACCACCGCCGGGTCCGGCAACTCCGTCCGCGCAAATAAATCCGCCGTCATCTGATGCAGCGACTGCGAACATCGAGCCTCCCCATCTCCCAGCATCAGCGTCCCCATCGGCGGACGCCGCTTCAACATCTCCCGCCACTCCAACGCTTGCCGCAGCGTCCCCAGCAGATCGTCCGGCATGAACGGCTTGTTCATGTAAAACAACGCCCCGTTCGCATACCCCTTCTCCTTGTCGCACGCCTGGCACATGCACGACAAAATCACGATCGGAATGTCATACGTCGACCGCTGGCTCGTCAGCCGCCGGGCCACCTCAAACCCATCAATATCCGGCAACATCAAATCCAGCACGATCGCGTCCGGATGATCCGTCATCGCCCGATGGATCGCCTCCTGCCCGCTGGTCGCCGACAGGTATTCCATGTTCTCCAGGGACAAATACTCCCCAAGGAGCTCATTGATCTCCTGATCATCTTCGACAACGAGAACTTTGGTGCTCATAACCTCTAACCGCCATCCGGTCCTTTCCTACCATTGTATGTCGGATTTGCAACAGGTGCTCCTTCGCTTTGCGCTGGCCAGGAAAATTATTACCCATCCCGCCGCCTCGCCCGCCGCTCGCCCGCCCTGCATGCGTCCGATACAATCGCGGAAGATGTATCAGCCGGTCGGGGGGCCTCAACCGAGGGCCGCATGCCCGTCTCATCCGCGATGCTTCTCCAGGCCATCGAGCTCTACCTCCAGCTCGCCTACCCCCAGGGCGCTCCCGCCGCCGCCCAGCAAAAACTCCAGGGCCTCCGCCAGGCCGGCGATGTCCCCCTCTCCGATCCCGCTCTCGCCGGCATCCTCGAAAAAAATGAACTTCACCCCCTCGGCCGCGCCATCCGCCTCGGACAACCCCTCTATCCCCACATGAAACTCGCCGTCGATCCCCTCCCCTCCAACCCCCCTTCCCCCCAGCCCGGCTCCCCGGAAGCGTCAACCCCCGCCGAGCCCAACTACCTCTTCCGTGTCGACGCCCACGACCGCCACCTCCACGCCGCCCCCGGCTCCCCCGACGAAGCCTGGCTCGCCAACGTCCGCCGCTCCAACCAGCAGCTCGTCGAACGCATCGAAGCCGCCTGGGACGCCGCCGGCCTGCCCACCTTCCGCGGCACCCTCCGCCGCCAACTCGCCGCCCGCCGCGCCGCCGCCACTCCCCCCTCCAAGCCCCCCTGACCCCCCCCCCGTGTGCCATGCTCAGCGAAGGGCCGCCAGGCCCCTGAGCATGCTCATGAGCGGCCCCCCCCCAAACCACCCCACACCCTCCCAGCGCACAACCCCCCCAGACGGCGACGATAAACAGTCACCACCCCTGCACACTGCTACGCCAAAACGTATCTTCCACCCGCCATTTCGGCAGCCCCCGCCTGCCCAAACCCCCGCCCCTCACAGAAAACGCTCGTGCGAATTTTGCGAAAGTCACAGAAATTAGCTAGCCAGCGAACATTTGTTGCATCAAATAATTGCTAACGCCGCGTATTTCCCCGGATCGACGCGCTTTGGCAGTCGCCCGCCCCACGCCCTTCCCCGGAATCCTGCGGCGGACAGACCCCGTTTCATGCAACGATCTAACTTGTATGGCAACCATTACTTACAAAAATCTGTTTTTCTGCCCGGTTTCCCACGCACGGGTACCCCGTTTGTTCCGTATCACCCTGATAGTGAACCAAAGGACGCCAGGCACGAAGGAGCCTCGGTTATGACCACCATGATCTCCCCATTCCCTACCACCTTCTCCTCCCCTCGCGGACAGCCCGTGCCCAGGCCCGAGCTCACCGCACGGCAACGCGCCGCCATCGACAGCCTCCCCGTTGACGATCGCGAAGAAGTCATCGAAGCCCTCACGGCCAACCTTGATTACGTCAAGAACGACCTCTTCCGCCGCGCTGCCGCTGAACGCGAGCTCTTCGATGAAGGCATGGCCATCGCCCCAGCCTCCACCAGCTGGTATCACCCCATGGTGGATGATGAGCTGATCGGCCAGTCCGCGCCTTCCTCCAGCCTCCTGACCACCGAACAGGAAAAACACCTGTTCCTCCGCTACAACTACGCCCGCCTCCGCGCCCAGGCCGTCGTGAAGAAATTCAAGACCCATCCCGGCAAGGGATGCGCTCGCGAAATCGCCCGCTGGTACGGCCGCGTCAAAGCCACCCGCGAGATCATCACCCAGGCCAACCTGGCCCTGGTCCTCGCCATGGCCAAGCGCACCCGCATGAGCGAAGTCGACTTCGGCGAGCTGGTCTCCGAAGGCAACATGGCCCTGCTCCGCGCGATCGAAAAGTTCGATATCGCCCGCGGTTTCAAGTTCAGCACCTACGCCTGCCGCGCCATCCTCAAGGCCTTCAGCCGCATCGCCATGAAGACCTCCCGCTATCGCCAGGCCTTCCCCACCGAGTTCGATCCCGCCATGGAGCGCTCCAACTACCAGGAAACCAGGCGTGCGGATGTCGAGCAGGATGCCGTCGAAGAGCTTCAGCGGATCATCGGTGAAAACCGCGCCGATCTCTCCGATGTCGAAAAGACCGTCATCCAGGCCCGCTTCGCCATCAACCGCGGCCAGGACGCCTCAGCCATGACCCTCGAAGAAGTCGGCCGCGTTATCGGCGTCACCAAGGAACGCGTCCGCCAGATCCAGAACAAGGCGCTGGAAAAGCTGCGAGCCACCATCGAGACCGAAGTCCTGGTCAAGTGACCCCGGTACCTCGCCCTCATGCGGGCCGCACCTCTTCATCACAACGTCTGACAAGGAAGCCCTCCGGGGCTTCCTTTTTTTTCGCTCGGTTTTGCTTATCGGGCCCCCCGCGGGGCAGCGCGAAATTTGCGCCTTCAACCCCTCTTTCTGGGACGCGCACAAATGCGCATGTCTCGATAACAACTATTTTGCGATGATGAACTAAAGTGGCGGCCGAAAGCTTGCAAGACCCCGATTTCGAGTCATGCTTCATCCACGTAGTTCAGCCGATCCATGCCGCGACCCCTCGCTCGCACGCCTCGGCCATACGCGTCAGCGGTGATGAGAGACGCCGCTGGGAGAGAAAACAGGAGAGAGACCCATGCGTAACACCCTTCTTGGCGTTGCCGCCGCTGCGCTCACGGCCCTCGGCGCCGTCCCCGCGGCTCACGCCACGCTCCTCAACAACGGCAGCTTTGAGCAGCTCAATCTCGCCGCCACTCCCCTCAACCAGTACGGTTTCGTCACACTCCACCCGGGACAAACCTCCCTCACCGGATGGTCCGTCAGCGGCAACACCGTCGACGTCGTCCCCGGAACCTACTGGCAGGCCTCCACCGGCAACTGGAGCGTCGATCTCACCGGCACCCCGGGCGTCGGCGCAGTCTCCCAGGTCGTCGGCACCACCGCCGGCACCATCTACAAGCTCACCTTCGACCTCGCCGCCAACCCCGAAAACCTCACCAACGAGGCCACCCTCGTCAAAAAGCTCCGCGTCTCCGTCCAGTCCAGTTCCGCCATCCTCAACCAGGCCGATTACTCCAGCTTCGTCGGCACACGCACCAAAGACAACATGCTCTACGTCACAGAAACCCTCTACTTCGCCGCCACCACTCCCACCACCGCCATCTCCTTCGCCGCCATGGCCCCCACCGGCACCAACCCCAACGCCATCTACTCCGGTCCCGTCATCGACAACGTCCAGCTCACCCCCTTCGGCGTCATCAGCCCCCCGCCGCCGCCCCCCGTGCCCGAGCCCGCCAGCATCGCCCTCCTGGGCATCGGCGTGGGCGCCTGCCTCCTGCGACGCCACCGCGATATCCGCTGATCCACCACCGCGAGGCGCCGCTCTCTTCACGCGCCCCGCGCTCCACCTGAGACGCACCACAGGCCCGGCTGCTTGTTCCTCTGGTCCTCCACGGTGTTTTCTCTCCATGGTCCCCCGCTCTGCCAGCGCAAGCGGGGGGCCTTTTTTTAGGCCTGACACCAATCCCAAAAACAACGACGGCGCTGAAGATCAATCCCCATGTAAAACCTGAACGATCGCCCGATTCCACAGAAAATCCGCCCCTTCCCACCGGCGCCTTCCTGTTTTTCGCACGACAATCGCGCCAACAAAATTCCCACCTCCACCTTTCGTGCCTTTCGTGGCCATTTACATCGTCGTCGTCGGGGGATGTCGTCCCGCCGCGCCCCCCTCCTGCTCACCTCCTCAACTCAAATCCGCTTGAACAGCGCCTTCAATATCTTCTTCTCCATGTCCGGATCATGCCCGATCGTCACCCACTGCGGCTGCGGCGCGTTCGCCGGCACGTAGTCCGACCGCAACGCCTCCACGTTCCCGCCGAACCCCGACCCCTCCACAAACACCGGGCCCCCGATCTGCTCCGTCGGGTTCGTCACCCGCTCCACGATCACCTGCACCCCTACCTCGTAAAACTCCGGCTTCCCCGGCACCGGCTCGATCTTCAGCCGCACCGTCCGCCGCTGCGAGTTGATCGTGTTCTCCAACGCATCTTTCAAATTCACCTGCTGCGGACGCCATGGCTCCACCACCTGCGCGCTCAGCAGCGGCTGCGTGATCATCACCCCTTCCCGATAATCCTGCCGATCCAGCAAAAACCCCATCCGATGCAGCAGATCCATCGACTGCTTCCAGATGTTGTCGTAGTCCGCCTTGTACACAAACCGGGCCGTCTCGTTCGGATCGATGTTCCGCATCACCACGTGCCCGCGCGCCACAGGCTGCGTCGCCGGACCCGTCGCCGGTCCCGTCGATGCCACTGTCGCCGGTTCTGTCGCCGGCTCAGTACCAGCCATCGTCGCCGGTGCGCTCGCCGCCATCGTCTCCGCTGGCCGCGTCGACGCCAGCGGATGCAGCACCCCATCCGGCGTCTGCCAGTATTCCACCTGCTCCATGGGCCGCAACGGTCGGATATCCGACTGGCACCCGCCCACGCCCGCCCACACCCCCGCCACGCAGCTCAACATCACAAAAACACGTCTCATCTCGTTCTTTCGTCCCAAACTCTCGTCTTTCGTCTTTCGTCTTTCGTCTTTTGCCTTTCGTCTGTCGCTTCTGTCGTCTTTCCCCACGATTCTACCCCCCCGCCCACGCCCCCGCGAGCGTGGAATCCCTCGCCATTTCCCCTACCATAAGGCGCTGCGATTTCTCACCGGAGCCACCCCCACATGCCTCTCCTCCTCTCCGCACAAAACCTCGCCAAATCCTTCTCCGGACGCCGACTCTTCTCCGGAATCACCCTCGGCCTCTACGACGGCGAACGCATCGGCATGTTCGGACCCAACGGTGCCGGCAAATCCACCTTCCTCAAAATCCTCGCCGGCCATGAACTCCCCGATGAAGGTTCCCTCGAAGCTCGCCGCGGCATCCGCGTCGGCTACCTCCCCCAGGAAGACCGCTTCGAAAAAGCCACCCCCGAAGAAGAGCTCGTCCATGCCCTCCGCCATGATCACGCCGGCCATCTCGAAGAACACGAAAAACACACCCGCGCCGCCATCATCCTCACCAAAATCGGCTTCGGCCTCGATGGCGCTCCCCCCATGGACGCCCCCCTCCGCACCCTCTCCGGCGGCTGGCGAAAACGCGCCGCTCTCGCCCGCGAACTCGTCCTCCAGCCCGACCTCCTCCTCCTCGACGAACCCACCAACCACCTCGACCTCGAAGGCATCGAATGGCTCGAACGCTTCCTCAACAGCGGCGCCGCCGGCGGAAGCGGGGGGGGGTTAGGTGCGGGATTCGCTTTCCTCGTCGTCACCCACGACCGCTACTTCCTCGAAAACGTCACCACCCGCGTCATCGAAATCAACCCCCTCTTCGCCGGCGGCTTCCTCTCCGTCGCCGGCAACTACGACCAGTTCCTCGAACGTCGCCAGGTCGTCCTCGAAGCCCAGGCCAAGGAACAGCAATCCCTCTCCGAGCGCGTCAAAGAAGAAATCGCCTGGCTCCGCCGCGGCCCCAAGGCCCAGCGCACCAAAAACAAATCCCGCATCAAAGACGCCCACGCCCTCATTTCCACCCTCGCCGAAACACGCCAACGCACCGCCAACGATCAGTCCGTCGACATCGAATTCTCCGCCACCGAACGCAAAACCAAAAAACTCATCGCCGCCCACAACCTCGTCAAATCCCTCGGCGGGGGAGGGGACGGCCCCGAAAAACGCCTCCTCATCGACAAACTCTCCATCACCCTCTCCCCCGGCATGAAACTCGGCGTCCTCGGACCCAATGGCTCCGGCAAATCCACCCTCCTCAAACTCCTCACCGGCCAGCTCGCCCCCGATTCCGGCACCGTCAAAAACGCCCACGATCTGCGCATCGTCTTCTTCGATCAGCAACGCCAGCAACTCGAACGCCGGCAGCTCCTCAAGCACGCCCTCTCCCCCGATTCCGATTCCGTCGTCTACAACGGCGAGCTCCTCCACGTCTCCGCCTACGCCAAACGCTTCCTCTTCCGCTACGAACAACTCGACCGCCCCGTCGGCGAACTCTCCGGCGGCGAACAGGCACGCGTCCTCATCGCCCGCCTCATGCTCACCCGCGCCGATGTCCTGGTCCTCGATGAACCCACCAACGATCTCGACATCCCCTCGCTCGAAGTCCTCGAAGCCTCCCTTGAAGAATTCCCCGGCGCCCTCGTCCTGGTCACCCACGACCGCTTCATGCTCGACCGCCTCGCCACCGACATCATCGGTCTCAACGGCCGCGGCAACTGGGGCCTCTTCACCGATTACCTCCAATACGAAAACTGGCGCAACCGCGCCGAACCCGCCCCCGCCGAATCCCCCGCCAAACCCGCCATCGCCACCCCCGAAACTCCCGCCCCCCCCGCCACCAAAACCGGCCTCAAACGCCTCACCCTCAAAGAGCAAAAAGAATGGTCCACCATCGAAGCCGACATCCACGCCGCCGAAGCCCGCGTCCTCGCGCTCCAGCAACAAGCCGAATCCCCCGCCCTCGCCGCCGACCACGTCCGCCTCACCGCCGCCTACGCCGAACTTTCCCGGGCCCAGCAACACGTCCACACCCTCTACGAACGCTGGCAGCAACTCGACACCAAACTCCATAGTTGAAAATCTCGATCAAACTATTCCCTTCATCCTCATCTTCATCCCACATTCATCCGCCCGTCTCGCCCAAGCGCGAAATGTTCCCGAAAATCTCCAATAAAAATCGCCCCTCCCCTCCCGCCGCGCTGTATCTTGAACCTACGCGGACGCTCGTGCATCTCTTATCGCGCCCGCCCGGAAGGCATCGTGCTGCAGGTCTCCTCCCCATCGGCTGACAATGCCGTCGCCGCCGCCGACGCGCTCCTCAAATCAGGTCGCATCGTCGACGCCGGCAACGCTTACCAGCAGGTCCTCCGCCTCTGGCCCCACCACCTCCCCGCACTCCGCGGATTCGCTCGCTGCGCTGACGCCGTCGGAAACGTCTCCCTCGCCGAACGCCTCGCACGCGCCGCCATCCACCAAGCCCCCGATGACCCCGCCATGTGGATCATCGTCGGCTTTGCCCTCCTCTGCAAAGGCGCCCCAAACGCCTCCATCGACGCCTACTCCCGCGCTCTCGATCTCCATTACCCCCTGCCCCACGCCGCTATCGGCATTGGCAACGCCCTTTACCTCGCCGGACGCGTCCAGGACGCCATCGCCGCTCTCGACGCCGCCCGCACCCGCTGGCCCGACGATCACAACGCCTCGAGCACCTTCCTCTTCCTCCTCAACTACGACCCCGATCTTTCCGCCGAACAAATCTTCGCCCATCACCAGCGATGGGGACAACGCTACTCCCTCCCCGCCATCTCCTTCCCCAACTCCCCCGATCCCGACCGCCCCCTCCGCGTCGGTTACGTCTCCCCGGACCTCCGACGCCATCCCGTCGCGATCTTCCTCAAACCCATCCTCGCCCATCATGATCCCGCCCACGTGCAGCACTTCTGCTACGCCAACGACACCCGCTCCGACGACGTCACCGCCGCACTCCGCGCCCTCGTCCACCCCGATCACTGGCGCTCCATCGCCAACCTCCCCATCGACCACTGCGAACGCCTCATCCGCTCCGACCGCATCGACATCCTCATCGACCTCGCCGGCCACACCGCCGGAGACCGCCTCCGCCTCTTCGCCCGCAAACCCGCCCCACTCCAAATCACCTACCTCGGTTATCCCAATACCACCGGCCTGCGCGCCATCGACTTCCGCCTCACCGACGCCCTCGCCGATCCCCCCGGCGCCACCGAACACCTCCACACCGCCTCCCTCGTACGACTCCCCCACTGCTTCCTCTGCTTCAGCCTCCCCGACGAGCTCCCTCCCGTCACACCCCCGCCCGCGCTCGCCAGCGGACACATCACCTTCGGCTCCTTCAACGCCCTGCCCAAAGTCAACCCCGCCGTCCTCGACCTCTGGGCCCAACTCCTCCTCCGCGTCCCCAACTCCCGCCTCCGCCTCAAAGCCGCCGCCTTCGGCGAAGACGCCCTCCGCACCGAATGGCTCGCCCACTTCGCCCACCGCCGCATCCCCCCCGACCGCCTCGACCTCCTCCCCATGGTCCCCGCCTATGCCGATCATCTCCTCGGATACGCCCACATCGATATCGCACTCGACACCTTCCCCTACAACGGCACCACCACCACCTGCGAAGCCCTCGCCATGGGCGTCCCGGTCATCGTACTCCGCGGCAACTGCCACCGCGCCCGCGTCGGCGAATCCCTCCTCGCCGCCGCCTGCTGCCCCCAATTCCTCGCCCCCACCAAAGACGCCTACCTCGACCTCGCCGCCTCCCTCGCCGCCGACCTCCCCCAACTCACCGCCCTCCGCTCCTCCCTTCGCCCCACCCTCCAATCCTCCCCCCTCACCGACGCCAAAACCTTCACCCACAACTTCGAATCCACCCTCCGCCACCTCTGGCGCCACTGGTGCACCGCCCGCCCCTGAACCATTGCCCATTACCCATTGTCGCCGCACCCTCACCCCCAATCGGCAATCGGCAATCCGCAATGGGCAATGCTACAATCCCCCCATGTCCTCCCCCCCCTCCGACGTCCGCCAGATCCGCCGCCTCGGCTGCCTCATGATGCTCCTCACCGGACTCCTCGGCGCCACACTCATCTTCTACGCCTGGCCCATCCTCCGCGGCTACTTCTACGGACCCCCCGTCAACGCTCGCCCCATCACCCCTCGCGGCGAACTCATGGACGTCGAAAAAACCACCATCTCCATCTTCAAAGCCGCCTCCCCCTCCGTCGCCTTCATCACCACCGAAACCCGCGCCTACAACCCCTTCAACCGCACCGTCACCGAAATACCCCAGGGCTCAGGCTCCGGATTCCTCTGGGATGACACCGGCTATGTCGTCACCAACTTCCACGTCATCCAAAACTCCTCCGCCGCTCAAGTCATCCTCTACGACCAAACCTCCTACAGCGCCTCCATCGTCGGCACCTCCCCGGAACACGACCTCGCCGTCCTCAAAATCAATCCCCCCGCGGGCGTACACCTCGTCCCACTCCCCCTCGGCACCTCCCACGATCTCCAGGTCGGCCAGTCCGTCTTCGTCATCGGCAACCCCTTCGGACTCGACCAGACCCTCACCACCGGCGTCATCTCCGCACTCAAACGCACCATCACCGGCGTCGCCGGAAACCCCATCGAAGACGTCATCCAGACCGATGCCGCCGTCAACCCCGGAAACTCCGGCGGGCCCCTCCTCGATTCCGCAGGCCGCCTCGTCGGCGTCACCACCGCCATCTACGCCCCCTCCGGCGCATGGGCTGGCATCGGCTTCGCCATCCCCGTCGACGCCGTCAACCGCGTCGTCCCCGACATCATCCGCACCGGCCATTACGTCCGCGCACGCCTCGGCATCCGCTACATCGACTCCATCTCCCAACGCCTCCTCGCCCCTCACCACATCGATGGCCTCGCCGTCCTCGGTACCCAGGACGGCTCCCCGGCACAACGCGCCGGCCTCCTCGGACCCACCCAGGGCCCCAACGGCTCCATCCTCCTCGGCGACGTCATCCAGAAAGTCAACGGCCGCTCCGTCAAATCCGGCGCTGACCTCCTCGCAGCCCTCGATATGGTCCACCCAGGCGACACCGTCTCCCTCACCATCCTCCGCAACAACCAACAACAGGAACTCCAACTCAAAGCCGAATAACCCCAATCGCACACCCATGATCGCCTCGCTCAACTTTTGCCCACCCGACAACGCTTGCGTCCGTCGCGACCCGTGCCCATGAAAAATTGCCCGCCCCCTCGGCCTCCCACCCGCCCCCCTCCTCCCCCCCATTCCTCCATGCAATTTGCAACCCGCCCGCCCCGCAAAACTGCCGGTGATTCCGATAGTTCCCCTCCCTCCGCCGCCCCGCCCTCCCGATATCAGGGGATGCCCCTCAAAAGACGTTGCCCCCGCCACCTCTCCATCCGATCTTTAGCCCCGTAACCTCCCTCGCATCCTCGTTCGGAGATCAATCCATGCAATCCCTCCCTGTTGTCCACGATGGCGTCCCCTTCATCCTCGTCCCCAACGACCAGCGCGAAGACACCCTCCGCCGCTTCGCCCGCGCCGGCGTCGCCCTCATCCTCTCCCCCGAAGGCCACGCCCACACCCGCATGGAATTCCCCGGCCACGACGCCGCCAGCGTCCGCTCCCTCCTCCGCCGCGTCGGCGACGAGCACCAGCCCGCAAACGACCCCATCGCCTCCATCATGGAAATCCGCTGCGCCGCCGCAGGAACCACCGACCCCCTCTTCAGAATCAACCGCGCCAAAGCCCTCGGCCTCCTCGAAGACTGACCGCCGCCCCCAAACAAATCAGCTTGACGCTTCGCCCAACATAGGCTGGTTATCCTGCCGCCAGCGACCGCGCTAAAACTCTACATCCTTCCGCCAGCGACAAGAATCAAGCACCACCCATTGGCCATTCACCCGATGAAACCACAGCGTGATCCAGTAGTCGCCGTCATCCCACCACGATTCCTCAATCATCACCTTGGCATTGGCAGGATTTGATCGCGGATAAGTATTCAACAACGGAACCCGAAACTCACCAACAGCCTGCGACATGGGGAACGTATCGGTCCGCCCCGGACGCCCCAGGATTGCTTCAACGGCCGTGCGTGTCTGGCCGTCATACTCCGGCAGCGAAGTCACGGGAGAAGATCGCTCGGTGTGGGCGCAGCTCAGAATTGCCGCACACCCAATGGCGAAGATCACAGATTCAAACACACGCATAGGCGAAATAACGGACGACGCTCTGTGCCCGGCAGCGCGACGCACGAACCAACGAACATTCTACCGCGACGCGGGCCGATCCACAGCAGCGGTCGGTGATGTCGCACCCGGGCAATCGCATGTGATGCAACGCGGGCGTCTCGCCGCCGCCGGAGCGCGAAACCGCCCGATGAACCCCCAATCATACGCTCACCTCTTGCACCCCCGCCCACGCTTGCGTCCGTCGCGACCCGCACCAATGAAAAATTGCACCCATCCCTCGACACCCGCCCCCCAACGGCCGGGTTATCTGCCCCCGCGGAACGGCCGCGCCTTGAGAACGACTGGCGGCGTCTCATCGCCAGGCCACAGTACGACTCGATAATGATCCTCGCCCTCGAGTCCGTTCTCGCTGAGCGCATCGAGCTTGCCGTAGTAGATCCGCGCCCGGTACATCCCGGGTGGGACCTGAATGCGTGCGGCGTCAGGTAAATAGTCCGTGCAGCCGGCGACGACGATGCGCCCCGATTTCACGTCAATGCTGCACTCGTTAATTTGATCCCACTCGTCGAACGGGTCGCGCGGCTCGGCGTCGAGAACTTCGACGTCCACGGGCACGGTCATGTTGCGCACTGTTCCAACGCCGATCGTGCCATCCGTCATTGCTAGCAGCCGATCGGTCGCCTCCTGCGTCCAACTGTCGCCGAGATTGCCGTCAACCCGTTCGTCCTGGAGGTAGAACTGGTGGTAGTCGGCGAAGAGATCGAAGTGATGCCGCTGCGTCGCCATGGGGCACATAACGTAATCCGTTATGCGGCTTCGAATACGGGGGCTTTTCTGATGGCGAGCTGAAAGTCGCAATACCTGCAACTGGCGACAACCCAAGGACGACTGCGGCGCTCACCATTGATCGCGCAACTGTGCAGCATATTTGCGCTCCCGCACATATTGCCCAACTCCCAGCCAGCGAATGCGAAACGGTGGTGGCAGCGTGGGCACGACCGCATCTTCCACTGAAGAAGTCGAATTAAATCGATAGCGACGAAGATGGCGCTTAGGGCCGCCATTCCAAGAAATCCGCCAAGAATGAACCGCATTGGCTGCATAACGAAATCCATTCTTTGCCCGGCATTACAACGCGCGAGCCAACCACTTGGACCACAAGCAACACTCTACCGCGGCGCAGGCCGGTCCACAGCAGCGGCGGGTTATCCGCCGCCGGATGGCCGCGCTTCTTCCCACCCTCCGATGGGACCACCCACTGCCGTTGGATACGCAGCAATGGTGCGCACACACACGGAAAACTCGTTGACCGGCGAGTACAAGAACCGGTTCGCAGCAACAACGGACATTGTATTGGTCGATTCGGCCTCGGTCGGCATCGTCGGCTGGGGCTCCGTCAGTGTCCGAATATCTTGCCGATACCATTCGCCTGCTTCAGCGAGGTCGGCTTCTCGCATCGCAGGAAAAAACATCAGGCAAAGCGCTGGGGCAATGGGGACCAAAATCGTTGCGGACGTCAGGATCGTGGTGAGCGTATCCTTTGGTCCATCAGGGGGCCGAACAAGCAGCGTCACCGAGTCGCCCAGCAGAAACCTTTCCGCGGGTAGGGCTTCGCGGAGGGTCAAAATGTGATTCACGCAAAGTGCTCTATATCGTGAGAAATCGCGGAGTAGCGAAGCGAATGATGCTTGCTGAGCCGTGTCCTCATCGAGTTCAATTCCGAAGGATGCTTGGGCTCCTTGCTTTGCGAATTCTCGTGCCGCCCGCGTCCGGAAAAGCTGGACGAGGGCAAAGTCCACAAGAGCGAGACGCGTGTCCGCAGTTATCGAGAGCAGTGACTGTTCATTGCAGACTGTTTCCAGAATCGGCGCGACCGCTCCTTCGAACTCCGCGAGCTTGGCCTCCAAGTTAAGTCCTACGCGTGAGAGGTCGGCGCGCTCATAGAAATAGGTTTCATGTGCGCTATCCCGAATTGCTTGTAGGCGGGCTTCACCGCGTAACTTATCAAACACCCACACGCGATCCGAATCTCCGTCGACCGCAAAACGTCGGAGTACAAACTGCGGAACGTAGTGTTGGCGCTTCGGTCGGGACATTGTTTCGCGGCGGATAACGGATCAACATTCACTGGCCGGGGCCGACGACCAGCGTGCGAATCACAAGGACCATCGTGGCCCCGGTCCAGTGCGGTGCTTGGTCATACAGCACGGCCGCACCGCCGTCAGAACTGCTGACCGACCGCCTTACATTCCAAGCATTGCGAGCACGTAAAAACGTAGAAGCTCGCTGCATCGTGCCACCACATCTTGGCGTCGGACGGACGCTCCGTGCAAATTCGATTGTCATCTATTTGACCCACGAAATGCATTGCTCGTCCGCAACACTCGGGCACTTCGTCACCTTGAATCCAAAGTGGAATGCGGAATAGCTTCCGCTCGTCCTCCGTCGCCTTGCGAATCACTTTGAACGCCTCAGTGTCATGCTGTAGCTGGCAGTACAAGAGTTCGAACTCATCGAACCACTCGACGCCGCCTGGGCGCTTGTAGAACTCGACGATGATCGCCTTATCGCGCTGCGCGAGGACATGGAAGCCGTCCGTCGCGTTGACAAACGGCCCTCCGAGCTGGTCAGGCGAAGATGGGACGAGGGCTTTCATGTGCTGTATAACCATCATTCTCTTGCGCACGCAGCGAAAGAACATCTCCCGCCTCCACACCACACGCCCATTATGTCACGCCTCCGTCTCCCCTTACCATCAAAAAAACCTCCATCATCACCCCCAAATCCTCGCACCTCACCCGACACATAAACCCAAACAAAATCCAAATTTCCCGGGAACCTTCCCCCCCGCCCTTACGTTTACTCATAAGGAGCCACCACCCCAGGCCCCAAAGGCGAGAAGGAGTCCCCATGGCCACCACCAATCAGCTATTCCGCAATCATGAATCTCATCCCGCGCCCTGCGCGCACTCTCACATTCATGCGCACCTTCGCCCCACTCTGCCCACCTTCACCGAAATCCCTCCCCTCCCCCTCTCAATTCCCGCCCCCGCCCACCCAACCCCAAAAACCCTGGCGCTCTTGGCGCTCTGGCAAGACGTCCCCCTCCAAACCCACACCGCCACCCCGCTGCGCCCCACCTCCCACCAACAACGCCCGCCCGTTGAACCCCCGCCCCTTTTGTCGTACCCTGCCTCGCTCGGCCCGGCGCGCCGCCCAGGGCCTCCACCCAATACAAGGACCCTCCCTATGCCCACCCCCACCTTCAACACCGTCTCCGTCCCCGCCGATGGCCAACCCATCACCATGGGCGCGCAAAACAAACTCAACGTCCCCGACAATCCCATCATCCCCTTCATCGAAGGCGACGGCACCGGCCCCGATATCTGGCGCGCCTCCGTCCGCGTCTTCGATGCCGCCGTCAAAAAAGCCTACAACGGCAAAAAGAAAATCGCCTGGATGGAAGTCTTCGCCGGCGGCAAAGCCTTCGAAAAGTTCAAAACCGGCACACCCGAAGGCGACGCCAAGGCCTGGCTCCCCGATGACACCGTCGAAGCCTTCCGCCACTTCCTGGTGGGGATTAAGGGCCCGCTAACGACCCCAGTGGGGGGGGGCATCCGCTCCCTCAACGTCGCCCTCCGCCAGCTCCTCGACCTCTACGTCTGCCTCCGCCCCGTCCAATACTTCGCCGGCGTCCCCTCGCCCGTGAAAAACCCGGAAAAAGTCAACATGGTCATCTTCCGCGAAAACACCGAAGACATCTACGCCGGCATCGAATGGGCCGCCGGCTCCGAGGAAGCCAAAAAAGTCGTCGCCTTCCTCCAGAAGGAATTCCCCAAGGCCTACGCCAAAATCCGTTTCCCCGAAACCGCCGGCATCGGCATCAAGCCCGTCTCCCGCGAAGGCACCGAACGCCTCATCCGCGCCGCCATCGAATTCGCCATCAAGCACAAACGCAAATCCGTCACGTTCGTGCATAAGGGCAACATCATGAAGTTCACCGAAGGCGCCTTCCGTGATTGGGGCTACGCGCTGGCCAAAAAAGAATACGGCGCCACCGAAATCGACGGCGGCCCCTGGTGCAAAATCCCCCAAGGCATCGTCATCAAGGACGCCATCGCCGACATCACCCTCCAGCAGGTCCTCACCCGCCCGGAAGACTTCGACGTCATCGCCACCCTCAACCTCAACGGCGATTACCTCTCCGATGCCCTCGCCGCCCAGGTCGGCGGCATCGGCATCGCCCCCGGCGGCAACATCAACTACCTCTCCGGACACGCCATCTTCGAAGCCACCCACGGCACCGCCCCCAAATACGCCAATCAGGACGTCGTCAACCCCGGCTCCGTCATCCTCTCCGGCGTCATGATGCTCGAACACCTCGGCTGGAACGAAGCCGCCGCCAGCATCCTCAAAGGCCTCGAAACCGCCATCAACAACAAAACCGTCACCTACGATTTCGCCCGCCTGATGCAAGGCGCCAAAAAAATCAAATGCTCCGAATTCGCCGACGAAATCATCAAAAACCTCGGCTAACCGGCGCATACGAAGGTCAGAGCACCACTGAGGGAGGAGTAGCATCCCATGAGCTTTCAGTCTCGCAAAGTTTTGCGTGCGCTGATGGCCCGCGGTTTTTACGTGCTCCGTGAGGGCTCCAACCATACAATCGTTCGCAGAGACTCGGACGGCGCGCAGATCGCCATCCCCCGACATCGTGAACTCAAACGTGGAACGGTGCGCGGCATGGCAGCCGACGCCAAAGTTGACTGGGAAGAATTCCGGCGGGAAGTGTCATGAAGCTTTATCACGTGCTTGTGGAACAGGAAGACCAGTGGTTCATCGGCCGCGTGCTCGAACGCGAAGGCGTCACCACGCAAGGCCGCACCTTGGATGAACTGCTGTTCATGGTGCGCGATGCGATCGAATTGATGTGGGGTGAGAAGGATGTGGAACTGGAATTATTCGTGCCCGCATCCGCTCGCACGACCTTTGACCGAAAGCGAAAGCTGCGCCGTAGTCATTCAGGGCCGTCAACGAAGCGGTGGAAACACGCCGCATCAGCCAAGCGCGGCAAAATTTCGGTAGCGTCATAGCCAGCCACGGATACCCGACCGTCTGAACGCCGTATTAATTCGTGAAGCCTCGATGAAACACCTGCCCCTCCACCGGCGACGTATGGGGTAAACCCGGGACTTGAGGTGCAATCATGCCGCGGCGATTTCAGGCTTTC
Organism: Phycisphaerae bacterium; assembly: GCA_035548175.1. Lineage (GTDB taxonomy): Bacteria > Planctomycetota > Phycisphaerae > WQYP01 > WQYP01 > CALCHA01. The sequence continues at coordinate 76,282 of DASZTO010000007.1, read as the reverse complement.
ACCCTCATCGAGCTGCTCGTCGTCGTCGCCGTCATCAGCGTGTTGATGGCCATCATTATTCCCGCCCTCAGCGGCGCCAAACGCCGCGTCCAGGCCACCAAGTGTCTCGCCAACCTCCACGCCATCGGCGAGGGGCTCACCACCTATTCCGCCGCCAACGACGGCTACGCCGTGCCCGCCTACAACATGCCCAAGTGGGGAACCTCGACCGCCAACGCCGGGGACTGCTGCGACGGTTGGGCCGCCATCCTCGACCACGACGGCTATGTCCCCTCCTCCGGAGGCCTCACCAGCAACGTCTTCTTCTGCCCCAACACCGAAGACATCTGGGGCATGGCCCAGGGACAAACCGGCTACGACCAGCGCAAACCCGAGGGCTACCAGGACTGGCCCATGCAGTTCATCAACGCCGGCGGCGACTCCGGACCCCAGCAGGATCCCGCCCTCCCCATCGCCGGCTTCGGCGCGCCGCCCTACGTCCACAACATCCGCTGCAGCTATTTCCTCAACGCGCAAAACCCCATCGGCGGCGCTCCCACCGCCAGCTCGCCGCCGCCCTGCCCCTACTACACCCAAAGCGTCGGCTACGGGCCCTACGCCAATGGCCAGTCCCTCGGCCTCGTCAAGACCACCATCTTTGTCCGCCCGGTCGCCCTCATCGTCGCCACCGACGGCATCTACATGGGACGCCAAAGCGTCACCCGCCTTGGCGAAAATAACCGTCGCATCGGCTACCGCCACCCCGGCCCCGGCATCACCGTCAACGCCGGCGGCACGCCCTACTCGACGAACTACACGGTCTCCAACGCCGTCTTCGCCGACGGCCACGCCGAGGGCATCAAGGACCAGGACATGCCCCACGGCAACAACCTGACCGAAAACGGCGGCCCCTACAGCTTCCTGAATTCCAGGTAATGGCCGGCCCATGCGCGGAAGGGATCGAGGTTCCGGGATTGGAGGTGATGAATGGGAGATGGATTGGTGGATTGTGCGCGGCGCGGGGACGTGCCTGGGGTCTTGGCGGCGCTGGCCGCGGGAGCGGCGGTGGATGAGCGGGATGCGGAGACGGAGCGGACGGCGTTGATGGAGGCGGCGGGCAGTGCGGCGGCGGGGGTGGAGATGGTGCGGGTGTTGATTGAGCGGGGGGCGGATGTGAATGCGGTGGTGATGGACAAGCCGCTGTTTGGGACGCAGGAGCAGGCGGATGCGTTCAGCGCGATGATGGGGGAACATTCGGAGGTGAAGGAGCAGGTGCTGGCGCCGTTGCCGGAGGAATTGCGGGGGTTTGTGGCGGAGAAGATGGGGAAGCTGGGGGAGGCGAAGGCGGCGGCGGTGAAGGAGAATGTATTGAGCGTGGCGGTGCAGAGCGGGAATGTGGGGAAGGTGGAGGCGTTGCTGGAGGCGGGGGCGGATGTGCGGTATCGGTCGGCGCATGGGTATGGGGCGCTCGCGGATGCGGCGATCGGGGACAGTCCGGAGCTGGTGGCGTTGATGCGGTTGCTGATTCGGCGGGGGGCGGACCTGAATGCGGCGAGCGACTGGGGGGAATCGGGGTTGACGGTGAGCGCGCGGGACGGGCGGTTTGAGGCGGTGCGGCTGCTGCTGGAAGCGGGGGCGGATGCGGGCGTGCTGGAGTGGACGGGATTGATGCGGGCGGTGGCGCTGGGAAGTGTGGAGGAGGTGCGGGAGGAGCTGGCGAAGGGGGCGGAACTGGAGGCGCGGAGTCGGTGGTCGCGAACGGCGTTTTTGCTGGCGGTGCAGACGGGGGATGTCGAGAAGGCGAAGGCGCTATTGGAGGCGGGGGCGCATCGGGAGGCGCGGGGGAGGATTGGCACTGGTGCGTTGGCGCTGGCGTTGGAGGGGCGGCAGGAGGGGATGGCGCGGTGGCTGCTGGGGGAGGGTTTTGCGGTCGATGCGGTGGATGATTCCGGCCGGACGGCGTTGATGGAGGCGGCGAGTCGCGAGGATGTGGCGGCGATGCGCATTCTGCTGGAGGCGGGGGCGGACGTGGAGAAGCGCGATAAGGCTGGGCAACCGGTGATGAAGGCGGCGGGGACGGTCGAGGCGGCGCGGCTGCTGGCGGAGCATGGGGCGGATTTGAATGACATGGAGCGGGAGACGCGGGCGCGGTTCACGGGGGCGCCGGCGGATGGGCGGATCGAGTGTACGGCGGAGGAGTATCGGCGGGCGAAGCATCCGCGCTTTGGGCGGGGGAATCCGGAGCGGATGGAGGAGCCCTTCTGGGTGGCGATGATTCGGGGCGGGGCGAATGCGTATCGGGCGCGGGAGAAGTTTGAAGGGGGATTCAACGGGCCGGAGCGGCCGGCGGTGTGGTCGTTCGATCGTTTTGGGCAGTCGATCAATGTGCTGCCGGATGGGCGGATTGTGGAGATCGCGGGGGAGCATGAGGATTATTACGATCCGGATTTTCATATCTATAATGATGTGGTGGTGCATCATCCGGACGGGCGGATAGAGATTTTTGGGTATCCGGAGGAGGTGTTTCCGCCGACGGATTTTCATACGGCGACGCTGGTGGGAGGGTATTTGTATCTGGTGGGGAGCCTGGGATACATGGGGCGGCGGCGGATCGGGGAGACGCAGGTGTATCGGCTGCGGGTGGGGACGTGGGAGATGGAGCGGGTGGAGACGAGGGGGCCGGGGCCGGGGTGGATTTCGGAACACAAGGCGCGGTATGACGGGGCGGGAAAGATCGAGGTGTGGGGCGGGCAGGTGTGTGAGATGAAGGAGGGGAAGGAGGAGTTGGTGAAGAATGAGGGGCGGTGGGCGCTGGAGGTGGAGACGGGGACCTGGGCGCAGGTGGGTGCGCAGAACCGAAACGGGTAATCCAATGACGCGACGAGATGCTGTGGCGTGGTGGTGGCTGGGGATTGCGGTGGGGTTGCTGGTCTTTTGGGGCGGTGCGTTTCCCTCCTTCCCCAGTCGGCAGCCGGTGCTGGATGTGGTGACGAACGTGGCGGCGGTCGTGGGGATGGTGATGCTGGCGGTGGGGCTGGGGGTGGTGGTGATAGATTTTTGGCGGAGGCGCGGGAAGGGGTGAAGGGCTGGGCGAACGACTGAGGCGGAACTCCGAGTTGCGAAATGTCCGCGTTAGAGCACGTGTTGCGCCTGGCGCCGGCGCTAGTGGATCATGCGGTCATATTCGGCGTGGGGACCGATCCAGAACCAGACCATGTTGCCATGACTTTCGACGGCGAGCGCACGGTAATGGAGGCCGATGCGCACGGACCACTTATCGCCGACCCTTTTGAGATGCAGCGACGGGTGGCGAGCGTCGGATTTGAGAAGCATGAAAGCGGCATCGGCCAGGGCGCGAATGTCGGCAGGGAGGGCGTTGTAGCAATTCCAGAAGCGTAATGAGGCCTTGTGGTTCACAGGTCTTTACACTGACCGCGGTGGAGTTCGTCGAGGGCTTCCTGCGCCAGTGCGTCGAGGCGGCCGGCGTGTGCGTCGGATTCGAATTGCTGGTCCCAAAGCTGGGCGTCGCGCTGGGCGATCCATTCGCGCAGGACGCGAAAGTCTTCGGGCGCGAGGCGGGTAATCGCTTGCTCGATCTCGGCGATGGTGGTCATTGGTAAGTCCTCAGGTGCGGTGGGCGCACTGTACCACCGATCCATTATATCTCTGCCGTCCCGGGGGGCACGCAATAGGCGGTGGGGCGATAAAAAATGGACTCGCCCCGGCTTTTCCGCCCCATCCATTCGATTCCCGGCCAGAATGGTAAGAGGATTGAATCATCAGATTTCCAGGACGAGGTCGTCTTTGTGGATGACTTCGTCGTAGTAGGTGTCGGTGTGGAGGAGGGCGGGGAATTCGGTGGATTTGTGGCCGCGGATGAGGGCGAGGTCTTCGCTGGAGTAGTTGGAGAGGCCGCGGGCGAGGGGGTGGCCGGTGGGGTCGAGGATGAGGACGGGGTCTCCGGCGTCGAAGTGTCCTTCGGCGGCGGTGATGCCGGTGGCGAGGAGGGATTTGTTGGCGCGGAGAGCGGCGGCGGCGCCGGCGTCGACGGTGAGGGTGCCCCTGGTGCGGGCGGTGAGGCCGATCCAGCGGGAGCGGGAGGAGAGGCGTTTGCCGGGGGCGGGGAGGATGAGGGTACCGGTGGGCGCGCCGGCGAGGAGGTCGGTGATGATGTTGGGGCGTTTGCCATTGGCGATGAGGACGGGCTCGCCGGCGGTGCGGACGGTTCCGGCGGCGACGAGTTTGGAAGTCATGCCGCCGGTGCCTCGGGAGGATTTTTTGGCGTCGTCGACGTTTGAGGAGGCGTCATCGAGGTCCTGGACAAGGGGGATGAGGTTGCCGGCGGGATCGAGGAGGCCGTCGACGACGGTGAGCAGGATGAGGAGGTCGGCGCGGAGGAGGTGGGTGACCTGGGCGGCGATGAGGTCATTGTCGCCAAAGCGGATCTCGGCGACGGCGACGGAGTCGTTTTCGTTGATGATGGGGATGGCGTGGTTGCGGTGAAGGGCGTGGATGCAGTTGCGGAGGTTGAGGTAGCGGGAGCGGTCTTCGAAGTCGCCGCGGGTGATGAGGATTTGGCCGGCGTGGAGGTGGTGAGGCCGGAAGGCGTCGGCGAAGAGGTTCATGAGGATGGATTGACCGACGGAGGCGGCGGCCTGGAGGGTGGGGAGGTCTTTGGGGCGGCCGGGGAGACCGAGCTGGGTAATGCCCGCGCCAATGGCCCCGGAGGAGACGAGGGTGACTTGGATTTTGCTGGCGTGGAGGGCGGCGACCTGCTGGGCGAAGTGCTGGATGAGGGCGGTATCGAGGCGGCCGTTGGGATCGGAGAGGGCGTTGGTGCCGATTTTGATGACGACGGATCGGACACCGGCGAGGAGGCAGCGGCGGTCGGGGGCGGGCGGATCGGGGGTGGTGGTCATGGGGAGCATTTGAAACGGGGTACGTGGGAAATACAACCTGCGGGGCGTGGGGAGCTGAGCGTTTGGCACGGGTCTTGTTTTCCATGAAGTGCGACGCTTCAACGATGTATTGCACCTGGAATTCGCGCGGCTTCAGGAAAATTCGACGGGTTGTTCTTTACCGGGCGGTCATCTTGGCCGATGGTCGCAGGGTTAAGAACGTGCGTGACGACGGTGTCAGGGTGCAACATGGGCAAGGCGGCGTTTTTTCTGATTGTGTCGTGGCTGGGGCTGGGCGTGGCGGCGATTGAGTGCATTTTGCATTTTTGAGGGGGTGGGCGCGGGGCAGAAAATAGCAGTGGGTCAAGGTTTTTTTGTTGAGGGTGGGAGGCGCCAGACATTCAGCAGGTGGGCGGAACCGCGGTCGAAGCCAGCGGTGAAATCGACCATTTGGGAGTCATCGAGCGCCCAGGACAGGCGTTCAGGATCGCATTTTTTATAGAGCACGGGAAGAATGCGGTCGCTGAATCGGTGCTGCTTGAGGGCGAAGAGGACTTCGCGTTTGACCCACATGGATTGCGTGGATGCGGGAGAGAGGACCACAAGGAACCAGTCGCAGCGCTGGAGGGCCTCGCCGATTTGATCGTGCCAGCGATCAGCTCCGCGGAGGTGATGACGGCTGTACCAGACGCGGACATCGTGGTCGCGGAGGAGGGCGGCGACTTTATTAACGAAGGCTTTATCGGCAGTGGCGTGGGAGAGGAAAAGCTCGCGGGGCTTTCTGCGGCGGGGCACGGGTTACTCCGAAGCGGCGGCGAGGTGATCGGCGACTTTGCGGAAGGCGGCGGGCCGATGGCGGGAGGAGGCGCGGATCAGGTGCTGTTTTTCGAGAATCCAGGGGATCTGCCGGGTGGGGCGCAGAATGACAGGGATGAGACGGTGCTTGAAGCGGCGTTCGGAAAGTGCGAAATCGATTTCGCGCTGGACGGATCGGGAAGCGACGGCATCGGGGGAAAGGAGGACGACCATGGCGTCGGCGTTGGAGAGGGCGTCTCCCACAGCGTGAGCCCAATTTTCGCCGGGCTGGAGTTCTTCGTTGTCGATAAAGACGGCGAAGCCGCGGGATTTGAGCAGGCGAGCGAGTTCCTCGGCGGCGGGAGCGTCCTGGTCAGCGTAGCTAAGGAAGACGTTTTTCATGGGTCACCGGGGTATTTTAGCGATTGGTGGTCGCCTGGGCCAAGGGGGTGGTGGAAGTGGCTTGGGGAGGCGAGGGAATTGAGGATTTTTTGGATATAGCGATGGGTGGACCCGCGTTGGGAGGCGATGGCGGTGCGGGCGGATTGGCCCATGGTGCGGGCGGCGGCGGGGTTTTGGAGCCAGGTGGCGAGGGCGGCGGTGAGGTCGGCGGTGTTGTGGATGAGGACGGCGGCGTGGGCGGCGAGGAGGAGATCGACGGCTTCGACGAAGTTGTGGGTGTGGGGGCCGAAGCAGGCAGGTTTGGCGAGGGCGGCGACTTCGATCATGTCGCTGCCGCCGAGGGGGACGAGGGAGCGGCCGACGAAGGCGGCGAAGGCGAGGGAGTAGAGTTTTTTGAGTTCGCCGAGGGTGTTGAGGAGGAAGACGTGGTCAGTGGTCAGTGGCCAGTAGTCAGTGGTCAGTGGATTGGGGCGGTCGGTGCGGAGGATGGGGGTGAGGCGGCGCTGGCGGATGGCTTCGAGGGTGGGGGGGAGGGTTTCGGGGTGGCGGGGGGCGATGGCGAGGCGGAGGTTGGGGAATTTTTCGCGGAGGGCGAGGTAGGCGTCGAGGAGCGGGGCTTCTTCGCCGGGGGCGGTGGATCCGGCGACGAAGAGTTGGTGGTCGGGTGCGAGGCCGATGGCGGCGGCAAGGGCGTCCGCACCGGGGATGGTGTCGGCGAGGTCGGCGACGTCATACTTGAGGGTGGGGATGATTTCGATGCGCGCGGGCGGGGCGCCCAGGGCGATAAAGCGGTCGGCGATGGCGGGGGTCTGGACGCCGAACCAGGAGACGCGGCGGAGCATGGAGGCCATGAGGGGGCGGACGAGTTTGTAGCGGCGGAAGGAGCGTTGGGTGATGCGGCCGTTGATGAGGGCGACGGGGATGCGCCGAGAGGCGGCGATTTTGAGGAAGTTGGGCCAGGTTTCGAGTTCGACGAGAGCGATGAAATCGGGACGGACGCGATCGAGGAAGGCTTCGACGGCGAAGGAGAAGTCGAGGGGGTAGCGGACCGGGGCGATGCGGGCGTTTGCGGAATCAGGGAAAAGGGCGCGGGCGCGGGCGGTGCCGGTGTCGGTGGTGGTGGAGATGGCGATGCGGAGATGGGGATCGGCGGCGAGGAGTTGGTCGATGAGATGGCGGACGGAGAGGAGTTCGCCGACGCTGACACAGTGGAGGAGGAGGATTTTGTCGGAAGGGGAGCGCCGGGGCCAGAGGGCGGGTCCGTGGCCGAAGCGGGCGGGCCAGTCGGAGCGGTATTTGCCGGTGCGCGCGCTTTTGAGGGCGAGGAAAGGGGCGGCGACGAGGGCGGCGCTCCAGTAGGCGGCATCGATCAGGAGACCCATCGGGGGAATGATAAGCGGATCGGGGGGCGAGGGGGAGGGCAGGAATGATGAGAGATGGCCTTCCTTCGGCCAAGATAGATGGATTAGCGGCCGATGGACGGGACGTTTTTGAATTGGCCCAGACGGTATTCGCCACCGGGGAGGCGGACGGTGATTTCCAGGACACCACCAAGTGCGTTGACGATGCGCTGGAGGGTGCTGATCTGCATGTCGTCCTGTTGTTCGAGTTGAGAGACGGCAGGTTGTTTGATGCCGAGCTTGTGGGCCAATTCCACTTGCGTGAGCCCTTCGAGCTTGCGCAATTCGGTCAGGAGCATTTCGGCCTGGATTGCCTTGGCGCGGGCCTTGGCTTGGGCGGCGCGTTTGGGGCCGATTTTTTTGCGGAGGATTTGGATGCTGTGATGTCCGGGCATTAGAGGAGTCCTTCTTTTCGGAGTTCATCGAGATACGTGTCGTACAGGGCATCGGCCCAAGGGATCATTTTGTCGTAGAAGCGTTTGGCTCCAGTTTTGTCGCCGCCAATCAGAAGAATCGCGGAACGGCGCGGGTCAAATGCGAAAAATGTTCGCAGGGGTCTGCCGGCACATTGAGTGCGGAGTTCTTTCATATGTGGATGTCGGGAACCTTTGATCGTGTCGGCGTGAGGGCGGCCGAGCGAGGGTCCCTCGCTTTCAAGAAGCTCGATGCTGGTTTGAAGCGCATCTTGCTGCGACTCCGTCAGGGATTTCCACCATAGGAGAAATTCATCGGTGAGCTCGATGTTCCACATGCGTCGATTATAAACCATAACTTATACCGGTGCCACCGGAGAAACGTCGATCTCCAATCGACGGTTACACGCGGATTATCGGGAGAGGTCGCGGTTCATTTGGTGGGAGGGGTGAAGTTTTGCCAGAGGTATTCGAGGGCTTCGGGGAGGGTTTGGGATTTGACGGCGCGGTCGGTGTGGCCGGCGTTTTGGGCGAAGAGGAATTGATAGTGGTAGCCTTTGGCGGCGAGGGCGCGGGCCATGTTTTCGTTGGCTTCGACCCAGTCGTGCATGTTGTCGCGCATGGCGTTGGGGTTGAAGTTGTCGCGGTCGCCGACTTCGAGCCAGAGGCGGAGGGGTTTGGGCGGGGAATTGGGGATGAGGTGCTCGTGGAATTCCCAGGCACCGTGGGGAGTTTGGGGGTTGCTGGGCCATTGCTGGTTGACGAAGGTACCGGAGTAGGTGAGGACGCGGTGGTACCATTCGGGGTGGTACCAGGCCATGGCGAGGGCGCAGGAGCCGCCGGAGGAGCCGCCCATGGTGGCGCGGGCGTCGGGGTCGTTGGAGAGGGCGACGTTGGCATTTTTCTGGACGAGGGGGAGGACTTCGGCTTCGACGAACTCGGCGTACTTGCCGGACATGGTGTCATATTCGAGGCCGCGTTCGGAGCCCTGGGCATCGCCGCCGCCGTTGGCGATGGAGACGGCGGCCATCGGAGGAAGTTTGTGGGCGGCGATGAGGTTGTCGAGGGTGGTGAAGAGGCCGGTGTCCGCGCCATCGGCGCCGACGATGAAAGGCAGCGGCGTGCCGGGGGTGTAGTTGGCGGGCACGTAGACGGTGACGCGGCGGGTGTAGGGTTGTGGGTGGGAGGTGGTGACGATCATTTTGGCGGGGTCGTTGGGGTCCTGCGTGCCGAAGGTGTTGGGGTCGCGCGCGATGCCGGGGTAGAACTTGGAGTCAGCGGAGTTCATGGTGAAGGAGGAGATGGTTCCGTGGGGGACGTCGGCGTTGCGGAGGGTTTCGGGGGCGGGCTTGTGGGTGGGGCCGAGGATGAAGTTGCCGTCTTTATCGGGAGGAGGGAGCTGGCCGTCGGGGAGATCGGCGGCGGGCGGGTAGGAGGGGTTGTGGGGGTTGCGCGTGGGGGGCGTGGGACGGCGGGAGGGGGCGGGGCGTGTAGCGGGGGCGGAGGTTTGGGCGATGAGCAGAAGGAGGACGAGCGGGGCGATGCGTGTCATGGGAACCTCGCGGTGTTTAATAGATGGGGCCGAGGGGCTGGGTGGCGGTGCCGAAATTTTTGGGGGAGATGTGCGGGAAGAGGGGGTTGAGTTTCTCGGAGAGGGAGAGGATTTGGGGGTCTGGGGAGGGGACCCCGCGGAGGAGCGCCATGACCGACTGGTAGAGGCTGGTGAGATCGAACGGTTCGATGTTTTCGACGGGGAAGAGAGCGCCGGCGGCGTCAGCGCCGACGAACATTTCGGCGGGGGGAGTTCCGGTGACCAGGGTCAAATCAACGGAGGCGCCGTGGGTTTGCGCGAAGAACTCGGAAATAGACCACGGGGCATCGAGGTCGTAACGAAGCCAGACATCGGAGTTGCCGGTGTGGATGGTGAGTTTATGGGCGACGGGGTCATCGGTGAGGCTGGTGATTTTAGGGAGTGTGGACCGGAGGATGGCGCCAAGATCGATCTGAATTTGGGGCTCGGCGTCGAGGCCGAAGTTCGTGATCACGCCATCGTTCGTGTCGTTGCCGGCGAAAATGAGTTTGGGATTCTCATTGGGCAGATCGAGGAGTTTGCCGGGGTGGGTGGCATCGATCATGAGCCCCCGTCCTTCGTCGACGTAGGTCATGGCACCTGCGAAATCGGAGCCGGCGATGAGCATGGCGAGCTTGTCACGATCGCGGCCCAGGACGCAGCGGATGGCATGCGCGTTCATGTTTTCGCTTTTGTCGATGGTCATTTCGAGCGTGGCGAGGTAGGCGGTGGGCCCGGCGTTGGTTTGGGTAGAGATGAGGAGGGGCTTTTGGAGGATTTGCTTGAGGCGGGGGTAGCCGGGCTGGGTGGCGAGGGCGTGGAGGGCGGCGCTTTCGGTTTGTGCGGGGGCGGGCTTCGGGGGAGTTGAGGCGCAGCCGTTGAGGGTGTAGCCGCAGAGGACGCCTGCGAGCAGCGTCGCGCAAGCCATGGCCGCGCGGAATATTTTTGCCATTTCACATCTCCCAAAGCGACGGGCGTTGCAGGGGTAACGAAGCGGGGTTCGGACTATTTCATGAGGGGTGGGACACGGATTGTGTTGCGGGTAAAGTATTCACAGATTCAGAACCTTGCATTTATTTTGCGGAGCGCGGCGTGGATGTGTATGAGGAGCTGGGGGTGCGGGCGTTTATCAATGCGGCGGGGGCGGCGTATACGCGCTATGGGGGATCGATCATGCCGGAGGAGGTGGTGGCGGCGATGGCGGCGGCGTCGCGGCGGTTTGTGAATCTGTTTGAACTGCAGGAGCGGATGGGGGAGGCGATTGCGCGGATGACGCACAATGAGGCGGCGTTTGTGAGTTGCGGGGCGGCGTCGGGGATTGTGCTCTCGGTGGCGGCGTGCATTGCGGGGACGGATGCGGCGCTGGCGGAGCGGCTGCCGGAGACGGCGGGGCTGCGGAATGAGGTGGTGATGCAGCGGTGCGCGCGCGGGACGGAGGCGGATCCGGCGATCCGGGCGGCGGGCGGGAGGATCGTGCATGTCGGCGAGGCGGAACGGGCGGCGGGGGCGGCGGAATTGCTGGGGGCGGTGACGGAGAAGACGGCGGCGATCGTGCTGCTGGCGGAGGAGGATGCGCGGAATGCGGAGGCGATCGTGCGCGGGGCGCGGGAGCGCGGGGTGGCGGTGCTGATCGACGGGGCGTGTGCGGTTCCGCCGAAGGAGAATTTGTGGCGGTACACGCGGGAGCTGGGGGCGGATGCGTTTATCACGAGCGGGGGGAAGGGGATTCGCGGGCCGCAGGCGAGCGGGCTGGTGGCGGGGAGCCGGCGGATCATTGAGGGGTGCCAGTTTCACGCGTCGCCGAACTTGCGGGTGGGGCGCGGGATGAAGGTGGGGAAGGAGGAATTTGCGGGGTTGTATGCGGCGCTGAAGTTGTGCCTGGCGGAGGATCGGGCGGCGGTGGAGGCGGAACGGCGTGCGGCGGCGGAGCGGATTGCGGAATCGTTGCGCGGGATTGCGGGGATCTGGGTGCGCGTGAAGGGGGAAGAGGTGCGGGTGGACTTTGAGGGGGCGCGGGAGGGGATTGCGGAGATGGTGGTGAAGCGGCTGCTGGAGGGGGAGCCGGCGATTCTGGCGGCGGGTCGGGGCGTGCGGGTGAGGGTGCGGACGTGGTTGCTGGAGGCGGGGGAGGAGCGGGTGGTGGCGGAGCGGTTGGCGGGCGAGCTGCGGCGGGCGGTGGAGGAGTCGCGTGGCGGATGAAAGTTAAGGAGGCGGGGAGCGTTCCTGTAGCGTCGGCGTGGTGCAAAGGAGCGGTTATGGCGACAGATGGCGGGATGACGCGGCGCGGATTTTTGAAGACGGCGGCGGTGGCGGCGGCGGCGGTGGAACTGGGGGGCGCGGCGGCGCGGGGGGCGGATGCGCCGGCGACTGCTCCGGCGATCGTGCCATCGGAGAAGGTGCTGATCGGGTTTCAGGCGGAAGTGAGTTATGTGTTGCAGTATGGGATCGGGGCGTTTCTGGATGACATTCAGAACCGGGCGGGCGTGAATGTGCTGATGCTGCATGCGGTGCCATTTGTGGAGTCGCGCGCGGCGGGCGGGGATCGGACGGCGCTGGGGAATTTTGCGGCAGCGCATCCGGAGTATTACGGCGACATCAATATGAAGGCGCAGAAGCTGGGGCCGAACGATTTCAATTTGCCCGACGCGATGGAAAAGATTCGCGCGGAGACGAGCAAGCGGGGGATGAAGATTTATCCGTGGATGGAGGAGGACAATCGCGCGCGGCCGCGGATTGCGGGGTTCGACACGCTGTATGAGATCGATCTGCACGGCGGGCGGACGGCGGCGCATCCGGGCGGGCCGTGCCTGAACAATCCCTATTTCCGAAACCTCCTGCTGGGGCAGGTGGAGGATTTCGTCAAGACGTACGATGTGGATGGCATTCAGCGGGGATCGGAGCGGCAGGGGCCGTTGGGCAACGCGCTGGGCGCGTGGCATCACGGGGCCAAGAGCGATCCGGGCAAGACGTCGTGCTTCTGCGAGTATTGCGCGGCGAAGGCGGCGAAGCAGGGGATTGATTTCGAGAAGGTGAAGCGGGCGTTTCTGGCGCTCGAGCCGTGGGTGCGGGACGGGCGTGCCGGGAAGCGGCCACAGGATGGCTACTACGTGTCGTTCCTGCGGATGCTGCTGCAATACCCGGAGCTCCTGGCGTGGGAGAATTTCTGGGCGGAGAGCATGCGCGAGACACAGCGCGCGGTGTCGGCGAAAGCCAAGCAACTCAAGCCGGGCATCGAGGTGGGCTATCACCTGTGGCACAACATTTCGTTCAACCCGATGTATCGCGCGGAGCAGGATTATGCGCCATACAAGGAGTATGCGGATTTCCTGAAGCCGGTGGTGTATGACAACTGCGCGGGAGAGCGGATGGCATCGCTGGTGGACAGCTTGCAGCAGAATATTTTCGGCGATTTGAGCAAGCAGGAATTGCTGGATTTTGAATATCGCGTGATGGACATGAAGGAGAAATCCTACGCGGAGATTCATGCGGGGCCGGCGAATCAGCGGTTCTCGGCGGATTACGTGTATGGCGAGACGAAGCGCGCGGTGGAGGGGGTGGCGGGCTCGAAGACGCGGATTTGTCCGGGGCTGGGGATCGATGTGCAGATCAAGAACAGCACGCCGGAGAGCGTGCGCGAGGCGGTGGCGGCGGTGTTTAAGGCCGGCGGGAAGGGGCTGGTGGTATCGACGAGCCACGCGGCGATGCGGCCGGAGAACTTGAGCTCTGTGGGTGCGACGCTGAAGGAGTTGAAGGTGGTGTGAGGGCGGCTGGGGCGCGGCGTGAGAAGGTCTGGACACCCAGGAGGATGGAGATCAGGAGCAGGCCGGCGTAGACGTAGCGGAGGAAGGCATCGCCGGAGAGGCGGCGGTTGAAGGCGCGGCCGAGGAGGATGGCGAGGAGAGCGGCGGGGAGTGAGAGAAGGAAGTAGCGGGTGACGTCGGGGGACCAGAGGCCGAGGGCGGCGTAACCGATGAGGCCGAGGATGCTGGCGGGGAGGAAGTATCCCTGGAGTGTGGCGCGGAAATGCTGTGGCGACCAGCGGCGCAGCGCGCCGTAGACGGCGAGGGGCGGGCCGTTCATGCCAAAAGCGCCGCCGAGAACGCCGGAGCAGAACCCGGCGGCGAGCAGGCCGAGGGGATGGTCCTTCCGCAAATGGAGGCTTTGCCGGAAGGTGAGCGAGTAGAGAGCGAAGGCGGCGAGCAGGCAGGCGAGGAGGATTTTGATGATGTGGTTTTCGGCGAAGCGCAGAAGAAAGAGGCCCAGTGGAATGCCCAGGAGGGAAGCGACGAGGAGGCCGGCGGCGCTTTTGATGTGGATGTGGCGCCAGTCCTGGGCGACGACGACGGTGGCGACGAGGACGGAGACGAGGACGGCCAGCGGCGTGGCGGTGGCGATGGGGAGGCGGAGAGCGAGCAGGGGCACGGCGACCATGGCCTCGCCGAAGCCGAAGGTGGAGCGGATGAGGGTGGCGAGGAAGATCACGAGGAGGACGTGGAGGGTGGTGAGGTCCATGAAGGCTCCGAGGGAGGAGAGGGGATGATAACCGGGGAGCGGCGGGGCGGGGCGCGATGATTTTTCCTGGGCGTGGCGGCCGGTACAATGCTCGCCTTTGCAGCGCACGCGGAGAATTGACTTGGCCGCCGAAGACTGGATTGCCCCCGTACCCAAGGCCGTGTTTTTCACGAAGGGCGTGGGGAAGCACAAGTATCGGCCGCAATCGCTGGAGCTGGCGATGCGGCACGCGGGGGTGGAGAAGTACAACCTGGTGCAGGTGTCGGGGATTCTGCCGGCGCGGTGCAAGATCATTTCGATCCATGAGGGCATCAAGCGTCTGGCGCCGGGGCAGATTGTGTACGGGGCGATTTCGGAATCATCGACGGACGAGCCGAATCGGCTGCTGTGCGCGGGGATCGGGGTGGCGATGCCGGTGAAGGACCAGTATGGATACATCGCGGAGCATCACGGCTATGGGATGACGGAGGAGCGGATCGGGGATTTCGTGGAGGACATGGCGGCGACGATGCTGGCGACGACGCTGGGCATCGAGTTCGATCCGGCGCGGAACTACGACGAGCGGAAGGAGATTTACCGGATGTCCGGGGCGATCGTGCGCACGCGCAACATCGTGCAGACGGCTGAGGGGGACAAGAACGGCCTGTGGACGACGGTGATCGCGGCGGCGGTGTTTATTCTGTAGCGCGGCCGGGGCAGGGGAAACGCGCCGCGGTTTTGTGCAAGGAGTGCGGCGATGGCGCTGGAACAGGTGTATCGTTTGAAGGTGACGCTCAAGAGCATCACGCCGGCGATCTGGCGGCGGGTGGAGGTGCCGGCAAGTGCGACGCTGGGGGACTTACACGACGTGATTCAGGCGGCGATGGGATGGGAGAACGCGCATTTGCACGAGTTTGTTTTCGGAAAGCCGGGGAAGGGGTGGCCGACCCATGAACGGCGGTACAGCGATCCGGATATGGAACTGGAGGAGGCGGAGGATGAACGGAACGTGACGCTGGCGGAGGCGGCGCCGGCGGTGAAGACGAAGTTTCTGTATGTGTATGATTTCGGCGACGACTGGCGGCACGAGGTGCTGGTGGAGCGGATCGAGGAGGCTCAGCCGGGGGTGGAGTATCCGCGCTGCACGGGGGGCGCGCGGCGTGCGCCGGTGGAGGACAGCGGCGGGCCTCGGGGATGGATGGACAAGGTGGCGCTGATCAACGAGCCGGCGGCCGGGGGCGAGGAGCCATCAAGGCGGGAGGAGTTGCGTGAGTGGATGGGGCTCAAACCGGGGGAGCGGGTGGATACGGAGGCATTTGATCTGGAGGAGGTGAACGCCGACATGAGGGATCTGTTTTCGGAAGGGGGCGAGGAAACGGCAGCAGCCGAAGCGGAACCGGAAGAGGATTCGGCGGAGGAGGCGCCGAGGGTGCTGCGGCTGGTGTCCTATGAAATCGTCTCGACGCCGATGCACGACGACGACGAGCGGATCACGGGACCGGCGGACTTGCAGAAGTTCCTTCTGGAGGCGTATGGCGCTCTCCGGAAGAAACCGGCGAAGATAATTCCGGAGCTGGAAAAGTGGCTGGAAAAGTATCCGACAGCGGCGCGGCTGATGAATTATCTGGGGGTGGCCTATGCGCTGGCGGGGCGGAAGGCCGACGCGCGTGCGATGGCGGAGCGGGCGTATCGGGCGAATCCGGACTATCTTTTCGCGCGGCTGAATTACGCGGAGTTTTTCCTGCGTGACCGGCAGTATGACAAGGTGAAGGAAATCATGGAGGACAAGTGGGACATCAGCCTGCTGTATCCGGGGCGGAAGCGGTTCCATATTTCCGAAGTGCTGGGATTCATCGGCCTGGTGGGGCGCTACATGGTGGGCATCGGGAAGCTGGACTTGGCGGAGACGTATGCGGATATGGCGATGCAACTGGATCCGGAATCGGACGCAGCGGAGGTCCTGGAAGAAGCTCTCGCGACGGCGGCGATGAAGGAGGGGATGAACCGGATGATCGATACAGTTGCGGCGCGGCGGCGCGTGAAGAAGCGGCAGCGAAAAGACAAGAAGGGCGGGAAAAAGAAGTCGTGAATGGCGGCGCGCGAGATGGCGCGGGCGGCGGTCATTGATCCGACAAATCGATTTCGTCGATGTCGAAATCGCCGAGGATGTCCTGGCCCTGGTGTTCGAGGTGTTCGAACTCGGGGGTGTCGGTGATGGGGGAGACGACGGCGCCGGGCTTGTGGAGGCGGTCTTTGAGGCGGCCGGTGAAGGCGGCGACGAGCTGGTTCCAGCGGTCGATCTCATTTTTAAGTGCGGGCACGTCGCGTTTGGTGAAGTATTCGGACTCGTCGTGAACTTCGATCTGGAGGCCGAGGGATCTGGCGTGATCGAGGATCCGGCAGATGCCGTCGTGGATTTTGAAGAAGTTATCCCAGCCGCCGGCGTTGGAGAGGGAGGCGAACTGGGTTTTGCAGAAGCGCGACCAGTGGTAGCCCTGGCCGAGGCCGGAGGGGCGGGTGATGGAAGAATCGCGGATGTCGGCGGCGGTATCGGCGAAGCGTGACAGGCCGAAGGTAGCGGTTTCCGAGCCTTCCTGCTGGACAGCGAAGAGGGCGACGCGGAGCGGGTGAATTTCGAGGAAGGACTCTTCCCCATCGTCGCTCTTGTAGGGCTTGAGGTAGCTGAGGAAGGTGCGCAGCATGGGATCGTCGAAACGTTCGATGAGCTGGATGTCGCCGCATTCCTGGAAGTGAAGGCCGGCGGCGAAATCATGGAGGCGGGCGACGAGGGCGTGGGCCTCGTCGAAGGAGCGGAGGTGCGGGGCGTGAAGTTTGTAATGGATGGTGAGGCCCATGGGGTGCTCCGATCAGGCTGGAGAATCAGTGAATCCAGGGGGCGATGAGCGGGACGAGCTGGCGACTGTTGCGGCGGTAGATTTTGAAGTGGGTGTCGGTGGTGAAAACGGATGCGTGTGGGTGAATTTCAGAAAGGCGCAGCAGGGCGGCATCGGCGAGGGACATTCGTTCATCCTTCGGGAGACGCGAAAATCGACTCATAAGCATGGCGATCGCGTGGGATTCCTGCTGGAGATCGAAGGCTATTTGCACGGAATCCTGATGAACCAGAGCGAGGAGGGCGTCGGAGGAAGCGTGATTTCGATGAAGGAGAAAACAGGCTTCGGAAATGACAGACTCGCAGGTGATGAAGGGGAGGGGCAGGTCGCGGGCGATTTGCGTCGCCCAGGTGTGAAACTGGTCTCGGTCGCTCAGGAGTGCGACCAGCGGGCCGGCGTCGATGATGACGGCGGGCTCACTTGCCATAGCCTTCCATGTGCTTGGGGTTGGTGGAAAGGTCTCGCGGGAGTCCTTTGACGGAACCGAACAGATGGCCGGCGACTTCGCCGAAGGTGGGGCGGTGCTTTTTGCCGTTGGTTTTGTAATGTTTTTCGAGAAGTTCGCGAACGATGCGGGACTTGGGGATGCGGCGGACGCGGGCCTCGGCGTTGAGCTTGGCTTCGAGGGGGGGTGGAAGTTTGAGGGACATGGCCATAAGAGAATGGTAATACTCGCAGCAGCGGAAGGCAATACCATCAGCGTGATCATTTAAGTTTTATTGCACGTGACACGCGCGGCTTCGGGCCACGCCACGGGCTCGTCCACGACCACGACGCCATTTTCGATGAGTCCACGATAAACCATGATTCTTACTCCTTTCCGGTCATTTCCCGGCAGTCGGCTTTAAAGACCGCTTTCGTTGAGCGCGACGCCGTGGGCTTTGAGGGTGTTGAGCTGAACGAGCTTGGCTTCCTCGGCGTCCTGGACGTTGTCGGTATGGCAGACCGCCTTCTTGCCTTTGTGGGCGAGGGCGTGGATTTGTTCCTGCGTCAGCACGCCGCGCTGCTTCAACAATTCGGCGCCTTCGGCGCTGACGCCTTCGCTCTTCATCGCCACTTTTTTGGGTTGAAAGGCTTCGTCCTTGCCGCTGGCGAATTCCTGGATTTCCTTGCTGATGCGCATGGAGCACCAGTCGTGGCCGCACATGGCGCAGAAGTCGGTGTCGACTTCGAGGTCTTCATCGTGGAGGGCGCGAGCGGTTTCGCCGTCGAAGGCGAGCTCAAACTGCTTGGGCCAGTTGAGGGCGGCGCGGGCCTTGGACATGTCGTCGTCCCACTGGCGGGCGCCGGTGATGCCTCTGGCGAGGTCGCCGGCGTGGGCGGCGATTTTGTAGGCGATGCAGCCGGCTTTGACGTCCTGGGCCTTGGGGAGGCCGACGTGTTCTTTGGGGGTGACGTAGCAGAGCATGGCGGCGCCGGCGCGGGCGGCTTCGGTGGCGCCGATGGCGGAGGTGATGTGGTCGTAGCCGGGGAAGACGTCGGTGGTGAGCGGGCCGAGGACGTAGAAGGGGGCGTCGTCGCAGATGCGCTGCTGCAGGGTCATGTTCATGGCGATCTGGTCCATCGGCACGTGGCCGGGGCCTTCGACCATGCACTGCACGCCGGCTTCGCGGGCGCGCTGGGTGAGTTCGCCGAGGGTGTGGAGTTCGGCGAGCTGGGCGGCGTCGGTGGCATCGGCGGTGCAGCCGGGGCGGAGGCCGTCGCCGAGGGAATAGGTGACATCGTACTGGCGCATGATGGCGGAGATTTCGTCGAAGAGGGTGTACATGGGGTTTTCTTTGTTGTGGACGATCATCCACTTGGCGAGGAGCGAGCCGCCGCGGGAAACGATGCCGGTGAGGCGGTTTTTCAGCAGGGGCAGATGTTTCTTGAGGACGCCGGCGTGGATGGTGAAGTAATCGACGCCCTGCTGCGCCTGGCGTTCGATTTCCCTGAGGATGATGTCAGGGGTGAGGTCTTCGATCTTGCGGCCGATGATCATGGAGTAGATGGGGACGGTGCCGATGGGAATGGTGGAGTTGTCGATGATGGCCTGGCGGCACTCGTTGAGGTTGCCGCCGGTGGAGAGGTCCATGAGGGTGTCGGCGCCGTATTTTTGGGCCCAGTTCAGCTTCTCCACTTCTTCATGCGTGCCCGACGACACCGGCGAGGCGCCGATGTTGGCGTTGATCTTCGTGGTGACCATGCGGCCGATGGCCATGGGGTCGAGGCGCTTGGGGGAGTGTTGGCCTCTGGCGTAAGCGGGGTCGCCGATGAACTTCGCGCGCTGGGTCACCGTCTGATTGACCCACAGATTCCGCGCGTCGCCGCGAGCGCCGGGGTGCCCCAGGTCGGGTTCATCATAAGAAAGCTCCATCGCACCATAGCTGCCGGGTTTTCCTGCCGCGCCGGCGAGGTGGCGAATGTTGGCGGGGATCACAAGGCGGCCGCGAGCGACTTCGCCGCGGATGAACTCAGGCGTCTGCGCTTCGCGCTGCGCGATGCGGACCATCTGCGGCGTGATGAGGCCGGCTTTGGCGTATTCATATTGGGTGCAAAGCTGTTTGGAAGTGAGGTTGGGCTGGATCATGGCGTCGCTCCTTTTCGGGCGCGTGAAGAAACCACGGAGTACACGGAGAGCACGGAGAGTTTGAGGGTGTGGACGCGGGGGCAGGCAGATGTTGTCGCTTCCCTACGCCGGCATCACCCGGGTCAGGTTCGGAGGGTGTGCTCTCAGCCCTTCGCGCGAGCGAATGGGCACCCCTAGCGAACGAGGGTTGAGTATACGACGCGGTGTAGGCACGGGGCAATGCGCGTGCGCCCCCGTATCTCCGCGGCATCCAACTCAGGTGTTCGACCGCTCGCTGCGGATGCGCTGGATGGCCAGGAGCTGGTAGATCGATTCCTGGTCTTTCAGGCGGTTGATGTGGCGTTTGATGCGGAGGAGGTCTTCGACGGAGATGGCCCACAGGTCAATGCCGTGGCTGGGGTAATGGACGGCGTTGGGGCGGAGTTCTTCGTAGGTACCGATGGGCTCGACATAGCCCAGAAGATCGAGGTCAATCAACGGAGTGTCGAAGGTGAAGTTGTTTCCCATTTCGATAGTGCGGGCGTCGAGGATGAAGGGCAGATCTTTGGGCGCGCCGCGCAGGGTGCATTGAAGCTCCTGGAGGGCGGCGGCGAGGCGAGGAAAGTTTTCGCGGCGACGGCGGTAGCAGAAGTCAATATCGTAAGTGATGCGCGGACTGCCGTGGAGGACTTCCGCCTGACCGCCAATGATGAGGTATTCCACCCCGTGGCGGGCGAAGATTGCGGCGATCTGCTCAAGCTCGGTTTTCGCGGGCGCGTCTGCCAATTTCTCGCAACCTCAAGGCGTCTCGCCGGGCACGGGACGCCCGGGCCAGACGCTCTTCAGTGGAAAGCCTCAGATTATGACGGATCAGCGACAGGTCAACGCCGTTTTCGTCCTGCTCGCCGTAATGGTGCGGGCCGCAGTATTTTTCGAGAACCGCGAGTTGTTCTGGCGTGAGGTCCATGACATTACTATAGCACATGCGGAGCGGAGCGAGTTTTCCGGGATCAGGTCATCGCCACGCCGGAGAGGGTGTTGGCTTTGAGGGTGGCGAAGGAGATCGAGAAGATGCCGTCGTAAGGATTGGAGTCCACGGTGAAGCCGTCGATTCCCCAGGGGTTGCGCAGGGTGACCTGGAGGGCGCCGGTGGAATCGAAGGCGGCGCCGAGGATGGAGTAGGTGTGGCTGGCGACCAGCGGCGCGCCGCCGTTGATGGTGGGCTGGGTGCCGAAGTCCACGCCCTTGCCGGCGGCGAGGGTTTGGGTGACATAGGTGTAGAAGCTGTTCTGGTCGGTCATGCTGAAGTTGGTCGAGGCGATGCCCAGGTCGCTGTAGACGTTGGTCATCCAGCCCATGTTCAGGGAGCTGTAGCTGTTGGCGCCGGTGCGGAAGTAGGCGTAGGCTTTTTCCATGATGCTCGCCCACTGGTCGCCCGAGCCGCCCAGCCGGTTGTAATCGAGGGTGCCCCACTGGTTCATGGCCAGGTCGCCGTCGACGCGCACATAGATCGGCGTGCCGTTGCGATGGAACTCGACCGCATAGGTGCCGTCGCCCAGGTCCACCGCCATGTTCTGGAGCGTTCCGGGCTGGAGGCGCGCGAGGTCCTGGAGGGTGGTGAGGAAGTAGCAGTCACTGACGCTTCCCTGGTTGATGTCGGTCATGCTCGGCCCGGAGCCCCACAGGCTGGAGGTGCTCAGGCGCGTCCAGGTGTCGCCGCTGTTGACGGTGGGGTCCTGGATGTTCTGGCCGTCGAGTGCGGTGGTGATGTAATTGGCGGCGTGGGTCGAGACGCCGAAAGGCTGATAGAAGCTGGCGATGGCGTGCACGTCGCCGGCGGCGATTTCCGCGGCCGAGGCGTTGACGACATCGGTGGGATCGACCCAGTAGCTGGTGTTGGCGCCGTTGCCGGTGAGCGTGTCGAAGCCCGCGCCCAGGGTGACCAGCATGGCCTTGCCCTGTCCCAGGTCGATGAGGGTGTTGTTGCCGCCGTCGCCGTAGACGAGTGTGGAGGCGGTGACGGAGGAAGCGATGGAGATGGTGTCGTTGCCGGCGCCGCCGTGGACGACGATCTCGCCGAAGTTGCCGGTGACGCTTTGGGTTTTGCCGCCGGCGTTGATGGTGAGGGTGCCGCCATCCTGGGAGAGCAGGATGGTGTCGTCTCCGGAGGTGCCGACGATGTCCAGCTCGGTGAAGCTGGACATCCAGCGCTGACTGACGGTGACGGCGCCGGTGGCGGGGGTGGAAGGGGTGGAGGGGGTGTTGCTGGGGGTGGTGGTGGTGCTGCCGGTGGAGGAACTGGGGGAGGTGGTGGTGGCGGGCGCCGAGGTCTGACGGGCGAGCTCCAGCGAGTTGAAGCTGAACATCGTGCCGGCGTTGGCGGCGAGGCGGAGGGTCTGCGTTCCGGCGGCGAGCTGGATGGTCTGGGCGAAGAGGGAGAAATTGTCGGTGGCGCCGGTGGACCCGACGACGTAGCTGGCGAGGAGGTTGCCGCCGGAGGAGATATTGATGGTGCCACCGGTGGTGGTGGCGATGCCGGTGCGAAGGGTGTAGGCGCCGGCGGTGGCGACGTTGAGGGTGTAATCGACATAGGCCCCGGCGGTGGAGGTGGTGGCCATGGAGGAGCCCCAGGGGGTGGTGCGGGCGGCGGCGTTCCAGGTGGCCGCGGGGGCGGTGACCGAGAGCCAGGCGTCCTCGCCGACGGCGGAGGGGGCGGAGGAGGCGGGCGTCGAGGCCGGCGGCGGCGTGACCGTCAGCGCGAGGGGTGAGAGCGTGAGGCTGCTGATCGTGTAGCGGGTGCCATAGAGAGACGCCAGGCGGACGACATTCGTGCCGGCAGCCAATTGGATGGTGACGTTGCCGGACACGTTGGCGGTCCAGGAGTCGGTGGCTTTGGTCCAGATGTCAGCCGGAGCGGGGGTTCCGTTGGTGAGCACGCGGACGCCCGCGCCATTGGGAGCGGCGAGGGTCAGGTTGACGCTGTAGGCGCCGGCGGAGGGGGCGGTGACGGTGTACTCGACATAGGCATCGCCGCCGGTGGTGGCCCCGACGATGGGCTGTCCGTTGGAGTAGACGACCTGGCAGTTGGAGATGCCGGAATAGGAGTCGATGGCGACCGCGGTGCCGGCGCTGGTGGAGACGGCGGTGCCGGCGGCGGTGAGGGAGGCGGCGGAGAGGGCGGGCGAGGGAGCGCCGACGGTGCGGAGGGGGGAGGTGACGGTGAGCGCGGAGACGGGGAGGGAGGTGAGGGTGGAGAGGTTGAGGCGGGACTCCAGAGGTTCCAGGGAAAGCGACGCGGCGCGCGGGGCGGCGCGGGAAGCGGGGTAAGGAGCGGCGCAAAGACTTGCCATAACTGCCTCCTTGGCCAAAATTTGCGCGCAGAACACCTCCGGACGGGCGAATCCCACCATCCGTGGCAGATTCCCGCGCGATGCATCGCCGACCTTCCTCCCCGCAGGTTCGCCTGCGGCAAGGTACGGCGGAACACGTCGGATGTCAGGTGAGCCCCTCGCCGCCGGGAGGCGGAAAGGCACGCACCCATGTTAGGTGTTTGTATAACCGTACGAGAGGGCGGAAAAGTTCCCAAAAATTTTGGAAATTTTTCCGGTCGCACGGACCGGGCGAGGCGGGTGTATCAGAGGCTGCACCGGCCCGGGTGGCGAGGAGGAAGGAGGCGGCGCTTGATGCAGCGGTTGAAATAAGTTATCGACACAGATGAGGAAATCTGTAAACGATTTTTCGTGAAGTTGCAGGTTCCCCTTTCAGGTCAGCAGGCGCGGGCGCGGGCGCGAGATCGAGGCGAGCATGCGTAGTTTTACCATCCGAAGGCAGGCCGCGGTTGCAGCGCTGGGCGTGGCCGCGTGCATGTCCTGGCAGGCCCGGGGCGCCGTGATCACCGTGCCGCCGGCGGAGGGCGAACGTCCGGCGCATCCGCCGATGGGCGTCAATCTCGAGTACGTGCTGGATTACGCCCGTTCGGAGATGTTCGTCGATTGCATCAAATCGGCGCGGGCGTTTGGCAGCGCGAAAGCCCCGTGGGATGAGAAGGCACCCGTGGATAAGGATGGCTGGCCGACGGGGGATGCGGGCACGGTGGTGATGGCCGACGTGCCGGTGCCGCCGGGAGCGTATCTGTTTACGTGCACCGGGCATTGCCGTCTGGGGGTGCTGAGCGCGGGCACCAGCGTGCAGGGGCAGGGTTATGACCGGGCGTCCAATACCACCACGGGGATCATCAACGTGGGGCAGAACGCCAATCAATTGTTCATCAACTTCACGGGCACGCAGGGCGCTGCGGGCGGCGGCGTGAAGAACATCCGGCTCTATCGCCCCGGGTATCGTCCGGCGGGCGGCGTGGGCGCGCCCAAAGAGGAAATTTTCACGAAGGAGTTCTTGCACGCCATCGAGCCCTTCCAGGCGCTGCGGCTGATGGACTTCACGCGCACGAATACGAATGATGCCGTCGAATGGGCGGATCGCACCAAGCCGACGGATGCGCTGCAATCGGGCAAGCGGGGCGCGGCGTGGGAATACGGGATTGCGCTGGGGAACACGGCGAAGAAGGACCTGTGGATCAATGTGCCGGTGAAGGCGTCGGATGATTACGTGCGGCAACTGGCGAAGCTGCTCAAGGAGAAGCTGGATCCCGATCGGGTGGTGTATGTCGAGTATTCCAACGAGGTGTGGAACAGCCTGTTTCCGCAGTTCGGAGCCAACTTTGACGCCGCCAAGGCGGAGGTCGCGCGCGAAGGCGACTCTTCCCTGCTGAGCGATCACGGCAAGGACAACAACCCCTATTACTGGGCGTGGAAGCGCGTGGCCCAGCGGCTCATTCAGATCGAACAGATTTTCAAGGAAGTGTGGGGCGCCGAGGCCATCAACACGCGCATCCGGCCGGTGCTGGCGAGCCAATCGGCGAACGCCTTCATGCTGCAGATGCAGATGGATTTCATCGCGAAGAATTACGGCCATCCTGCGGGTCTGATTTACGGCGTGGCCGGCGCGCCTTATCTGGGCCTCTCGCAGAAGTTCAGCAACGACGATTCGCTGACCGTCGATCAAATTTTCAAGGAGGGCGTTCCCGATCAGATGAAATGGGTGAAGGAAGTCACGACCAACTATCAGGTGATCGCCCGCTATTACCGGGTACACAATTTGTGTTACGAGGGAGGCATGGGCATCGAGGGGGAGCATTCGGTGGACGCCAAGATCGCGGCCAATCGCGATCCGCGCATCGGCGGGGCGATCAAGAATTATTTCGACCAGTGGTATGGGCTGGGAGGCGACCTGTTCATGTATTTCAACCTGGCCGGGCCCTATGGAAAGTATGGCAACTGGGGATTGACGGAGGACATACGCAAGGCGACGGCGAAGACACAGGCGGTCGATGAGGTCATTGCCGGCGCGCTGCCGCCGGTGCGCGTGGGGACGGCGCTGCCGGCCGAGGGAGGCGGTGCGGCGACCATCGACGCGACCGCCGCGGACGCCAAGGAGGGAGGCAGCGTCGGCAAGTCGTCCGACGGCACGTTCCTGCAATGGACCAAAGATGGCAACTGGTTCGAGTATTTGCTGCTGGTCAAGCAGGCGGGGGTCTATGCGCTCACCGTGCAGACCGGGGCGACGAATGATGCCGGCCGGCTGGATCTGTCGCTCAGCGACACGCCGCTGGGAACCGTGAACGTGCCCAACAGCGGGGGCGTGACCACGTGGGGCAGCACGCAGCCGGTGCTGGTGCGGCTATCGCCAGGGCAACTGGTGCTGCGGGTGAAGGTTGCCAAGGAGGGGATGAACCTGCGATCGATCCGGATCGAGAAGCGTGGGGAAGATGGGGGAGGCTGAGGATCGGCGGGGCGCGGCGTTTGCGGCTGTGCGCAGCGGCGGGGCATGCGAGGCATTTCTGTCCCACCTCAACTGAAGGAGCGACGCCATGACCCAGGGAACGCCCCATCCACCCGCACCGACGCGCCCGGAAGAGCCTGGGAGCGGCGTCAAAATGCCCCGACCCGAAGCCCGGCAGAATCCCAATCTCAGCGATATCCAGGAAGGCAGCGAACGGATGCAAGGCGAACCGGTTGGACGGCAGGCGCCCAATCCGCGCGACCGCCAGCCGTGAGTGAAGGGCTTGCCCGGCCGGCCCTCAGGATCGCCGGGCCCAGCGCAGCTTGGCGCTGCGCGAACGCTTGTTCTCCGCAATTTCGCGATCGTCGGCGGTGATCGGGTCGGGGGCGATTTCCGAGTACACGCCCCTGCGCAGGCCCTCCTTGAACGCGCGCTTCACGCGCCGATCCTCGCCGGAATGGAACGTGATGATTGCCGCCACGCCGGCCGGTTTGAGCACCTCCGGCAGGACGGCGAGCAGGCGATCGAGGTTGGCCATTTCGCGATTGGTGAGAATGCGCAGGGCCTGGAAGGTGCGAGCGGCGGGGTGGAGTTTCGCGCCCGCTGCGCGCTTGAGGGTGAAATCGCGGGCTTCGCACACCAGGGCCATGAGTTGCTGGGTGGTTTGGATGGGCTCGTGGTCGCGGCGTTCAACGATGAGGCGGGCGATCTTGTGGGCGTCGGTTTCATCGCCGAGTTCCAGCAGGGCCTCGGCAAGTTCGCGCTCGGAGAGGCGATTCACCAGCGCGGAGGCGGGCTGTCCGCGGGTGGGATCCATGCGCATGTCGAGGGGGCCGGGCGTGCGGTAGGAGAAGCCGCGGTCGGGCGTGTCGATCTGCGGGGAGGAGACGCCGAGGTCGGCGAGCAGGGCGTCGGCCTTGGAGTCCAGAGGCAGGCCGGCGTCCATGGCCATGCGGGCCAGCAGCGTGGGGAGGGCTGCGAAATTGTTGTGGAAGAGATGGAAGTGGCCGGGGGCGCCGGGGATCGCGGCGAGGGTCTTGCGGGCGATATCGATGGAGACGGGGTCGAAATCGATCGCCAGCAGATGTCCTGTGGGGAGGATGCGTTGCAGGAGCTGCGCCGAGTGGCCGGCGAGGCCGAGGGTGCAATCCACGAGGACCTGTCCGCGGCGCGGGCGGAGCGTGAGGAGAACTTCCTGGAGCAAGACCGGGATGTGCATGCCGACACTCTCCGAAAAAGCAGCGTCCGTCAGTAAATCAGGGGAATCAATGCCTTCGCGCTGCGTTGATAGGCGGGGTATTCGTCCGGGAACTGCCGGCGCATGAGGGATTCCTCGCGGCGCAGTTTGAGCACGAAGATGATAACGATCGCGGCAAAGACGATCAGAGCGGCCAGTGACGGGATGAGGGCGAGGAAGGTGCCGAAGATCGCCAGGAGGATGCCGGTGTAAATCGGATGGCGGACGAGGCGATAAGGGCCGGTGCGGATGAGCGTATGGTTTTCCTTGAGCGTGACGATGCCGGACCAGTTTTTGCCCAGGTGGAGGCGGGCGTAGACGGCGAAGGCGATTCCCAGGATGCACAGAGCGGCGCCGGCGATTTGGTTGGCGGGGGATCGGAAGAGCGGATGATTGATCGGGGAGAGGTGGCGGAGCAGGAGAAAGGCGACAACCCCGGCGAGGCCGTAGCTGAGGCGCTGATAGAGCGGTTCGCGGTAGAGGGTGCGTTTGTTGTTGAAGGCGAGGGCGAGCCAGACGGCGACGAATACGCTCCACGTCGTGTCGATGATGATGAGGGCGGGGAAAAACATGGGACGTGGGGGGGCCTCGCTGAGCGAGAGGGTGTCGTGATCGTCAGGCGATGGGGATCGGCACCTGCTGGGCGATGGTGAGGCCGAAGCCTTCGAGGCTGTGGAGTTTTTTGGGGCGGTTGGTGAGCAGGCGGAGTTGGGAGAGGCCCAGATCGCGGAGGATTTGCGCGCCGATGCCGAAGTCGCGGCGATCCATCACCGGCGGCGAGGTCATGCGTCCTGCGTCCTGAGTCGTGGTTTGCCGCGGGATGTGCTCGGTGGGTTGGAATTCGTGCAGGCGGTGAAGGAGCGCGCGCCCGCGGGATTCCTGGCGGAGGTACACCAGAGCGCCTTGGCCGGCTTCCTGGATCAGGCGGAGGGAGGCGTGGAGTTCCCTGGCCGAGTCTGTGCCGTGGGCGTGGAAGACATCGCCCAGGAGATGCTCGGAATGCATGCGGACGAAAGTGGGCTCTTTTTGCTGGATCGTGCGGTTGGTGAGCGGGTCGATATCGCCGACGTTGCCGGCGGTGAGCGCGAGGTGCACGAGGGGATCGCCGACGGTCTCGTAAATGCGCAGCGTGAAGGGGCCCTCGGGCGTGGCCAGGGGAAGCGACTCGAGGCGGCGGATGAGGGTGTCGCGCTGGAGGCGGAACTGGATGAGGTCGGCGATGGAGCAGAGGGGGATGTCGTGCTTTTTCGCAAACGTTTCGAGCGCCGGACGGCGGGCCATGGAGCCGTCGTCGGCCATGATTTCGATGATGACCGCGGCGGGGGTCAGCCCCGCGAGGCGGCAGAGGTCCACGGAGCCTTCCGTTTGTCCGGCGCGTTCGAGCACGCCCCCGGGCCGGGCGCGAAGGGGGAAGATGTGGCCGGGACGGGCGAGGTCGGCGGGTTGGGTATGGGGGTCGGCGAGGAGTTTGATGGTGGTGGCGCGCTGGTCGGAGGAGACGCCGGTGGTGATGCCGAACTTGGGATGAGCGTCGACGGAGATGGTGAAGGCGGTGCCCAGGGGAGCGGTGTTGACGGCGGCCTGGGGGTAAAGTTGGAGGCGGTCGCAGGCGTCGGGGCTGAGGGCGACGCACAGGACGCCGCGGGCTTCCTTGAGCATGAAGTTGACGGCCTCGGGCGTGATGAACTGGGCCGGCAGGACGAGATCGCCTTCGTTCTCGCGGTCCTCATCATCGACGAGAATCACCATGCGACCGGACTGGAGGGCGGCGAGGGCGGCGGGGATGGGCGAAGGCATGGGGGCGACTCAAACGCAAAACGCAAAAACTCAAAACGCAAAACGGGAAACGGAAAGGGGGCAAGGCGATCGGTCCCGGTGAAGGGGTTGCTTCATGGTAGCCGCTGGGGGCGGAGCGGGGAATGCGAGGCGTGGCTGGGGGATGTGGCGGGGTTGGAGGGATGGCAAAAGCTCAGCGGTCGAGGGATTGACCGGGCGTGGCGGGGAGGGTAGAGTCGCGGTAAGAGCCAGTCAGATCGTCCGCGCTAGCGTGCGGGCATTGCCTTGGGGCAGCGTGGCATGAGCGGCGAGATGCGTTGGCGTTGATACGGCGTGCGGCAGAATGTCCCACCCGGTTTTAGTTGGCCGGCTTTCATCCACATGGAGCCCGGCCAGGCGTTCCGCCAGGCGGAGCGGGATAGATCGAACGGATTTGGTGAACCTCTTTAAGCCCCTGCTAATCTACGGGTTAGCATTTCTGAAACCGGGGCTTCCTCTCATGAGTATGCATTTAGACGCCGGCAGTTGGGTGGTTCTGTGCGGGTGGCGGCGATGTCGCCAGCCCCGGCGCGGGAGCACTGCCTCTGGCGCGGATGCTTCTGGATCATCGTGCCGGGTCGAGGGATCCGGCTGCCTCACCGCCGTTGCGTTCTTGCCTGCCCTTTCTGCACGGTTCTAAGTCGCGGCCTAAGATTGATTTAGGCATTTGGCGACGGGCTGAAACCGGGTTTTCCCCAGACATTGCTGCGCATGCCTTGATTGACGCCGGTGGCGGGTTGTTTCCGTCACAGGCCCGGTTCTTTTTTAATGCGGGTGCGACGATTTTGCCGCCCGCTTGCGAGGCATTTCATGGAGATCGTGCTGGCGGTGGTTGGGCTGGTGGCGGGGGTGTTGATCGGGGTTGGCGGGGCATTTGTGTTGATGAGAAATTCCGCGAATGGGGCGATCAGCAAATCGAAGGCAGAGGCGGCTGAGACGCTCAACAAGGCCAAGGCGGAAGCGGCGGAGCTGGTCAAGAAGGCCGAGGTGGACGCCAAGGCGGAATACCTGCGTATCAAGGAATCGGCGGACAAAGAGGTGGAAACGCTGCGCAAGGAACTGCGCGAACAGGACCAGCGGCTTCAGAAACGCGAAGACACCCTGGACCGGAAGCTGGACACGCTGGGGATCAAGGAAAAGAACCTGGAGAACCTGGAGCGCAGCCTGACGGATCGCAAGAAAAATGTGGAGACCAAGGAGAAGCAGCTGGAGGAGACGCTGGCGCAGCAGAAGGATTTGCTGTTGCGGATCACGACCATGTCCCCGGAGGAGGCCCGGCAGTTGGTGCTCAGCCGCGTGGAAAACGAGATTCGCCACGAGACCGCGGTGCTGGTGCAGCGGATCGAGGACCAGGCCAAGGAGGAGGCAAAGACCAAGTCGACGAACATCCTGCTGCAGGCGATGCAGCGGTATGCGGCCGAGGTGACCAGCGAAGGCACGACCAAGAGCGTCGAGATTCCCTCGGATGACATGAAGGGGCGGATCATCGGGCGCGAGGGGCGGAACATCCGGGCGTTCGAGCAGGCGACGGGGGTGGATGTGATCATCGACGACACGCCGGGGGTGATCACGGTGAACTGCTTCGATCCGGTGCGGCGCGAGGTGGCGAAGATCACGATGGAGAAGTTGATCGCCGACGGTCGCATTCACCCCGCGCGCATCGAAGAGATTGTCGATCTGACGCAGAAAGAAATCGAGAACAACATTCGGCAGGTGGGCAAGAAGGCGGTGCTGGAGTGCAACATCCAGGGGGTGCATCCCAAGGTCGTGGAGATGCTCGGCCGGCTGCACTATCGCACGAGTTATGGGCAGAACGTGCTGCGGCATTCGGTGGAGGTGGCGTTTCTCTCGCAGATGATTGCCGACGAACTCGGTCTCGATGGCACGTTGGCTCGCCGCGCGGGATTGCTGCATGACATCGGCAAGAGCATGGACCACGACCAGGAGGGCGGCCACCCGGCGATCGGCATGGAATTCTGCCGGAAGCTCAACGAGCCCGAGCCGGTGCTCAATGCGATCGGGGGCCACCACAACGACATTCCCTCGACGACGCCCTACACGCCGATCGTGATGGCGGCGGATGCGATTTCCGGCGCCCGGCCCGGGGCGCGGCGCGAGACGCTGGAGCGGTACATCAAGCGGCTCAAGGAGCTCGAAGACATCGCCACGAGCTTCCAGGGCGTGCGGCAGGCGTTTGCCATTCAGGCGGGGCGCGAGGTGCGGGTGATCGTCGATCCGGACCGTTGCGACGATGCGACGTCGCGGTTGATTGCGCGGGACATCGCCAAGCGGATTCAGGCGGAGATGACCTATCCGGGCGAGATTCGGGTGACGGTGCTGCGCGAGGTGCGGGCGGTGGATTTCGCGCGGTGATTCCAGCGCTCGGAGCGCCGCGTCGCCGGAGCACTATCGGAGCGCTATCCGTCAAACCGCCGCCGCTTGTTCCGGCCTGACGCACCCACTACACTTGCGGTTCCTGCGGGCGTAACTCAGTGGTAGAGTCACAGCCTTCCAAGCTGTTGGTCGTGGGTTCGAATCCCATCGCCCGCTGTCGTGTGGGGGTGTTGGGGTGGAGGGGCTGGGTGCGGTGCTTTCACCGGCGTTCAGGGGCGAGGAAGTTCCGAAAAAGGTCGGCCAGGCGGCTTTCGATGGCGGCGGCGTCGAAATGCGCGGCTGCCGTGCGGTGACCGGCTGCGCCGATGACCGCGGCGCGGGGCGCATCGCGCAGCAATTCGGCGCAGCGGGCGGCAAAATGCCCGGGGTCGTCGGCGATCAGGATGTTTTCACCGGGCGCGGCGGGCAGGCCGTCGGCGCCGGCGGTGGTGCTGACGACGGGGCAGGCATGGGCCCAGGCGTCGAGAATTTTCACGCGCGTGCCGGTGCCAAAGCGCAGCGGCGCGACGCTCAGGCGAGCTTCGGCGAAAGCGCCCGCCAGTGAATCCACGAACCCCAGCGCCCGCATCCCTCCCACCGCGCTGACCAGCACACGTAATTCGTCGTTGATTTTTCCGACCACCCGGCATTCGGCGTCCGGCGCCAGCGCCCGCACCTTCGGCCACACCTCGCCGGCAAACCAGCGCAGCGCGTCCGCGTTGGGCGAGCCCGCACCGGGCGCGAAATTTCCCAGCAGCAGCACCACCGGCCCGGTCGCACGCCGCTGGGCGCGCGGCGGCACGCGCACGCCGTTGGGCACGACCACGAGGTTGCCGCGCGAAAAGGCCGCACGGTCATTTTCCTGGCAGACCCACGCCTGCGCCGCGCCGGCAACCGCCGAGCGTTCGAAGCGTTTGAGCTTTTCGAGATCGCGCGCGGTGCGCCAATCGATGGCGGCGCCTTGGGCTTCCATGCGCCGGCGCCAGCGCAGGTGCTCCGGGTCATCGACATCCAGGATCAGCCGGGGGCGCCCCAGGGCGCCGGCAGCGTGGGCGAAGTCGATTCGATACGCCACGACGGCGTCAAAATGAGTCAGGTCGAGTCCGACCAGCGGCGCTCGCGCGGTGGGCAGATCGACGTTCCGCAGCAGCCGGGGCAGCGGATTGAACAGGTCGGCGAGTCCCGCTCGCACCTTGCCGCCGGCTTCCATCTGGCGGAAGACCAGCGGGGTTACCGTTTGGCCGTACGGAGGCGGGGGCGCCTCGGGAGGGAGCTCAAACAGGGCCAGGTGCAGATCGGCGATTTGGGCGAGGGCGCGCAAGGTGGTGGCCTGGCGGACGAGGTATCCAGCCCCGCCGAGCCAGGGTGCTCCAGCGCCGACGTACAGAACTTTTTTCATTCTCAGCACTACGGCCGGCGGCGTGCTCAGGATGAGGGGGGGGGCAAGCCGAAGGAGTCAGGAGAAACAATTTTTAGCGGAATTCATGCTTTCCGCTTGACTGGACCGAAAACAATTGTAACATATACGCAGTCAGTCGCAGTGACGGCGGGGCGAGGGATAACCCTCCCAAAATCAAGTTTCGGCAAGAGCCCCAACTGGTTTCGCACCGCTGTTGCTAGGACCCGTTCTTTGACAATTTGGGGGCGCCAGGTATCGACCGGACAGTAGTGGTCCCAGTGGCGTGCCGACCTGTCATTCAAGTCGTAAAACTGAGTGGCAAAAAATTAAATGCTGAGAACTACAAGTTCCCAGTCGGAGGCGCAAGCCTCCGTCTCGCTGCCTAATTAAAATAAGCAGCACGATGGCCTGAGATCATCTGTGTTTCAGGATCCATCGTCATTCAGCAGATTGCTCCCGTTGCAGGGTTCCTTGGCAGCGGGCTAAGACGCAGGAGGAGCTGGTCTCTGCCGAAGCCAGGTCATACGCGACGGCAGGGATGAGATAAACTGTGACCTACGCACGTAGAGGCTGGCATCAACCTGCCACGGGACGAGGGTTCGACTCCCTCCGCCTCCACTTTCCCCCGGCCCCTCAAGGCTCTCAAGATTTTCTGTGGCAACACTTGCATCCTGCAACTGTCACCGCTATACTTGGAAGCCTTACAAGTTAAAAACCCGGTAACGCGTCATGGCGGCCGGTTACGATTCCCCCCCCCCCCATAGGGCGAGAGCTCCCTCCCAGGGCCTCTCGCCCTTACTTTTTTTGCACTTCGATTCTTGCCGTGAACGCGGATCCGCCGGTACGCCCCCCAGCGCCCCGGCCGGCGGAATGCTGCGCGAAGAAAAATCAGGATCAATTCCCGGCAGTCGCCGCCGCCGTCCAATGCGCCGGAATGCCCTCGGTGGGAGTCTCCGGAACCGCTTCGATGAACCGAGCCCCGGATTCATACAGCGCCCGCCGGACGTACCGGCAGAAGGTCACCTCGGCCAGCAGCAGCTTCCCCGCATGGCCGGGCACGCGCAGCACGATCACCAGCCGCTCACCCCGGCGGAAGAGCCGGCGCGACACGAAGCCGATGCCGCTGCGGGAGAGATTGCGGGAGTGGATGCGCAGCGGCGCTCCGCCGGAAGTGCCGATGACGATCGCCTGAAGGGTCAGGCGGACGTTGAGGCGTTGGATGCGCCGGCGGTTCTGGGCATCGGCGCGTACGCCGCGATCGAGCGCTTCGAGAATTCCCTCGATCTGTTCATTTTGTTCAACGGAAGGGACGCTCACCTGAGGCCTCCACGGGCGGGGTGACGATCAACCCTGGGCGCCGGCGAGGCATTTTTGCCGCGCCAGCCAGTCGCTTCGAAACACCTGCGAAAGCCAGTGAGCGGGAACGCGCCGCTCGCGCTGCGGGTCTTTTTCCACCGCGACAAAAGAGAGTCCCACCTCGAAAACGTTCATCTCCAGCGACCGGCAGAAGCACACGCGCGAAAGCACCAGCAGCGGCTCTTTTTCGTTGAGCTCGTGGGAGACCACCAAATGCTGGTTGACGTAGAAGATCTGGCGCGTGAGAAAAGCCAGGCCGCCGGTGGAAAGGTTGCGCGACAGGATGTGCACCCAGGGCTTTCCCGGCTCCGTGGGCAGGTTGAGCCAGAGGGGGTGCGAGAAATCGAAGCGCGGTCGGACGCGGCGTTCGGCGCCGGGTCCGGCGGGCTCCGCATCCAGGCGGGCGATCAGTTTTTGCATGTACGCCAGTTCCTGGCGCGATAACCCAACATGGCTCATGGCCGCACTCCAAACCCTCCGGTTTGATGGAACGTCGGCCGAATCCGGGGGCGACCCAAGCAGGCGGCCGCAAGAATTTATAGAAGAAGCGTGCGAAGGCTGGATTGCAGCGGAGCGCGGAAGCCCGCGACTCCCGCTTGAAATGCCCGGGGAATTTATTGGACCCGCCCAACTCCCGCTTACGCGCACATCTGGACGCGGTTCCGCCCCCGATCCTTGGCCTGATAAAGAGCCGCATCGGCGCGTTCAATGATGGCGTCCGCGGCGTCGGCGGAGGGCAGAATGCCGCAGAAGCCTCCCACGCTGACGGTGACCGGCAAGGGTCCGGCGCTCGAGGCGATGGGCGTGTCGGCGATGCGCTGCACGATGCGGCGGGCGAGATCGGCTCCCTGCTCGGCGGCGCGCACCGGCGCCACGATGAGAAATTCCTCCCCGCCAAAACGTCCCACGGCATCCTCGCGCCGCAGCGCGTTCAGCAGCCGCTTGCCGATCTCCCGCAGCACGCCGTCGCCCGCCGCGTGCCCGCAGGTGTCGTTGATCCGCTTGAAGTGATCGACATCCGCCAGCAGCACCGCCAGGGGAGCGCCGCCCGTGACGGCCTGCGCGCACTGGTGATCCAGCACCTCGAGAATGCCCTCGCGATTCCAGAGCCGCGTGAGAGAATCCAGCAGCGTGCGGCGGTGTTCGGCATCAAGCTGTGCGAGCAGGTCGTGCTGGGTGCTCGAAGCGCCCGCGGCGGAGATTTCCGCTTCGGCGATCGCGGCCATATCGCGCAGCATCTGCATTTCTTCGGGCGTGAAGGACCGGGCGCGGGTGTCTATGGCGCACACCGCGCCGATGCGGCTGCCGTCGGGAGCGCGCACGGATTGCCCGGCATACGCGGCGATGTGCGGGCTGCCGCAGACCAGCGCGCTTTCTCGGAAACGCGCGTCTTCCCGGGCATTGGGAACGACCAGCGCCTCCTCCTGAAGGATCGCATGGGCGCACATCGAGTCGCCGCGCGGCGTCTCGGTCATGTCGGCCCCGTGGATCGATTTGAACCACTGCCGGGAGCCATCCACGAGGGAAACGGCGGCGATGGGGACGCGCAGGAGCTGGCAGGTCAGGCGGGTGATGCGCTCGAAGCGTTCTTCGAGGGGCGTGTCAAGCAGGCAGGTGGTCTTGAGCGCCGCCAGCCGCCGTTCTTCAGTTTCAGCATGTGCCGCTGCCATGTGCTTTTCCACGGAAAGGTAATGCTTTCATTCTCGGCCATGGCGCGGCCGGACTTCACGGCTGCCCTGAACGGGTGAGCGTCCGCCGCCGCCGGACCGCACGAGAATCGCCGCTCTTGCCCGCGCCACGGCGGTGGCGATGATGGAAGCGGCCAAGGGCGGGGAGGGCGGGTGAGCAGAAATTCGGAGGGCCCCTTGCCGCATCAACCGCTGATTTTTCGCGCGACGCGCCTGGCGCCCAGTCCCACCGGGGCGCTGCATCTCGGGCACGCCCGCACCTTCCTGGTGAGCTGGTGGATGGCGCGGCAGGCGGGCGCGCGGGTGTTCATGCGCATGGAGGACCTGGATGCGGGCCGGGCGCGGCCGGAATCGGTGCGGCAGGCCTATGACGATCTGCGTTGGCTGGGCATCACGTGGGACGCCTATCCGGGGGAGGCCGGCGACGGCGAGGTGGTGCAATCGCGGCGCGGGCGCCTCTACGCCGCGGCGCTGGAGAACTTGTGGGAGCGCGAGGCAATTTATCCCTGCACGTGCACGCGCGCGGACATCGCCGCGGCGGTCGCTGGGTCCGCCAGCGCGCCGCATGAAGGGGACGCCGGACCACGCTATCCGGGAACGTGTGCCGGCGGCTTGGTGTCCCGCGCGCAATGCCCGAGCGTTGAGCTTGCCGAACGGACCGTGCGCGAGCACACGCGTCGGCCGGCCTGCTGGCGACTGCGCGTGCCCAAAGGACCGATCGCCTTTGACGATCTGATCGCCGGCCCGCGGGCGATGCATGTCTCGCGGGATGCGGGGGATTTTCCTCTGACGCGCTTCGATGGCACACCGGCCTATCAACTGGCGTGCGTGGTGGACGATCACCACATGGGCATCGACCTGGTGGTGCGCGGCGACGACCTGCTACCCTCGACGCCGCGGCAACTGGCGCTCTATCGGGCGCTGGGCTGGATGCCGCCCCAATTTGCGCACGTGCCGCTGGTGATCGGCGCCGATGGCAAACGGCTGGCCAAAAGACATGGCGAATCGCGCATCGCCCAGTTCCGCGCCGCCGGGATCAGCCCGCGGCGGATCGTGGGTTGGGCGGCGTGGCGCAGCGGGCAAATCGATTCTTTGCGAGAGGTTAATGCGCTGGACCTTGTGAGCGGGTTCGATTTTTCGCATCTGCCAAAGACGCGCGTGGTGCTGGAGGAACCGGACCTGGCGTGGCTGGCCGGACAGTGAATCGCCCGACCGTTTCCCCGCTGAAACGCGAAGAATGTTATAATCGCGGCCAGCGGTTCAATGTCCTCCCGAGGAAGTCTATGGGTCTTGTCGAGCGTGTGCGCCAGTGGATTCGCGGGCCGGAGCCCACGCTGGTCGATTATGACGCGTATGAACGGCAGGGATTGATCGCGCCTTCGGATGTGGGCAATGCCGGAACGGCCGGGGCCGGGGCGGACTCCGGATACAACCCCGTGGTGGGAAAAGTGGGGCCGGGATCGGGCGGCGCTTCGGGATCCGCATCGGGCGTTTCGCCGGCGACCACCTACAAGATTCAACAAAGCTACGATTCGCTGCTGCAGACCGTGCAGGAACTTCGCGCGGCTCTGGACGGGCAGGCGCGCCGGCAGGATGAACTGCTCGCGCGGCTCTCGACTTTGCCCGCCGCCGCCGAGGCGCTTCCGCAGGCCAGCAAAATGCAGGCGGACATGCTCAAGATGATCAACGACCGCCTCGCCATGCACGCCCAGCAGCAGCGGCAGGTCACCGACGTCGTCAACTCGCTGGGGCCGGCCAAGAAAGACCATGCCGAGACGCTCACCAACATCCGCGAGCAAATCGAAATGGGCAACGAGATCGATCGGCAACTGGTCGAATCGTTCAACCGCTTCTCCATGATGATCGACCGGCTGCAACTGGCCAATCAGCATGCGGTCGACGCCCTCCAGCAGGTGCGCGACAGCTACGCGGCCTCCGCGATGCAGATGCAGGAGTGGATCGAAAAGAGCCGCCACCGCAATGGCTGGATGATCGGCGGGGCCTTTTTCATGGCCGCCGCGGCGCTCGTGATCGTGATCGTGCTGGCCTATAACCTGTCGCAACAGGCCGCCGCGATCGGCCACTGAGTCGGGTCCTCACTCCCCCTGATACCGTACTTCCACCTTCACCCCCTGCGGCTTGAGCGCCTGCGCCAATGGCGACAGGATCGACTGCATCGCGGCGATCCCCGCCTCGTTCGCCTGCTCCTTGATGAAGGGTTTGCTGGCCTGCACGATCACCGTCGGTTTGAGTTCCGCGATGGCCCGCTCCTTCGTCCCCTGTTTGTCCCACCGCGCCCAGCCCCCGCTGAGATCCAGCGTTTCGATCTTCGCCGGATCGATCGACACCATGTCCATGTCCAGCCGCGGCTTGGGCACCAGCACGCGCAGCGTCTTGTCGGAATCGTCGTACAGATAGTCGGACGTCTCCATCCCCGAAAGATCGATCACGTATTGCGTGTGCGCTTCCTTCACCGCCACACGCGCCACGTTGGTGCCCCAGTACATGCCCCAGCTCGAATCGCCCTCCTCGCGGGTCACGTCCGCGCTCACGATCGGCTCGAGCACCACCAGCTTCTGCTGCCGCTTCAAATCCTCGATGTTGCTCACCACGATCTCGCGCAGATACAGCTTCGGACGCATCGCGTCGGCCGCCATTTGCGTGATGGCCGTCCCCATGCGGCCCGGAGCGCCGGCGACCGTTTTGCCCCACGTCACCACCAGAATGCCGAAGGGTACGCCCGCCACGAGTATGCCCACAATGAAAACCGCGGCCACGGCCCAGGGCGTGCCAAAACGACTGGGATTCGACGGCTTCGCCGCGGCGGACGCGGGCCGGGGCGCGGGGACGGGGACGGGTCTGGCGTTCATGCGTTTCACTCCTGGCATCACTTTATCATGCCGGGCGGCGCATTTCCCACGCGCCTATAATCCGCGGCCATGAATGAGCAATCTCCCAACTCCGTCGGCGGCATCCACTACGCCCGCGCGCGCCAGGACGACCTGCCCGCCGTCGTCGAACTCTGCATGCTCGTCGAAGCGCAGCACGAAGCCTACATGCCCCTGCGCTGGCAGCGCCAGCCGGGATTGCACGAAGGTTACCTCGGCTGGCTGTCGCGCCGGCTCGGCGATGAACGCATGCTCATCCAGGTGGCGCGCGATCTCGCCCTCCCGGGGCCGCGCGATCTTTTCGGCGCCGCCCCCGGCGCGGTCGTCGGCTGCATCCTGGTCACCATCGACAAGGAAATTCCCATCTACGTCTACAGCGAATATGCCTTCATTCAGGATATGGCGGTGCGCGAAACGCATCGGCGCCGCGGGATCGCCCAGCGTCTGCTTGCCGATGCCGCCGCATGGGCGCGCGGCCATGGCCTCACGCAACTCCGCCTGATGGTCGCCGATCAAAACCCCGCCGCGCGAAAAGCCTTCGAAAAGGCCGGCTTTCTGCCCACCTACCAGGAAATGATCCTGCCGCTGTGACGCCCCGCGCCCCGCCAAAAGCACGGCGGCCCGGACATGCTGCGTCCGGGCCGCCGCGCCTGATTTGAGAAGCCCCTTATTTCCGGCGACGCAACAAAAGTCCTGCGGCGCCCAGCGCAAGCACGCCCAGGCTCGCCGGCTCGGGCGCGGCGGACGTGCCGTTCGTCACCAGCGTGAGCTGCGGGCCCGGCGTCGTGGGATTCGTATTGGAAAAGCCGGCAAACGTGGCGGCCATCGCCGTGGAGGCCGGACTCGCCGCCTCGGTGAGCACCAGACGAATGGCGCCGTCGCTGTTGAGAAGATTGGAAATGAACGTCTGCTCCGCGCCGGTAAGCGAGTTGATCGCGAAGGTATCGACCGTGCCGGAGCCCGTATTGCCCGACGTGTTGAACGCCAGGGTGCCCAGGAACGTCAGTCCGCCCAGGCTGGAAAGATTGGTGGAATTGACGCCGATGGGATCGGCGCTCACGGTGGAATCGTAAGTGAGCGGGCTGCCGCCGGTGTTGGCGATGCTCGCGGAGGAGCTGCCCGCGAGATAGATGTTGAGCGTGCCGGGGCTGGTGAAAGAGGCGTTCGCTTCGGTGAGCGTGAGCGTGAGATTGCTCACGGCGGTATTGCCGGTGAGACCGAAGCCGTTGAAATCGACGACGCCGTAACTGGCGAACGAACCGTTGGCGCTGCCTTCGACATTCATATCGATCAGGCCGTTATTGCCGGTGCGCGGACCGTTGGCTTGAACGGTGGCGTTGCCGACGGCGGTCTTTGTGACCGAAGCGGCTTGAGCCGCCACGGTGATGGCTCCGGAGAGCGACAGGGCGGCCAGAAGAGCGGTGGTTTTCATCCCTCACCTTTCGAATCAGGGAACAGAGCGGACTGCGCACGACGCGCACTGGAACTTACCGGCGCTGACAACGGAACTTGGTTATTTTTGCTTGAAGATTGTGTGTGCGGAGGCGGCCCTTCAGCGGATCGAAGGCGGCGTCCCGTTGATCAGATACTTCGCGCGCCAATCGGCCTGCGTCGTCACCTCGCTGACGCCGAACGAAGAACCGCTCGGCATCCACAGGCTTGGGTCCGCGCCGTCCAGGCCGTTCATAGTTTCCACGTGGCCATCAAAAAACGCCAAATTGAACTTGTACGCCGACAGCTTGCCGAACGGAATCGGCGAGCCATGCCGCATCGAGACCACCCGGCCGTCGCCCTTGGTCCCCTTGGCATAGGCGCGCGTGTTGTTGTCCCAGGGGCCGTAATCCTGATCCAGCCCGCCGACGGACGTGCTCGAAAGCCCGCCGTCGTCATCCATCGCCAGATAATTGGAGCCGCCGCTGAACCAGCGCCCGCCGTCCGCCATGTACACCTTCTGCGACGGATTTCCCACCCGATTCACGTTGGGCCGATAGCTGTCCGGAAGTTGGATCCAGCCGCTGGGAATCGCAAACTGGCCCTGAAAACTCGAAATGGAACTGCCCTTGATGTTCACATTCTGAAAGCAGGCCGCGGC
This sequence comes from Phycisphaerae bacterium, assembly GCA_035548175.1. Taxonomy (GTDB): domain Bacteria; phylum Planctomycetota; class Phycisphaerae; order WQYP01; family WQYP01; genus CALCHA01. The sequence goes on along the minus strand of DASZTO010000007.1, from coordinate 36,206 downwards.
GTTATAGGAGATCACCCGGTGGATCGGAAAGTTCGGCCCGCCGCCGCCGGTGTAAGTCGTCGACACCCACTGATTTTCCGGGCAAATGAACGGTTTGTAGGTCTGGAACGCCATGAACCGGTCGATGCGGTCGTTGGCCCCGCCGCCGGTGTTGAACTGAAACCCCATCATCTGCGCGGTGGGGCTCATCCAGTCATTCCCCTGAAGCACGTTGGGAACGTTGCTGCTCACCGAAATGCCCGGCGCAAACGACGTGTACGTCCCGTTGTACAGCCCGCTCCCGCTGGTGTGCGAGTTCCCCAGAATCGCCCCTTCCCAATCCGCCGCGTACACGTTCATCGCCTGGGCGATGGCCCGCAAATTGCTCGCACACACCGCCGTCCGCGCAAGCTTACGCGCCCCCGCCAGCGACGGCATCATGATCGACATCAGCACCGCGATCACCGCCACCACCACCAGCAACTCAATGAGCGTAAACCCGCTCATGCGTCTGTAACGATTCATACATCTTTCCTTCATTCTTTATACACATTGCGCGGTCACGGATCCGTCCGCGACCCTTATCCTGATCTTCTTGAAATCCTTGCTCAGTTCACATCCGCCGTCTGGTGCGAACGCTCATACTCTTCCTGAGTCGGCGGCGCCTTCATGCGCGCTTCCGGCGCGGGATTGCGCCCCACCACCAGCCTGCCGCAATCCGGACAGAAGGTCGGCCCGTCTATCCCCACCTCGCTGTTCAGAAGCACCGGCGTGGGATCCTTCTTGGGCTTTCCGTCTTTCGTCCAATAGCACAGTTCCGCGGGATAACCGGTCGCGCGGTTGGTATAGGGCGATTTCACCGGAACGGTCATGCCCAGCGCCAGCTTCTTCTGAAACGCCTGATGGGTTTCCGCATCGACGAACCAGCGGGTGGAATTGTCCGCCATTTGCGCGGCCGCCTGGCTTCCATGCCACCACTGATAGCCCAAGGCCCCCGCCGCGGCGATGATCGCCAGCGTTGCAACGATGCCCTTCATATCAATACCTCCCATTCATTTCGTGCCCCACTGTAGGCCCACGGCGCTACCAGCCGATGGCCGCAGTGTTAACTTTGAATAAAGAGGCGCCAGCCTCTCATTCGAGAGATTCTCGTTTCCATCGATTGTTCAATTGATCACGCCGCGCTGCGGAAAGCTCCCGGCCACTATTCGCGCGGCATTACACACGTTTCAACGTCACGTGCGTACACGCCCGAACCCACTATCGCAAAGTCAGTGCCGCGCCCGAGATGCTCGGCGCCGGCCTCCGAAAACAGCGGGAAATCCACGGAAAAGTGCATATTGTTCAAAGCCGTGAATCTGCTCCACGCCACCAGAAGCCGCTCGGTTTTTATGCAACCATCCCCACACTGCCCACCTCCCGTACGCCCTTCCAGGGCCCACGCATCTTCCCTCCCCACGCCGTTCCCCCCAAACCACTGAAAAGTTTACCGCTCACGCCGCGAAAGCTTCTGCCCAATATCCTTCCGCCATTGCATACCTTCAAACCGGATTTTTCGAATGGCTTCTTCGGCTTTCCGACGCGCCACCTCCAGCGTCTCGCCCACTGCCGTCACCCCCAGCACCCGGCCTCCGCTCGTTACCAGTTTGCCCTCCACCTTCGCCGTGCCCGCCTGGAACACCTCCACGTCCGGAATCTTCCCCGCCTCCTCAAGGCCCGTGATCTCCACCCCCTTCTTCACCTGCTCGTCCGGCTTCCACCCATATCCTTCGCTCGCCAGCACCACGCATACCGCAGGCCGCGGATCCCAGCGCAGCGTCACCTCCTCCAGCCGCCCCTCCACCGTCGCCAGCATCGCTTCCACCAGATCGCTCTGCAGCCGCACCATCAACGCCTGGCATTCCGGATCGCCAAATCGGGCGTTGAACTCCAGCACCTTCGGCCCGCCCGCCGTCAACATCAGCCCCGTGTACAATATCCCCCGATAATCAATTTCGTTGCGCTTCAACGAATCCATCAACGGCACGATCACCTCGCGCTGCACCTTCTCCACCACTTCATCCGTCAGCAGCGGCGCCGGCGAAAACGCCCCCATCCCCCCCGTGTTCGGCCCCGTGTCCCCCTCCCCGATCCGCTTGTGATCCTGCGCCCCCTCCAGCAGATACGCATGATTCCCATCCACGAACGCCAGCAGCGAAATCTCCGGACCGTCCAGCCGCTCCTCAATCACCACCGTGTTCCCCGCATCCCCGAAAATCTTCTTCTCCATGATGTTCCGCACCGCATCCAGCGCCTCCACCGGATCGCTGCACACGATCACCCCCTTGCCCTTGGCCAGCCCCGCCGCCTTCACCACCAGCGGCTCCGTGCGCGTCTCCACAAACGCGATCGCCGACTTCAGCGTCGTAAACGCACGCCCCTCCGCCGTCGGAATCGACGCATCCCGCATCATCTTCTTCGAAAACGCCTTGTCCGCCTCCAGCTGCGCCCCCGCCCGCGGCGGCCCGAACGCCTTGATCCCCTCCGCCTTGAGCGCATCGACCAGCCCCAGCGCCAGAGGATCCTCCGGCCCCACCACCACCAGCCCCGCCCCCACATCCTTCGCCGCCTTCACCAGCCCCGCCACGTCCCCGCTCTGGATCGCCAGCAACTCCCCCAGCCCCGCCATCCCCGGATTCCCCGGCGCGATGTACAGCCCATCGCACAGCGGCGACTGCCGAATCTTCCACGCCAACGCATGCTCACGCCCTCCCGACCCCACCAGCAAAATCTTCATGGCCATTTCTCGTTGAAATCCGTCCCCGGCCAGCCGCTACCGCGCGACCATCCACCGAAGCCCCGCGATCATACCCCATCCCATCGCCCATTTCCCCGTTACCGCATTCCCGCGCCGCGGCATCCACCGGCCAAGCCTGCACTAAATGCCGCTCGGAATCCGCTTCGACGACATCTCACCGGTTCAGCGACCCCAGCGCCGCCACCGGATACCGCTCCCCCGCCGCCGCCCCCACCGGCGCAATCGCATCCAATTCCCGCAACTCCTCCGCCGACAGCTTCACCTCCGCCGCCCCCGCATTCTCCTCCACATACGTCACATGCTTCGTCCCCGGAATCGGCACGACATCCTTCCCCTGCGCCATCACCCACGCCAGCGCAAGCTGCCCCGCCGTGCATCCCTTCCGCGCCGCCAGCGCCTCGATCCCCGCCACGATCCGCAAATTCCTCTCCAGGTTTTCCCCCTGAAAACGCGGATTGCGCCGCCGAAAATCGCTCTCGTCCAGCCCCTCCGTCGTCTTGATCCGACCCGTCAAAAAACCGCGCCCCAGCGGCGAATAGGGCACAAACCCGATCCCCAGTTCCCGCAGCACCGGCACATGCGTCGCCTCATAATCCCGCGTCCACAACGAAAACTCCGACTGCAGCGCCGCAATCGGATGCACCTTCGCCGCACGAAGAATCGTCTCGACCGACGCCTCCGACAGCCCCAGGTGCCGCACCTTCCCCTCCTTCACCAGCTCCGCCATCGCCCCCACCGTTTCCTCGATCGGCGTGTCCGGATCCACCCGATGCTGGTAATACAAATCGATCGTCTCCACCCCCAGCCGCTCCAGCGATCCCTCGCACGCCCGCTTCACATACTCAGGCTTCGAGCTGTAGCCGCGAAACTTCGGATTTTCCGGATCACGCAAAATCCCGAACTTCGTCGCGATCACCACCCTCTCCCGACCGCCGCCCCATTCCCGAACCGCCCGACCCACCAGCCGCTCATTCGTGTGCGGCCCGTACATGTCCGACGTGTCCAGAAAATTCACCCCCAGCGCCAACGCCCGATGAATCGTCCGCACGCTTTCGGCATCATCGTGCGGCCCGTAAAAATCGGACATCCCCATGCACCCCAGGCCCATCGCCGATACCACCAGCCCGCCCCGGCCCAACACGCGCCTTTCCACGATCAACCTCCCACGCAAACCACTCGCCACCATAGCCCCCCCACCGCTCCCCGTCCCGCCCCCCTGACCGCCCACCGCCGCCAATAAAAAAAGGACCGCCTCGGCGATCCCTTCTTCATTCTGCTTCTGACTACTGCCTACTGGCTTCTGGCTTCGGACGCCGCGTCATCCTTCCATCCCGGCCTTGAGATCGCGCTTCTGGCTCTTACGCATCCGCCGGCGACGCTTCTCGCTGGGCTTCTCGTAATAGCTCACGCGCTTCATGTCCTTGATCAGCCCTTCCTTTTCGCACAGCTTCTTGAACCGGCGAAGCATCTGGTCCACCGTTTCGTTTCCGCGGGATTTCACCTTGATCATGTCACTGCCTTCCGGTTGCCTGCCTCTTTTTTGAGCCTCTTAAGGTGCCGCGGCTCCTGCGGTTTCCAAGGTTTTCAGACCTCGGGGGAATTCGGTAGTATACTGATTCGACGGCCGCAAGCAACTTCACCTTTCTTCGCTTTTCCGGTGGACAACCGCGGAACGGGCGTTATTCTTGCAGCCTTCAGTTCACCTTCCGTCCTGGGCGTGGTTGGCCGGATGCTCCCCTTTTGGGGCCCCTCACGTCGGTCGTGGCAATATCCCACCCGGGCGGTCGTTTTTCCGAGGGTGCTATGGACGCACGCGCCATCGCCGAGCTCCTCGTGCGGTGCCAGAACGGCGATAAAGCCGCCTGGGATATCCTCGTCGACGCCTACTGGCAACGACTCTTCGGCTACGCGCTCCGCGCCACCAGCAACCCCGAGCTCGCTCAGGACCTCGTCCAGGAAACCTTCCTGCGCATTGTCCAGCGACTTGGCGCTTATGATGATCAAGGCAAGTTTGAGGCCTGGCTCTTTCGCATCCTGGTGAACCTGGTCCGTGACCACGGCCGCAGCCTCGCTCGCCATCCTACCCAGTCTACCGTCATTGACTCCGACGGCGACCGCGTGGAGATGACCGACGAGCTCGCTGGTAAGGTCCCGGCTCCCTTCGACCCCCTCCACCGACAGGAGGAGATCGATTCCCTCCAGGTCGCCCTGCGAAAGCTCCCCGAAGGCGATCGGCAGATACTGCTCCTGCGCCACTTTGCCGATATGCCTTTTAAGGACATCGCCAGAACCCTCAACTGCCCTATAGGCACGGTCCTTGCTCGGGCTCATCGAGCCCTCGGTAAGCTCCGCTCCCTCATGGAGGTCTCCCATGACCCGGCTGAATTTGACTGACGCCTCCCTGCTGGATATTTCCGGCGAACTCGGTTCGGCCGCGCAAGATCAACTACACGCCCGCCTCGACGCAAAACCTGACGCACAGGCCGAATACCACGCCGTCGCCGAGCAATACACCCTCCTCCGCTCCCTCCCCCAGCCCCAGGTCTCCGACGCCCAGAAGGCGCGCATGACCGATCGCATCAAAGCCGCCATCCATGCCCACCTCGACTTCCAGGCGCGCGGAAAACAGGCACTCCGCCGTGCCAGGCTCATCCACTACGCACTCGCAGGGCTCTCCGCCGCCGCCGCGGTCGCCGTCATCGCCGCCGGCCTCGTCCTCATCAACTCCCACAACCAGAAACCTGCCAACACCAATATCGCCCGTGTAAACCGCGTCATCGACCGCCTGGCGCCTTATGACACCGCTCCGGGCACCTACGACGCCGCCCTCGACGATGTCGATTCCTCCGTCCAGCAGTTGCAGGCCGAGGAATCCTCCGTCTCGGGAACCCAAACCCAGGAAATGACGCCGCTGCTCGAGGTTCTCGCCTCGCTGCCGGCAAATCCGACCGTGGACGGAGGGGTTGACGAGCTCGAAGTGCCGCAGGGGGGCATGTAAGGACCGGCAATGAGGACGTACCCATTCCAAGCGAGCAGCGCTGGTGGATTTGCCGGAAATCGCCGCCATAAGTGGTTGCTGGGCCTCGTCGCCCTCCTGCTCGGACAAACCGCCTATCTCGCCGCGCAATCCGTGAAACCCCCGGCAACACGCCCCGCCCGCCCCGCCATCGCCTCAACCACCACCGCCCCCACCACCGAGCAGGCCGCCGCTCTCAAAAAAGAACAGGAAATCGCCCGGGTGATGGAGTTTTTCCGCGTCACCCAGCCCGACGTGTACGCCCAGGCCAAGACCCTGCGTGACGCCGACCCCGCCCAGTTCGAAAAACTCGTCCGCGGAGCGCTCGGCACCGTCAACCACCTGGAAGACCTGCGCAAGCGCGATCCCGTTCAGTTCGAACTCAAAATGAAAGACCTCGAGCTGGCCTATAAGTCCCTGCGCCTGGCGCGGGAACTCCAGCGCAGCGACCTGGACCCCGCCGAGCGTCAGCGGATCTCCTCCGACCTCCACGAGGTGGTCACGCAGGAATTCGATGTCTGCCAGCAGATGCGCCAGGAAGCGATCACGTTCATCAAAAACCGCGTGCAGGATCTGGACAAGGAACTCCAGGACCGGGCCAAGCAGAAGGATGCGCTGATCAACCAGCGGGTGCAGGACCTGACTGAAAAGTCACCAAAGTTGGAATGGTAACCCAGAGTCTGACGCAACTTGCGGCTGTGGCCCGTGGCTACGCCTCCCGTGATTTCTGAGACGTCGAGATGTGCAGCAAGAGACCCTCGAATTCTGTTTTGGCTTCTCCGTTAGGCACCATATAATCAGGTTGTTATGGCTAAGCAAATGTACACCCTCCGCGACATCCCCAAATATGAAACCATCCGCGCCTGCGCCGCTCGCTACCCGGAAATCGACCCCGCTTCCTCCGCCGCCTGCGTCCTCCTGCTGCGCGTCGCTTCCGATATCCTCGCCTCCATCGAAGATTATCTCGCCCTCCACAACTTCTCCCAAGGTCGATGGACGGTCATGATGCTCCTCTACCGCTTCCCCGATAACCCCCTGAATCCCTGCGACTTAGCGGAACGGGCTGGGGTCACTCGGGCCACCATGACCGGCCTTCTCGACGGCCTCGAGCGCGAGCAACTCGTCGCCCGGGAGCCCGTGCTCGCCGACCGCCGCATGCTCGAGGTCCGCCTCACCGACAAAGGCCGACAGGCCCTCGACGATGCCATGCCCGGCTACTTCCGGCTCATCCGCCGCCTGACCGGAGGCCTGAGCACCCAGGAAAAGGAAACGCTCATGGAACTGCTGACCAAGCTGGGCGCGACCGCAATGGCCGAACCCGAGAAGGAAGAGGCCGGCCCCTGCGCGGAAGCCGCCAAGTCATAAGGCCTGCCGCCGGTGCCCGATGGCGAGGGGGGGCCAGCTGACGGGGGGGCAGCCGGCTAATCTACGCACTTATGAATCCGACAATTTTTTTCATCCCCGCTTGCATTTCGACGAGATAATTAGTGTACTAACTATCTGGTGACGTACTAAAAGGTCCCCGAAACATGACTACCACACTCGCCGAACCCCGCCCCGCCAAGCTCAAACCCGCGCTCGATGCACAGCCCGCCCTCCGCGACGCCGCTGCACGCCCCGAGACGCGCGGCGCTGAAACCAAAGCGCCGAGCCTCCCGCCCCAACCGCAACCTCGCCCCCTGCCCCAGCCCGCCCCCCAGCCGCAGCGCGAAACCCTCGACCCGGCGCCTGCCATCGCCGGCGCGGCCCCCCGGGCTTCCACGCGGCGGCGATTGATCAAACGCGCCGCAACGCTCGCCGTCGCCGCGGCGGCCCTCATCGGGGCCTCGGCCTATGGCTACTCCTGGTATCAGTATTCCGCTTCCCATGAATCCACCGACGACGCCTTCATCGACGGCCACGTCGCCCCCATCACGCCGCGCATCGCCGGCCACGTCGAGCATGTTTACGTCACCGATAACCAGGAAGTGCACGCCGGCGACGTGCTCGTCGAACTCGACCCCCACGACCAGCAGGCCGCGCTCGATGCGGCCAGTGGCAAACTGACTGCCGCACAGGCCGACCTCGCCGCGGCCCAGTCAGATGTCCTTCAGGCAGAGGCGGGAATCACCACCGCCCAGGCGCAGGTCGCCCAGGCCCAGGCCGATGAGGTCGCGAAGCAGGCGGAACTGGATCGCTCGTCGCTGGATCTGACGCACTATGCGGCGGCAGCCAGGAGCGGCGTCGTGTCGAGCGTCGAGCTCAACAAGGTCCAGACCGACGTGCGCACCGCCCAGGCAAACCTCGACGCGGCCAAGAAGGTCGTGGCGGCTACGCAGGCCCAGGTCGCCCAGGCGCAGGCGACGCTCGCGGCCCGGCAAGGCCAGGTCGCCGTGGCCCAGGCGCAGATCACCTCCGCCCAGGCTGCCGTTGAAACCGCCCGGCTGAACCTCTCTTACACCAGGATTGTCGCCCCGACCGACGGCCGCATCACCAGGAAGTCCGTCGAGCCCGGGGAATATGTCGCTCCGGGCCAGATGCCGGCGCTCTTTGCGATTGTGCAGCCGGACGTGTGGGTGACGGCGAACTTCAAGGAAACGCAGCTCGCGCACATGCGGCCTGGGGAACCGGTCGAGGTGAAGGTGGATGCCTATCCGGGCACTCGCTTTGCGGGCCATGTGGACTCGATTCAGCAGGGCTCGGGCGCGTACTTTTCCCTGCTGCCGCCGGAAAACGCGACGGGCAATTACGTGAAGGTGGTGCAGCGTGTGCCGGTGAAAATCACGCTTGACGATCCCACGCAGCGCCACCTGCTCGGACCGGGAATGTCCGTCGAGCCGGTCGTGACCATCCGGTAATTCCCTTCGACCCTCTCTTTGCACAACGTGACGAATCATGGCTGCGGCGATTGAAACTTCGGCGACTCCGGCACTGGCCCTCTGGCGGCCTCGGGCGAATCCCTGGCTGATCACGATCGCCGTGATGCTCGGAACGTTCATGGAGGTGCTCGACACCTCCGTGGCGAACGTGGCGCTGCCGCACATCGCGGGCTCGCTATCGGCCTCGACCGACGAAGCGACCTGGGTGCTGACCAGTTATCTGGTGAGCAACGCGATCGTGCTGCCGGCGACCGGATGGCTGTCGCGTACGTTCGGGCGGAAGAATTTTCTGATGTTCTGCGTGGCGCTGTTCACGCTGGCGTCCTTTTTGTGCGGGGCGGCGACGACGCTGCCCCTGCTGATCGCCGCGCGCATCCTGCAAGGCGCCGGCGGCGGGGCCCTCCAGCCGATCGCGCAGGCGATCCTCCTCGAGTCCTTCGCCCCGGCCAAACGCGGCGCCGCCATGGCCGCCTATACGCTGGGCATCGTCTTCGCCCCGATCATCGGCCCAACCCTCGGCGGATGGATCACCGACAATTACTCCTGGCGATGGGTCTTCTACATCAACATCCCCGTGGGGGCGCTGGCCCTTTTCATGGTCTGGTCGCTCATCGAAGACCCGCCCTACATCAAGAACGCCATCAAGACGAAGATCGACACCTGGGGCCTGGGACTCATGGCGATCTGGCTTGCCGCCTTCCAGATCATCATGGACAAGGGCCAGGAAGCCGACTGGTTCAACAGCACCTGGATTCGCTACACCGCCCTGATCTCCGGCGCGGCATTCGTGGGCTTTATCCTCCGGGAGCTGCTCACCAAATCGCCCATCGTCTCCCTCCGCGTCATCGCCAACCGCAACTTCGCCATCGGCATCACCGTGGTCACGGTCGTCGGCATCGTCCTCTACGGCACCACCGCCCTTATCCCCGAATACCTCCAGGGCCTCATGGGGTACACCGCCACCCAGTCCGGCCTCACCGTCTCCCCCCGCGGCATCGGCTCGATCGCCGCCATTTTCCTGGTCTCCCGCCTCATGAAACGCATCGACTCCCGCTTCCTCATCGCCGCCGGACTGCTGCTCCTGGGCTATTCCTCCTGGCTCCTGGGCAACGTTTACCTCGGCGTCTCGCCCTATTCGATCACCTTCCCCATCATCCTCAACGGCGCCGCGATCTCCATGCTCTTCGTGCCCCTGTCCGTCCTCACCACCGGCACCCTGCGCAACGAAGAAATGGGCAACGCCACCGGTCTTTACAACCTGCTGCGGAACATTGGGGCGTCGGTGGGGATTTCGATGACCACGACGCTGCTGGTCCGCGAGGCGCAATCGCACCAGACGATTCTCTCGGCCCACATCACACCGTATGACCCGCAGACCGCGGCTCGCGTGCAGGAGCTGATGGCCCATGGCATGCAGTTGCCGCAGGCGCTGGGCTCGATTTACCACGAGATGCTGACACAGGCGAACGTGTGGGGATTCGTGTCGAACTTCCGGCTGATGGCGATTTTGTGCTTCGCCGCGGCGCCGCTGGCGCTTCTGTTCAAGAAGACCGCGGCGCCCAAGGGACCGGTGGCGGCGCACTGATCGGCGCGGCAAGGCGGGTAAACTCCCGAACCGGAAAACGTATACAACCACAGAGAACACAGAGGGCACAGAGAAAACGACGATGGGTCCCTGTGCAACGGGAACCCGTCGTCCTCTGTGAACTCTGTGGGCTCTGTGGTTTGAACGCGTTCCACGATCGAGATTGGCTAGCGCGGCGTTGGATAGGTTGGCCCCGCGGGCGCAGGAGGAGACGGCGAGCTTTCGGCGCTTTCGCTCGGCCGCCCCTGGGCTTCCTTGCGAAACATCTGAATCACCACCTCCGGATGCGTCCTTACATTTACCGGCCTACCTGTGTAGATCATGCTCATCCAATACCCTGGCACCAGGTGCACATCATCTTCGTTGCCGAAGAGCGCGCTCGTCGCGACGTATTCCGACTTTTCCAGGTCAATCTCCACGGCATACGCGCCGACCGACTTGTAGTGCAATTCCCCGTCAATGGTGCGCTGCTCGGGATCACTCACCGAATCGCTCTCGCCGAAGACGTCGAGGTTGTCCTTGTGGCGATAGATTTTCGCCATCACGCCGTCGAGGAGTTTGCCATCCTTTCCCACCACGTGCAGGGTGAACTCGATGCGCTGGGCGTTGTGCAGCGCCGCCTTGGGACCGGCGACCGGCAGGATAAAAAGCCCGCAGCCCAGCGACAGCAGCGCCCCGATCGGCAGGGCAATGCACACCAGCGCCATCCCACGACGAGCGGCCATAATAATGTCTCCAACGGCAAGCGAAGCCGAGGGGCTTCTACGTTGCCCAGTGCGCAGGCCGGCGCTGATCGGGGAATGGCCGCGCCGGAAACAGCAACGCGAGCCATGGGAGATGCCATGCCGGGCTCTTTCGGAGGACCGGGACCGGAAGCGTCGGAATGCGGCGCATAAGAGGCTCCGAGAGGATGGGTAGATGTTTAGTAAGCGGAGGCGGGGGTAGGTTCAAGAAAATTCCGGGGAAGGTGACGGAGCGGATTGGGGTATGGGTGAAATGGGTTGCACGGGGTCGATGGATGAGGGAGGGGGTACAGGGAAGGGAGAGCGTGGGTATACTGAGCGGAAGCGATTGCTGGAGTGTGATGATGGTTGCGGAGAATTGGCGGATGCGGATTGCGGTGGAAGCTGGGGTGCATCATGGGGAGCCGGTAATTCGGGGGACGCGGGTGTCGGTGGCGGTCATTCTGGGGAGCCTGGCGGAGGGGGACACGGTGGAGCAGATTGTGGCGAGCTATCCGCAATTGACGCGGGAGGATATCGGGGCGGCGTTGCAGTTTGCGGCGGAGGCGGTGAGCCGGGTGGATTTTGTTCCGGCGGGGTGAAGCGTGGCGTCAGCAGCGAAGGTTGATGAGGATTTGCCGGAGGAGGTGGTGGAGATTTTGCGCGGGCGGGGATTTGATGCAGTGAGTGTGCGGGGTGGCCGGACGAGCGCGTAATTGCCGAGGTTCAGGCGGAGGGGCGGTGGTTGTTTACGGCGGACAAGGGCTTTTCGGATGTTCGGCGATATGCGCCGGGAACGCATCATGGGATTGTGTTCTTTCGCGCGGAGCGCGAAAGCCGCGGGGCGTATGTTCGGTTGACGGAGATTTTGCTGGATGCGGTGGATTTGAGCACCGTTCCCGGGGCATTGGTCGTGGTATCGCATCGCGGGACGAGGATCGTGCGCGGAACGAGCGGTGGATCGGCATGACGCGAGGGCCTCGGATCGTGGCGATGCGGAGACGTGTGGTTGTTCAGTTGGCGGGCGCCGCTTCGACGATGCTGGCGGCGGATTGCGTGGGCACGACGCGGGTGAGGCGCAGGCGGGCTTTGGCAAGGAGGGCGGCGTACTGCGGTTCGGTGCGTTCCTGGCCGCCGGGGCCGACGAGCATCATGATGTCGAGCATTTTTCCGGGGTGCGGGGTGTCGCCGGGGGGGAGGACCATTTCGATGAGGAGGAGTTTGGCGGTGGGTTTCATGGCGTTGCGGACGTTGGCGAGGATGGCGAGGGCTTTTTCTTCGGACCAGTCGTGGATGATGTGGGAGAGGAGGTAGGCGTCGGCGCCGAGGGGGATGGTGTCGAAGAAGCTGCCGGGGTGGATGGAGATGCGGTCGGTGAGGTTTTTGGAGGCGAGGAGCGCGGGGGCGTCGCGGACGACGTGGGGGAGGTCGAAGAGGATGCCGCGGGGTTGGGGGTGGCGGGCGAGGATGGCGGCGAGGAGGTTGCCGGTGGCGCCGCCGACGTCGATGAGGGTGTTGAATGGGGAGAAGTCGTAAGAGGCGGCGACGGCGTCGGGCTCGGCGCCGTGGACGCCGATCATGGTTTGACTGAAGAGGGAGGCCTCTTCGGGGTGCTGGGCGAGCCAGTCGAAGACGGGCATGCCGAAGGCGTGATCGAAGCCGGGTTTGCCGGTTTGCACGGAGTAGAGGAGCTGGCTCATGGCGGCGCGGATCCAGTCGCCGGCCATGGTGAGGATAGTGGCGTGGGCGGCGCCGGGGGCACTGGATTGAAGGGCCTGGCCGAGGGGTGTGAGGGCGAAGTGGTGGTCGGAGCTTTCGGTAAGGATGCCGAGGTTGGCGAGGGCGCGCAAGAGGCGGTAGAGGGACGGGGCGTGAGCGGCGGTGAGCGGGGCGAGTTCGTCGGCGGTTTTGGGGGCGGCGGCGAGGCGGTCGGCGAGGTTGAGTTTCGCGGCGACGTAGAGGATTTGCGAGACCCAGTGCGCGGTGGACATCTGGATGAGCTGGATGTGCGGTGGGACGGATGGGGCGTCGGGGGCGGGCATGAGGGGGCCTCCGGTGAGAGTGATGGGTATGGGGAATGCAGGGAATTGTATAAGGGAGCCGCGGAGCGTGGAACATGCATGAAAGGAAGTGAAGCTGCAAAATTGCGAAGCAAATACAAGGTTTGACGGCAGGCTTGAGGGGGCGGCCGGCCGGCTGGAGGCGTATACTGTGGGGATGAAAACGCATGTGTTATCGCTGACGTTGGAGGAGTTGGGGGAGCGGCTCGCGGAGTTGGGGATGGCGAAGTTTCGCGCGAAGCAGGTGATGGAGTGGGTGTATCAGAAGCGGGCGACGACGTTTGAGGAGATGACGAATTTGTCGAAGGGGGACCGGGCGGTGCTGGGCGAGCAGTTCGAGATTTTTACCAGCGCGGTGCAGCGGGACCTGGTGGCCCCGGATGGGACGCAGAAGCTGCTGCTCAAGTGGCCGGAGGAGCCCGGCGAAGGGAAGGGCGGCGGGCTGACCGAATGCGTGATGATTCCGTGCGATGATGATCAATGCGATGAGTATGGCAACACGGTGGTGGCGACGCGGCGGACGGCGTGTTTGTCGACGCAGGTGGGATGTCCGGTGGGATGCGCGTTTTGTGCGTCCGGGATGGAGGGGTTGCAGGGGAATTTGACGGTGGGGCAGGTGGTGGAGGAGGCGTTGCGGTTGACGCACAAGCTGCCGCGCGAGGGGCCCGGGCATCGGCTGACGAACATTGTGTTCATGGGGATGGGGGAGCCGTTGGCGAATTATGCGGTGACGGTGGCGGCGGTGAAGGTGCTGATGGCGCCGTGGGCGTTTCACATCAGCGGGCGGAAGATCACGGTGAGCACGGTGGGGCTGCCGCCGCAGATGAAGCGGCTGGCGGAGGAAGGGTTGCCGGTGACGCTGGCGATTTCGCTGCATGCGCCCAATGACGAATTGCGGAAGCGGATCATTCCGTGGGCGAACAAGATTTCGATCGAGCAGATTGTGGAGGCGGGGAAATATTATTTTGAGAAGACGGGACGAGAGGTGACGCTGGAGTACATCATGCTGGAGGGGGTAAACACGTTGCCGGAGCATGCGCGGGAATTGGCGCAGGTGGCGAAGAAGCTGCGGGCGAACGTGAATCTGATTTATTACAACGAGGTGCCGGAGCTGGGATTCAAGCGGCCGAGCGGGCAGGTGGTGTTTGGGTTTCAGAACATTTTGCGGAGCGCGGGGGTGAACGTGCATGTGCGCAAGAGCCGCGGGCGGGAGATTGCGGCGGCGTGCGGGCAGTTGGCGCGGCAGGATCGGCGGGGCGCGGCGCTGACGGTGAACGGGCGGTAAATAGCCACGAAAAACACAGCGCGGCGAAGCCGCAACCAAAAAACCACGGAGCACACGGAGGGCACGGAGGAACGACGACGACGGCCCCCCCCACCGACGACGACGTAAATTAGCACGAAAGGCACGAGAAGCACGAAAGTTAGGTCCATGAATTCTGTTGCGGGGCGAAGAAGTGGGGTTGTTGGGAGGGGACGCTCGGGCGAGGGGCAGACTATTTGTGCGTATTGGTGTGCATTTGTGGGCCGTGACGTTCAGGCGGGTTTTTGCCAGATGGCGACGAGGTCGACCGTGATCAGTTCGTCTTCGGTGTAGTCGCGGAGTTCGCCGGTGGCGTGGAGTTTTTGGGCTTCGGCGAGGAAGTGATCGCGGGCGTATTGCATGCGTTCGAGGCGGACGGTGGGCATTTTTTCCTGGAAGAGCGCTTCCCATTGGGGCAGGCGGAGTTTGTTGAGGTAGGTGTTGGGGGCGACCTTGTGCTGGTGGGCGGGGCGGAGGTGGGACCAGAGGGGGATTCCGTCGCGGTGGCCGGAGAAAATGCGGGGATCGTGGATGCCGTTGTCGCTGGTGAAGAGGTGGAGCGAGATGCAGACGGCGCCGCCGGGGCGGAGGACGCGGATGACCTCGTCGAGAACTTTGGCGGGATCGGGGAGGTGCTCGAAGACGCTGGTGGAGAAGACGAAATCGAAAGAGCCATCGGGGAGGGCCATCTTCGTGGCGTCCATCTGGCGGATGTCGAGGCGTGGGGTTTCCGCGGCGCCGAGTTGATTCAGCAGTTCGCGTGTGAAGGCGGCATCGAGGCGGAGAAGTTTGCGGGTGACGGTTTTGCCGGTGCGAATAAAACCGTTGGTGCGCAGCATGGCGAGGTAGGGGCCGGGTCGCAGGCCGACGGGAATGACGTCGAGGTCGATGCCGACGACCTGGTTTTTGCAGGCGAAGTAAAGCATCTGGCGGAGTTTTTGCCCCGGGCCGATCTCGAGGACGCGCACGTTTTCGACGGTGAGGCCGGTGTGTTCGCGGACGAGCGTTTCGAGGTGGCGGAGGCGTTCGATGGTGATGCGGACCTGCTCGGGGATGTCCTTGGCGTGCTGGCGGTAAAGGTGGAGGCCTTCGCGCATGCGGGCCATCAGGCCGATCTTGGTGGAGGTGTAGGATTTCATGGCGGGCATAAGCATATCTCGCGGAGGACGGCGAGGGTATTACGCGGGAAGGCGGCGGGGCGGATGTTTGGCCGGGGATGGGGCGGCGGCTAAGATGATTTCATGGCCGGCCACACGCCCAATTCCGCGGACGACGCCCTGATCGACAAGCTGCTCAAGCAGGCGAAACTGCGGCGAACGCCGTCGCGCGGGGGGGTGCTGGAAGTGCTGGCGCACAGCGGTCGTCCGCTGGGCGCGATGGAGATTCTGGAAAAGCTGCCCCCGCATAGCGATGCGGTGACGGTGTATCGGACGCTCAACACCTTCACGCGCAAGGGGGTGATCCATCGGGTGCGCGGTGAGGACCGGGTGTGGCGTTATGCGCTCGAGCCTGCGGACGGGGGATCGCGCCATCAGCATCCGCACTTCGTATGCGACACGTGCGGGCGCGTGGAATGCCTGAGGGATGCGGCGGTGCCCAAGGATCTGGTGCGGAGCCTGGGAGTGGGACCGCGGTATGCGGTGGAGTATCCGGAAGTCGTGCTGCACGGGTCGTGTCCGCGGTGCCAGTGATTTGACGTAAATGGCCACGAAAGGCACGAAAAGCACGAAGACGACGACGGGAATTGTCCACAAATGGACACAAATTTTCACAAATGATTTCAACTTGTAGCGCTGTTCTGTCTGCCAGGCGCTGAACTGGTCTTCTTTTCTTTATATTTTTATTTTTTTCTGACACGCTGCGTCCCACAGGGTTGGCTCGAATCCAGACACGATCCATTTGTGGGCATTTGTGTGGATTTGTGGACGGTTCCCGTCGGTTATTCGAGCATTGCGAGGGCGGCGGACATTTCGGACGCGGCGTGGGTGTCGCCGGTGCGATTGGCCAGGGCGATGCCTTCCTGGTACAGAGCTTTGGCCGCTTCGGTCTCGCCGGCTTGTTCGAGCGTGCGGGCGCCCATGAACCAGGCGGGAATGTACGTGGGATGCGCTTCGCGGAGTTTGCTGAAGGTGTCGAGCGATTCGGGCAGGCGGTTCTGGCGGGCGAGCTCCATCGCCAGGCCGTAGAGGAGAAAGGAATCGTGTGGGTCGGTGGCGAGGAGGGATTGGAGTTGTTCGATCGTCGGCATGAGGGGGATCCAAAACGCAAAACGCAAAATTCAAAACGCGAAGCAAGGGGTGTGAAACGTAAAATTCAGCACTCAGCGCTCATCGATACGCCTGCGTGAGCGCCTGGGCGATTTGCTGGTGCGTCGCGAAGGGAGCGACGACGATGAGAATTCCGTCGGAGGGCACCATGACCGCCGGCGTGCCGATATCGCCCCATTTCTGATTGTCGGGCGCGGGCACTTTTTCCTTGAGCGCCGCCACGACTTCATCTTGAATCTGCTGCGGATTCGGCGGCGGTCGTTTGACCGAGCGCGCGATGGTGCGCTTGATGATGTCTCGAAGATCGTAAATGACCAGCGGGTGATGCGGCGCCACTTCCTCCCACGTGCCGATGACGACGGTGCCGCCGGGGGTGATGAAGTGGTCGAGATCGGGAGGTGCGGCAGCCTGCCTGGCGAACGCTTCGCGGGCGCCGGGCATGAGGATCACATTGAGGCCGGGGATTTTCTCGAGGTTCCGGGCGAGGTCGAGGAGATCCGCGGGCGAATGCACGGATTTGCTGAACGTCTCGGCCGCCTTTCGGGCGGCGACGGTCTGGATCAGCGCTTTGGGCAGCATCGTCACTTTGCTGGGCTGGGCGAACAGCTGGAGGACGTTTTCGATGATGTCGTGGCCGCGATCGGAAACGTCGGCGGCGAGCGAGAGCTTGCGCACGGCGATCTGATGCCCGGTGCGATTTTTCGCGGGGGCGTTGGGCGGATCGAGATATTCTCCCTGGCGGAGCAGTTCGGCCCGGAGGACCTTTTCGACGAGCTGCGCATGCTGGGCCTGCTGGCCGGGATCGGCGAGGCCCGTGGGGTTGAAGACAACGGCGCGCTGGATGGAATAAATCTGGGGGTCGGCGGCTTTGGCGATGTCGGCGTTGGTGGTGAGCTCGACGGTGTTGTCGCCGACTTCATAATTGCCGGTGGTGTCTTTGAAGGGCAGGGAAAAAAGAATGCAGCGGAGCACTTCTTCATAGGGGGCGGCGGTGAGCTTGAGGGTGAGCGGCGTGTCGTGCGTGATGCCGGCCTTGGCGAAGGCGGGCCAGTTGATGATGAGGTTGGTGTTGGTTTTCGTGCGCAGGCCGGCGAACACTTTGATGAGCGGATCGTTCTGGAAGGTGATGGAGAGGGGGGCGTCGAGGGCTTTGTCGATGTTGCGGGCCATGGGAGGCGGCGATGTGGGGGCGCTGAGCTGGTGGGATGTGGCGGAGCGGATGGCGGCGGCGGCGCCGAGGGACGCGAGGGCGGCGGGGATCAACAGGATGGCGGCTGTTCGCATGAGGGCCTCCGGCGGGAACAGCTCATGTTACAGCGGAATCGTTCGGGAGCAATTCACGCAGCGCGGCGCGCCATTCGATGTAACGGTACGGAAGGGCAAAACGGTCGTGCAAATCGCGGAGGCGGCGGTGGTATTTTTCGTAGACGTCATTCTGCCAGGATTGGGTGTTGGCGTCGCAGAAGTAAATGCGGCAGCCCAGCGGGCGGGCGTCGCGGGCGGTGCAGAGGTTGTCGACCTGGTAAGGGCACCCGGTGGGAGCGGACTGGGCGAAGAATTGGGGGAGCGAAACGTCGCCCATTGCGGATTGCCGATCGCCGATTGGTGGTTTCGCGTGGCTGCGGGCGAAGTGGATCAATTCGGCGGCGGTGACGTAAAGGCGGTGGCCGTGCTGTTCGAATTTGCAGCAGTTGCCCGAGGCGCGGCAGACGGGCTTGCGCGCGGCGATGTCGGCGTCGGCGTCGGCGAGGATCGCGGCGACTTCATCGCTCAGTGACAAATGACAAATGCCAAATGACAAATGGGGAGGCGCGGGGGCGGGCGAATCTGATTTGTCATTTGTCATTTTGGAATTTGTCATTCGTCAGTGCGGGCTTTCGGGATGTTGGCGGCATTTTTCGATGTGATCGAGGGGGTAAAGCGGGGCGTCGGCATCGCACATGCCGGGGCAACCGGCACCGCGTTCGCTGGCGTATTTCCAGGCGGAGGGGGAGCGGAGGTTGTGGTCCCAGAAGGGCCACGTGCGGCACTGGGTGGGGCGGACGGGGTAGATGGAGCAGCCGGTTTTTCCGGAGGCGTCGCGGGTGAGGAAGGTGCAGTCGTAGTTGGGTTTCTCGGTGAGGGAGAATTCGTTGCCGATGCGGCGGACGTAGGTGCGGGTAAATTGCTCGAGGGGGATCTTGAGGTGGTCGGCGATGCGGTGCATGTCCTCTTCGGTGATCCACACGAAGCCCGGGCCGCCGGAGCAGCAGTTGCCGCACTGGGTGCACGCGAATCGGAGACCATGGGCGTACCAGACGGAAGGGTCGATGGTGGGCAGCGGGAGGGATTTGGCGGGCATGCGGGGCCTTTGCTGTGAGCGTCTGCTGGAGGTGTAAGTGTAGCAAAATGGTAAGGGGTGTTGTTACCGAGTGATCGGTACATGCGAATTTTGTCCGCACGCCGATGGGAGGTTGAACTGCAAGGTTCGGGCGCGGCGCGGAGCGATGGCCGCGGGTTGGAGGCGAAGGATTCTTAGCTTGGAATCATGCACGGGGTGCCTTACGCTTGAGGGAAAGACATGCTGCATGGGCTCGGAGCATTCATTGTTTGGGACTGACGGATGGGTCCCTGAGAGGTGAGGTGATCGTGAACTTTTTGAAGACCTGTGCGACCACGACCGCGCCGAGGGCGGTGATCCTGATTCGTCTGCTGGTGGGATGGGTGTTCCTGGCGGAAGGGATCGGGAAGTTTGTCTATCCGGCGGAACAGGCGGCGGGTCGTTTTGCGCAAATCCCAGCCATTCCCGCGCCGCAGGTGATGGGGCCATTTGTGGCGGGCGTTGAGGTGGTTTTCGGAGCGCTGCTGCTGCTGGGGTTGCTCACCCGCGTGGCGGCGCTGGTGCTGCTGATGGAGATCAGCGTGGCGATCGTGACGACGAAGTTTCCGATCCTGGCGGGGCATCACTATGGGATGCCGGCGTTGAAGCATTATGGCCTTTGGGGGATGCTGCATGAATCGCGCACGGATTTCTCGATGTGGCTGGGAGCGTTGTTTCTGGTGATTGTCGGCGCGGGTGGATGGTCGCTGGACGCGCTGCTGTTCCGGCGTGGGGAGCGGGCGGCGCAGCGCGGATCAACGCGGGCTGATTGAGCAGACGAAAATGGAAAACGGGAACGCGGGTCAGGTTTCCCATCGTCTGCATCGCTTGTCGGGCGATGCGTGGCTATTGAATTTTTCGGCATTTTTCGCGGACCTGGGCTATCAGGGAGTGACGGCGTTGTTTCCGCTGTGGGTGGTGCTTGAACTGCACCGGGCGGTGTATTGGTACGGGCTGATCACGGGGATCGCTTTTGGGGTGGGGGCGCTTTTTGCGTATGTGGGGGGACGGGTCGGAGATCGCTTTGACAAGAAATATGTGTCAATAGCGGGGAACAGCCTGCTGCCGCTGATGGCGCTTTCGGGGCTGACGCACCACCTGTGGGCGTCGGGGCTGCTGTTTGTGCTGGGGTGGTGGGCGCGCTATTTCCGGACGCCGCCGCGGCGGGCCCTGCTGGTGCACGTGACGGCGGAGGAGGCGCGGGCGCAGGCGTTCGGGATGCTGCATGCGCTGGATATTGCGGGGGGAATGTTGTCGGCGTTGCTGGCGATGCTGTTTTTGTGGCTGCGGGTGCCGATGGGGAGGATCATTTTGTACGCGGCGGTGCCGCTGGTGATTTCGACGGTGCTGCTGTTGTTCGTGAAGCGGACGAAGTTGTACACGCAGGCGACGCCGCTGAAGGAAGTTCCCGCGGAGGTGCGGGATGCGAAGTCGGATCGGCGGCTGTTCATGGCCATGCTGTTCGCGGCGACCTTGTATGGTTTCAGTTTTTATAACCTGGGGTTTCCGATTCTGACGGCGGCGAATGGACACGCGAACCGGGGGGCGTACGAGATGGGCGTGCTGGCGTATGTGCTCTACCTGGGCGTGTCGGCGGTAAGCGGGTACGTGCTGGCGGTGATACGAAACCGGCCGCTGCGCTCGCTGTGGCTGCTGGGGTATCTGCCGTCGGCGTTGGCGTCGGGGTTGATCGGCCTGAGCGTGGCGCTGCACATGCCGATGGTGACTTTTTATGGGGCGGTGATCGTGCTGGGTCTGGGGATGGGGGCGGTGGAGACGTTTGAGCCGACGCTGACGTCCTCACTGGTGGGCGGAGCGAGGTTGTCTCGGGGGATGGGGCTGTTGTCGGTGTCGCGGAGTTTGGGGCAGTTCCTGTCAAACGTTGCGATGGGCTTGCTTTTTGCGTTGAGCGAATCGGTGCCTTATTTCTATGCATTCGCGGCGGCGATGGCGGCGACCCTGATCCTGGGAGTGGCGGATGTGAGGCATCGGCGGCGGAAGGCACAGGGGCCGACTGGCGGAGTAGCGCGGGATGCCGTAGCGTGAGCGGTGCGGGGGTCGCGGCGGAAAAGGGCGCGGGAGCGGCGTAGGATGGGGGCATGAAGAAGCGTGGCAAGAGCGGCGGGACGGCGTTGTTGATCGTGGATGTGATCAATGACCTGGAGTTTCCGGGGGGCGAGAAGGTGTTGCCGTGGGCGGAGCGGATGGCGGGGCGGTTGGAACCGGTGATGCGTCGGGCGCGGGCGGCGGGGGTGCCGGTGGTGTATGTGAATGACAACTTTGGGTTGTGGCGGAGCAACTTCAAGGAGGTGGTGAAGCATTGCACGCGGGCGGGGGCGAGGGGGCGCGGGGTGGTGCGTCGGCTTTTGCCCAAGAAGGATGATTACTTCATTTTGAAGCCGAAGCATTCGGCGTTTTTCGCGACGTCGCTGGCGCCGCTGCTGGAGTATCTGAAGGTGCGGCGGCTGGTGATGGCGGGGATCGCGACGAATTTGTGCGTGTTGTTTTCGGCGCACGATGCGCACATGCACGAGTATGGGATCACGGTGCTGAGCGATTGCTGCTGTGCGGAGAGCGATGCGGATCACAACTGGGCGCTGGATCAGTTGCAGCGGTTCGTGGGGGCACGGGTTTGTTTGGGGGATGAGTGGGCGGTGTGAAGGGCACTTCGTGTCAGGGCACCAGCAGTTTGACGCGGGCGGCTTTGGCGGCGGCGGCAAGGGGTTTGTCGTGGGTAGCCAGGGGAACATCTTCGCGGCGGGCAAGTTCCAGGTAGGCGGCGTCGTAACCGGAGAGGCCGTGGCGTCGGGCGAGCGCAAGAACGTCGTGGAGAAAACCGCGAGAACATCCATGGTCGATGACGATGCTGGCGTGCTGAAGCGTGGATAGGAACTGATCGGATTCATCGGGTTTGATGCGGCCGCGGCGCTCGGCGGTGACGAGGATGTTGAGGGTCTCGACGGACCAGATGTCGGGGACGAGGATCTCGCTGTGAGGGAGATCGTCATAGAGCATGTTGGTGAAGGGAGAGGCTTCATCGGGGAAGCACCAGGCCATGGAAACGGAGCAATCGACGACGTAGCGGGCCATCAGCGGCGGCCTTCTTCGCGGAGTTGCTTGATCGTGAGCCCTTTGAGGCGGATGTTTTTGCGGGTGGACTTCCAGGCGGCGAGAGCGGTGGCGATGCTCTCGCGGTCGCCTTCGAAAGCTTTTTCGGGAACGATGCGTGCGATGGGTACGCCATGACGCGTGATTTGGATGGATTCGTTAGATGCGAGGAGTTTCTGGAGGAGCTTGGGGAGATGGGTTTTGGCTTCGTAAACGCCGACGGATTTCATGAGGCGCTCCTTATTCTGGTCTGAGGCTAGTCTAAAATTTGGCGAGGGCGAAAACAAGGCCCGGCGCGGGTAGCGACGGGCCTTGGGTTTGCGAACGGTTATTCCCGGCAGGCCGGGGCCGTGAGTACGTATGGGGTTGTCAGAGAGCGATCAGGTGCCCATGTCGTGGCTGGAGAGGTATTTGACCTGTTCGGCGGTGAGGGTGTCGATGTTGACGGCCATGGATTGGAGTTTGAGCTTGGCGACCCAGGCGTCGATTTCGGGGGGGACGTTGTAGACTTTGGCGGTGAGGGTGGCTTTGTTTTTGAGGGCCCATTCGGTGGCGAGGGCCTGGACGGCGAAGGACATGTCCATGACGGAGGCGGGGTGGCCGTGGGCGGCGGCGAGGTTGATGAGGCGGCCTTCGCCGAGGACCATGACGCGGTTGCCGGAGGGGAGGGTGTATTCGTCGACGAATTCGCGGACGCCTTTGCGGGTGGACTTGGCGAGCTTGGCGAGGGCGACGAGGTCGAGCTCGACATCGAAGTGGCCGGAGTTGCAGACCAGGGCGCCATCCTTCATGACTTTGAAGTGCTCTTCGCGGATGACGTGGATGTTGCCGGTGACGGTGATGAAGATGTCGCCGATTTTGGCGGCTTCATCCATGGTCATGACCTGGAAGCCATCCATGACGGCTTCGATGGCTTTGATGGGATCGATTTCGGTGACGATGGTGTGGGCGCCCATGCCGCGGGCGCGGGAGGCGGTGCCTTTGCCGCAGTAGCCGTAGCCGGCGACGACGATTTTCTTGCCGGCGAGGAGGTGATCGGTGGCGCGGATGACGCCGTCGAGGGTGGACTGGCCGGTGCCGTAGCGGTTGTCGAAGAAGTGTTTGCACATGGCGTCGTTGACGGCGACGGCGGGGAACTTGAGGACGCCCTGTTTTTCCATGGCTTTGAGGCGGATGACGCCGGTGGTGGTTTCTTCCATGGAGGCGACGACGTTGGGAGCGAGGTCTTTGCGGTCGCCGTGGAGGAGGGAGACGAGATCGCAGCCGTCGTCCATGGTGACGTTGGGCTTGATGTCGAGGGCGGCGTTCATGTGGCGGAAGTAGGTGTCGCGGTCTTCGCCCTTGATGGCGTAGACGGAGATGCCGAAGTCTTTGACGAGGGAGGCGGCGTTGTCATCCTGGGTGGAGAGGGGGTTGGAGGCGCAGGCGACGATGTCGGCGCCGCCGGCCTGGAGGGCGCGGAGGAGATTGGCGGTTTCGGTGGTGATGTGGAGGCAGGCGGCCATGCGGTAGCCGGCGAGGGGTTTTTCTTTGGCGAAGCGTTCACGGATGGCGCGGAGGACGGGCATATCTTTGTCGGCCCATTCGATGCGTTTTTTGCCTTCGGCGGCGAGGGAGAGGTCGCGGACGTCGTGGCGCGGGAGGGAGGTTTTGGGGGGTTGTTCGAGGGTTTGGGTCATGGGTGGGGCCTTTCGGAATGACAAATGACAAATTTCAACTGACAGATGGTGGGTTGCATCCGTTTATCCGGATGGAATGATAGAGGAAGGGGGTGAGGGATGCAAATGCAGGCGAAAGGGGGCGGGAGGATTTGTGAGTTTTCTGCCGAAGGTGCGCAGGGTTTTGGGGGAAATGTGGGGTTTTTGCGGGAAGGTGCGCATGAGGGGCCGAAGGTGCGCATCGTTTTGAGAGGAGCTGGGATGGACGGAGGAAAAATTCGTAATTATGAATTTATGCTGGTTTGTGGTCACGGGGGACTCCTTCTCACTTTTGGATGGGGTAGCGATTCCTCATGAGTAAACGTAAGGGAGTGGGGAAAGGTTCCCGGAAAATTTGCATTTTGTTTGGTATGCGGTTTGAGGGGGCTGTTCAAGACACAGGGAGCGCAGAGGCGCACAGAGGGCGCAGAGATGCGAGTGGACGGGAGGTGGCGGCCGATGGAGGCGGGTGGGAATGGTTCAATTGGGGTATGTGGTTCAATGGGTTCAATTGGGATGGGGGCCTATGTTGACAGCATGCGACAGGTTTATTTATGGTTATGTCTTTAATTTTATAACCACGGAGGACACGGAGCGCACGGAGAGTTAAACGGAGCGAGTAGCCGCGGATGGACGCGGATGGACGCCGATGGGGGGGTTTGGGGGTGGGGTTTTTTGGCCGGGGAGGGCGGGGTGGCTAGAATGGATGGCGTGGGGGGCGGGTGAGCGAGGGATTTATGCGGAAGCGGGTGTGGTATCTTATTGTGGGCGCGGCGGTGGCGGGGGTGATGGCGCCGGTGGGGCGATTTTTGTGGATGATCAATTCGCAGACGGTGGCGCGGGCGGAGTGGGAGCATGGGGTGGTGTTGCCGGGATCGGTGAGGGATTTGCAGTGCCGGGGGGATGCGAATCGGCTGATTGGTGATCGTGGGGCGTCGACGGTGTTTGATATGGATGCGGGGGATTTGGCGGGGTTTGAGGCGGGGTTGCCGGGGCGGGTGGGGTTTCGGACATTTGTGCCGGGGAATGGGGAGTATCGGGATTTTCGGTTTCCGTGGAGCGGGGCGGGGCCGAGCGAGACATTCAATTGCGCATCGGCGACGGGGGATTGGTTGCATGTGGAGGTGTGGCCGATGGGTGGAGGGCGGGTGGGGGTGTGGATCTATACGGATTGGAATTGAGGCGAGGGCGTTATTGCATGCAGATTTGTAAATATTTAACCACGGAGGACACGGAGCGCACGGAGAGTTAAACGGAGCGAGTAGCCGCGGATGGACGCGGATGGACGCCGATGGGGGGATGCGGGGGTTGGTAGATGATTGGGTTGATGAATGGGTGGGAATGTTTGAAGGTGAGGGATGATGGAAGGGTCGATGGATGATACGGGGCTGAGGTGTCCGCGTTGCGGGTATAACCTGACGGCGATGACGTCGAGTGTTTGTCCGGAATGCGGGGAGCGGTTCGTGGTGACGAATCGGGAGGGTTACCTGGCGAAGGTTCCGCCGTCGAGGGTGCGGCGGTTGTGCGGGGTGATGTGGTTGATGGGGACGGTGGTGATCGTGTTGAGTTGGGTGAACGTGGTGCCGGCGTGGGTGGGGTGGATCGGTTTTGGGGTGGCGGGGGTGGGGTGGTTGGTGTCGCTGGTGGTGAGGCGGTGAGGTGTTGAGGTGCGGGCATTGTGGGGGGAGCGGGTCGCGACGGACGCAAGCGAGGTCGCATGCACAATTGTTAATTGGTTGAGTTTTTTCAGGGGGAGGCGGTGGCGCGGAGGGCGAAGAGGTCGGGGGGATGGGGGGTGTCTTTGGGGGGTTTGGCGGGAGGGGAGAGGGGGTGCCAGCGGGGGTGGGAGAAGCGGGCGGCGGCGAGCCAGGATTCGAGTTGGGGTTGGGGGAAGCCGAGCCAGCGGTGTTCGAGTTTTTGGCGGAGGGGTTCGAGGGTGTGGGGCTGGAGGTCGATGATCAAGATTGTGCCGCCGGGTTTCAGGGTGCGGCGGGCTTCGGTGTGGACGGCGGGGGGATCGGGAGTGTAGACGAGGACGAGGGCGTGGAGGAGGACGTCGACGGAGGCGTTATCGAGGGGGAGGTTTTCGGCGCTGCCGGGGCGGAGGTCGATGTTGGGGAGGTTGAGGGTGCGGACGCGGTGTCGGGCGGCTTTGAGCATGGCGGGGGAGGGGTCGATGGCGATGATATTTTTGATGTGGGGGGAGAGGAGGGGGAGCATGGCGCCGGTGCCTGTGCCGACGTCGGCGACGGTCCATTCGGGGTTGAGGAGTGCGAGGAGAGCTTCGAGGTGGAAGCGGTCGCCGAACCAGTGGGAGCGGAGGGAATCCCATTCGGGGGCGTGTTTGCCGAAGAAGGAGTCGGCGGCGGAGGGGGGTTGGCGTCGGCGGAGGATGGCGGCGAGTCGGTGGGCGTCGGACTTGGCGAGGGGGTCGTGTTCGAGGTGTGCGCGGGCGAGGTCGCGGAGTTGTTTGCCTGGGGGATCATTGGCGGCGGGCGCGAGGCGGTAGAGCATGGAGGTGCCTTCGCGGCGCGCTTCGGCGAGATGGGCGTCGAGGAGCGTTTTGAGATGGCGGGAGAGGGTGGACTGGGGGAGCTTGAGGGCTTCGGCGAGTTCGCCGACGGAGAGGGCGGTGGGGGCGTCTGGGTCCGGGGGTGATTTGGTGGAGGAAGAGGCGGGGGACTGGACGGGGCCTTCGAGGAGGCGAATAATCCGTAAGCGGATGGGATCGGCGAGGGTGCGCAGGAGGTCGATGAGGTGGTCTGCGTTGCGTGGCGCGGGGCTGTCTGGTAATGATCCGTTCATCCGGATAGAATGATAAAGGTAGGAATGATAAATGACAAATTAGAAATGACCAATGATCGTGTGTGATGAGTGATGAGAGCGGGGCGTGGGGCGGCGAGCAGTGGAGGTTGTCATGGCGGCGTTGAGTTTGTTGGTTTTGCGGTGCCGGGATATTCAGGCGTGCAAGCGGTTTTATGAGGGGTTTGGGATATCATTTGTGGCGGAGAAGCATGGGGAGGGTCCGGAGCATTTTGCGGCGGAGGATTCGGGGTTTGTGTTTGAGTTGTATCCGGCGGGGAACGGGCCGGCGGATCAGACGGGGCTGGGGTTTGAGACGCATGACCTGGATGGGCTGCATACGCAGTTCCGGAAGAATCAGTTTGCGCCGCGGGAGATTCGGGAGACGGAGCTGGGGCGGATGTTTATTTTGCGGGATCCGGATGGGCGGCGGGTGGAGGTGCGGGCGGAGCCGGTGCATGAGGGGGGCGGGAACTGACCACAAATGGACACGAATGTTCACGAATGACGACGGCGACGTAAATGGGCCACGAAAGGCACGAAGGACACGAAACGGGATTTATGTATCCGTTGAAGTTCAGGCCGGTGTTTCAGAAGCGGGTGTGGGGGGGGAGTCGGTTGCGCGCGGTGCTGGGGAAGGGGGCGGAGGCGGGGGGGGCGGGGGCGGGGCCGGTTGGGGAGTCTTGGGAGTTGGCGGATTTGGGGGCGGGGACGGTGGGGGTGGATTCGGCGGGGGCGAATGCGGATGGATCGTTTTCGTCGGTGATTGCGAATGGGAAGTGGGCGGGGAGGACGCTGCATGAGTTTTGGAAATCAGAAGTCAGTAGTCAGAAGTCAGAAGTCAGTAGAGGTGGGGCGGGGGCGCGGGAGGAGTATTTTCCGTTGCTGGTGAAGTTTTTGGATGCGGGGCAGGATTTGTCGGTGCAGGTGCATCCGGATGAGGCGTATTGCGGGGCGCATGCGGGGGCGCATTTGAAGAGCGAGGCGTGGTACATTTTGGATGCGGCTCCGGGGGCGCGGATTTATAAGGGGTTGAAGGCGGGGGTGACGCGGGAGGTTTTTCGGGAGGCGCTGGAGCGGGGGGAGGTGGAGCCGGTGTTGAAGGCGGTGCCGGTGCGGGCGGGGGATTGTCATTATTTGAGGAGCGGGACGATTCATGCGTTGGGTGCGGGGATATTGGCGGCGGAGGTGCAGACGCCGAGCGATACGACGTTTCGGGTGTTTGACTGGAATCGGCTGGGGGCGGATGGGAAGCCGCGGAAATTGCATGTGGCGGAGGCGCTGGAGTGCATTGATTTTTCGCCCCCCCCTACCGGTGCGACGGCTGAGGGTGGGGAACGGAGTCATGTGGCGAGCGTGTGGACGACGGTGACGCGGCTGGTGACGTGTGAGTATTTCACGCTGGAGCGGGTGCGGATGGTGCAGGGGTATGAGCAGGCGCTGCCGCATGAGGAGGCGGTGGTGATGATCGTGGTGGAGGGGCAGGGGGTGATCCACGTGGAGGGGGAGGGGCCGACGGCTTTTGCGCGGGGGGAGACGTTGCTGTTGCCGGCGGGGATGGGGGGGGCGCGGTTGAAGACGGTGACGGATTGTGCGTGGCTGGAGGCGAAGGCGGGGGCGGAGTGAAGACCGTAAATGGCCACGAAAAACACGAAAGGCACGAAAGACGGGAAGTAACCAGAGAGGGCACAGAGGGCATAGAGGCGACGACGGTTGGGATTTGTTTTTTTGGTGGGGGAATATTTTTATTGTGTTGCGGGATTTTATGAAGACACGGTTGCAGCGGTTTGTGGCGGATTGCGGGATTGCGTCGCGGCGGGAGTGCGAGGCGATGATCGAGGCGGGGCGGGGTAAAATGGGCGTTGCCTTTTGACGGGGAGGTGCGAGGGCGGTTGTTGTTTTGTGGTCGTCAATGGTGAAAGGGGATGTGAGATGGTGGTGAAGATGAGCGGGATGGTGAAGGGGGGCGTGATTGTTCCGGAGGGGACGCTGCCGGAGGGGACGCGCGTGGATATTTCGGCGGAGGTGGAGGGGGGGACTGGCAAAGAGGGGGGCGGTGGGGAGAGTGTCAGGGATTTTCTGTTGAAATTCGCGGGGACGGCGGAGGGGGGATATCCGGCGGACTATGCGTTGAATCACGATCATTATTTGTATGGTGCGCCCCGGCGGCAGGAGGGGGCTTGAAAACGTACTTTGCGGACACATCGTTTTTGATTGCGTTGTCTTCGCCGACGGATGGGCTGCATGTGCGGGCGGTCGATAACGCGAAGAGGCCGCTGCGGCTGGTGACTTCGCAGTGGGTGCCGGCGGAGTTTCTCGCGGCATTCAGCGGGACGGCGGATCGCGTGCGCGCGGGCGAGGTGGCGGCGGGGCTTGGGCAGAAGAAAGACGGCACGGTCGTGCCTGCGAGCGAGGAGTGGTTTTTGCGGGGATTGGCGTTGTATCGATCGCGGCCGGACAAGGAGTGGTCGCTGGTGGATTGCATTTCGTTCGAGATCATGCGGGAGCTGGGGATTCAGGAGGCATTGACGGGGGATCGGCATTTTGAGCAGGCGGGGTTTGTGGCGTTGTTGAAGCAGGGATGAGATGAAGACACGGTTGCAGCGATTTTTGGCGGATTGTGGGATTGCGTCGCGGCGGGAGTGCGAGGCGATGATTGAGGCGGGGCGGGTGCGCGTGAACGGGGAGGTGCGGCGGCGGATGCCGGTGATGGTGGAGGTGGGGAAGGATGTGATTACGGTGGATGAGGCGGAGGTGTCGGCGGAGGGGGCGGGCGCTGACGTGGCGGCGGGGGAGGTTCCCGTGGGGGCGTTGAAGGAGGAGGAGCGGGTTTATTTTTTGTTGAACAAGCCCAAGGGGATATTGGTGACGAGCGAGGATCCGGAGGGGCGCAAGACGGTGTATGAGTTGATGAAGGGGGTGAAGGAGCGGGTGTTTCCGGTGGGGCGATTGGATATGGATTCGCGGGGGGCGCTGCTGATGACGAATGATGGGGAGCTGGCGAATCGGCTGACGCATCCGCGGTATGGGGTGGAGAAGACGTACCTGGTGGAGGTGGACGGGCGGGTGGGGCATGGGGAGATCGAGAAGATCAAGCGGGGGACGTGGCTGGGGCCGGAGCGTGCTGGGGGCCGGGGCGCGGGGGAGCGTGCGCGGTCGAAGCAGGGGGAGCGGACGGAGCGGTTTGGGGTGAAGGTGGTGGGGCGGGAGCGTGGGCGGACGATATTGGAGGTGAAGATAGCGGAGGGGAAGAACCGGGAGATACGGCGGGTGATGGCGCGGGTGGGGCACACGGTGCGGGATTTGAACCGGGTGGCGATCGGGGAGCGGATCACGCTGCGGGGGCTGGGGGTTGGGGAGTATCGGGCGCTATCGGCGAAGGAGGTGGAGTGGTTGTACAAGGCGAGTTCGCCGGAGCGGAAGGCGGAGGAGCGGGCGGCGACGCAGGCGTGGTATGAGCGGAAGGAGATGGAGAAGGAGCGGAAGCGGCTAAGCGCTGAGATGAAAGACGAAAGACGAAAGACGAGAGATGAGAGTGTGGGGGAGAAGGCCAAACCGTTTCGGCCGCAGCCGGTGCGGAAGGGGAGGAAGCCGTTTGTGCCGCCGAGCGGGCGGAATGCGGGCAAAGTGCTTGGGGGGAGTTTTCTGGGGCGGAAGCGGATGGAGCGGGAGAGCGGGGTTCCGGCGCATGAGGATGCGGGGGCGATTCAGCGGGAGATTCGGGCGGAGCATCCGCTGGGGGATGCGGCGGGCAGCGATGAGTGACGACGGTAAATGGCCACGAAAGGCACGAAGAACACGAAATCTATTCTGGGGCTGAGAGTTTCTGGTGATTTTGGGATGTGATGGAAGGAGTTTTTATGCGGGCGGTTCAGATTGGGAAGGCGGGGGGGGCGTTGGAGTTGGTGGAGCGTTCCGTGCCGCGCGCGGGGCGGGGGCAGGTGCGGGTGAAGGTGGAGGCGTGCGGGGTGTGTCATTCGGATTCGATGGCGAAGGAGGGGCATTGGCCGGGGGTGACGTATCCCCGTGTGCCGGGGCATGAGGTGGTGGGAGTGATTGATGAAGTGGGGCCGGACGTGCCGGAGTGGAAGGTGGGGACGCGTGCGGGGGTGGGGTGGTATGGGGGGCATTGCGGGCATTGCGAGCCGTGCCGGCGTGGCCATTTTGTGTTGTGCCGGAACGGGCTGATCACGGGGTTGAGTTTTGATGGGGGGTATGCGGAGTACGTGGTGGTGCCGTTTGAGGCGTTGGCGTTGGTGCCGGACGGATTGACGGCGGTGGAGGCGGCGCCGCTGTTGTGTGCGGGGATCACGACGTTCAACGCGTTGCGGAACAGCGGGGCGCGGGCGGGGGACACGGTGGCGATCCTGGGCGTGGGCGGGCTGGGACATCTGGGGGTGCAGTATGCGGCGAAGATGGGGTTCCGGACGGTGGCGATTGCGCGGGGGAAG
Source organism: Phycisphaerae bacterium (assembly GCA_035548175.1). Lineage (GTDB taxonomy): Bacteria > Planctomycetota > Phycisphaerae > WQYP01 > WQYP01 > CALCHA01. Next base: position 5,202 of record DASZTO010000007.1, on the reverse strand, counting down.
GAGAAGGAGGCGTTTGTGAAGAAGCTGGGGGCGCATGTGTACATCGACAGCCAGGCAGGGAATGTGGCGGAGGCGCTGCAGGGGCTGGGTGGGGCGGATGTGGTGCTGGCGACGGCGACGAATGCGCAGGCGATGGCGGACACGATCGGGGGGCTGGCGACGGATGGGCGGCTGGTGGTGGTGGGAGCGCCGGCGGAGCCGATGCAGGTGAGCGTGTTGCCGCTGATCGGGGGGCGGCGGTCGATAGCGGGGTGGCCGTCGGGATCGTCGATCGATTCGGAGGACACGATGGGATTCAGCGCGCTGAGCGGTGTGAAGCCGATGGTGGAGGTGTATCCGCTGGAGCGAGCGGCGGAGGCGTATGAGCGGATGATGTCGGGGAAGGCGCGGTTTCGGGTGGTGCTGACGACGTAAACACGAAGGACGGAAGAACACGAAGGACCACGAAGACGAAAAAAAACCACAGAGGGCACAGAGGACACAGAGACGACGACGGGGATTTTCGGGGGGCTTTGGCAGGCGTGCTGTTGGATATTGCGCAAGGTGTCGCGGGATTGTCATTGGAAGAACGAACGTACGAGGTTTTTAAAATTCATGTCGCTTGATTTGAAGAACATCGATGATTTGCGGACGGTGGAAGCGTATTTGACGGATGGGCGGTTTCGGGGGCCGATGGGGGCGGGGGAGTCGGCGCTTCTGGATTTGCTGCGGGAGCGGGTGATGATTTTTGATGGGGGGATGGGGACGCAGATTTTCACGTTTGAGCTATCGGTGGAGAAGGATTTCTGGGGGAAGGAGAACTGCGTCGACCTGCTGGTGCTGTCGCGGCCGGATGTGATCGAGGAGATTCATGCGCGGTATTTTGCGGCGGGGTCGGATGCGGTAGAGACGGACACGTTCGGGGCGAACAAGCTGGTGCTGGCGGAATTCGGGCTGCAGGACCGTTGCTACGAGATGAACGTGGCGGCGGTGAAGATTGCGCGGCGGGCGGCGGAGAAATTTTCCGGCGACGGGAAGCGGCGGTTCGTGGTGGGGTCGATCGGGCCCGGGACGAAGGCGGCGACGCTGGGGCACACGGATTACGAGACGCTGCTGGATTCGTATGCGGAGCAGGTGCGCGGGCTGATCGACGGGGGCGTTGATGCGCTGCTGGTGGAGACGCAGTTTGATTTGAACGTGGCGAAAATCGCGGCGACGGCATGCCTGGATGTGATGCGCGAGAAGAACCTGCGTGTGCCGCTGATGGTGCAGGTGACGATGGAGACGACGGGGACGATGCTGCTGGGGACGGAGATGGCGGCGGCGATCGCCGCGCTGGAGGCGTTGCCGATCGACGTGTTGGGGATGAACTGCGCGACGGGTCCGGAGCTGATGCGGCAGCACGTGGAGGTTTTGTCGCAGCATTGCACGCGGTTTTTGAGCGTGCAGCCGAACGCGGGGTTGCCGGTGCTGCATGAGGGGCATACGCATTTTCCGCTTTCGGCGGAGGAGCTGGCGAAGGCGCACGTGGATTTTGTGCAGACGTTCGGGATCAACATTGCGGGAGGATGCTGCGGGACGACGCCGGAGCATATTCGGAAGGTGGCCGAGGCTCTGCGCGGGGTGAAGCCGCGGGCGCGGCAGGCGTTTGGGCGGAAGCCGACGGGGGAGACGGCGGTGGTGGCGTCGCTGTATTCGGCGGTGAACGCGCGGCAGGACTTGTCGATATTGATCGTGGGGGAGCGGACGAACACAAACGGGTCGAAGAAGTTCAAGGAGGCGATTCTCAACGAGGACATCGATACGTGCGCGGCGATCGGGCGGGAACAGGTGAAGGAGGGGTCGCACGTGGTGGATGTGTGCGTGGATTACGTGGGGCGGGACGGGGTGCCGGACATGATGAAGGTGGTGCAGCGGTTTGCGAAGGATGTGACGGCGCCGCTGATGATCGATTCGACGCAGTTGGATGTGATCGAGGCGGGGCTGAAGGCGGCGCCGGGGAAGTGCATCGTCAACTCGATCAACCTGGAGGATGGGGAGGAGAAGCTGGCGAAGATGTGCTATCTGCTGCGGCGGTATGGAGCGGCGGTGGTGGCGGGGACGATCGACGAGGACAAGGTGGAGGCGATGGGGAAGACGGCCGACCGCAAGATGGAGATTGCGCGGCGGTTGTATGGGCTGCTGGTGGAGAAATATGGGATTCCAGAGACGGACATTTATTTTGATCCGCTGATTTTTCCGATCGTGACGGGGCAGGAGGAGGTGCGGCGGCTGGCGCTCGAGACGGTGGAGGGGATTCGGCGGATCTCGCGGGAGTTTCCGAACTGCCACACGACGCTGGGGCTGTCGAACGTGTCGTTCGGGCTGAAGCCGTATGCGCGGATGGTGCTGAATTCGGCGTTTTTCCAGGAGTGCGTGAAGGCGGGGCTGACGAGCGCGATCGTGCATGCGAGCAAGATTTTGCCGCAGAACAAGATCGATCCGGTGCATTATCAGTGGGCGTTGGATTTGATTTACGACAAGCAGGCGGCGGATTACAACCCGCTGGGGCTGCTGTCGACGCTGGGGGCGCCGCCGAAGGATGAATCGGCGGCGAAGCTGGAGTCGCTGTCGATCGAGCAGAAGCTGCAGCGGCACATCATCGATGGGGACAAGCAGAAACTGGTGGAGCACCTGGAGGAGGCGCGGCAGAAATACGCGCCGCTGGAGATCATCAACGAGCATCTGCTGGCGGGGATGAAGGTGGTGGGGGAATTATTTGGGAGCGGTCAGATGCAGTTGCCGTTCGTGCTGCAGAGCGCGGAGGTGATGAAGACGGCGGTGGCGCACCTGGAGCAGTACATGGAGAAGGTTGGGGGGGGGGAGGGGCAGAGCCGCGGGAAGCTGGTGCTGGCGACGGTGAAGGGGGACGTGCATGACATCGGGAAGAACCTGGTGGACATTATTTTGTCGAACAACGGGTACACGGTTTACAACATCGGCATCAAGCAGCCGATTCAGAATGTGATCGAGAAGGCGAAGGAAGTGGGGGCGGACGCGGTGGGGCTGTCGGGGCTGCTGGTGAAATCGACGCTGGTGATGAGGGATGACCTGGTGGAATTGAACCGGCAGAAGCTGACGTTTCCGGTGATCCTGGGCGGGGCGGCGCTGACGCGGAAGTACGTGGAGAAGGACCTGCGGAACATTTATGCGGGGCCGCTGTTTTATGGCAAGGATGCATTCGAGGGGTTGAAGGTGATGGATCACATTGCGGGGAACCGGATTGCGGAGTTGCTGGTGGAGACGGGGGTGGAGGAGGAGCGGGCGGCGGCGTATTGCCGAGGGGGCGGAAGTCAGAAGTCAGAAGTCAGTAGTCAGGAGGAGGTGGGGCCGACGACGGAGGAGTTCGCGGTTTCGGATATTGATCGGCATGCGCCGGTGCCGGCGGCGCCGTTTTATGGCACGCGGATCGTCAAGGATATTCCGGTGGAGCAGGTGTTTCCGTATATCGATGAGGTGGCGCTGTTTCGGGGGCAGTGGCAGTTCAAAAGCGGTAACAAATCGCGGGAGGAGTTTCGCGCGTGGACGGAGGAGACGGTGCGGCCGATTTATGAGCGGGTGAAGAAGAAGGTGCAGGAGTTGGGGGTGCTGAAGCCGGCGGTGGCGTACGGGTATTTTCCATGCCTGGCGGAGAAGAACGACCTGGTGATTTATGAGGTGGATGGGGAGGGGCGGCCGACGGGGAAGGAGCGGTTGCGGTTTCATTTTCCGCGGCAGGTGGACAAGAAGCGGTGGTGCCTGAGCGATTTCTTCCGGCCGCAGGGGCAGGGCGGGGCGGGGGAGTTTGACGTGGTGGCGTTCACGTGCGTGACGATGGGGCCGGAGATTTCGGTGTATGAGAACAAGCTGCGCGAGGGCGGAGATTACACGGAATATCTGTACATGCACGGGATCGGGGTGCAGATGGCGGAGGCGCTGGCGGAGATGTGGCACAAGCGGGTGCGGCAGGAGTTGGGGATCGCGGTGAACGATTCGGCGAACATGCGGGATCTGTTTGCGTGCCGGTATCAGGGGTGCAGGTATTCGTTTGGGTATCCGGCGTGTCCGAACCTGGAGGATGAGGTGAAGCTGTTTGAGCTTTTGCGGCCGGAGCGGATCGGGTGCGGGTTGACGGAGAATCATTTCATCACGCCGGAGCAGTCGACGAGCGCGCTGGTTGCGCATCATCGGCAGGCGCGGTATTTCAACGTGGAGTGACGGAAAAGGGCCACGAAAAGCACGAAGGGCACGAAAGGGGAATTGTCCACGAATGGACACAAATGCGCACGAATGGTTGTGTTTTGGTGAGAGGGTGGCGGGATTTTGGGTGCGCGCGTTTCGACGTTTGGATGAAACCACGGAGGACACGGAGAGCACGGAGTTTTTTGTTTCTGCCCCCCTACCGGGTTATTTCATGACCCATTTGGTGGCGGTGAGTTGGGGCTGGGGTTGGATGCCGATGGCTTCGCCGGGGACGTTGTATTGGAGGACGAGGGTTTTCTGGACGATGGCGGACTGGCCGGTGATGGGGTTTTTGACTTCAGCGGTTTCACCAGAGAGGCCGGAGACGTAGACGTCGTATTCGTGTGCGTCGGCGGAGGGGGCGGCGAAGATGATGACGCCGTCTTTGGCGTTGTCTTCGCCCTGGAGGAGTTTGCCGAGGATGTTGGTGGGGCTTTCGAGCATGGTGTTGTTGGACATGGATTTGATTTTGTCGAAGACTTCATTGGGGACGTCTTTGAAGGCGGAGATGGCTTCGCCAGTGTCGGTGAGGAGCTGGAAGTCGGGGGTGAAGAGGACATCGCGTCCGCTGTTGTTGATGACGGTGTAGCGCATGTACCAGAAGGATTGCTGCTTGCCTTTGATGTTCATGGTGAGGCGTTCGAGGGGGCCGTGGCGGAAGTTGAGTTCCCAGGAGATGGGGACGATGGAGGGTTCGGGAGCGGCGCGGAGGAGGGTGGCGGGGGCGGCGAGGAGGAGAGCCCCGGCGGCGAGCGAGAGGGCGAGAAGGGAGCGTGTGCACCAGTGAGCTGCGCGCATGGGAGCCTCCGCATGGGTGCTGCTTCGACGACGTCAATGGCCACGAAAAACACGAAGGACACGAAAGGGGGTAGGGAAGCAGCGCTATTTGCACTGTCAAAGTACCGTGCGGGGGGACTTGTGACAAGGGGGGGGCGATTTGGATTTGTGGAAAGAGAAGGAAAG
>DASZTO010000006.1:0-21507 GCA_035548175.1 Phycisphaerae bacterium | reverse complement strand
GAGGGGGCGGTTGGGCGGAGGAACAGGGTCGGGACGCGCGTGCCATGGAGTTGCAAGGGGGGTTGGGGGTGGGCGTTGGAGAGTGGGGGGCGTTTCTTCCGGGAGGTGATGGATGCGGTGGATGGTTGTGGCGGCGGTTGTTGGGTTGGTGGGGATGGGGGTTTGTTTCGGGCAGGCGGTGGCGACTCGGGCGGGGGGCGCGGCGGCGGAGGGGCGGGGCGAGGGGTTGTTGTTTTATTTGTCGGGGGAGAAGGGGACGGTGGCGGATGTGGCTGGGGGGGGGGCGGGGACGGAGCAGCCGACGGTGGTGCGGGGGGTGAATGTGATTGATGATGGGGCGGTGGGGAAGGGGTTTTCGAATGCCGGGACGCAGGTGATGGCGTATTGGGCGGGGGGGAATGTGTACGCGCAGCGGGGGACGTTGAGTTTTTTCTGGCGGGCGCGGGAGGCGGTGGGTCCGACGCCGTTTCCGATATTTCGGGTGGCGTATGCGGATAGTTCGACGTGGGACATGGCGTGGCTGCGGATCGATTACAACGGGCATGGGTACGATGCGTTTGTGACGGATGCGGATTTGGCGCGGGAGCGGGTGTCGGTGACGGTGGATCCGTTTCCGAAGGCGAATGAGTGGTCGCACCTGGCGCTGGCGTGGGATGAGAATGTGGGGGTGCGGTTGTATGTGAATGGGAAGCTGGCGGGGGAGAAGTTGTGGGGGGCGGGGAAGGTGGTGCTGGATACGGGGCTGGATCAGTTTGGGCCTTTCTCGCGGATCATCAGCCCGCACCAGGTGCAGAGCGATTACAACTACATTCGCGGGGGGGATATTGATGAAGTGCGCTTTTATGACCGGATGCTGGGGGAGGAGGCGGTGGGGAAGTTGGCGAAGGGGGACGATGCGGGGGCGATGGGGGCGCTGCATGCACTGCCGGCGCGGAGTTTGGCGGATGAGACGGTGCGCGCGGAGTGGGGGCATCGGTATGGGTGGGACAAGAGTGCGCCGCCGGAGTTGCCGGGCGGCGGGAATGGTGTGGTGAGCGTGCGGAAGGTGGAGATACAGGATGCGTACGATTTGAAGCGGTGGTGGTGGAAGGGGATCGATGGGATACGGGAGACGACGTGGCCGGGGGTTTACAACCGGTCGCGGCTGCCGGGGCGGACGGATTATTTTGTGTTGCCGGACTGGGATTGTTATTCGGGCAGCGGGAAGGCGATCACGTTTGTGATGCCGGATGAGGAGTGGAACTGGGTGGAGATGTGGGGATCGGCGTGGGGGAAGCTGGAGGTGATGGGGGCGGATGCGCCGGCGACGGTGGAGACGAATGATCCGCAGATACCGGCGAAGGAGTTGCTGTTCACGCGCGGGCGGGGGGAGCAGAAGACGGTGAACGCGGTGGCGGCGCATCATGGGGGGAAGATTCGGTTTACGAATGAGGAGATTGAGGAGCCGATCGGGGAGATGGGGGTGTATGACGTGAAGGCGGGGGTGGGCGTGGTGGAGCCGGCGGGGAGTGCGAAGAAGGAGTTTGTGCTAAGCGCGGCCGACGGGTTGGAGCAGGTGACGGGGCCAGGGGCGGAAGAGGTGACGCGGTTCATTGCGGGGCGGTATCCGGCGGACGAGCGGGCGGTGATGGTGGGGGCAGATCGGCCGCGGTCTCGGTTTCCCGGGGGCGAGCGCGCGCTGAGTTTGCCGATCGTGCATGTGGTGATTCCGGATACGTGGGACGAGGTGGATGGGGGCCTGGATGGGATTGCGATTGATTTGCCGGCGATGGCGGTGAAGCCGACGAGCGGGGGGACCTTTGCGATGAATGTGCGGGTGAAGGATCCGCTGTGGATCGAGCGCGACATGCTGGACTTTACATTCAGCGAGAAGCCGGGGGAGGCGAAAATGCTGTGGCTGGATTTGCGGGATCGGATGCTGCCGGCGGGGAAGGCGTTGTATTTGACGATTGCGAGTTCCGCGCCGGAGTTTGGGGCGGAAGCGTTAGAGGGGGCGAAGGTGCGGCTGGTGTTCAAGCCGAAGGAGGCGGCGAAGGCGGAGCATGTGGCGGACCGGTTCACGCAGGCGCGGGATTGTTATGCGATGCTGGTGGAGGAGCATCCGAAGGCGGAGCGGTTGAAGATGTGGGTGCGGTTCGAGGGGGATCTGCGGGATTTACTGCGGGTGGATCCGGAGAACGCATTGGGGAAGGAGTATGCATGGGCGGCGGGCATTCAGGGGGCGGAGCGGCCGGCGAATACGCTGGATGCGGTGCCGGCGGGCGTGCCGGGGTGGGCGTATCGGCAGACGGAATTGCTGGGACGGTTGAAGCATTTTGTGAATTGGTACATTGACGATCGGCAGATAGCGGATGGGGAGCTTGGGGGCGGGTTGTCGGATGATACGGATTTGACGAATACGTGGCCGGGGGTGGCGCTGATGGGATGCGATCCGGAGAAACTGCGGGAATCGCTGCGGCGGGAATTGGAGGCGTGTTATAGCAACGGGATGTTTACGAACGGCGTGCCGACGAATCAGATGGATGAATTGCATAGTTACGAGGAAGGCATCAATTGTCTCTCGCAGAACCTGATTCTGGATTTTGGCAATCCGCGGGAGCTGGAGCGGGCGATGGAGACGCAGAAGGGGATGGAGCGGATCACGGGGATCAATGATGCGGGGCATCGCCTCTTCAGGACGGCCTATTACAGCGCGACGAAGATGGCGACGGAGGATCCCTGGGGATTCACCAAGGGGTATTCCTATCTGGTGATTCAGCCGGGGCAGTTGCTGGTGGATTACAACGGGAACCCCGAGGCGAAAAAGGTGCTGGTGGAGCTGGCGGATGGGTTGCTGGCGCATCGGCATGTGGATGCGAACGGGCGCGGGACGACGGCGGAGGTGATTAAGTTTGCGACGGATGAGGAGCAGGGATATGGCCGGCGGTATTTTCCGTGGCACCTTTTCTGGGGGGCGTGGAAGTGGACGGGCGACAGGAAATACCTTGATCCGCTGATGGATGGGGGCACCGCCACCTTGAGCGGGGTGAATGCGAATGTGCTGGATTTGCTGGATCTGCGGCAGAAATGGTCGCAGATGGGCGGGGGCGGCGGCCGGGGCGGACGGGGCGCGGCTGGCGGCGGCGGCGGGGGGAATCAGGTGATCGCGTGGCAGCTGGATGGGGACAAGACGCGGCTGGAGCGGCTGTTTGCATCGCAGGTGGAAACGTGCGATTTGATGGATTTTATTCAGACGCAGGGAAGTTTATGGATCGACCGGGTGAACGTGCCGATCACGGATGTGCAGCGGGCGCGGCTGGGCGGCGTGGCGCTCGTGCGGAACAGCTTGTATCCGGGACATACGGTGAGCTGGGAATTCTCGAAGCCGGCGAACGATCAGAGCGTGGGGATTTTGATCCCGGACGCCACGCGCGCGAGCTTCAAGGTGATCGCGTTCAACCTGGAACATCGACCCGTATCGGCGGTAATGCGCGGGTGGAACGTCGATCCAGGCCAGTGGGAGATGACGCAGGGGGTGGATACGAATGGGGATGATGTGGCGGATGGGGACGTGGCGACGAAGGAGGTGAAGTTTGAGCGGTCGGTGGGGGTGGCGGTGACGTTTGCGCCGCGGGTGGCGACGGTGTTGACGATGAAGTTGAAGACGCCCGGGACACCGTACTGGCAGCGGCCGGACCTGGGGATAAGCCGGGAGGATGTGGTGACGGGTCCGCGGACGGTGCGGGTGACGGTGCATAGTTTAGGGAGCGTGGATGCGCCGGCAAGCGTGGTGCGCGTGCTGGATAATGCGGGGAAGGAACTGGGGCGGGTGAGCGTGCCGGCGCTGAAGGGGGTGGTCGATTTGACGCCGGTGCGGGAGACGGTGGCGGTGAGCGTGGGCGATCCGCGCGAAGTGGCGCGCGTGGTGGTGGAGGGGGCGGGGGAGGAGATTACGGAGATGAATAACAGTGTGGAAATGGTGAATGGTAAATAGTGAATAGTGAATGGTCATTGGATTGTGAAAGGGGCTGGTTTATGCGAGGGCGGATTTTTTGGGGAGGGGTGATGGTGGTTGGCGGGTTGTGGGTGGGCGGCGATTTTGGGCGTGCGGTGGATTTGGGGGATGCGGGGCTGGCGCGCAAGCTTGCGGGGCTGAACGAGCGATATGGAGTGGGGGAGCGGGTGCGGTTCGTGGCGGGAGAAGGGGGATTGGTGTGCGCGGATGTTCATACGGCGGCGTGCAGCGGGCGGGTGTATTTGCAGGGGGCGCATGTGGCGGCGTGGCAGCCGACGGGGGAGGATGGGGGGCGGGAGCCGGTGTTGATGATGAGCGGCAAGAGTGCGTATGCCGCGGGGGTTGCGATGCGCGGCGGCGTGCCGGTGGTGTTTCCGTGGTTTGGGGGAAAGGCCGATGATCCCCAGGCGCCCGGGCACGGGCTGGTGCGGACGAAGGAGTGGGCGGTGGAAAGCGTGCGCGGCGGAGATAACGATTCCGTGGTGATGACGTTTGTGGTAAAGAGCGATGCGGAGACGAAGCGTTGGTGGCCGGGGGATTTTGAGTTGCGGGAGGTGGTGACCATGGGCAGGGAGCTCGGCATTGAGCTGCGGGTGAAGAACACGGGGACGGGGCCGATGACATTTGAGGAGGGGCTGCATAATTATTTCGCGGTGGATGATGTGGAGAAGGTGCGCGTGACGGGGTTCGAGGGGGCGAAGTATATCGACAAGGTGGATGGGCGGAAGGAAAAGACGCAGTCGGGGGCGATCGTGTTTCACGGGGAGACGGACCGCATTTACGAAAAGACGAAGGGGCCGTACCAGATTGTCGATGACGGAGAGGGCGGGTGGAAGCGCACGATCGTGCTGGAGAAGCGCGGGTCCGTCACCGGGGTGGTGTGGAACGTGGGCGGGAGCAAACCGGTGGCGGATTTTGGCGAGGGCGATTGGCGGCGCTACGTGTGCGTCGAAACCGCGAACCTCGGCGACGACGCGGTGACGGCGAAGGCGGGGGAGGAGGTTTCGATGGCCGAGCGCGTGCGCGTGGAGAAATCGCGAGATTAGCCGGCCCGGCGTTGGGTTCACACTTTTCCGGTCCGCAACTGGTTCAGCGCCGACTGATAAAACACGCCGCCGCTCGCGCCGCTGCCCAGATGCTTATTGATGAAGCCGATGATGCGCGATTTGATTTCATCGGCGTTCTGAAAATCGGGCGTGGGCGTGTCCTGGTCTGTCCAGAATCGATTGGCCTTGTGGAAAAAGCCGGCGCGCACCAGCAATGACGCCCCGTAGTATTCCGATTCCTCCACCGAACTGTCGATCGCAATATGTTTGAACGATCCGTCCGGCTGCAGCGATTCGCTGATGCAGCGGTGAACCATCTCCTCGATCCCCCCGGCCATCCGCTTCCTCTGATCCTCCGAAGCGTGCGGCCAGCCCCACTTGAAAAGCTCCATCACGTCCATGTCGTTGTGATTGTACTGCTGCCCCTGGAATGACCATCCCACCGGCGTGTCGCGGTCCTTCACATCCAGCGTCGTCTCCACCACGCGGTCCAGATCCGGAACGTCGATGCCCGCTTCGTCGAGATAGCTGACCATGTGAAACGTCGTGCTGATGTCGGGAACGAAAATCGTCTCGCTGCCGGCCACGTAGCGCTCGCCCCAGTAGCCGGTGACCGGATCGCGCGCCTGATGCAGCACAATCTCCAGCAGGGCGGCGCGCATGCCGGGATCCCAGCGATAACTGGCCGGCTCGTGACGGAGGATCAAGCGCGTCAGGTCGGCGAGCGGCTCGTTCTGCTGCTCCAGGTGGTCCGTTCCATCGCGCGCGATGTCGGAGGTTCCCACCATTTTGAAATAGGCGGCCAGCTTTTCCGGCGTGTTGATCCTTTCAAGAATCTCCGGCGGAAACGCGAAAGACTTGTCCTTCTGCAACTGGTCGCACGCCGCATCGAGCTGCAGGAACCAGACGGTCGTGTAGGGCGGCAGGACGATCGCCGCCGGATTTGCCGGTCTTGTGGCGGGTTGCGTCGCCGACGCCTCGAGCAGGCGCTGAAGATCGTCCATGCGCCGATCCGCCTGCGTGAAATCCGCCGTCATAAGCAGATAAAACGCCGCATCCAGCATCATGCGGTGCGGCAGCCGCATGTCCTTTCCGGCGCCCTCACGCGCGAAAATCTCCGCGTTCAGCGACCGCGCCCGGGCGCCGCGCGCCGCCCGCTCCGCCACATAATGCGCATCATACGCCACGAATAGCTTCTGCTTGAACTGGTCCAGATGGGGATCCACCTTTGCCACGGCGGCCGCAATCTGCTGGTCCATCGAGCCGGCGCCGGTCGTCTGCGCCACCGAAACCGATGAAAACACGCACACGAACGCAACCGCCAACGCTCGGCTGATTCCGGCGCCGCAGCGCATGCGGCGCTCCCCCGCGACTCTCAAAAACCGCCCGCCCGCTGCCCCGGAAACTCTTATTGCCATCGCTACGGCTCCTCTCATGCCACGCCGAATTCGCCCATTCCTCTCCGGCCCCCGCCGACTTCCGGCTATCGTACCTCTCATCACATCCATCGGCCGCCCGCCCGGGAACACGGGAGAATGACCCTGCGATACCCGATCCTTCGCGCCGCCGCGCTGGCACTCACCGCAAGCCTCGCCGGCCTGCTCGCCGCTCCCGCCCTCGCCCTCGATCTCAAGCCCGCCGCCCTTCATCTTACCCTCACCGATGACGACCATCATCCCATCGCCAACGCCGCCATCACCCTCACGGTTCCCGGCGGCAAGCAACCCGCCCCATCTTTTTCCACTGACGCTCAAGGCCGCGCCACGCTCACGCAATCCGCGCCCGACCTCGTCTCATGGGATGCCGCCCTGAGCATTCGCGCGCCGGGCTTCGCACCGCTCGAAAACCATCTTTCCCTCTTTACCCATGCCGACCTCGACTACGCGATCCAACTCTCCAAACTCCGCACCACCCCAATCACGCTTCTTGATGACCATCGCAACCCGCTCCCACACATCCCGCTGATCCTCTCGTCGGGCAACACCTGGCCGCAATCCACCACGTTCCTCACCACCGATTCTCACGGCCAATGCACCTGGACGCACGCCGCCCTCTCGCGCGACTTCACGCTGGCCCTTCCCGGAACCACGCTGACCTTCCCGCCCGACGCCGCCCTCGCGATCACCCTCACGCCACGGCGTCGATGGTGGTGTCGTAATTGGTCAACTGCGCGAAGCGGGAGGAATTGTTGGGATCGTTCGCGGGCGGTGTCAGGCGGACGGTGATGTTGGGCACCGGCTTGTCATCGGCATCGCGAAGCTGACCCGCGACGGGCGCGGGAGTTTGTTCGGCGAGCAGCTGGAAGGGCAGTTCCTGCGTCTCGGCGGCGTCGAGGGGGAGATCGACCGCGAACGCTTTCCAGCGGCCATTGGTCGCGGCCACGTGCAGCGTGTTGGCTTGCGCGGGCACGAAGGACCGCGCCCTCCACTTCTACGCGTTCGACGGCTCCTGGACGCTCGGCTCCCCGCTCTTCCGCTAAAGACCGTTCGTCGCGCCGATCGCATCGCCGGAACTTTCATCACTCTCGAACGTCTGAGCTTCTATGCACCTCCGCCACGCCTTGCTCCTCACGCTGCTCCTGCCCACCTCCGCCTTTGCGCTCGCCCTCCAACCCGCCACCCTCCACATCACGCTGACAGATGCCGCCAACCACCCCATCCCCAACGCCGTTGTCTCGCTTACCCCCGAAGAAAATCTCTCCGCCAAGCCCGCCTCCGCCACCACCGACGCCGCCGGCCACGCCACGCTCCGCCAATCCGCCGACACCGTCCAATGGTCCGATCACCTCACCATCACCGCGCCCGGCTTCGTCCCCGTCCACTCCTACGCTGGCTTCTTCTCCGATGCCGACATCGACCTCGCCCTCCACCTCAACCCCGCCCATTCCACCACCCTCGCCCTTCTCACCCCCGCCGGCAAACCCGCCCCCAACGTCCCCTTCAACATCTCCTACCCATACACCGACGAATACAACAACCGCCTCACCGCCAACTATTTCCGCCAGCCTTCCTTCATCACCGACGCCGCCGGGCATTACAACTTCGTCCACCCGCCCATCACGGGCAACTTCACCCTCTCCCTCGCCGGCCGCCAAATCTCCCTCCCCGACGCCCCCCAGCTCTCCGTCACCCTCACCCCCGAAGAACTCCAGCTCCTCACACCCCCCGTCTCGCTCCACCTCACCCTCCTCAACCCCGACCATTCCCCCGCCAGCAACTGGCTCGTCGCCCCCCGCTTCGACTACGAAGACCACTCCGGTTTCATTCCCGGCGGCACGAACAACCGCATCATAGTCTCCCAGTGGCAACCCTTCGCCCCCGATGGCGCCGCGCTCCTCAATGTCCCTCCGCGCGCTCTCGTCCTCCTCTCCCCCGAAGGCCTCCCCCTCCTCTATTGCCTCGATCCCCAGGCCTGGACCCCCGGCACGCACGACCTCACCCTCACGCTCCCACCGATCGAGCGCACCGTCGCCGGCCGCTTCATCGATCCCGCCGGCAAACCGATGCCCAATATCCCCATCTTCGCCAACGCCCTGCGCGCCTCCAGTTCGGGCCAGTTCCGCATCCAAGCCCCCGACGTCCCCTCCGCGGCTGCCCTCTCCGGTCCTTTCCCCGAAGGACCGCAACCCCCGCAACTCCTTTCCGATGCCACCGGCCACTTCGCCATCCCCCTCCGCTTCGGCATGCAGCCCGACTCCTGGCAGGCCGGCCGCCCCTGGTTCGGACCCCGCTACAACCCCACTCCCCAGATCGGCGACGCCGACACCATCACCCTCACCCTCTCCCCGCGCTCCAACACCTCCCCCGCCGACCTCAAAGACGTCATCCTCCAATTCCTCGATCCCGCCGGCAATCCCCTCCCGGCCGACCAGCTCCCCTACATGTCCTTCCGCGAAGCCCCCAACAACGACCCGCCCCTCAACTTCGGCCCGCCCACCTACCATGACCGCAAAGGCTATCACTACTTCGTCCGCCGCAACACGCCCACCCTCCTCATCGACACCGAAGAAGGCCTCTGGAAACCCGGCTCCTTCACGCTTCCCCTCACCGACGACGACCAGCAAACCCTCCCCATCCAGTTCGTCGACTCCCAACGCAACAAACCCCTTTCCGGCACCCTCCTCGACGCCGCCGGCCAACCCGTCGCCAACGCCAGCATCTCCCCCTTCGACGAAACCCTCCCAAAAAACCGCGGCACCGACGGCCGCCGCTACTTCAACCAACTCCACGCCACCACCGACGCTCGCGGCCGCTTCTCCTTCCCCGCCGCCCCCGACAACTGCAAACTCTCCATCTTCCGCTCCGACCCCATCACCCTGCAAAACGACATCCCCATGGTCGAACCCTTCCCCATCACCCCCGATGCCCGCGACGTCACCATCACCCTTCCCGCCGCCGGCAATCTTCTCATCCAACTCCCGCCCGCCATCCCCCCAACCCTCCGCGACGTCCTCCTCACCGCCCAAACCCCCGGCCCCTATGGCGTCAGCTCCTATCCCCTCACACTCGATCCCGCCACTCACACCCTTTCCACCATGCCCCTGCTCCCCGGCCAATACCACATCGCCCCCGATGCCCTCCCCGCCCTGGCCGATTTCCACGGCCTCAATATCACCATCACCGCCAACCACACCACCACCATCGACCTCCGCAACGCCTCCCTTGCTCCCGCCGCCGCCCCTCCCACCTTCGCTGCGCTGACGGTCCTCGCCAACGGCCAACCCGCCCCCGGCGCCGAAGTCGCCATCTTCACCGACGCCGACAAAACCGAACCCGCCAACAACCACCTCCACCCCCTCACCCTCGACCTCACCGATTCCCACGGCCAAGTCCGCTTCCCCATCTCCCCGAATCAACCCGCCATCGCCCTCGCCCGCATCCGCGGCCAATTCGCCGGCAGCCTCCCCTTCACCCTCACCACCAATAGCCCCCTCACCCTCACTCTCCAGCCCGACACCACCCCCACCTCTCCCAACGACCCTGCCCGCACCTACAACCCCAATCCCCCACCAGAACCCCTCGCCGACCGCGCCACCCCACTCCTCCACCACTCCGACTTCACCTGGTCCAATCCGCGCTGGCTCGAAACACCCTGAGCCCCGCGAAAATTCCTGACGCCCCGCTCCCTCTCGCATCGCCTGAATCTCCGGCTATTGCAAAGGAGCCTCCCATGCCCCGCTGCCGCACTTTCGTCTTGTGTCTTTCCTCTTTCGTCTTTTTCGCCGCCCCCCTGCTCGCCCAGGACAAAAAGCCCACGGAAATCTCCGCCGCCGACCTCTGCGCCGCCGTCGCCAAAGACGCCAATGCCGCCGGTTCCCAATACGGCGGCGATCAGCTCATCGTCACCGGAACCGTCGCCGAGATCCAGACCGGTAACTACAACAACGTCAAACTCGCCGGCCCCAAAGAGGGCGACGGCTCCAAACTCCAGGTCCTCTGCAACTTCCCCCTCGACGCCGCCGACCAGGTCAAAGCCCTCAAAAAAGGCCAGAAAATCCGCATCCGGGGCCAATACTTCGCATCCTATTCCACCCCCGACCACGGCGGCCCCAACCTCATCATGTGCAAACTCCTCCCCGCCGAACCCGCCACCAAACCGTGATGCGCCCATCCGCTCATCACGATGTCACGGCCGCGTCGATGACGGCCCCGCCGCCGTCTTTTCCGCCCACTTGTCGCTATACACCGCTTCCCGCGCCCGCAGGACGCCCTCTGCGCGCGGCCGATCCTTTCCGCTGCTCCCCACGCTGTACACCGCATACTCCCCTTTCTCCTGCGCATAGCCCAACGCCGCCCCATCCGCCGACCACGGATCCTCCGGCACCTCTTTCAAAATCCCCGGCACCAGCGCCCCCAGCGTCGCCGGATATGCCCCATGCTCCGCCTTGTAAATCTCCAGCCCAATTGCCACCGCCGAGGCCCGCTGAATCGCCTCCGCATTGAGCGCATCCACCGGGAAAACATCAAACGCCTCCCCGCCCGCCCGCGTCACCCACGCCGCAATACGATCCGAAAACGCCGCCGCGCTTTCGCCGACACGCCGCTTCACAAACGCATTCACCTGATCTTCCAAAGATTTTTCATGATCCGCCACCGTCCCCTTCTCCGGCGATTCCAATGACGGCCCCAGCACCGCATCAAAAACATTCCCCGGCACATCCGCCTTATCCACCCGATCCGCCAACGCCTTCGCATCCCGATACGCCTTGACCCCCGGCTCCTCCGCAATCCTTACCTCCTCATCCGCCTGCGCATTGATCTTCCGCATCACCTCGTTCCAATCCACCTGCTCCAAATCCCCCGCCTTCAACCGCCCGCCGCCGCCTGCCCCCGGCACGAACATCTCCTCCACATCCAGCAGCGTTAATTCCTGCAACCCCCCCGCCACATCTCCCCGCACGATTTTCATCACCTCCCCCAGCGACTCAAACCGCAGATCCATGTCCGACACTTCCGGATTCACACGCAATTCCGGCATCCCCTGCACAAACGCCAGCCACTGCCTCTTCTCCGCCGCCGTCCCCGTGCGCGACCCCGCAACCGCCACCCGGCACGCGTCCAGTTCCAGCCACCGTCCCATCGTCGCCGCCACAAATACCGGCTCGCTTCCCACCAATTCGCCCAGGCGCACCAGCAACTCCGCATCCGCCCGCGCGCCTGCCTGATCGCCCGATCCCAACCGCTCCATCGCCCGCGCCGCAAGCGCGTTGATGATCCCATTCAGCCGCGCGCCGAAGGGCCACGAATCAAACACCGCCCCCATCGCCGGCTCCGGCGGACACCACCGCGTCAGCTCCCGCCCCTTCTCCGTCTCCATCAATTCCCTCGCCCCATCCAGTACCCCCTCATTCTCCTTCAACCACGCCGCTATCCCCGGATACTCCCCCGCCTTCCACACATGCCGAGCCGAATCATCCGCAGGATCATGCCCCGAATCCCCGCCCTCCGTCAGCTTCTCCGGCACCTCCTTGAACTTCGCCGCCATCCCCATCAACACCGCATACCCATTGTTCTCCTGCGTCACCCCCTCATGCATCGCCTGCCACAACGCATGCCCGTAATCAATCGTCCCATCCGGCGCGATAGGCCCCATCACGCGCGTCGTGTCGTGCCCAATCTCCAGCACAAACGCGCCCCCACCCGCCTCCTGCGTCGCCGCCGCCGCTCCCCAGGCCACTCCCGCCGCCAGCATCACCGCCAGACTCGCAACCGTCGCCACTCCGCGCATCGCACCGCTCCTTTCAACTGACAAGCCGATGCTACAACTTCCTATCCACGCATTTCAATGCCAACTCCCCCAAGCGCAGGCGCCGCATGCCCTCGCCCTTCCCCTCTCCACACCGCCCGGTTACGCTAGCCACATTCCCCTTCATCCATCACGAGGACCGCATGACCCGCCGCCTCTCCGCCCTCTTTCTGCTCGCCACCTCCGCCGCCTTCGCACAAACCCCCGCTTCCGCCCCCGCCACTAATCCCGCCGACGATCCCAAATCCGCCCTGCGCACCCTCGAAAAAAACATGCTCGCCGGCGATGAAAAAGCCACCTTCGACAGCTTCGTCTTCGCCGACGACCACAGCCGCCAAACCGCCCACGCCATCTTCGATCCCCAAATCGCCGCCGCCCGCCTCCAGAAAGCGCTGGAGGCCGCCTTTCCCAACGATCCTGGCCTCCCGCACCTGATCCCGCCGCCCGCGGAAATCCAATCCGAGAATGATTCCCTCGAGGCCGCCCCCGTGTCCCGCACCGGCAATTCCGCCGTCATCACCCCTGCCGGCGGCGAGAAATACACCGTCGTTCGCCAGGACGGCACGTGGAAGGTCGATTTCGACGCCACCCTCAAATCCGTTGGCGACCTGCCTCCCGCCGCCGAACTCGCCCGCGCCCCCAAACTCGTCCAGGCCTTCGACTCCGTCACCGCCGACGTCAACGCCAAAAAATTCAAGTCCCCCACCGAAGCCCTCGCCGCCCTCCAATCCCGCACCGACGCCCTCGCCCCCATCACCCCCGCCACCCAGCCCTGAATCCCGGACACTTAGCCCCCCATGCACCGCCATTTGTCATGGGCCACCGGTCACTTGTCACTCCCCCTCCTCCTCGATGCCCAGAGGACTCCCATGAAGACCGCCGCCAGCGACCGCTTCGTTCCCAGCAAAAGATCCCGCGCGAAAAAAAAACCGCAAGCCCGCAAAAAAAAGACCAGCGTCTTTGACCTGCTCAAGGATTTCGCCGGAGCGATCAAAGACGGCCCGCCGGATCTCGCCAGGAATCACGATCACTACGCCCACGGCACGGCCAAACGACCCGTATGATCTTTGCCGATACGCACTTCTTCGTCGCATTCCTTAACGAGCGCGACGCCGATCATCAACGGGCGCTCGACGCCAGCCGTTCCATCCGAGGGCCCATCCTCACAACCGAATACGTCCTCATCGAAACCGCCAATGCCCTCGCCGCTGTCGCCTTTCGCACCCGCTTCGCCGATTTCGCACGCCTCCTTCAGACCAACTCCTCGATTGACATGGTATGGTCCACCCGCGCCCTGCTCTCGGCCGGCCTCGCTCTCTACTCATCCCGCCCCGACAAAGACTGGTCCCTCACCGACTGCATCTCCTTCACCGTCATAAAACAAAAACGAATCTCCCAGGCCCTCACCCACGACCACCACTTCACCCAAGCCGGATTCCGCACCCTTCTCTAACCACTCAGCCGCTATACTGCGCCCTCATATTTCTGGCGGGAGCCCGATCATGCTGCGCAAAAGCAAACTCCTGTGCCTCATGCCGCTGATCGCCTTGCCAACCGCCGCCGCCGCCGCGCCGCCCGCAACCGCCCCCGACCCGCTTGCCGAAAGCCACAGACTCCAGGCCGAAATCGACGCCCTCGCCACAGACCCCGCTGTCAAAAGAGTCCTCGATCTCCAGGATCAGATGAATACCAAAATTCAGGAGCAGGACGATCTGGAACGGCGCATCAGCGAAGTCTCAAGCACGCCCGAATGGGCTCGCTACGACGAAAAACGCAACGAGCTCTACAAACTTCGCGACGACAAGTGGTCGCACGAACGCGCCGCCCTCGCCGCCGCCGCCAAATCCCTCTACCAGTCCCGCCACCAGGAACTCGCCGCCCATTCCGCCGGCAACCTCCCCATCGGCCGCGCCCTCGCATTCGACCCCTTCACCTTCCCAAAAATCGACGGCTCCACCTCCACCCACCCCATGGCCCTCATCCTCACCGCACGCCTCCTCGGCCTCTCCTACCACTGGGAATACCCCGAACCCACCGGCTCCCCCTACCCCTCGCAATTCCACTGGATGCCCGACCGCTTCGCATGGGAGTTCGGCATTTCCAAGGAAGGCGATTCCGACCTCACCCTCGTCAGTTGCCGCATCCTCGCCGACGGCTCTGACACTCGCACCCAGCGCGCCGCCGCACTCGTCAACCACGTCCTCGCCGCCAACACCGCCACCCATGACGCCTACGAACACCTCATCTCCGGCGACTGCGACATCAATCTCACCGCCCGCCCTCCCACCGCCGGCGAACGCAAAGACGCCGCCGCCAGACACGTCGATTTTGACCTCATCCCCATCGCCACCGATGCCCTCGTCTTCATCGTCAACCGCGACAACCCCGTCACCTCCCTCTCCACCGATCAACTCAAAAATATCTATGCCGGCAAGCTCACCCGCTGGTCCGATCTCGCCGGCGCCGACCAACCCATCGAAGCCCTCATCCGCGAACCCGACTCCGGCAGCCGCGAACTCTTCGACGCCCTCCTCATGCCCACACCCCCCGACCCAGATCACCGCTTCTCCTCCGTCATCGCCGGATCCATGGCCGGCCCCTTCAACCAGCTCACCACCGACCCCCGCGGCATCGCCTACTCCGTCTACTACTACGAACACTTCATGGCCCTCAGCCCCTACACCAAAACCATCGCCATCGACAACATCTCTCCCTCCCCCGACACCCTCCGCTCCGGCAAGTACCCCTTCATCGCCCCCATCTACGCCGCCCTCCGCCAAGACATTCCCGCCGACAGCCCCGCCCGAAAACTCGTTCACTACCTCCAATCCCCCGAAGGCCAGAAACTCCTCGAAGAAGCCGGCTACGTCCCCATCTCCGCGCCCAATTGAAAACCGAAAATAGAAAATTAAAAATCCGGAGTCCCCCCATGTCCCTCTGCCCCCGCTGCCAAAAACCCCTCATCCAGGTCGAAGAAAACCAGGTCGTCGCCCAGACCTGTCCCGCATGCCGCGGCACCTGGATCTCTCTCCACGCCCTCGAACGCCGCACCCGCATCGAAACCAACCCCAACCTCCCCCACACCCCGCTCCCGCCCGTTACCGAGCTCGCCGAAACCGTCGCCCGTTCCAATTCCACCACGCCCCTCGCCTGTCCCGTCTGCCGCGAGACCATGACCAAAACCCGCTTCCTTCCCACCATTCCCATCCAGATCGACCGCTGCTCCCGCTGCGCCCACATCTGGCTCGACGCCGGCGAACAAGGCCTCCTCCTCCGCCTCTATACCGAGCTTCTCGCCACTCACCCCGACCTCGCCGCCCAGCGCCAACCCCACCTCGACACCCTCACCACCGCCCAATCCCTCCCCACCCCCTACACCCACACCGACGCCGCCAACATCGCCTGGAACATCGCCTCCGCCCTCTGCTACATCCTCATCGACATCCTCCTGACCCCCTCCGGCTATCACCGCAACCGCTGGTGGTAATTCGCACGCGCACAACCCACCCGCCCCGAAAACGCTCGCGGCAAACCCCCTCCCTCCCAAAGCTCCCTTTCCCCCAGCTTCCTTTCGTGGAATCCCTCGCTTCCCCCCATCATCGCCGCAAAAATTCGCACGACCCCGTACCACGCATGCCTGAAGCTCCACATCCCACTCGGCACCCCCACGACTATTGATCTTCACCTAACAAATATCCAAAAAATGTTTAGCCCCGGGCCCTTGGGCCGGGTCCCCCGTCGATGCGCAGCGAGGCGGTCGGGGACATTGACGCCACCCTCCTCTCCCGCCGCCGTAAATCCTCCCGCTAACCCACCTTCCTGTATCGATACCCGACAAGCTTTGCTTTTCGCGAAAACCCTGCCGCGAAATTGCATCCCCCGGCGAGCGCTGGGCCCCCTGTACCCCCATTCTCCCGCGCCGCCTTCCATGCTATACTCCCCCCATCATTTCTGATCCTGCGAGAATGGCCATGCACCTTCGTTTCACAGCCCCAGCTGCCGCCGCGCTGCTCCTCTGCGCCTCCGCTCGTGCCGCCGACACGGTCCTCACCTGGATCGGCAACGAAAACTTGTGGACTGACCCCCAGGGCGGCGCCACCACCAACACCCCCGCCAACAACGTCCCCGCCGGCGCCACCTACGCCCTCATCATCCCCGGCGGCAACCTCACCGTCTCCAGCGCCAACTCCGTCATCAACGCCCTCACTATTTCCGGCAGCAACGAAATCTCCGCCAAGGCAGTTGTCGTCAAAGACCTCTTCGTCAACGGCGGCTTCACTGTCCTCAATTCCGCCGATATCTCCGGCAACCTCCAACTCCATGACATCAATCTTTATTTCAACGGTACCGCCACGATCGGCGCCTCTCTCCCCACCGTCATTGAGGGCTCCGGCTCCTCCGCCGTCCTCACCAACAACGGCACCATGACCATCGGCAACCAAACCTCCTTCCAGGGCGGCCTTGTCCTCATCAACAACGGCCTCCTCGATATCTCCGCCGGTGGCTACCTCCCCTTCAGCTATCCCAGCTCCATCGAAAATGACGCCACGCTTCGACTCCATTCCGGCTCTATCACCTCCGCACGCACCAACTCCGGTTCCTTTTCCATCGACGCCGGCGCTACCCTCACCGGCAATTACTCCACCTTCACCGCCTCCTCCTCCATCACCGGCCAGGGCAACTTTGACCCCGGGCTCTCCTCTACTATCCAGGGCGCTTTCAACATCTCCGGCAACACCACCGTCAGCGTTTTCAGCGCGCTCGATTTTCAAACCGCCGCCCACACCGGCTCCCTCACCCTCGCTGGGCCCCTCTCCAGTTCCTCCTCCATCACCGTCGATGGCCCCTTCACCGCCACCGGCGGCACCCTCACCGCTACGGGTTCCGTCACCGTCAACGGCCCCGTCTCCATTTCCAGCGGCGCCTTCAATGCCGCCGGCGGGCTCATCATCAACGGCAACACCACCCTTCAGCAATCCAGTCAGGACTTCATCGTCATCGGCGGTTCCCTCACCAATCAGGCCGGTCGCACCCTCACCCTCAGCACTCCCCTCGAATACCCTCACGATGGCACCATTGGCCTCTCCCAAAGCTCCACCCTCATCAATAGCGGACTCTTCAACACCGGCCCCGGTGCCATCACCGCCGATTACTCCGCCCAGTCACATGCCACCTTTCGCAACGCCGGCACACTCACCGTCAACGCCCCTCACGACGCCTTCAAGATCCTTAACGGCTACTACACACCCCTCACCTTCATCAACACCGGAACCCTCACCGTCTCCGCCGGCACCTGCCGGATCGCCGCCCCTCAGGACCCCGCCACCACCGGCATCTTCAACGTCAACGCCGGCGCCACACTCGAATTCTCCGCCAACTACGACTTCTCCTCCCCCACCGACCCCACCCTCACCGGCGCCGGCCTCCTCATCATCGACCCCGGCATCACCCTTGCCCTCCCCGTCGACTCCGCCTTCTCCGGCACCATCGAAGTCAACGGCACCCTCCTCCTCACCGCCCCACGCGACCCCAACTCCACACTCACCTCCCCCAACTTCACCGTCCTCAACACCCCCGTCCCCGAACCCGCCTCCCTCACCCTCCTCGCTGTCGGTGCCACCGCCCTCTTCCGCCGCCGCCGCATCCCCCGCCGCGCCATCCACCGCCCCTAATCGCAACTCGAATCCCCCCTCATCCCCCCTTCTTCTTCCCCACCGCCGCCTTCACCGTCTCCGCCAGCTTCTCCCCCCGCAACTCCTCCCCCGCCGCCAAAATCTTCCCCGTGTCCCCATCCACCAGATACGCCGCCGGTATCCCCGTCACGTCATACTGCCGCACGATATCCCCGCTCCACACCTTCCCATCATAAATCTCCGCCCAACTCATCCCCTTATCCTCCATCACGCCCTTGATCGCCGCCGCCGACTCCGGCTGGTCCAGCGTCACCCCCAGCACCTCAAACCCCTGCCCGTGAAACTCCGTGTACGCCGCCGCCAGCCCCGGCTCCTCCGCCATGCACGGCCCGCACCACGTCGCCCAGAAATCCAGCATCACCACCTTCCCCTTGAAATCCCCCGGAAACTTCACCTTCACCCCATCCATCGTCACCGCCTCAAACGCCAGGCTCTTATCCCCCGCACGCAAATCCGGCCCCGCCCACGCCGCCGCCCCCTCCCGCGCACTCTTCACCACATCAAACGACAACCCATCCTTCGCCACATTCACCGCTTCATAATTCACACCGTCCAACTTGAACGGCCGATTCACATCAAACAATTCCCGCTCATTCTCCCACTCATTCTTCCCATCCAGATCCACAAATAATTTCACGCCCCCCGCCGCATTCGTCGGATCCGCTCCGCTGCGATAATCCCCCGTCACATTGTTGTCATCCAGCGCCACCCGATACGTCTTGCCCCCAAGCTTCATCTCCCCCTCCGTTGCATAGTCCCTGTATACAAATAAACGATGCTCCAATCCCACCCGATTCGGATCCCGCTTGTCAAAACGATACATTCCAATATGCACCACATACGGCTTCCCCGCCTCCCCCAAATCCACGCTCGCCCCGCCCTGATACGTCATGCACGCCTTCCCATCCGCCCCCACAACGGCCTTCCCGTTCCATATCGCCGCCGTTCCCTTCCACTCCGCCCCCGCATCATCCGTAAAGTCCCCATTCCCATTCGCATCCACAAAAATCCGAACCCCCTTCCCCTCCCTCTCATCCACCACCACCCCATACCTCTTCCCCGCCGCACCCCTCAATGGCAACACCCCATACTGCGCATCCCCCAAATCCCCAGGCGCCTTCGACCCCGCCGGCGCATTCCCCGACAACTCCACCACCACCGGCACATAGTTCCCAAACCGCTCCACCGCCCCACTCGTCATCAACTTCAACTTCACCGAATCCACCACCAAAGCCCCGCCTCCCCCCGGCCTCGTCGCCACCACCGCCGCGCCCACCGCCCCCGCCACCACCACCGCACCCGCCGACACCACCACCGCGCTCTTCACCGTCGCCCACTTCATCATCTGCATCGCTCCTTTCGCAATCACCACCGCATGCCCCGAACTCGCCCCCGCTGATCCCACCGTCACCGCCACGTGCAACGGCGCCGGCCGCCCCGGCACCGCCCCCATCCCCGCCAAGCCCCCCGCCGCCACCACGCATCCCCGCCGCGCCAGAATCCCCCGCAACCGTTCCACCCCCCGCTGCCCACGCTTCGCCACCGCATCCACGCTCACCCCCAGCTCCCCCGCAATCTCCCCGTGCCCCATCCCCCGGAAATACCGCAGCACAATCACCTCCCGCTCCCGCGCCGGCAGCCGCTCCACCGCCTCGTCGATCGCCGCCCACAGCCGCCCACGCTCCTCCTCGCCCCCATCGCCCGCAACACGCTCCGCCGCCATCGCAGCCGCCCTCCGTTCATGCAACCGCCGATTCGCACGCACCCGCCGCGCATTGGCCGCACAATACCGCGTCGTCCGGTGCAGCCACGCCGCCAGCACCACCTTCCCCCGCAACGCCCCCGCCTTCCGCGCCAATATCAAAAACACCGCCTGCGTCACATCCTCCGCCAGATGTCCATCCCCCAACTGCCGCACCGCCGCCGCATACACCCCATCCACATACCGCCCGCACAACTCCCCAAACGCCGCCTGCTCCCCCCCGCGAAACCGCTCCAGCAGCCCCGCATCCGACTCCCTCGACATTTCCAAAATCTCCGTCATATCACCCTTATATGTAACGCCCCTCCAAAACTGGACAAAAATCTCGCCACGCCACCTGCCCGCCCTCCCGGCCTAATTGAAAATCGAAAATCGAAAATTGAAAATCCGCCCCCCCCTGGTGTACCCTCCCCCCATGAAACACCTCACCCCCATCGCCCTCCTCGCCCTTCTCTCCGCCCTCCCCGCCCGCGCCGCCACCCTCTCCGCCACCTCCGCCGGCGCCTCCCCCGACGGCAAAACCCTCAACACACCCGCCCTCCAAAAAGCCATCGATCAACTCTCCTCCCAAGGCGGCGGCACCCTCAACTTCCCCCCAGGCCAATACCTCACCGGCACACTCCAACTCAAATCCAACGTCACCCTCCACCTCGACGAAAACGCCACCCTCCTCGGCTCCACCAACGCCGCCGACTACCGAAACCTCGACCCCTTCACCGATGGCTCCGGTAACCCCATGGGCCACGCTCTCCTCGTCGCCCTCGACGCCGACCACGTCGCCATCACAGGCCCCGGAACCATCGACGGCCAAGGCCCCAAACTCGCCGCCAACCAACACCCCTACACCCTCCGCCCCTTCCTCGTCCGCTTCGTCCGCTGCAACCACATCACCGTCAAAGACCTCCGCCTCCAGAACCCCGGCGCCTGGACCCTCAACTTCTCCCAGTCCGATCACGCCGTCATCGACCACGTCACCATCCGCTCCCGCGATCAAAAACTCCGCAACAACGACGGCATCAACATCGACTCCTCCACCCACGTCACCATCACAGACTGCGACGTCATCTCCGGCGACGACGCCCTCGTCATCAAATCCACCGCCGCCGGTAAACCCTCCTCCCACATCACCGCCTCCAACTGCAAACTCTCCACCCGCACCAACGCCATCAAGCTCGGCACCGAATCCATCGGCGGATTCTCAGATATCAACATCTCCCACTGCACCATCACCAACACCGATATGGCCGGCATCGCCCTCTACGAAGTCGACGGCGCCGACCTCTCCAACGTCGTCATCTCCGACATCGACATGGACACCGTCGCCATCCCCATCTGCATCCGCCTCGGCGCTCGCCTCAAAACCTTCCGCGACGGCGATAAACCCAAACCCGCCCCCGGCCACATCGCCGACGTCTCCATCTCCAACGTCAACGCCAAAAATATCAAATACATCGGCCTCCTCATCAACGGCCTCCCCGATCACCCCGTCCAAAACCTCTCCATTTCCAACATCTCCCTCGCCCTCCCCGGCGGCGGCACCGAAAAACAAGCCAGCACCCAGCTCCCCGAAAAACCCGACGCCTACCCCGAATACAACATGTTCGGCACCTCCTTCCCCGCCTCCGCCATCTACATCCGCCACGCCCAACACGTCGCCATCCAAAACCTCTCCACCTCCTTCGCCAAACCCGACCCCCGCCCCCAAAAACTCCTCCTCGACACCACCCCCTAACCCCATCCATCATTCACTATTCACTATTTACCAGT
>DASZTO010000005.1:0-8207 GCA_035548175.1 Phycisphaerae bacterium | reverse complement strand
CCCGGGGGGGGGGGGGGGGGGGAGACGCACCCTCCCGCACTCACCCGCACCCCACCCATATGGCCCCTCTGACGAACGCTCCCCCCCGCCCCAGCCTTGCGTTTCCACGCCAAGGCTATCACCGCCTCCTCCCCAAAAACCCGCCCTTCACGGATAGGACACCTTCATCGCGCTGTACGTCGTCACCGCCCCCGTGGCCGAAACGCCCGCGCCGCTGAACCTGTTGGGCGCGATCGTCCCCTCCATCTCCAGCGTCTGGCCATCGAATGTATTGTGCGCCCTCACCGAAATCGCCTTGCCCGAAACCTTCAGCGTCAACAGCGTGTTCTGCTTGAAAACGCCCGACAGCACCTGCTGGTCGTTCAACGGCGAACCCACCCCATTCTCGATCTTGTAAAACTGGTACACGCACGCCGCCGCCGACTGCGTCGTTCGCCAATACCGCAGCGAATAGCCATTCTTCGTCCGCGGATCATATTTAATGTAAATATCCCCATGTGAGTTGCGGCTCCCCGTCTCGCTCGGCGAACCGGGCACATTGAACACCGTCCCCTCCGTCTTCTCCGGCCGAATCTCCAGATCGACCTGCATATCCCCCGCCTCGCCCTCCTTCATGTAAAAGAGCGCGCTCGGGCCCGCCGCCGCTCCCCGGCCCGTCGCGGCCGCCGCGCGAATCCCATACCCGTTCGCCAGCGTCTCCCCCTCCACCACGCTCCAGTTCCCCACCACGTTCCACCGCCCGTTCACCAGCGCCCCCGTCGGCGTCTCCACAAAATTCCGGAAGTTCGCGCTCACCGTCGTCGATGGCACATCCGCCGCCCTCACCGCCGCCCCCGCCATCGCATGGACCGCCGGCCCCGCCTCCGACATCGCATGCTTCGGCTCAACGCTCACCCGCAAAAATTTCCCCACATCCCCCGGCATCAACGTGTAACTCTTCAGCGGCACGTCCCCCCGACTCACCGCCACCTTCACCGGGTTCGCGCCCGCCGCATCGTCGCACGCATACCACGTGATCTCCGACTCATCCTCGCGCCCGCCCAGATCGATCCCATACTCCACCGCCACCTTCCCCGCCGCCGGCGCACCGATCTTCGGGCCGCTCGTCAGCACCGGCGCCGCGATCAGCTTCGGCTGCACATACACATACGCCGTCACATAAAAACCATTCGACGCCTTCGCCACAATCGGCACGTACTGCGACTTCTCCGTCCCATTGCGCGCCGTCACCACCACCTCCGCCCCCGTCGTCGCGCTCAGCGACACCAGCTCCGAATCCGTCGACCACCGAATGCTCTTGTCCGCAACATCGCCCGGAACCACCGCCGCCCCGATCGTCACGCCCGGCCCGCCCGTGCGAATCGGCCACGCCACCGACACATTGCCTCCAGCCCCAACCATCGCCGCGCCTCCGCCCGCCCCGCCCGCGCGCCCGCTTCGGCCCCCGCTCCCGCCCGACAACGTCATCCGATATACCTGAGGCCCCTGCCCCTCATATTTCTCCCGAACCCCCGCCGGGTCCCAATTATCCGCCGGCATGTTCGGCGCCGCGCGCAGCAAATTCCACGGGTTGTACGCCCGCAACTCCTCCTCCGACAGCTCCCGCGAATACGTGAACGCCGGCCCGCCCACGCTGTCATCCTCAATCACCGCCGGCTTCCCCGAAGCAACTTTGTTCCGATACGTCAGCGACAACTGGTTCGGCCGCGGCGCGGCAACGCCCCGCACCCATGCCACCGGTGCCTCCGGAGAACTCACCGGCACCACGCAATCGATCAGCGCGTCCGGCCGCGCCGCCCCGCCATACTCCGCCTTGTAAAACTGCATCCCCCGCGTCGCCTCGAACCGGCAATTGAAAAACACCACCCCCGACGCCGACATCACCCCGCGCCCGGTCGGATACACCAGCGTGCAGTCCTGCCACACGCTCATCTGCCCGCCCCCCATCCAGTCGTCCGTCCCCTCGATGTACACGTTCTTGAAATAGGACCGCGTCGTCCGCAGAAACATCGTGTCCAGCCGGCTCAACAACGCCACATTCTCATACACATGCTTGTCCCCCGCCGCCTGCAGCGCCACCGCCTGCGTGATCGTCGGGTTCCGCTTCTTCAGGTTCTTCGACGCATCTCCCGGATACTCGTAATCGCAATTGCAGTAATTGATGATCGTCAGGTTCTTCGCCGTGAAACCCGTGGCGTTCACATCCAGCAGGTACCCGTCGTCGCTCGCCCCCTCCGCCAGCCCCCGATTGTCCGCCAGCACCACCGTCCGCCGATTGTTCGTCAGCCCCAGCAGCGTGATCCAGTTCTTCCGAATGCTCAAACTCGGCGCCCGCTCCATGCTCCCCGCAATCTGATACACGTTCGGCTTGATGCCGATCACCGTCGGCCGCGCCTCCGTCCCCTCCGGCGCCGCCGCGTACGCCGCCTGCAACGTCTTGAACTTCCGCCCCGCCGGATCATCCCGCTCCAGCGTCCCATCCACCAGGTAGTCGTACTTCAGCGTCGCCGGATCCAGCCCCGCCACCACCGGCTCCGCCCCCGCCTTCACCATCTCCTGCCCCCGCACCGAAGCCCCCATCGCCGCCACCACAAGCGCCGCCACCAACCCCAGATGCTCACGTCTCCCCATCACACACTCCCGATCCATGAACAATGCAGATGCATCAAACGCCGGCGTGCGCCAGCTTCATCCCCCGCATTCGTCATTTGTCATTTGTCATTTGGCGCCTGGTACCCTTCCAGCTTGTTCTTCAAAACATACTCCCCCAACGGACTCCCGATCCGCACCAGCTCCCCCGCCACAAGACCCGCCATCTTCACCGCCCCCGCCTTCAAAAAGTGCGCCTTGTCCGGCGCCCCCGTCCGCGACGGAAAATAGAAATCCTTCGTCTTCTCCTCCCCTTCCTTGTTCAACCACTCCACGCCGCGCGCGTTCAAATCCGCCACCATCACCCCCTTTTCGTGCCCCGCCTTCTGCGCCGCCTCCGCATACGGCGCCAGCCGCGCGTTGAGTTCCTTGCCATCCTTCCACTCGTAAAACGCCGACGGCGTCACAAAGATCGACGTGCCCCCCTTCGCCTTCACCTCATCCGCCATCTGCTCCAGCGTCTTGGCGAAATCCTCCGGCGTCACCGGCCCATGCGCCGTGCCGCTGTCGTTCGCCCCGAACTGATACAACACGTAATCCCCCGGCTTCACGTTCTCCAGAATCTTCGCCCACCGCCCGCTCGCCTTGAAACTCTGCACGTTCGCCCCGCCCTGCGCCTGATTGTCCACCGTCACCTTGTCATTAAAAAATTGCTTCAGCTCCATGCCCCACCCCTCCTGCTTCGTCGTCGACGGATACTCCGACACCGTCGAATCCCCCGCCAAATGCACCGTCACCGCCGGCAATTCCCCCGCCTGGTACGTCGGCGCCGTCGCCGCCGCCCCCATCGCCACACCCGCCGTCGCCACGCAAACCGCCCACGCCGCCACTTGCTTGCACACCATCGCGCGCCTCCTTTTCCGCAGTATAGCGTCCCTCGCTCACGCCGCCCCCCCCCGGGGGGGCCTTTCTGCTACAATGACGCCAAAAGGTGCACAAATGACCACCACCGACAAACCCTCCGCTCCGGCCGCCGAATGGACCGACCACGCCCTCCTGGCCCTCGACCACGTCGGCAAGGTCGAACTCATCGACGGAGAACTCCTCAAAATGTCACCCGCAGGCCCCGAACACGAAGACATCGGCAGCATCCTCATCATCGCCCTCGGCAACGTCGTAAATCCCGCCCGCCTTGGCCGCATCTACGGCTCCAGCGCCGGTTACCGCATGGCCTCCGGCAACCTGCTCTCGCCGGACGTCTCCTTCATCTCCGCCGGCCGCCTCAAAGGCCGCCGCGCCCAATACAAAAAATTCCTCAAGCTCGCCCCCGACCTCGCCGTCGAAATCCTCTCCCCCGACGACTCCCGCAATGACGCCCTCCGCAAAATGCCCGAATACTTCGCCAACGGTGCCCGCCTCGCCTGGATCATCGACCCCGACCGCCGCACCGTCGAAATCATCACCCACCCCGACCACCTCACCCGCACCCTCACCCTCGCCGACACTCTCACCGCCGATCCCGTGATCCCCCATTTCTCCCTCAAACTCACCACCCTCTTCGATCCCCCGGATTTCGACTGACACGCGAAGCCACCCTTCACCTTGTCACCCCCTCCCCTCCCTGCCCCCCTTGCGTTACCACGCAAGGCTATCCCTTCCTCCCGTCATACACCACCCCCGCCTTCAACACCTCCTTCCCCCGCGCCGCCTCCATCGCCTTCTCGCGCTTCGCCAACCCCGCCCCGCCGCCCACCGCCTTCAACCCCGCCGCCGCGCGCGCCTCAAACTCCGCCATCGTCGGCATCTTCGGCAACTGCCCGGCGCTCAGCCCCTTCTGCGCATCCTTGAAATCAATCTGCAACTGCGCCGTCACCACCTGCCGCCCCGCCAGGTCCAGCAGCGGATACCCGCACAACGCATAATCCTGCGCCCAATCAAACATCGTCGAAATGTCCCCCTTCCCCGTCCCGCGCCACGCCCCATCCGTGTACCCCAGGTCATACCGATTCTCCTCCTTCGGCGAATCATGCCCGAACCCCTGCCCCGGAAACACCCGCGCCAACTCATACGAAAACCCCGCCTTCTTCCACTGCTCCGGCGTCAGCCACGTCTGCTCCGCATACCGATTGTCCGCCTCCGCCTGCGGCACCAGCGCCCCCTTCTCATCGATCGGAAAACAAATCCGCCCCTCCCGCGCATAAATCTCGTCCGTGTGCCACACCACCCGCGGCGACGATTCCGCCCACCCGTACATCAAACTCCCATGCGTCCGGCTGAAATAATTCTCCTTCTTCTCCCCGTCCGTCGGATCCAGCGACCGCACGCTCAAAATCGGAATGTTCACGCTCCGCGCCAGATCCACAAACAACTTGCTCGCCGAATGACACCCCTGGTTCGCCATCGCCGTCTGCTGCCCCGGAAAGCGCCGCAGCCGCTCATCCAGCCACCGCAACTTCTTCGCCCGTGTCGCCACCTGGTCATCAATCCCCCCGTGATCCACATTGTCGCGCATCCATATCGTCATGTTCTTCACCGTCTCCCACCGATTTTTCCCGATCAGCGACCGCCCCGTCGTGCTCGTCTTGCCAGACAAAAACTCACACCCGATCCGCGGATCGCTGATGTACTCCTCCAGCCACTCGTTCTCCGACACATCCTGAAAATCCCGCCGCGCCTGAATCCCCGCCGGCAACGCCTGCCCCGTCGGCTTGATCATCGCAAAATACGCGTCCCCGCTTACCAACTGATCCAATTCGTCCGCCGGCAAATCCTCCACTTTCCACGGCACCAGCCCTTTCGCCTCCACATACACCACGTGCGCCACGTGCGCCCCATAAATATCAAACGCCTGCTCCGCCGTGTAATACCCGCTCGCCTTCTCCGCATCCGGCAAATGCATCACCAGATTCCGATCCCCCGTCATCAACTTCCCATACAACTCCTCCACCCGCGCCTTCTGCGCACTCGTCCACTTCACATACGGCACCCGCCCCCCATCCCCCGTCACCCACGCCACCCGCGCCTTCACCTGCGGATGCTGCTCTAGCCATCCCCCAAACGTCGCGCCATCCCCACGCTCTCCAGCCCCCGCCGCCACCCCACTCATCACCGCCACCATCAACCCCACGCACAAGCCCAGGCGCTTCCGCATAACACGCTCCATCCGCTCTCGATGCAATGCGACAACAGTCTATCGACAATTCTTTATATCTCCCACTACCGTCCCACGTCCCCTCTATTCCTTCACCGGCCCCATTGGCCCACCAGATCCCCCCGCCCTCACAATCTCGTCCATCTGCCACAACGTTCCCTCGCTTCCCCCCTTCTCCCGCATCCCCTTCACCACCTTCACCGCCTCCGCCAGATCCCCCTGCTCCACAAAGCCCAGCGACCGCACGTGCCCCGCCGACAAACGCACCGGGTTGAGCAAATCCCCCGCCAGCGAATCATCACCTTTCCGCTGGGCCTCCGCCGCCAGCTTCGCAAGCCGCACCAGCGATCCCTTCGGCCACATCACCGGTCCACCCTCCACATCCACCATTCCCGGCGGCAGCGCCCGCACATACACGTCCCGCTGCTTTGCTGACAGCGCCCCATCCTCGATCCGCTTGAACAAATACGCCATCCCTTCCTCCGTCCAAAAACCCCGCGCGATTTCCTCCGTGCTCCACACCCCCTCAACGTTCAACGCCGCATCCAACGCCTCGTTGTTGTGCAAAGGTACCAGTGCCGCCCCCGCCTGATCCGCCAACTCATCCCGCGCCGTCCCCTCCTTTCGCGCCACCCGCGCACGCTCCACCAGCAATTCCACCAACCCGTCCGCATCCTTCGCCGCCACCGCCGCCGCCATCTCCTGCTTAAACCGCGCCACCGTCTTAAAACTCCCCGCCACCTCCTCCCGATACGCCTCCACCAGCGGAGCCTCCGCACCATGCCGATTCATCCCCGTAGTTTCCGCCACCACCGGCCCGGGATTCATCGCCTGCGTAAACTCCACTACCCGCCCGCCCGCCTCCAGCTTCACACCCCCTTCGAGTGGCTCCCACCCCGTCACTCCCCCTGGCTCTTTATCCTTTGACTTCACCAGAAACCAGAACAACCGATCCCCCACCGCGAACGGCGCCGTCCGCGCCGCCCCCTGCCCCGCCTTCGCATAAAACAACGGATTCACCCGCAACTCATCCCCCGCCTTCACCCCGCCCGCATACACCTCCATCACCTTCACATCCAAAATCCCCTTCCCGCCCATCACCTCCCCCTCCACCGCCACCTCACTCTTCGCCGCCAGCGAATCCAAATCAAGCGGCACATACATCCACCCCCACGCCATCCGCGACGCCGGCACCATCACCACCCCCATCGCCGCCATCATCAACATCCGCCGCACACCCATCCCACATCCTCCATCACCTGTCCCGCATACGATACCTCCACCCCCAATCACCTCCCACAAAAAACGAAAAAAGCGCACCACGCCCTCCGCGCGTCGCCCCACAGCGCGCCCAATCACCAATCACCAATTACCAATTACCAATTACTAATTACCCCCGCGCCCTCACGGCCCCACCACCAACTCCACCCGCACTCGCTCCGCCACCCCGCCCCCGCTCATCCCGCTCACCGTCGCTCGCTTCATCGAGCCCTTGCTCACCACCCCCTCGCCGCCCGCCACCACAAACCGCACCCGCTGCCCCGCCTGAAACCGCGCCGTCGCCGGCAACTCCACCCGCATCCCCGCCTCCCACGCCGCCTCCAGCAGCCCCACGTGATACCGGTTTGTCAGCAGGTCCAACACCTTCACCGCATGTCCCAACTCCCGTGCCGCCTCGTGACCCTCGGCCGGAGCTACCATAGACAGTTCCTTCCATGAACGCCCAGGACACATGATCGCCGGCAACTCCATGCTGCCCGCTCACAATCACCTCACTCCGTTATCGTCCCCCCACACCCATTCTCATCAGTCCATATCCCCCAAATCCCCACCCTTACCTGCCCGGAATCTGCCCGGAGTTCACGCTTTAGCGTGCCTTCGTTCACTTTCGCCATTGCCCCCCGCCAAACGATCCACCGCCTCCTCCACCCCCATCCCCCCCACCTCCAGCACCTCATCCGCCGCCCCCCGATACGCCTCCTCCCGCACCGCCAAAAGCGCCCGAATCTCCTCCAACCCCCCCGCTGCCGTGAGGTTAGGTCGCATCGCCGCCGTCGCCGCATCCGCCGAAATCCGCTCGTGCAGCACCTCCACCGGCGCCTTGAGCCACACCACCTTCCCCGTCGCCTTCAGCGCCGCCACATTCTCCACCCGCAACACCGCGCCCCCTCCCGCCGCCACCACCAGCCCCGCCTCCGCGGCCCCCCGCCCCCCCCGCGCCGCCACATCCCGCACCACCGCCGATTCCCGATCGCGAAATCCCGCCTCCCCCTCCCGCTCAAAAATCTCCCGAATCGTCATCCCCGCACGCCCCACGATCTCCACATCCGTATCCACAAACCCCCACCCCAGCCGCCGCGCCAGCGCCCGCCCGATCGTCGTCTTCCCGCTCCCCCGATACCCAATCAACACAATATTCATCCCCCAACCATATCCGCCCCCAGGAGCCGCGCATAGCCCCGCGCGC
>DASZTO010000004.1:0-70708 GCA_035548175.1 Phycisphaerae bacterium | reverse complement strand
TTCGACTCCTGCCGGGCGCATGTGAGGGGGGGGAGGGGGGGTGGGTGGGCGCGGCGTGGGGATTCAGCATCATGATGGCGAGCGAGGGCGGTGGGGTCAGGGGAGGAGGGTTTTGAGTTGGTCGGGGGTGAGGGTGGCGGCGGGGTGGAAGTCCTTAGTGGTCATGTAGTGGAGGAGGGAGGTACGGAGCTGGCGGGCGGCGGGGCGGGAGTCGAGGTTGGAGGAGAGGTCGATGGCGGAGAGGAGGAGTTTGCCTTTGCCGACGTTGGCTTCGAGGACGAGTGCGAGTTTGCGGGCGGTGTCCCAGTCGTCGATGATCTGGACGATGGGGGTGAGGGGCTGGGTGGGGCCCTGGAGGATGAGGGGGTGGGAGTGGTTCTGGAGGTCGGCCCATTGCCAATTGGAGTAGGCGTCGGTGGGGAATTGAGCAAGGGCGGGGTTTTTGGGATTGCAGAGGATGGAGAGGGTGTGGATGGCGGCGCCGGGGAAGGTGATGCGATTCCAGAAGATGGGGGAGAAGGAGCCATGGGTATTGCCGGGGAGGGAATTGGTGGGAGGGAGGAGGAGGACGGATTTGCCGGCGTTGAGGGCGGCGAGGGTTTGGTTGTCGAGGGATGGAGAGATGAGGATATTTTGTGGAGCGGGCGTGGCGGCGGAGGCGGGGGGGTAGACCCAGAACTGCCAGGCATTGACGTGTTCGCCGGCGTTTAGGGAGAGGGTGAGGGTGATGCGGGCGGGGGCTTGGACCGACTTGAGAAAGGCGACGGCGTCGCCGATGTCGGTGAGGGTTCCGGCCTTGACGACGGAGAGATCGGAGATGCCGCCGCCGATGATGGTGCCGTCGTCGGCCTGGAGGGTGTAACGAGCGCCGCCGCGGATGTCGGTGTCGCCGTAGTTGGCGAGCTGGAGTTTGGCGGCGAAGATTTCATCGGTGGTGAAGACGCGTTTGGGGAGGCGTGCGAGGGGGACGACGGGGCCGCAGAAGGAGGAGAATTGTTTGGCGGAGATGTAGCCTTTTTCATCCCAGAAGCAGTCGAGGACGCCGACGGGGGCGGTGCCCTGGCCGGGGAAGTCGTGGAGGTCGAGGAGCTGGAAGCCGCCGATGTGGGGGGTTCGGAGGAGTGCTTCTATTTCTTCTTTGTAGAGGATGGCCTGGAAGTGACCGGAGGCCATGAGGAAGTCGTGGGCCTGGTCGGCCATGCCGGCTTTTTTGAGGAAGTCCTGGAAAATTTCTAGGTTGCCGGGCTTTAAAGAGCCGGTGTATTTCCTAATTTCGTCGAAGTTGGGGTAGACGCACCACTGGCCGGTTTCGTGGGAAACGACGGGCATTTTCCACTGGCTGACGATGGCGGAGTAATCGGAGGTTGTGGCGGGCTCGCGATTGAGTTCGTGGGAGGAATTCATGCGCGGGGCGGACATCACCTGGTAGTCGGCGTCGGGAAGGTTGGGCCAGTTGGAGCCGGCGGTGTAGAGGTGGCGGGGATCTTGTTTGCGGAGCTGGTCGATCAGGTTGGAGAGGAACGCGGCGTTGGGCTGATTGGTGCGCGAGCCAGGTTCGTTGGCGGGGGAGAGGAAGCAGAAGGAGGGGTGGTTGCCGAAGGTGTTGAGGGTGCGTTCGAGCTCGCCGGGGATCCATTTATCGAGGGCGTTGCCCGAGCCAAAGGCGGCCCAGACGGGGCCTTCGACCTGGAGGTAGACGCCCAGTTCGTCGGCGGCCTCGAAGGCGGCTTCGGGCGGGCACCAGGAGTGGAATCGCATGTGATTGAGGCCGAAGGATTTGATGATGGAGAATTCGCGTTTCCAGGAGGCGAGGTCGGTGGGGGGGTATCCGGTGAGGGGGAAGACGCAGCAGTCGAGGGTTCCGCGGAGGAAGAGGGGGCGGGAGTTGATGGTGAGTTGGGTGGCGGAGGTGGAGAGCTTGCGCATGCCGAAGGTGAGGGAGCGGTCGTCGAAGATCGTTTTGAAATCGGGAGTGGAGAGGGAGACTTGGAGATCCGTGAGTTCAGGATGAAATTCATCCCAGGGTTTGCCTCCCTCTGCGTCGACGGTAAGGGTCGTGGAGCCGGGGGGAATATCGGTAGGATCTCGGTGGATTATGTAGTGGCGGATAACGGGATCGCCGTGGTCGTGGGTGCCATAATTGAGGGAAGCGTGGAGGGTGTCGGGGGTGTCGTTGGCAATGGTGATTTTAAGGTGGGCTTTGTGTGCGGGGAGGTCGGGGAAGACCTGTACATCGTCGATGCGGATTTGGTTCTGGGCGCGGAGGGAGAGGTCGCCGATGAAGCCGTTCCAGTTGGTTTGGGTTTGGTCGGTGACGGCGGAGGCGTCGGCGCCGACGGGGATGAGGAGGGAGTTGTCTTCGCGGAGGGTGAGGGTGTGTTTGCCGGGGGAGAGGTTGTTGGGGAGGGTGTAGGTGTGGGGGGTGTTGAGGGAGTATTGGGAGTCGATTTTGGTGTTGTCGAGGAAGAGGGTGGTTTGGCCGTGGGGGCGTTCGAGGAAGAGGGTGATGTGTTTGTGGGCCCAGTCGGGGGGGATGGAGATGTCGCGTTGGAACCAGGCGGGGCCGACGTAGACGCGGTTGGGGG
The DNA here is from genome assembly GCA_035548175.1 of Phycisphaerae bacterium. Taxonomy (GTDB): domain Bacteria; phylum Planctomycetota; class Phycisphaerae; order WQYP01; family WQYP01; genus CALCHA01. Next base: position 68,123 of record DASZTO010000004.1, on the reverse strand, counting down.
TCAGCCACGAGACGGCCTCGAAATCGCCGGGTTGCTCGTAGGGCTGGTACTTGGGATTGCGCAGAAAAGCGAGTCCGATGCGCGCGGTCCAGTGGGCGGTGGCGGAGGGCGGCTCACCGAAGTTTTGTTCCTGCAGGGAGCCGGGCAGGCGGAGGTGATCGGGGAGGGTGCTGGATTGCCAGTTTTCCTTTTCGCCGGTGTCGGAGGGGTCGAGGCGGAACCGCCAGTCGCCGGCGAGTGAGAGGACGTTGGCGTCTGACTTGGCGGCGGAGGAGGCGGAGCGCGGCGGGGCGGGGGTGCAGGAGGAGAGGGCGAGGAGGAGGAGGAGGTAACTGACGCGTTGGTCATAACGACGGGACATAGGCAGCTCCGGGAGAAGAATAGATGCGGGGTGTTGCGACTGCTAGGATGAACGCGATGAAAGTGTACATCGAGACAAGTTTCTTTTCGGCATGCGTGAGCAGCGCCGCACCTGGTGACGGCGGACATGTTGAAAGGGAATGTTGATGATGGGTGACGAAAACAATCGGGAGGCCGAGGGAACGCCGGTGGACGACGTGCGAAAGGTGCGGGACCGCCTGGCGCGGGAAGCCCACGGGAACGTGCGGGAGCTCGCCGAGCGGTCCAACCAGGCGTATGAGGAGTTGCGGAAGCAGTTGGGACTGCATGTTCCCGAGCCTGCGGAAAAAGCGCCATGAAATAGAAACGGGTGTCCAACGGACGGCAAGGGCCGTGAGGAGGTGGTTATTTGACTGTGAACGTGAGCGTGTGCGTTTCGATGATTTCGGGCGGAGCGACGGTGCAGAGGGAGTCTTTATCGCCGAAGTCGGGTTGGTCTTCTTTCTGGATGTAGATGGGGGCGTTTTTCTGGAGGGGGAGGAGTTTGAGGGTGAGTTTGCCGGTGTAGATTTGGGGGGCGAAGCGTTTGAGGGAGAGGTCGAAAGGGGCGCCGTTGTAGAAGTTGTCGGTGAGGAGTTTTCCGTCGAGGTAGAGGCGGGCGACGTCGGCGGTGTAGTGGAGGCGGAGGAGGAGGTCGCGGGAGGGGTCGATGTTGGCGGGGAGGTGGATTTGGTAGACGGCGGCGTTATCAAAGTCGGCGTCGGTGGGTTCTTCTGCGTTGCCGCGGGGTTTGATGGGGATGGTGCGCAAGGGGCCGGCGTCTTTTAGCTTTTCGAGAGTGGCGGTGACCGGGGCGGGGACGGCGAGGGTGGTGGCGAGGCCTTCGAGGGGGCCGTCTTTGGCAGGTTGGGTTTTGAGGTTGGCGGTGCCGGCGGGAGTGATATCAGCGGGGGGCCACATGAGGAGGTTGAATTTGTCGGAGGGCGAGGAAAGGGTGACGGTGTCGCCGTCGGTGGTGAGGTCGTCGTCGGAGTAGAGGATGCGTTCTTTGCCGGCGAGCTTGGCGCGGTAGCTACGGAGAGATTTGGGCTCGTCGACGGTGAGGACGTGGGGGTTTTCGATGGCGGGGGCGGGGAGACCGGCGGGGGCGGTGAAGAGGGTCAGCGAGTCGGCGCCGTCGGTGACGGAGCAGAGGGGCTCGGCGGTGGTGGAGGGTATGCTTTCACCGGAAGGGAGACGGAAATTGAAGGGGAGGACGAGGGTGGAATCGGCGGGGATCGTGATGGGGGTGGTGGGGACGGTGAGGGTGGAGTTGTCGGCGAGGTGGAGGGTGAATTGGACGTTTTCTTTTGCGGGCATTTCGATGCCGCGCTGGTAATTGTTGATGAAGATGTAGCCGGAGTGGCCGTCGGAGCGGATGGCGTAGCGGAGGGTGGAGGTGTCCTGCTGATTTTTGGGGCGTTCGGCGGGGAAGGTGGTGGTCATGGGGGCGAGTTGTTCGCCGAAGTCTTTGAGGAAGAGGTGGGTGCGTTTGAGGAGGTAGTAGGGTTCGCGGATTTGGCCGAACTCGCCGAGGGGGGCCTGGAAGTCATAGGTTTTGACGGGCATGTCGTTGGAGTTGGTCATGGTGGCGTTTTGGAATTCCTGGAGCCAGGGGGGTGAGGTGGCGGGGGAGTCGGGGTCGGGGTTGGTGCCGCCGTGGTACATGTAGAAGCCGGGGAGGTTGGAGCCGGAGCCGATTTTGACGAGTTCGAGGGCGTAGGCGTCGCGGGGGTCGATGTGGATGCGGCGGTGGTAGGAGGTCATCATGCCGCCGCCGAGTTCGCAGGTGAGGTAGGGGTATTCGTTGGTGTTGGCTTCATCGGTTTTGGCGCGGTTGCCCAGGACGTCGGTGCCGACGGCGGTGTCGGTGCGTTCCCGGGCGAACGTGAAGACCTGCCAGTAGGCGCCGGGCATGGGGGTGAGGGCCTTGTCCCAGAAGCCTTCGGCATAGCCGCCGAAGAGGGGAAGAATCTCGCCGAACGGCATCGGCGATCGGAGCGCGGGCCAGCCGGTGCGGGTGTAGAGGGGCGTGTCGATGCCGGAATCAACGGCGATTTTTTTGAGGGCGAGGAGGTAGGAGGCCTGGCCGCCGAATTCGTTATCGAGCTGCACGCCGATGACCGGGCCGCCATCTTTCCAGAGTTCGCCTTTGAGCTGGGTGGCGATCTGGGTGTAGAGGTCTTTGACCTGTGCGAGGAAGGCGGGGTCTTCGGAGCGGAGTTTGATGGGGGGATTCTTGTGGAGGAGCCATTCCGGGAAGCCGCCGTTGCGGACTTCGCCGTGGTCCCAGGGGCCCATGCGGACGATGACGGGCAGGCCGACGTCCTGGCAGGTTTGGACGAATGTGCGGAGGTCGCGGTTGCCCGACCAGTCCCAGTGGTTTTCGATTTCTTCGTGATGGATCCAGAAGACGTAGGTGGAGACGACGGTGATGCCGCCGGCTTTCATTTTGAGGAGTTCGGTGCGCCATTCGCTGGCGGGGTAGCGGGAGTAATGGAACTCGCCCATGACGGGGATGGCGGGCTGGCCGTTGAGGAGGATGGAGGAGCCGTTGACGGTGAGCGTCTGGCCAGTGGGGGAAGTGGGGGTGCCGAGGTGGAAGGCGGAGGTGGGGGTGGGGGCGGGCGGGGCGGTGAGGGTGATGTCGATGGGGGCGGCGGTGGAACAGTGAATGGTGAATAGTGAATAGTAAAAGGCGGCGGCGAGGGCGAAGCGTTTCGGCGACATGAGAGGCCCTCAAAAAATGGTTCAGCGGGGGTCAGGCGGAGCGTTTTTGTTTGAAGCGGTCGAAGAGGACGGCGGCGAGGAGGATGGCGCCGGAAACGACGTAGCGGTAGGGGGGCTGGATGTCTTTGAGAGATTGAGCGTTGTCGACGATGCCCATGATGAAGACGCCGGCGATGACGTAGGACATTTTTCCGATGCCGCCGGTGAGGGAGACGCCGCCGAGGACGCAGGCGGCGATGACGAGGAGTTCGAGGCCCTGGGAGGTGTCCTGCTGGATGGCGCCGGTGCGTGCGAGGATGAGGATGCCGGCGATGGCGGTGACGATTCCCTGGATGGTGAAGATGAGGATTTTGGTGCGGATGACGGGGACGCCGGCGAGGCGTGCGGCTTCCTCGTTGCCGCCGATGGCGAGGGTGTCGCGCCCGAAGGTGGTCCAATTGAGGATGAAGCCGAAGAGAGCGAAGCAGGCGAAGCAGATCCAGACGGGGACCGTGAGGCGGAAGATGGGCATGTGGTCGGGGGTGTAAAAGGCGGGGAAGGCGGCGGAACCGAGTTTGATGACCGCGGGCTGGTAATCGGAGATGGATTGGGAATCGGAGATCACCAGGCCGAAGCCTTTGACCATCTGCATGGTGGCGAGCGTGGTGATGAGGGGGTTGATGCGGCAGACGGCGACGACGAAGCCGTTGATGAAGCCGACGAGCGCGCCGAAGGCGATGGCCGATCCGGTGCCCAGGGCGAAGGATTCATACCAGGGGAGCTTGGCGGTTTTCTGCATGACCAGAGCGGTGATGACGCCGGCGCAGGGGGCGAGGGTTCCGACGGAAAGATCGAAATTGCCGGAGGCGAGGCAGAAGAGCATGGTGGTGGAGATGATGCCGACGGTCGAGACGGCGATGAGGATGCCTTCGAAATTTTTGAGGGTGCCGAAATTGGGGACAGTGATGCAGCAGGCGACGAAGAGGACGACGAGGGCGGCGAGCATGCCGGTGTCCTGGAGGATCTGCGCGGCGCGCTTGCCGAGGGAGAGCTGGGCGGGTGAGAGTTCGCTCACGAGGGATTTCCTTTGCTAGAGTCGGCGGGGGCGGAGCCACCGAGGGGTAGAGCGGCGGCGAGGATTTGCTCGGGGGTGGCCTGGCCGCGCTTGACGTCGAGGGCGATCTGGCCTTCGCGCATGACCAGGATGCGATCGGAGACCCCCATGACTTCCGGGAGGTCCGAGGAGACGACGACGACGCCGATGCCGCGTTCGGCGAGCGAGTAGAGGATGTTGTAGATTTCGGCTTTGGCGCCAACGTCGATGCCGCGGGTGGGCTCATCGAGCAGCATGACGCGGATTTTTTCGGAGAGCCAGCGGCCGAGGATGGCTTTCTGCTGGTTCCCGCCGGAGAGGAACCGGATTTCCTGGGCGGGGGAGGGCGTTTTGACGGCGAGTTCCTTGATGCGTTTGAGGGCGTTCTGTTTTTCCCAGCGCGGGCGGATGATCACGCCGCCGAGGGATTCGCGGTGGCGTGCGGAGATGTTGATGTTTTCGAGGACGGAGCGGACGGGAACGATGCCTTCTTTCTTGCGGTCTTCCGGGCAAAGCAGGACGCCGTCGTGGATGGCGCGGCGGGGGTTGGAGATGTCGGAGTCATGGCCGTCGACGAGGATGCGGCCCTGTTTTTTGCGGTTGCCGCCGAAAATGACTTTGAGCGTTTCCGAGCGACCCGCCCCGACGAGGCCGAAGAGCCCGAGAATTTCACCGGGCGCGACCTTGAAAGAGACGGCGTGCTTCATGCCGGCGCCGCGGAGGTTTTGGATTTCCAGGGCGGGCGGAGCGGCGGCGTCCGGGGTGCGGGGGCGATAGGCGTAAATATCGGCGAGTTCGCGGCCGACCATGGCTTTGACGATCTGGTCGTGGGTGACTTTTCCGCCGGGTTGGGCGCTGGAGCTTTCCAGTGAATTGTAGGTGACGACGTGCTTGCCATCGCGAAGGACGGTGGCGGCGTCGCAGATGCGGAAGACCTCCTCCATGCGGTGGGTGACGTAAAGGATGGCGCAGTTCTGCTGTTTGAGGTCGCCGATGACTTCGAAGAGCTTGGTGATTTCCCGGGCGGAGAGTGAGGAGGTGGGCTCGTCGAAGGCGAGGATGCGGGCGCCCCAGGAGAGGGCCTTGGCGATTTCGACCATCTGCCGCTGGCCGAGGGAGAGGCGGTAGAGGGGGGTCTTGGGATGGAAGGTTTCGCCGACGCGCTGGAGCTGGCGGGAGGCGAGATCGTAGAGCTCGGACTTGCGGATGACGCCGACGGTGGTGGGGAGGTGACCGAGGTAGAGGTTTTCTGCAACCGAGAGGTGGGGGACGAGGTGGAGTTCCTGGTAGATGACGGCGACGCCGGCGGCGAGTGCCTCGGTGGTGGATCGGAAGACCACGGGCTTGCCATCGACGACGAGGTTGCCGGAGGTGGGGAGGTGGGCGCCGGAGAGCGTTTTGAGCAGCGTGGATTTGCCGGCGCCATTTTCGCCCAGGAGCGCATGAACGGAACCGGCGGCGACGGAGAAGGAGACTCCTTCCAGCGCGCGGACGCCGGGATAGGTTTTGGTGACCGCCTCGAATCGCAAGAGATCCGAGGCGGGGGCTGCGGGAGAGCTGGTCATGTGAGTCCCGGTGGTGTCAGGATTTTTCGGGGACGCCCTGCTCTTTGAGCACCTGGTGGAAATTTTCGCGGTTGATGACGGTGCCGGTGGTGCGGGTATCCATCGGGGGCGTTTTACCGTCCTTGATCCAGTCATACATCATCTGGACGGTGTTGGATCCGTGGGTGCGGGCGGAGAGCAGGACGGTTCCGTAGAAGCCCGTGACCTGGGGGCGATTGAGTTCGTCGATGGCGACCTGGTCGCCGTTGATGCCGACGCCGATGATGTTGTCGGCGGTAAGGCCGGCTTCTTCAAACGCGCGGACGCCGCCGATGACCACGGGATCGTTCATGCCGCAGATAAGCCAGTGCTTGACGTTGGGATGCTGCGTATGGAGGTTGGTGGCGGCGATTTTGGCCTGCTCGAGGTTGGACTTGGTCATGGGGGCCTTGAAGACCTGATCCGCCGGGAGGCCACCGGCTTCGCAGGCGTCGATGGCGCCGTCGGTGCGGTCCTTGGCGGTGGGGAGTTCTTCAAAGGTGATGGCGCACAGGGCGGTATCGGCCATGTCCCACTTGTGGGCCTTCATTTGTTCCATCAGGGTTTGGCCGACGAGGTTGCCGATCTTTTTGGCGTCGATGCCGATGTAGGGAACGTTGGTCATCGGCTTGCCGTCGGCGCCGACGAACTGGTCGTCGACCGCGATGACCTTCATCCCGTTCTGATTGGCCTGGGCGACGATGGCGGGTCCGAGTTTGACGTCCGGCGTGCAGATGACAAAGCCCTGGGCGCCCTGAACGGCGAGGTTCTGGATGGCGGCGGAAACTTTTTCGCCGTCCTGGCCCTGGGCATGGATGACGGTGAAGCCGTCCTTGGCGGCGGTTTCATCGGCGAAGTGCCATTCGCGCTGGAACCAGGGTTCATCGGGTGCCTTGACGATGAAGCCGATCTTGATGTTGGAGGCGGACTGGGAGGAGGCGGAACCGCCGCCGGAGCCGCCGCCGCAACCGGCGAGCGCCAGCGCGAAGGTGACGGAGGCGGCAAGAGCGGCCAGAGAGAGGGACTTGAGCATGATCGTTTCCTTCCGCAAGCAGAGGGACTGACGAAACGCGCGGGGACCGCGCGGGGTTTACGGGGTGAGGTTGGCCGCGGGGCCAGCGAGCATTAAATCATCTTTAAGCCAAACGTGCGCCCCTGCGTGCGCGGGATTTTGACGAAGGATGTTTTCGAGCAGGGGCCGGGCGTCACTCGGGCGGTGGAGGCCGAAGTGGGAGAGGGCGATAAGGAAAGCGCCCTCGATGGCGGCGCGCTGCTGGAGATCATCGTCGAAGAGCAGCATGGTGGGGAGGCTGGTGGCGAAATAGTCGATTTTGGCGGGGGTATCGATGAGTTTCTGGCCATAGGCGGCGAGGGCATCAAGGAGGTTGTCGGCGTCGGATTGGCGGCCGAGCTCGCGGAGGGCGAGCGCGGAATAGAAGGACATGGGGGAGTATTCGCGGACGGACATTTCCTGGAAGTCGCCGGTGGCGTGGGCGGCGGCGGTGAAGTGATGGCGGGCGGCGGGGACGTTTCCCAGCGCGGCGTGAGCTTTGCCGAGCCAGTAGTGGATATCGCTCTGGTTGGCCAGGAGATGGCGCGCTTCGCCGAGGTTCTCGGGGGGCGAGAGGGCGGATTGGAAATGGGCGAGGGAGGCGCCGGGGTTGTCATTCTGCAGAGCGTCGCGGCCGAGAGCGAGCTGGGCGCGCACGTATTGGCCGAGGGCGAGGCCTTCGCCGCCTTCCCAGGGTTGGAAGCGGCGGGCGGTGAGGATGCGCAGGGCGGCGGCCGGGTTGGCGACGTCGTTGTACAGGGTGGCGAGTTCCAGGGCGAGGTCGTCGCGCTGCGCGGTGAGGGATGGAAATTTTTCGAGTTCGGCGAGCCGTTTGGCGGGGGGCTCGGCGAGTCGTTTCCAGAGCTGATCGCGTTCGTAGAGGATGCGGGCGCTCGTGGGGGCGGCCGCGAAGGAACGGTCATAGGCCTCTGTGGCCTGGGTCGGATCGTGAAGGATGTTAAAATACCCGATTCCGAGGTTTCTCGAAATGATAGGGTTAGCGGGGTCAATGGCGGCAGCGCTTTGCCAGTGGTCGATGGCGTCGCGATGGCGCTTCCGGTCGTAAAGCCAGTTGCCCAGGAGATGATGCGGATGGGCGCAATCGGGATCGGCGGCGGCGGCCCATTCCAGGAGCGCGGCTTCGTCGAGGCGGGCGGGAAAGCAGTACTCGGGAGAAAGTGCACGGGCACGCTGGAGGGCGGCGGCGGAAGCGGGGGCGTTGCCGGCGAGGTGGTGGAGGTAGGCCTGGAGATAGGCGGTCAGAAGAGGAGCGCCGAGGTCGGGATCGGAGCAGGCTCGCGCGGAATCGATGGATTTTTTCGGGTCCTGGGCGGCGTCGGCGTGCTGGAGGAGGGTGAGCGCTTCGGCGTACATGCCGGCGTGAAGGAGGTCCCACGCGATGTCGAGGGCGACCCGAAGGCCGGCGGTGAACGGCTTGCCGGCGATGTGGCGGGCCCAGTGGTCGAGCGGATCGAGGCGCAGCGTTTCCGCGAGGAGGCGGTCGGCCTCGCCGAAGCGAAGGAGGCGGCGCAGGACGATGGCCAGGAGGTCGCGCGCCTGGAGATGGTCGTGATTGACCGCGAGGACCCGCCGGAGGCGTTCCTCGGCGGTGGACCAGTCGGAAAGTTTGCAATCGAGGCGGGCGAGTTCGAAGAACGCGGGGGACTGGAATGCATAGTTCCAGGCGGATTTAGCGAAGGCGTCGTAGGCATCGGCGGGGCGGTTGAGGCGAGCGAGGGTGAGGCCGAGGCCATAATGGGCTTCGCCATCGCGGGGGTTGGGATTCCAGCGCGTGAGAATGTCGACCGCGCGCTGGAAGTGGGCGAGGGCGGCGGGAAATTCGCCGCGGCGATAGTGGAACCAGCCCATGGCGGTGTTGCAGCGGATGTTGTCGGGCTCGCGGCGGAGGGCTTCGCGCCAGTACTCCTCGGGCATGCGGGTGGCGTGGCGGTATTGTTCGAGGTGCAGGCCAATGAGGTAGAGTTCGTCGGTAGTGGCGATGGCGGCGGGGAGCGCGGGTTCCTTGGCGGCCGGGGGGATATCGGTGTGTTTGGTGCTGGCGGGCGTGTAGGAAAGGAGCGTTTGGCCGGCGGCGTGGGTGACGGTGATGGCGACGGTTTGCGGATCGGTGTCAGGCAGGTCGGCGAAGAAGGGGCGGTCGGGGCCAAGGTCGGTTTGCCACTCTTTGAGAAGCGTGCCGTTGGCGAAGACAGTGATGCAGGCGTTGGCCAGAGGGCGCGTGGCGGCGATGCCGACGCGCGTGGCGTTCTCCTGACGGGCGAGGCTGAGGGCGGCGTCCAGATTCGCTTGGATGGCGGGGCCGATTTTCTGGATGGGATACCAGAACTGGGACCACGTGCGGGTTTCGCCGGCCGCAAGGTAAGAGAAATCGGGCTGGTTGTCGGTATAGACGCCCGCCATAAGTTCTATATAAGGGCCATCGTTATCGGTAAGATGTCGATCCCACGCATAACCGAAGTCATGATTACCCCAGGTCCATTGTTTCTTTCCTGGAGCGATGCGGCGGTCGGCGAAGTGGATAAGGCCGGCGCGGGCGGCGTGGTCGTACCCGCCGAAGAAATCCTCGCGGCTGCCCATGGCCATGTAGCTGGTGGGCACGGGGATGTTGGCGTACCAGCTTAAATCGTTGGGCGGGTAGTTGCCGGCGGGGGGGACGAAGCAGCGCGGGGTTTCGTCAGCGGGGACGCCGTGGGCGGCGCGGGCGGCATAATCGACGCCGTAATACCGGCCGGTGCACAGCGGAAAAGCGCTCATGGCTCTCTTTGCATGGTCGGCGACATAGTGCACATCAGGCGGAAAGAAACTTTGATAGTGTTCATGCACGCGAGTGGCGACGTTGGCCCACCAGAGGAAGGTTTGGGTGAGCTCGGTCCGATTGAAGACTCGGGCCTTGAGTTCGATCACATTTGTGCCGGGATGGAGGCAGACGCCGTGCATCCCTTTCATACGGTTCATGGGTTCGTGCTCGCTGCACCAGACGGTGATTGAGCCGTCGGAGTGGCGTTCGATCTCGATGTCGGTGGGCATGAAGGTGGAGGGGCGATGGTGCTGCGGCCAGTTGAATTCCACGCCGCCCGAAATCCAGGGGCCGGCAAGGCCGACAAGGGCGGGCTTGATGACATTCTGGCGGTAAAAGAAGTCGTAGCCGTTGGCCTTGTCGAGACCGACATGGATGCGGCCGCCGATGTCGGGGAGGATCATGAGCCGGAGATATTCGTTCTCTATATGGATGGCGTCCCAGGCGTGGGGCACGGAATTTTCGGCGATGCGTTCGACGACCGGGAGCGGATACACGCGGCCGCTGCTGCCCTGATAGACGCGCTTTTCGAGGAACATCGGGCAGGGCTCGGGGGCGGCGGGGAGGTAGGTATCGAGGGTGACGGGCTGGCGCCAGGCCCTGACGGGGGCAGCGGATTGATCTGGCGGAGCGTCCGGGAGGTGAAGGCGGGAAGCGGCAGGCATGGGCGTCAATCCGCGCGTTGCCGCGCGGTGCTCCGAGCATGAAAAGGGCCCAAGAGAATAACCCAGCGGAGCAGATTCGGATACGGCTTGCTGAAAAGGCGGAGGGCGGGGGAGAATCGGGGGATGGGCGATGGCGGCAAGATCGTGCTGGTGATTACGGACCTGGAGATGGGGGGTTCGCCGCGGTGGCTGCGCGATCTGGCGGTGGGGTTGAAGCGGGATTGGGGGTGGCGTGTGGACGTGATTGCGTTGAAGGCGTTGCCGGTAGGGGGAATATCCAGCGGGAAGACGATTGCGGAGCAGTTGCAGGAGGCTGGGATTTCGGTGCGGACGCTGGGTATTCGCGGGGCGTGGGGATTTTGGCGCGGGCGGCGGGCGTTGCGGCGGATCCTGGCGGAGAGCGGGGCGGAGATTGTGTATTCGGTGCTGGTGCATGCCAATGTGCTCACGGCGCTGGCGATGAAGGGAATCGACAAGGCGCGGCGGCCGAGGTTTGTGCAGGGAATTCATACGTTGCAGCGGCGGCCGGGGTGGCATTGGCGGGCGCTCGGGTGGGCGGCGAAGTTTGGGGATGCGATGATTGTGCCTTCGGGGGCGGTGCTGGAGCGGGTGAAGCGGTATGGGCGCGTGCGGGAGGGAGTGGTGATTCCGAATGGGATTGATGTCGAGCGGTTTGCACGGGCGATTCGGGTGGAGACGGTTCCTTGGCCGGAGGGGGCGAAGGTGGTGGGGTATGTGGGGCGGTTTGATCGGGTAAAGCAGCTAGACCTGTTGATCAGGGCGGCCGGATTGATCGAGGCGGTGCATCTGGCGATGGTGGGGTATGGGGCGGAGGAGGGGCGATTGCGGGCGCTGGCGGAGCAGTTGGGGATTCAAACGCGGGTTCATTTTGTGGAAGCGACGGCGGAACCGGAGCGGTGGTATCCCCGGTTTACCTGCGTCTGTTTGCCATCGGAGGAGGAGGGGTTTGGGTTGGTGCTGGTGGAGGCGATGGCGGCGGGGGTGCCGGTGGTGGCGATGGACACGGTGGTGACGCGGGAGATCGTGCGGACGGGCGTGGACGGAATTCTGGTGGAGCCGCCGGGGAGTCCGGAGCGGTTCGCGGAGGCGTTGGCGCGGGTGCTGGGCATCGGAGGGGTCGCCCCCTTTTCACCCACTGTGCCCCCCGGAGAGGGAAAATCGACCGGTGAGAGGGTGGCGGAGCGTTTTTCGGTGGGGGGGATGGTGACGCGGCATCGCGAATTTTTCAACAAAATTCGCGAAAGCCGATAGCTGTGCTCATCCTCAAGGTATGGTGTTACGGCTGAGCTTCTGGGACTAGGGGTGGTGGCTGCTGAGCTTATCCACCGGCTTCCCACAACTCATCCCTTTTCAGGGCGGAGAGTTTTCTGTTGCAGTGGGGATTAAAGTGGGGCAGAATACACTCTCAGTGGAAGTCAGTGGGTCGAAAGACATCGCCTGACATTCCACCGACTCGGCTGCCGCGTCAAGGCCACAAGGAACGTGGTGATGCAGCAGCGGCCCGGAAGGGCGAGTCGAGCGGCCGGGGCGCGAGCCCCTTGTGGGATATGCCGGAAGCAGGAGCGCCCGGCCCCCCTCCCCCCCCCATCCCCCATAACCGGGCGCGGGCGGGAGGATTCCCAACAAAGATCGCCGCTCGATGAGCCAGTCCGGCATGAATGGGTTTGCGAACCATGGTCATCACGGATCGCTTCGATCACGTCATTGATGACAAAGGTCGCCTGGCCATTCCGAGCCAAGTGCGTGGCGGGATGGATCCGCAAATCGATGGGACGGCTTTCTACCTGGTTCCGGAAAGCCGGTACTTACAACTGATACCCGAGAAGCTGTTTCAGCGGCTATCGGAGCAGGCCACGGCGGGCCTCGCGATGAGCCCGGAGGCGGCGAAGATCCGGCGGCTGATGTTTTCGATGGCCAGCCGGCTGGAATTGGACAAGCAGGGCCGGGTGATCATTCCGGACCGCTTCATGCGGGACAGCGAGACGCCGGATCCGTTTGGCGGCGCGATGCTGGGACGCGAGGTGACCTTGGTCGGCGTGAACGACCGGATGGAGCTGTGGAATCGTGCAGACTTCATCAACCACATGCGGGAGCTTCTGGCGGATCGGGCGAGTTACCAGAACGCGATGCAGCAGATGTTCACCCCGCCCCCGCCCTCTTCCGCGAGCGCGGCAACGGTCGGGTGAATTGGGAGAGACGAAACAGGCCGCAGGGAGCGGCGAGACGAGTCGCATGAAGCGACAAACAGGAATGGAAGCGTCGCAAGGAGCGGCGTACAAGTCGCAGGACGCGACAGCAAGCAATGCGGGATGGCGATCAGGTTCATGAAGAGCCGGTCGCCGGACCGCGAAGGAAACAGGGTTGGCCGACCCCGGCACACAGGGACCGTGTCACCGGCGGCGGGACAGGCAGGGCGCACGCGGCGCCTGGCCGAACACATGGACCGTGTTCGGCTCGGCACACGCGGAAACGGGCCAGGGTCTCCGAGCGGGCAGGACGCATCGCAGGAGCCTTGACCAACGGGATCGGCGTCATGCCCTGTGGAACCAGCCCTTCTTTATGATTCACAGGGCGCTCACGGATGGGCGTCGAAGTCAGCCACGGATCAGGCGGACGCGTGGGCACGTGAGCCAGTCGTGCCCCCGCGTTTTTTTTTGCCGGGGGGAAATTTTCCACAAATGTTCACAAATGGACACGAATGAATGGCAGGCGGGGACGTAAAGTTGCCACGAAGGACACAAAAGACACGAAAGCGGGTTTTTGGGACTTACGGTGGAGTATGAGATAAGCGGGCGGCGGAAGTTGCATCACGGGTTGCCGGGAGGTATAGGGCGGTGGCGTGGGGCGGTGAGGCTGGTGTGTGGATAGAGAGTGAGTGTTTCTTATGAAGCGGGTGGGCTCATGGCGGTGATGGGCGCGGGGGCGGGGGAGCATGGACATGAGCCGGTGATGCTGGGGGAGGTGCTGGCGCACCTGGCGTTGAAGCCGGGGCAGCGGGTGATGGATTGCACGGCGGGGCGTGGGGGACATGCGGTGGAATTGGCGCGGGCGGTGTCTCCGGGGGGGATGCTGATCGCGCTGGATGTGGATCCGGTGAATTTGAAATATGCGCGCGGGCGGGTGGAAGGTGAGGCGGGGGCTGGAATTGCTGAGGTAGAGATTCGCACGTTTCACGCTAATTTTGCGGAGGCGGCGGATGTGCTGGCCGAGCTGCAAATTACGGGGGTTGACGGCCTTTTGGCGGACCTGGGAGTGTCGACGAATCAGCTGCTCGAAACAAAGCATGGGCTGAGTTTTAACGCGGAAGCGCCGCTGGATATGCGTCTGGATCCCCGGCTGAAAAAGAAGGCGTCCGATCTGCTGGCGGAGTGGGATGAGAAGCGGATCGCCACCGTGCTGCATGAGTACGCGCAGGAGCGCTTCGCCTGGAAGATTGCGCGGAAAATTATCCAGACGCGCCAAGCGGAGCCGATACTTACCACCGGACAGCTCGCGCGGCTGGTGCGATCAGTGGTTCCCGCGAAGTGGGGCCAGATCGATCCGGCGACGCGAACCTTTCAAGCGCTACGGATGGCGGTCAACGGTGAACTGGAGAGCCTGCGGGATTTTCTGGCGAGCGTGCCGGGAATGCTGAACGCGGGCGGCCGGGCCGTGTTTATCAGTTTTCATTCCGGCGAGGATCGGCTGGTGAAGCAGGCGGTTCGGCAATGGGAAGCTGAAGGTTTGTGCGAGGTGTTGACGAAGAAGCCGCTGGAGCCGGGCGAAGCGGAGTGCCAGAGAAACCCGCGAAGCCGAAGTGCGAAACTGCGGGCGGTACGGTGGACCGGCGCGGGTGCGATGCGTGAGAATGACCAGTGACGGGGTGCGGGGCGGAAGGGAATGTGAGTGAGACCAGCCAGTGACGGCGCTTGAGACAAGGGATTGACATGACCAAGGAAGCGAAAATCGGGATGTTGACGGGGTTGGCGGTGATCGTGCTGATCGGGGTGCTGCTGTCGGAGTACCTGGGCGGTCCGGCGGCGGGCGGGGCGGCGGCGAACAATGTGGCGACGGGCCGGATGGCGCCCTTGCCGATCGGGGAAACCAAGCGGGAAGAGATTCTCCAGCCGGTGGGCGTGCCGTCGATGGCGCGTGCCGATCAGGGGACGGCCACCGGCGTGCTGGCGCAGGTGCCGGCGGCCTATGCGGCGATGACGCCCCAGAAAGATACCGTGGCTTCGGCGGCGCCGGCGGCTCCGGTGATGCCCGAGGAGCCGGTGGTCAAAGCACCCGTGTCGGTGGTGCCGGCGGGTCCGGTTGAGCTGGTGTCCGCGCAGAGCAACGACATGCCCGCAACCGTGCAATTGGGGGACGTGAAGCCCGCGGCGGCAGCGCTTTCCGGTACGGCAATGGATGGGGCGCAGCCGCTTGTGAAGACGGCTCCGGCGAAGACGGCGGGGCAGGCGTATGTGATTGCCAAGGGAGATTCCCTGGACAAGATTGCCAGGAAGTTCTACAAGGCCGATACCAGCGCAAACCGGGCGCGGATCACGGCGGCGAATCCATCGCTGATGAAGAACGGGCAGCCGTTCCTGATCGCGGGGCGGACGATCGTGATTCCCGATGCTCCAGCGGTGGCGTCGGCGGCGGCGCCCAGCGCTCCGAAGGCGGCAACGGGGTCTCCGGCGAAAGCCGCGGATGCGGCGGTGGTGATCCATCAGCCCGGCGGGGCGACCGGTGGGCACGCAACCGCCGTTGCGACAGCGGATGCGCCTTCCACCAAATTAAAGCCCGCCAGGACCTATGTGGTGAAGCCGGGCGATTCGCTCGAGAAGATCGCCAAGCGTGTGGACAGTGCGAATTATCGCGATGTTGAAAAGAAGCTGATGGCGGTGAACGGGATCAAGGATGCCGGGTCGCTGCAGGCGGGCGCCACGTTGAAGCTGCCGATGTGAGGCGGCATTGCGGCGGCCCGCGCCGGTTCTTTAGAATGTGAGCCACAAAGGTTCAGGGCTGGCCGATAAAAGAGCCGATACGAGCGTAGGACCGGGGCCCGGAGGCTCCGGTTCACGTGTTTGCGCCGGGCGCCAAACCCGGCCGGGCGAGCGCGGGACCGGAGTCCAAGCGTCGGCCGAGGCCGGCGGCAAAGAGGCGTTGAACGGAAGTTTTTCGTGTTCAAGTTGCTGTTCATGCTGGGGACGTTTCTGGCGCTGGCCATGGCGCTGCTGGCGTTGCGGCAGCACCGCCTCGAATTGACCAGCCAGAGCGTGAAAATTCACGATGAGATCCATGCCCGCGAACAGAGCCTGTGGGCCCAGCGGGCGCAAATCGCCGAGCGGACGAACCCCTGGGCCCTCGCCTCGGGCCTGCGCGACGCGGGCGTGGATACCGGCGCGGCGCTGCGGCCCCACACCTCGACCAAAGCGGCCGGCAGCGGCAATGCGCCGCCGGCGATCGAGACCGACCTGGTGGCGCCGGTGCGCGGCGATGCGGGCGGCGGGCGCGTGAACCCGAATCGGCCCTGACGACACAACGGCGGCGGGGGCGGCGAACAGGGATGGATGACTGCGATGGATGCGGTGAAACGGACCCAACGGCTCGCAAGTGGAATGCTCGTGCTCACGGTGCTGGGATTGCTCGGCCTGCTGGGGCGGGTGGCCTATCTCCAGGCGCATGTGACGCCTGATCTGCGCGAGAAGCTCGCGCGGCAGAACACGGCGGTGCTGCCGATCATGGCCGACCGGGGGACGATCCTGTTTTCCGATGGCACGCCGGGGGCGTTGTCCGTGCGCATGTACAACTTATTCGCCGATCCGGGCTACATTGTGGATCCCGAGGGGAAGCTCAACGCGCTCAAGGATGATCCGGAGGAGGCGCAAAAGGCCAAAGACATGCTGGTCGAGGCGCTCTCCCCGCTGGTGAACAAGCCCGCCGATGAGCTGCTGTTTCAGATCGAGCAGAACGCGACCTATGCGGACGGCAAACCGCGGCGGTTTTTGTGGCTGGCCAAGGAAGTGGATGAGGATTTTTACAACCGGTTCGCGGCCCTCAAGGCGAAGCTCCGCGAGGAAAGCCGGGATGAGAACCGCATCGCGACGCATGACAAGGACGCGGCGGTCCGCGCTGAGGCAACCGAAAAGGCGCGCATTCTTTATCACACGCTCGACGGGGTGGGGTTCGTGAAGTCGATCAAGCGGGTGTATCCCATGAAAACGCTCGGGGGCAGCGTGATCGGGTTTGCTAACAATTACGAGGGGGTGGACGGAATGGAGCACCAGTTGGATTTCCTGCTGCGCGGCATGCCCGGAGAAATGTTCGTCACGAAGGACGCCTCGCGGCACACGCTGCTGGTGCAGGACCAGCGCTACACGGCGCCCGACGACGGGCGCGACGTGTGGCTGACGATCAACTCGGTGATCCAGGGAATCGCGCAGGATGAACTGCAAAAAGCCGTGAACGATTTCAACGCCGAGAGCGGCGCCGCGATTGTGATGGATCCTTACAGCGGGCGCATCCTGGCGATGGCGAATTATCCGTTTTTCGATCCGACCGACTTCACGCACGCCGACCCGGACACGCGCCGCAACAAGGCGGTGACCGATCCCTATGAGCCCGGATCGATCTTCAAGCCCTTCGTGATGGCGACGGCGTTTGAGAACCACGTGGTGAAGCCGACGGACATGATCGATTGTCACGGCGGTCGCTGGGCCGATCCGACGGGGCGGCTGGTGACGGACGTGGAGGGTTACGGGATGCTGTCGGTGAAGGACATCCTGGTGCATTCCAGCAACGTGGGGATGTCGCAGATCGGCTGGAAAATGGGCAAGCCGATGATGTATGAGGGGTTGACGAAATTTGGCTTTGGCCAGCGGACGGGGGTGGAGTTGCCGGGAGACCAGAAAGGCCTGCTGGCGCCGCTAAGCCAGTGGACCAATGGGACGCTGACGTCGGCGAGCTTCGGCTATGCGGTGGCGGCGACGCCATTGCAGTTGGCGCGGGCCTTCTGCGCGTTCGCCAACGGGGGCTATCTGGTGACGCCGCGGATCATCAATGCGGTGGAGGAGACGCCGGGCAAAACGGTGCCCTGGTCGGATGTCGCCGGTGCGCCCGTCGAGAAGCAGATCATCAGCAAAGAAACGGTAATGACCATGCGCGGCGTGATGTCGGGGGTGTATGAGTATGGCACGGCGCATGAAGTGAAGAGCAAGCTCTACGATTTGTATGGCAAGACCGGGACGGCGAACATCGCGGGGGTGGCGCGCGGCTCGGATGCGGGCCATGGCTACGGCGAAAAGGACATCAACGCGAGCTTTTTGAGCGGAGGTCCGCTGCGGGATCCGCGGGTGATCGTGCTGGTGACGGTGCACAAACCCGACAAGCGCATCGGGCATTTCGCGGCGAAGGTGGCGGCGCCGGCGGCGACGGCGATCATGGAGCGGACGCTCTTGTATCTGCAGGTGCCGCCCGATCACGTGCAGACGGATATGCCGGGCGATGCGAAGAAGACGGGCGCGGCGGGAGGGGCGGCAGGGCGGCGCGCGGGGGCGCATTGAGCTCCCGGATGGAGCGCGAAGTCATGAAGAAATGAACGTCACGAAGATTCTTTTGGGGGGTGGGAAAGGAATTCAGATGACGATGCGGTTTTCGGAATTGATGAAGCGCACGGCGGAGCGCGGCCTGGCGGTGACGGAGGTGCGGGACGGGAAGACGCGCACACCGACGCCGTGGTCGGACGGTTCGGGGGGGAACGATCCTGAGATTCGCGGGGTTTCGGATGATTCCCGAAAGGTGAAGCCGGGCGACGTTTTCGTGGCGCGCAGCGGGACGAAAGCGGATGGAACGAAGTTTATCGTGGACGCAATCAATCGGGGCGCCGTGGCGATCGTAGGGGAAATGACCATCGACATCGAAGGTGTCGGATCGGCGCGGGTGGACGATGTGAATCGGGCGTGTGCGCTGCTGGCCCATGAGATGGCGGGGAATCCGACTGCCGGCATGAAGGTGATCGGGGTGACCGGGACGAAGGGCAAAACGACGGTGGCGTATCTGCTGCGATCGGTGCTCAAGGCGGCGGGGACGAAGGTGGGGATGATCGGGACGGTGGAGATTGATGACGGCCAGGTGGTGGTTCCGGCGGAGATGACGACGCCGGGGGCGGTGGAACTGGTGGAGCTGTTCTCGCGGATGCACGCCAACGGAGTGACGCACTGCGTGATGGAAGTGAGCAGCCATGCGTTGCATCAGCAGCGGACGGCGGGGATTGATTTCGCGGTGGGGATTTTTACGAATCTGACGGGGGATCATCTGGATTATCACGGGACGATGGAGGAGTACGCGGCGGCGAAGAAGATTTTGTTTGACGGGTTGGGGAAAGATGCGGCGGCGGTGGTGAATGTGGATGACGCGTGGGGGGAGAAGATGGTGAGGGATTGCAAGGCGCAGGTACTCCGGTATCACGTCGAAATCGACTTAAGCGGGCATGGACTTCTCAAAGCCGCAGATCGGCCGCAGAACGGCTGGTCCGGACTTGTGACCAAAATGACGAGCGGAGGGATGGTCGTATACGTCTCCGGCCCGGAAATAGAAACTACTCCCACCCCAAAGAAGATTCCGTATTTGATGCAGCTGGATACTCCGCTGGTGGGCAAGCACAACGCATACAATCTGGTGAGCGCATATGCAGCCATGTATGGATTAGGTTTCAGTGCGGAAGGGTTGTTCGAAGGTACGAAGGCGCTGCTTCGGGCGAGGGGCGCTCCCGGTCGATTGCAGCGCATCGAGTGGGAGGGAGATTTTCAGGTATTTGTCGATTATGCGCACACGCACGATGCTTTGGCGAATGTGCTGGCGGCGGTGCGCGCGACTATGGGGGGAGACATCGGCGGAACGCCGATGCCACCGGGGCGGTTGATTTGCGTGTTTGGGTGTGGGGGGGATCGGGATCGGACGAAGCGGCCGAAGATGGGGCGGATTGCCGAGGCGCTGGCGGATCGGGTGATCGTGACCAGCGACAACCCGCGGACGGAGGAGGCGGGGGCTATTATCGAGGAGATTTGCGCGGGATTTTCCGAGGGGTGGCGACGCGGCGGGAAGATCAGCGTGGAGGCCGATCGAAGGGCGGCGATTCGCATGGCGATCGAGATGGCGGAAGCGGGGGATGTGGTGCTGATCGCCGGCAAAGGGCATGAGAATTACCAGATCATCGGGACGACGAAGCATCATTTTGACGATGTGGAAGAGGCCGCGGCGGCCATGGCGGATCGGGAAAAATTGTCCGCGAATGCACACAAATAAATACAAATTGAGCGGAGTTGCTATTTGTGTGAATTTGTGTGCATTTGTGGAAGGCTTATAGCGAGTTTGCAATTGGTGATGTTGTGAAACCCTGGGCGATGGACGAAGTGCGGCGGGCGGTGAAGGGGAAATGGCTGGCGCGCGGCAGCAGCGGGGGCATGGGCGCGGCGTCGGGCGGGGACGGCGAGCGTTTCAATGGCCAGGTCTGCACAGACAGCCGCAAGGCCGCGGAAGGCGATCTGTTCGTGGCGATCGCGGGCAAAAACCATGACGCCCATGCCTATCTGAAAGATGTCATCGAGCGGCAGGTGGCGGCGGTGCTGGTGCACCGCGAACCGGCCGCTGACGTCCTCACGCTGGCGCAGCGGAACGATGTGTCGGTCATCCTCGTCGAAGACACCGTCGTGGCGCTCAACCGGCTGGCGGCGGCGTATCGGGCGAGCATCCGGGCCAAGGTCATCGCCGTGGGGGGGAGCAACGGTAAAACGACGACCAAGCAGATCATTCACGCACTCCTGCGCGAAAAGTTCGGTGAAGATGGCGGCCATGCGAGCCCCAAGAGCTTCAACAACAACATCGGCATGCCGCTGACGCTGCTGGAAGTGGAGCCCGGCCATGATTACGTCGTGCTCGAGATCGGCACGAACGCGCCCGGAGAAATCGCCGCGCTGGGCGAGGTCTGCCGGCCCGACATCGCCGTGATCACCAACGTGGGGCTGGAACATCTCGAGCAGCTGGGCGACCTGGAAGGCGTGGCCCACGAGGAAGCGAGCATCGCGCCCTTCGTCGCGGAGAGCGGAACGCTCGTGCTGCCCGCCGATGCGCGGGAGTTGCTCGGCGCGCTCAAAACCGCCACGGCCCAGAAAATTCTCGTGGGCAAGGGCGAAGGCAACGGCGATCTGGCGGTGACGGATTTGAGCGAGAGCGCCGCGGGCCTCACGTTTTCCGTCAACGGGCGCGGCAGTTACACGCTGCCGCTGCTCGGAGAGCACAACGCGCTCAACGCCCTTTTGGCCATCGCCGTGGCGCGGCGGATGGGGCTTACCGAAGAGCAGGTGGCCGCGGGATTGGCCAGGGTCAAGCCCGCCCCCATGCGGCTGGAGGTGATGGAAGTCGGCGGCTGGCGAGTCGTCAACGATGCATACAATGCGAACCCCAGCTCGATGGAGGCGGCCCTGCGGACCTTTGCAAAGTTGAAAGTGCCCGGACGAAAAATCGTCGTGCTGGGGAACATGCTCGAACTCGGGGCGAGCAGCGAGGCGATGCACCGCTCGGTGGGGGGCATGGCGGCCGCATGGAAGTTCGATCTGCTGGTGGCCGTGGGGCGCGAGATGAAAGTCGCGGCGGACGTGGCGGCCATCGCGGGCTGCCGCACCGTCCATTTTGCCGATACCGCGGCGGCCTGCGCGGCGCTGGCTGACCTCCTCGAGCCCCGCGATACGCTGCTGCTCAAGGGATCCCGGGGAATGGCCCTCGAAGCGCTGCTCGATGTGCTCAAAAAAGGTCCGGTCGCGCTGGCCGGCCGCATGTAGCCAAGGATTGCTCGTTGCTTTATCAGCTTTACATGTGGGCCCAGGGCCATGGCTGGGTGTTGGACACGGGGCCCCTGTCGCCATTTTCACGGACGATTTTCCGCGCGGCCGCCGCCATCATGCTGGCCTTCGTGCTGGTCCTGCTCTGCGGGGGAAAGGTCATCCGCTGGCTGCTTAAACAAAAGGTCGGCGATCGGCCCGAATTTCACAACGCCACCCTCAACGAACTCACCAAACACAAGGGCAACACCCCCACCATGGGCGGCATCATGATCATCGGATCGATCGTGGTCAGCACCCTCCTGCTCGCCGACATCGGCAATTTTTACGTCGATATGGCCCTCTTGTGCCTCGTCTATCTGGCCGGTCTTGGCGCCATCGATGACTGGCTCAAACTCACCACCGCCCGGCGCACCCCCGGCAGCCGCGACGGCCTGATCGCCTGGGAAAAAATGGTCTTCCAGATCGGCCTGGGCGTCCTCCTGGCGGTGTTCATTTACTATCACCCCAACAAGCTCGCCGATCAGGCCGTCGGCGCAGCTGAAAACGCCCACCGTTTGAACTGGCCCTTCATCCCCAGCACCGTCACGCTCACCTGGTGGCTCTTTGCCATCCTCACCGTCGTCGTGATCACCGGCACCAGCAACGCCGTGAACCTCACCGACGGCATGGATGGCCTCGCCGCCGGCTGCATGGCCATCGTCGCCTTCGCTTTCCTCGCGCTCGCCTACGTCACCGGCGATTACCGCTGGGCGCCCCAACTCCACTTCACCTGGGTGCAGCACTCCGGCGAACTCGCGGTCGTCTGCGGAGCCATCACCGGGGCCTGCCTGGGATTCCTCTGGTTCAACTGCAACCCCGCGCAGGTCTTCATGGGCGACACCGGGTCCCTCGCCCTGGGCGGCGTCATTGGCTACGTCGCCATCGTCATCCGCCAGGAACCCATGCTCCTGCTCATCGGCGGCATTTTCGTGATCGAAGCGGGCAGCGTGATGATGCAGGTCGGCTACTTCCGCATGACCGGCGGCAAACGCATCTTTTTGTGCTCGCCGATCCATCACCATTTTCATTTGAAGGGCTGGAGCGAACAGCAGGTCGTCGTGCGATTCTGGCTGATTTCAGGCCTCTGCGCGGCCTTTGGCCTCGCGACGGTCAAGCTGCGGTGATGCCGCAAACGGGAGGGGGCGGCCCGTCGCATAAGTGAATGCCTCCACAAGAAACGCGTTTTCCACCTCCCGAAGGCATGCGTTTGAACCGCCAATCCGCTAGAATCGTTCGCCCGGGTGAGCCGGGGGTTTTTCGCGTGTGCAGGTTGTCCGCCAGGTGCGATCCTTTATTCCGCCATCCTCTCCTCCGCCGCGGCTGATGGTGCTGGGGGTGAACCACAAAACGGCGACCTTGGCGGTGCGCGAAACGCTGGCGTTTTCAGAACCACAAGCTGACGCGGCGCTGGAATCCTTCCGGGCCCGCTTCCCCGGCGCCGAGGCGGTGCTGCTGTCCACCTGCAACCGGGTGGAACTGTATGTCGCCACGCCGGCCGATGCCCCGCTGCCCGGCGAGGTGCTGACGCACTTTCTCGCCGAAGCGCACGGTCTTGCCTCCGCGGGTGAAATCCACCCGCACATGTACGTGCATCACGACCGCCGCATGGTCGATCACCTGTTTGCCGTGGCCACATCGCTCGATTCCATCATCGTCGGCGAAACGCAGATTCTCGCGCAGGTCAAACAGGCCTACCTGGCGGCGGCGGAAAAGGGGACGGTGGGCAAAACGTTCCACGCGCTCTTCCAGCGCGCCTTGGCCGCCGCGAAGGATGCCCACGAGAGCACGCGCCTGGCGTCGGGACGATTATCCGTCGCGTCGGTGGCGGTGGATCTGGCCGCATCGGTGTTCGATCGGTTCGACGACAAAACGGTGTTGTGCGTCGGCGCCGGCAAAATGGCCGGACTGATGCTGCGCCATCTCGCCGATCTTCGCCCGCGGCGCGCGCTCATCGCCAATCGCTCCCTCGAACACGCCCAGGCCCTGGCCGCCGAGATGCGCGGCCTCGGCGTCGCCGTGGAAGCCCGCGGCATGGAGGAACTCGATGCCCTGCTGGCGCTCGCGGACATCGTGCTGACCTCGACAGGCGCGACGCAGCCGCTGCTGACCGCGGCTCGCTATCGCCCGATCCAGAAGGCGCGCCGCTATCGCCCGGCCGTGGTGGTGGACATCGCCGTGCCGCGCGATGTCGAGGCGTCCGTGGCGTCGCTGCCCAACGTCTATTTGTACAACGTGGACGATTTGCAGAACCGCGCCGCGGGCAACAAAGCGGCGCGCGACGCCCAGATCGCCGCCGCCAAAAGCCGCTTGGACCTCCATGCCGCCGACTTTTTCCGCTGGCTCGCCGCCCGCGACGTGGGCCCGCTGGTCAAAGCGCTCTACGAACATTGCCAGCAGATCGCCCAGTCCGAACTCGCCGCCGCTTATGAACGAGCGCCCGATCTCACCGACGCCCAGCGCGCGGAACTCCAACGGCTCACGCATCGCGTTGTCGGAAAGATTCTCCACGGCCCGGTCACGCGCCTGACCGCCCCCGAGGCGGACGCCGCAACCGCCCTGCCGGAAACGCCCGACGCCCAGGCGCTCAGCGCCCATCTGGCCGGTGCGCTGCAGGAATTGTTCAACCTGCACCTCGAGCGCGGCTCCGCGGAATAAGCCCGGGCAGCGCGGTCTCGGGCCGGGGCGGAACCCCGATGCGAGCTTTCGGGGGATGCCAAGCCGATTTACAATGCGTTTTTCCTCTTCTGGGATGGGCTGGTCATGAGCAAGGCATCGGCGATTTTTTGCGGGGGAGTCGTGGCATGGGCGGCCTGGGCAATGGTGGCGGCGGCGCCGCTGGTTCTGGGCGGGTGCGAACAGAGCCTCTTTAAGGATTCGCCGCGCGCGCGAAACAATATAGACAAGTACTACGATGAAGATTCGGCCGTGGAGACCACGGAGAACCGGCGGCGTGCGGGGCAGATGGGGTTCGGTTTTCCGACCGCCGGGGGAGAGTGATGGCGGTTGCTCGAGGAGAAGCTAAGGCCCGGCAAGGACTTGATTAGCGTCCTTACCAACGGTTCAGCTTTCCCGCACTTTTCAGTTGCCAGAGCGCCCAACCCCAGCCTACGATTACAGCGTCTTTCGGAGGCCTGCCCACGGGCGACGGCCGCCCACGCACGACCTGAGTTCAAGTGCGGGTCCGTGCGGCAGATACGTGTCATATCTTGTCCGTCCGGACGCGCTCCTCCATCTTCGGGCTTTTCGAATAAGGTAACGGGTTTATGCGCATCGAGTCCGCTTCACCGATTGCTCCCATCTGCCCGGAAGACTTCCTCAATTCCCTGCAGCCCTCCCTCGCCCAGGGCCGCCTCCAGGAGGCCATCCAGGCGGTGCGCGAACGCTGGTCCTGCACCCAGATCCTCGGCCTGCTTGCCGACAAATCGGCCGACGTGCGGAAGGTGGCCGCGCTGGCCCTGGCCCTGGCCGGCGATAGGACGGCCGTCGGACCTTTGGCCGTGGCCCTGCACGACCCCGACGCCATGGTGGCTCAGGTCGCCGAACATGCGCTCTGGAGCATCTGGTTCCGCCTCGGCAAACCCCGGGCGGTGCAACTCGTGAAGTGCGGCAACACGCACATGCATCACGGAAATTACGAGTGCGCCCTGGAAAAATTCACGCATGCGATCCAAGAGGATCCGGATTTCGCGGAAGCGTATAACCAGCGGGCCATTGCCCATTACTTGAGCGAACGCTTCACGGAGTCGATCGCCGATTGCCGAGCTGTGCTCGCTCGAATGCCCCAGCATTTCGGGGCCATGTCCGAGCTTGGCCATTGTTACGCCAATCTGGGACAATGGAGAGAGGCACGGCAATGCTATCGGTTGGCGCTGGCGATTTACCCGCGCCTGGAGGGGATTCAGGGGTCCCTGGAGCAGATCGACCAGATGCTCCGCGATAACCCAATGCTCTGATAGCCCTTAGCAAAATCACCAGGGGGATGGGCAACTCTCTCGTGCCTGTGGCGTTTGTCTGCTAAATTGGCGTTATTCCTTATTCGCGATGGTTTGCGCTAACGATCGCTTCGGGGTCGGTGGTGTTTCTGCGCCTTGTGAGACCTCCCGCCCCGCGTCCGTCCGTGGGTATGGGCCTTGGCTGAAGGGTATGCGGGTGTTGAGAAAAAAAGGAAAGGGCCGGGAAGTTTTGCCCCTCGCCGCGCTACCAAGCAGGTGTACGGCTCCAAAATCCCCCTTCCGCTCGCCGTTATTCGATCGACCTCCCTTTCCTCACGGGTGTGAAAAGGGGAACGGCGGATGACGGCAGGCGGAAATCAGTCGGATGAGGTGCTGTTGCGAAAGGCGGCCGCGGGTGACGCGGAGGCCTTTGCGACGCTCGCCGAGCGGCACACGGAAGGGTTGTACCGGCTGGCATGGTCGCTGGTGGGCAACCGGACCGATGCCGAGGACGTGCTTCAGGAGGCGATGGTCGGGGCCTACAAAAATGCCCGGACGTTTCAGGGCCGATCGGCGGTCCGAACGTGGCTCGGGCAAATTGTGGCCCGTCAGGCGGCGGCCTTCCGGCGAAGCAGGCGGATACGCAAGACGGCGGTGTTGGACGAACAAGCGATGGAGAGTCCGGCGACTGGAGATGTGGAATCGGGAGTCGATCAGCGGGAAGACCTGCTGCAGGTGTTGAAACAGATGTCCAATGAATATCGGGAAGTGATTGTGCTGCGGGAACTGGAAAACATGAGCTACGAAGACATCGCCACGGCGCTGGGTCTGCCGCGCGGAACGGTGGAATCGCGGCTCTTCCGGGCGCGAGCGGAACTGCGGGAATTGCTGACGGAGCAGGGCTACGGCAGGGGGGATGGAAAATGAAGAACGTTCAGATTTGCCGGCGAATGGAACAGGCGAGCGCCTATTACGATGGGGAACTGTCGGGCGACCGCCGGGCGGATTTTGAATTGCATCTGGCCGATTGCGGGGCTTGCCGGGCGGAACTGGCTTCGCTCAAGGGGCTCTCGGGGCGGTTTGCGGCAATGCGGACCCCGGCTGCCGGGGCGGCGCTGGCGGAGAAGATTCGGCGGCGTCTGGAAGCCCAGGAAGAACGGGGAGTGCTGCATGCGGCCGAGGCGCTGATGGGCATTGCCGCGGCATTGATGATTGCCGCGCTGGTCGGACTGCGGATGATCGGCAACGGCGGGACGCAGACGGCGGCGGCGCCGGCGCCGGATCCGGATTGGGCGGTCGCGGCGCAGCATCCCGTGCCGGATGTGGCCGGCGGCGGCCAGGAGACGGTGCTGGCGCAGTGGATGGTGGATGATCTTTCGGTGGGGGACGGGCAATGACCAAGCGCGTGAAATCAGTGGTCGTCGGATCTTTTTTGCTGGCGCTGTGCGCCGGGACGCTGATGGGCGTGGGGGTGGCGCGGCTGTCGGATCGACCGGCGGAACCGACGACGCGTCCGCAGCCGGCGCTGGTGACGGAGTTGAATCTTTCGGGCAAACAGCAAAAGGACATGGAAGCGATCTGGTCGGACGCCATGCAGACCGCGGGTCCGAGCTTCATGGATCGGCGCAAGGCGATCCAGGAAGAGCGCGATGCGGCCATCGCGGAGCTGCTGCCCCCGGCCATGCTCGCGGGTTACGACAAGATTCTGGACAAGTACCGGGCGAGCCTGGACGCCTTGAATGCGGAGCGGCAGAAAACGATCGAGGACGCGGAAGCCAAGACGCTGGCGATTTTGAGCCCGGAGCAGCGGGACAAGTACAAGGAAATCATGAAGCAGCGGGAAGGCGGCCGGCGCGGCGGACCGGGTCATCGCGGCGGAGGTCCCGGGATGGGCCCTGGCGGCGCGGGGATCGGTCCGATGTCCGGGCCTGGCGGTTCGCCGCTGCATGACGATTTGCACGTGGATGGACCTCGGGGTGCGCACTAAGAACGGTTGTGGATACCCGTTGCGCGTGGGCGCGACTGAATGCACTTATTTCACTAGGGAGGTCGTATGAAGGGCACGTTGGGCAAGATCATTGGAACGGGCATGCTGCTGATGGCGGCGGCGGCGATGCCGGCGCTGGGCCAGGTCGGCGGCGGCGGCGGCGGCCAGGGAGGCGGCGGCGGTGGCGGCGGCGGCGGATTCGGCGGCGGTCGCGGCGGCGGCGGCCGGGGCGGTCGCGGCGGCGGCGCGGCGCAGTTCCAGCAGCAGCGGATGCAGCAGATTCAACAGCAGATCGGCGCCACCGACGAAGACTGGGCGGCGATCCAGCCCAAGGTCGAAGCGGTGATGACCGCACAGCGGGACGTGCAGGCCGGCGGAATGCGCGGCTTTGGCGGCCGCGGCGGCCGGGGCGGCTTCGGCGGAGGCGCCCAACCCACCGCGAACCAGTCGGAAGTTCAGGCGGCGCAGGCGGCGTTGCAGCAGGCGCTGGACAACAAGGACTCCCCGCCGGAACTGATCAAGGAAAAACTTCAGGCGCTGCGTGATGCCCGCGCCCGCGCCCGCGAGGTTCTCAAAAAGGCCCAGACCGACCTTCAGGCGCTCCTGACCCAGCGCCAGGAAGCCGTCATGGTGGAACTGGGCATTCTCGAATAAGGCCCGAGCCTGCGGGGGCCGGCGAAAGGCGCCGGCCCCGCAGGCAACTTTTCAATTTCAGCACGGGCGCCGCCGGCACGATGGCGGAAAGCCAACCAGCAAGCAGTCACCCAGGCAGGCAGGAAACCAAACAATGTTCGACGTCATCGACATGTTGACCAAAGACGGCAAGCTGACGGAAGCGTCGGCGGGACGCATCCGCGCGGAAATGGCCGGCGGCAAGACGCTGGACGACGCGCTGCGCGAGGATGGCAACCTCGCCGAGGACGCCATGCTGAAATCTTTGGCCACCCTGCTGGAAATGCCCTACATGGAACTCGAAACGGTCAACCCGTCCAAGGAGTTCCTGGCGCAGTTCCCGGCACGCATCCTCCTCGAGCGGCACATGATCCCGCTGGCCGAGGACGACGGCGTCACCACGGTCGCCACCAACCGCGTGTTCGATCAGACGGGGCTCGATGAACTTCGGCTGGTCACCGGCCGCGAGTTCCGCACGGTGCTGGCGACCTCGCAGGAAATCGACCGGTGCATCAAACGCACGCTGGGCATCGGGGCCGACACCCTGCAGACCATGCTCAACGAGGATGGGGTGGAGATTCTCAAGGATGAGGACGACGGCGAGATCGACCTTTCCAAGGCCGCCGAAGACGCGACCATCATCCGCTTCGTGAACCAGATCATGCAGGAAGCGCTGGACTCGCGCGCGACGGACGTGCACGTCGAGCCTTTCGAACACGAACTCCGCATCCGGTACCGTGTTGACGGCATCCTGGTGGAAGCGAACATTCCCGCCTCGATCCGCCGCTATCACGCGGCGATCGTGTCGCGCCTGAAGATTCTCGCCCACCTGGATATCGCCGAAAAGCGCGTTCCCCAGGACGGTCGTATCCGCCTCAAGGTCGGCGGCCGCGAAATCGACTTGCGCGTCTCGGTCATCCCCATGATCCACGGCGAGGCGGTCGTCATGCGTATTCTGGACCGCAGCGAAATGGCCTTCGGTCTGGACCGCCTGCAGATGGATGAGGAAAAGCACAAGGAATTCCTGCGGGTGCTCGACCTGCCCCATGGCATCATCCTGGTGACGGGTCCCACCGGCTCGGGCAAGACCTCCACGCTGTACGCGGGCCTCAACAAGATCAACGACACGGAACGCAAGATCATCACGATCGAAGACCCGGTCGAATACAACCTCAAGGGCATCAACCAGATTCAGGTCAATATCAAGGCGGGCCTGACATTTGGCGGCGGTCTGCGTGCGATTCTGCGTCACGACCCGGACGTGGTGCTGATCGGTGAAATCCGTGACCGTGAAACCGCCGAAATCGCGGTGCAGGCTTCGCTTACCGGCCACCTGGTGTTCTCGACCCTGCACACGAACGACGCTCCCGGCGCTGCGACACGTCTGATCGATATGGGCGTCGAGCCTTATCTCGTGTCCAGCTCGGTCGAAATGGTCATGGCCCAGCGTCTGGTGCGCGTGATCTGCAAGGAATGCAAGGAAGTGGACACCGAATCGGATATGCGGGCGCTGCGTGAGGAATTCGGTGACGAGGTGCCTGAGGTGCTCTACAAAGGCAAGGGTTGCCGGCACTGCCAGAACACGGGTTATCGCGGCCGGCAGGCGGTTTTTGAAATGATGCCGATGACCGAAGAGATTCAGGAATTGATTCTGCAGCGCGCGTCGGCGGGGGCGATCCGGCGCAAGGCGGTGGAGCAGGGGATGAAGAGCCTGCGTGAGGACGCCTGGCGTCTGGTGCGTGCGGGCCGGACGACGATTCCGGAAATTGTCAGCAACACCAAGGATGAGACGGCGATGCTGGCGCATCAGCACGTGTGAGATCATCCGAAGAACGGGACTCGAAGCAGCAGGAACCAGCGGGTAAACGGTCATGACCACATTCAGCTATAGAGCGGTGAGCACCAAGGGGCAGAAGAGCAACGGGACGCTGACGGCGGACAACCGTGCGGCGGCGATCGCGTCTCTGATGCAGAAGGGGCTTCACCCGCTGGAGATCAGCGAAGAAAAGGCGGGCGCCGCGAAACGCGCGCAGGCGGTGGGCAGGGCCGGCCGCGTCCCGCAGAAACTGGTCGAAGCGTTCACGCGCGACCTGGCGAACCTGCTGGCCGGCGGCGTGCCTTTGGCGCGGGCGCTGAATTTGCTCCGGAGGGAATCCTCCAATCCGGCGGCGAAGCACTTGTGGGGCGAGATTCACGATGAAGTCGTGCAGGGTACCGCTCTGGCCGATGCGATGGCGAAATTCCCCAAGAGCTTTTCCTCGGTCTACGTGGCGATGGTGAAGGCCGGCGAACAGGGCGGCTTCCTGGAAGTGGTGCTGAACCAGATCGCGGAATTCCGCTCCCGTGAAGCGGACCTCAAGGGCAAGGTGAAAGCCGCCATGGTCTACCCCTGCGTGCTCGCCGTGCTGGCCGTGGGCGTGATCATCTTCCTGCTGACCTTCTTCATTCCGCGGTTCACCGGCATCTTCGCGAGCTTCGGGGGCCAGCTTCCGGCGCTGACGCTGGCGATCATCGCGGCGAGCCACATCGTCCAGCATGACGCCCCGGTTGTCGCCGGCGTGATCATCGTGCTGGTCATCGTTCTCAAGCGCATGGCGGCCACGGAAAGCGGCCGCCGCACCATCGAAAAAGCCATGCTCAAGGCGCCGCTGCTCGGACAGGTCGTCGCCCACTTCGCCCTCGTGCGGTTCTGCCGCATGCTCGGCACCCTGGTGGGCTCCGGCGTGCCGCTGGTCTCTTCGCTGCGAACCTCGCGCGACGCCATCGGCAACCAGACGCTGGCGGATACGGTCAACAAGGCGATCGACGAAGTGCAGCGCGGCGAAGCGCTCTCGAAGGCCTTCGCCTCCAGCCCTGAGCTGTTCCCGCCGTCGGTCGTGGAAATGGTCGCGGTCGCCGAGGAAACCGGCCGCCTGGACAAGGAATTGATGCGTCTGTCGGTGACGTTCGAGCAGGAACTCGATCGCAAGCTGCGAATCCTGGTGTCGCTGGCGGAGCCGATCATGCTGTTTCTGATGGCGGCGTTCATCGGGACGGTGGTGATCGGGATGCTGCTGCCGATTTTCAGCTTGCAGGACGCAATGAAATGAGAAACGCGCGCCGCCACGTGCGCGGCGACGCAACGAATAACACAGGCTGCACAAGGGATCAAAGGAGACGATTATGCAGGCGAACAAACAAATTCAGGTGAGAGCGCGCGGCGTGAGCGGCTTTACGCTGATCGAACTGCTGCTGGTGATGGCCATCCTCGCCGTGCTGGCGGCCGTGGTCGTGCCGAAGTTCGTCAACCGCGGCGAGCAGGCCAAGATTCAAAAGGCCAAGACCGACATCTCGCTGATGGAAGGCCAGCTGGACGTCTACAACCAGGATTGCGGCAGCTATCCGACCAACGATCAGGGCCTCCAGGCGCTGGTGGACAACGTCGCCAACGCCAAGGATTGGAACGGCCCCTACATCAAGCAGGTGCCCACCGATCCCTGGGGCAACGCCTACATCTATCGCAACCCCGGCACGCTCAACCCGCGCGGCGTTGACCTCGTGTGCGTCGGCAAGGACGGCCAGGAAGGCACCGACGACGACATCACCAACGGTCCCACGAGCAAGTAAGCGAAAATCGGTCGGGCGGCGGTCGCCGGACCAATGAGGTCGAGTCATGACCCACACACGCAACAACTTCAAATCAGGCCGGGGGTTCACCCTCCTGGAGCTGGTGATGGTGATGTTCGTGATAGCGTTGGTGGCGGCGATCGCGGCGCCCAATCTCAAGGGCTTCATTTCCGGGCGCCGCGCTCCGGATCTGGCGTCGCAGATCATGGCCATGGCGCACTACGCCCGTTCGCAGGCGATCTCCGAAGGCCGCACCTATCAGCTCAACGTCGACACGCGCGTCGGTGAGGTCTCCGTGACCGCCGAGGACGATGCCGGGGCGCAGCAGCCGCTGCAAACCAGCATCGGCAACGCGCTGGTGATTCCGCAGGGGCCCGGCGGCATGCGTATGGAATGCGACCTGCCCCAGGGAGACAACACCCAGCAGATCGCGCGCTTTTATCCCACCGGCCGGTGCGATCCGGGCACGATCAAGCTGACCGATGATCGCGGCGTCAGCTATTCGATCACCTGCGAGTCCCCCAGCGACAGCTACCACATCGTGGAGGACAAGTAATGTACCGCCGCCTCCACGCACATCGCCTCCTCCGCCCCCGCCCCAATGCCGGCTTCACGCTGATCGAAGCCCTGGTGACGGTGGTGGTGATCGGGATCATCATGGTGGCGTTGTGGCAGGCGCTGGCGATCATGGTGCGCGGCGCGGGACTGGTGAAGCAGCGCACCATCGCGATGCAGATCGCCGCCAACCATCTCAACGACGCCATCGCCGAGTGGACCTGGACCAACGCCGACAGCGGCGATGACTCCGCCAACTACGACACCAACGAACCCGCCCTCTATCACTGGCAGATTCAGACGTCGGATTTCGCGGAACCCAACGGCACTTCGGATTTGCAGCAGGTCGAGTGCGTGGTGAGCTGGAAAGCCTACAACCGCGACTATTCGGTGACGGTCGCCACGCTGATGTTCGATCAGCAAAAGACGCCGGAGGAAACGACCACCCAATGACCACCAGCGCCGCACAATTTCACCCAGGCACACGCCGTTCGGCGGGCGCGTTCACGCTGCTCGAACTGATGGTCGCCCTGGCGATCGTGGCGATCATCACGCTGGCGCTCTCGCAGTCCATTTACTCCGCCTTCAAGGCCAAAAGCACCGCCGAAGCCGCCATGGATCCCGCCTCCCGGATCGGCATCAGCATGGATTTTCTCGTGCGCGATTTTTCCTCCGCGCTCCCGCCCACCGGCACGCTCGCCTATGAGTTCGAGGGCACCGACAACGGCGACCAGGATGATGTGATCTTCTTCGCCCCCACCGATTCACCCACCGGCCCGACCCTTCGCGCCATCGACACCGATCCCAACGGCAATTCCCTCGGCGGCCTCGGCGGCGGCCTGCTCAGCGGCGCCTCCGGCGGAACCGGCGGCGGCGGCATGCTCGCCGGCCTCGGCGGTTCCGGAAGCGGCGTCTCCAGCGGTCCCAACAACGCCGACGTCAAGCAGGTCGAATATACGATCGCACCCGACGACGGCGGCACTCCCTGCCTGATGCGCTACGTCACCTCCGATCTTCTCGCCGACGTGCAGCCCGATCCCGACCAGGAAATCATCTGCCGCGGCGTCCAGACCTTCAATGTCGAGTATTTTGACGGCACCACCTGGCAGACCTCCTGGGATTCCACCGCCACCGACCCCCAGAACGAACTGCCCGTGGCCGTGCGAATCACCCTCGAACTCACGCCCACCACGCCCAACGGCCCGGTCACGCGGATCATCCGGGTGATCAACCTGGCCTGCTACGTGGACCTGAGCACGACCAACACCGTGACGGGGAACTGAGATGACGCCTACAACCGTCCATGCAAGCAAGCGCCGGCGAGGGATCATCCTGATCCTGGCCACCTGGATCATGGTGGTGCTGGTCGCGGTCACGATCGTGCTCGCCCAGCGCGTGCGCGTCGAAACCTCGGCGTCGGCCAACCGCGTGGCGCAGCTTCAGGCCGATGAAATCGAACTGGGCGCCGAGCAGTGGGTCTTCTGCCAGGTCGACCAGATGGCCGGTGACGCCCTCACCGTCACGGAAACGCCCGCCGAAGCCGTCCAACTCGATACCGGCTATTTCTGGCTGCTCCGGCCGGTGCCCGACGATCCCCAGTCATTCGATTTCGGTATCGTCGATGAATGCAGCAAGCTGAATTTGAACACCGCGACGCCCGACATGATCATCAATCTGCCCAACATGACGCAGGAAGCGTGCGATTCGATCGTCGACTGGATCGACACCGACGACACCGTGACCAACGGCGACGGCGCCGAAGACACCGAGTACATGTCCCTGCCGATTCCCTATCACTGCAAGAACGGGCCGCTCGAGAGCGTTGATGAATTGAATCTGGTTGCCAACGTGACCCCGAGCATCCTGTACGGGTATGACATCAACCGCAACGGCGTGATCGACGACGCGGAGAACGCCGCCAGCGGCGGAGGCGCGATGTTTTCGACGACCGATGGGGAAGATCCGCGCGGGATTTATCCCTTTGTGACCGTCTGGACGCTCCCGCCGGTCGATCCGACCACCGGGCAGCCCGCGGCGTCGGCGGGGGGATCGCTGACCGGCAATGAGGCACAGGTCGGCGGCGGCGGCGGCGCGGGCGGAGGCGGTGCGGGCGGGACCGGCGGAGCGGGTGGCGGCGGCGGAGCGGGTGGCACAGGCGGAGCCGCCACCGTCGCCAAGATCAACGTGAATACCGCTCCCCTCCAGGTCCTGCGCTGCCTGCCGGGAATGACCGACGACGACGCTCAGTCCATCGTCCAGGGACGCACCGGCGGCGTGGACACCACCACCACCGACTGGGTCTCGACCGTCATCGATTCGGCCACCGCCCAGGGAATCGCCAATTACATCTCCGCGACTTCCTACTACTACTCGGCGGACATCGTGGCGGTGACCAAAGACGGACGCGCGTTCAAGCGGGTGCAGATCGTTGTCGACGCCTCGCAGACGCCCCCCAAAGTGATTTACCGGCGCGATCTGACCGAACTCGGTTGGCCGCTGGATCCGGGAATTCTCGAAGACCTCAAAGCGGGCAAAGAGCCGCGACTGACGGGCATCAACAATGGAGGCTTGTAACCGTGGCACTACGGCGACTCAATAAATATCTCGGCATCGCGCTGGGCGACCAGAGCATTCTGGTGGCGGAAGTGGCCAATGCCGGCGGACGACGCGAGGTCCGGCGCTACGCCGAATTCGCGTATCCCGAAGGAACATCGGCCGCGCAGTTGGCGGGCGCTGGCAAGGCCTTCGGCGCGTTTCTCAAACAGCACGGCTTCGGATCGCGCGAAGCGATCTTCGGCCTGCCGGCGCGCTGGGTGGTCATCAAACCCAAGGAACTTCCCCCCGCCGATCCCGAAACCGCCGCCACCCTCCTGCGCGTCCAGGCTGAGGGCGAATTCTCGGCCGACCTCAAGGAAATGGTCTACGACTACGCCGGCGAATCGCATCCCAAGCAACCTCGCCAGGTGCTGTTGATGGGCGTTCCCAGGGAACGTGTGGATCAGATTCACGCCTTTGCCGAGGCGGCGCGCGTCGGCGTGGAAGGCATCACCTCCTCGGTGGCGGCCCTGGCCGCGGCCAGCAAATCGCTGGCGGCCCCTGAAGGCATCGTCGTTTACCTGGGCGGAAAGGCCGCCGAACTCGCCGTGCAGACCGGCCACGGATTGCAGCGTATCCGCCACTTCTCCACCACTCCGGCGGCGGTCGGGGCGGGCGCCTCCACCGTTCCCCATGGCGGCACGGCCAGCGGAACCGCCAGCGGCGCCGGCGGCAGCTACGGCACCTCCGAACTCGTCGCGGAACTTCGCCGCACCTTCGCCGGCCTCCCCCAAAATGGCACCCCCGCCGCCGATCGCAAGCTCGTCCTCTGGGACGGCACCGGCCTGGATGAAGAAGCCCAGAGCGCCATCGGAACCCGCCTGGGCATGCCCGTGGCCGCGCAGAATCTCACCGCCATGGGCGTCGGGGGCCAGCAACTCACCGCCGAAGCCTCACGCTTCGCTCCCGCGGTCGCCCTGGCCACCATCCCCTACCTGCCCGAAGGTCTCCCCGTGAACTTCGACGATTCGCGGCTCAAACCGCCCGTCGAAAGCAGCACCCGCAACAAGGTCACCTGGGCGGTCGCCATCGGCCTGCTCGTGGCCATCGGCATCGGCTGGGCCGTCTGGGACTCCAACCAGCAGCAGGCCCAGATCGATTCGATCAAGAGCCAGATCGCCACCATGAAGCCCGCCTATAACGATGCGGTGGTGTTGCTGAAAAATGAATCGGACGCCAAGAGCTGGTACGGCGGACAGACGCCCTACATGGATTGCTTCGTGGCCGTCAGCAATGCCATCCTCCAGGTGCCTAACGCCTATGCCACCAATCTCAATCTGCAACCGGCCCTCAATCCCCTCAAGGCCGACCGGCCCACGCCCAGCGCCGGCGGCGTCGCCGGTACCCAGCCCTCCGCCGGCACGTTGAAGGGCCAGGTGACCGGCATCTGCCAGAATAAGGAAACGCCCACCAGCATCGCCAAGGCCATGTTCGACACCGGCGAATTCCAGGACGCCAAGGTCATCAGCGTGGATGCCGTCAAAGCCCAGAACGCCACCCCCAATACCGGCCGCGGCGCTCGCGGCGGCGCCGCCGCTCAGCAACCGCAGGATCGGGGCGGCCGCGGCGCTCGCGGCGGCGGGCCCGGCGGTCGCAACGGCAACAATGACGGCCTCGACTACAACTACGTGATCGGCTTTACCTTCACCGGTCCGCCC
The DNA here is from genome assembly GCA_035548175.1 of Phycisphaerae bacterium. Taxonomy (GTDB): domain Bacteria; phylum Planctomycetota; class Phycisphaerae; order WQYP01; family WQYP01; genus CALCHA01. The sequence continues at coordinate 31,953 of DASZTO010000004.1, read as the reverse complement.
CCCGCCAAAACCGGCAAGGACGCGGCCAAGGAACCCGCCAAGGAATCGGCCAACCCCGCCACCCCCGCCAACCCCCGGCAGGCGGGCAACACCGGCGGTCCCAGGCGCAACGCCACGGAAAATCCCGCTAACATGCCGGCCGCCGCCCCCGCCGTGAAGAACACCGAGACCAACGGCGCCGGCAACACCCCGAAAACCCCGACCACTACCGGCGCCCGCGGCGCCTCGGAGACAAACAATGGTACTGAATAAACGTGAACGAATGATCGCCATCATCGTGGGCGCGGCCTTCGCCCTGCTGGGGTTGTACTACTTCATCCTCAGTCCCTACCTGAGCTATCGCGACGACATGGCCGCCCAGGAGGCGAAGGTGACAGCACAGCGGGCGCAGATGTCCCAGACCTTGACCCGCGCCAAAAAGGCCGACAAGGAATGGAAGGACTATCTCGCCACCACCCTCAAGGACAACCCCACCGACGCCCAGATCCAGACGGAAGAAATCGTGATCCAGCTTGCCCAGGCCTGCAACGTGCAGATCAACACCTTCCGCCCGGAAGCCGCCGGCGGCGACGAAAAAACCGCCCTCCTGCCCACGACTTTCCGCTTTACCGGCACGGGCAACTTCCGCGCGGTCTCGCACCTCATGCTCGCGCTCGAAGAACCCAAGTTCCCCGTGAAGGTGACCAACGTGAATCTCACCGCCCAGAAGCCCGGCATCGATAGCCTTCAGGTGCAGCTGGCCCTCGCGACCGTGAGCTACAACCAGGCCTCGGAAGTCAAGCCGCGCACCCCCGCACCGCGTCCGGTTCAGGAATAAACAGTCGAGAAAAATACCTGCCGGCAGTGCTGAGGGCGGCAGAGAAGGTCCTCTGGTGATAAGGAGCATGCGATGAAAAGCAACAAACGGAAATACATGACATGGGTGGCGGCGGCCTCGGTATTCGTGGCGACCGGCGCTCTGCTGGCGCAGCAAGCCGATACCGGAGCCCCTGACGACCAGGGCGGCGGGATCGTGGATTCCGGCGCCGACACTGGCGGGGGGGGCGGCGGTGGGGGGTTCAACAATAACAACGGCGGCGGTGGGGGAGGGTTCAATAACAACGGCAACGGCGGAGGTCGCGGCTTCAACGGCGGCGGTCGCCGGGGCCGCAATCAAAACAACAACAATAATAACAACAACAACGCCGCCGATTTCACCGGCGGCGGCGGCGGCGGCTTCGGACGCGGCAATCGCGGCGGCGGCGGCGGACGCTTCGGCGGCGGCGGCCAGGGAGGTCGCTTCGGAAACTTCGGCAACTTCGGCGGCGGCTACACCCCCGGTCCCGATAGCCTCCCCCAGCAGTTCTCCATCCTCGAAACCACCAGCATCTTCTCCCGTGATCGCCGCTCCTCTTTTCAGCCGGAAACCAACGTCACCCGCCAGCAACCCCCCAGCACCACCGTCCCGGTCTTCACCGGCGTGGTTACTAACGAAAACGACAACGTGGCGATCATCGAGGATTCCAGCTCCAATCCCCCGATCCGCCCGGTGCGCGTCGGCGACTCCCTGCCCGAGGGCAAGGTCACCAGCATCGCCATCGATCCCAACGGCGGCGCGATCATGACCCTGGATGACAACGGCCAGGTGCGCAAGATCGAAGAGGGCCACAACCTCCGCGGCGAAGTGCCCCCCTATGACCCAAGCGCTTATGGCGCCGGCGGCGGCTGGGCGTTTGGCCCCATGAGCAACACCCCGGCCGCTCCCGCCAATCAGCCCAACAACAACCAGAACCAGTTCCAGCAGAACGGTTTCGGCGGCGGCTTCGGCGGCGGACGGCGCGGCGGCGGGGGCTTCGGCGGCGGAGGCGGGGGCGGATTCGGCGGAGGAGGATTCGGCGGCGGCGGGTTTGGCGGCGGCGGATTCGGGGGCGGAGGCTTCAACGGCGGTGGCGGCGGTGGGCCCGCCGTCGGTGCGGCCACTCCTCCGGCTTCCACGGTTCCCCCGGACCTGAACATCGCCGATGTCGCCGAGCGCCTCCGCCTGCGGCGCCAGCAGGAACTTGGCGGCGGCGGTGGAGCGCCCGCGGCGGCCCCGGCCGCACCGGCGCCGGGAGGCACCACCGGCCAGTAAATCCACCAGTGAGGAATCCGGGGGACGGTCATGGACCGTCCCGCCGATTGCGGTTATTGAGGTTGGAAGGACCATCCGCCGGTTGATGCCGGCGGGGTTGAAGAAAGGATCACCAGCAATGCACCTGTCGCGGAAACTGCCCCTTGTGTTGTCTCCCTTGTTGTTGTTGCCCGCCTGGCAGCAGGCGGCCCTCGCCCCGGCGGCCGGCGCCGCGGCCTCGCAGCCGGCCGCACGCTCCGGCGCCACCACCGCCGCCTCCGGCGAAAAAATCCAGTTCCAGTTCGAGAAAGCCAGCCCCGACGCCGTCCTGAACTACCTCTCCAGCGCCGCCGGTTACACCATCGTCAAGCCCGCCAGCGGTGTCACCGGACCCCCCATCACCGTCGGCTCGGTCAACCCCGTCACCCCCCAGCAGGCCGTCGAGGCACTCAACGTCGCGCTGCAGCAGGACGGCTACAGCGTCACCGAGGCGGGCAACAAAATCCTCAAGGTGCTGCCCATCCCCGACATCAAGCGGCTCACGCCGGTCTATTACGGCGGTGATCCCGAGGCCATTGCCGACACCGAAAACTACATCACCCAGGTCATTCCCGTGCAAAGCGTCCCCGCCGTCCAGTTGCGCAACGACCTGATCCCCATGCTCTCGAACACCGCCGACATCGCCGCCAACCAGGGCTCCAACTCCATCATCATCACCGACACCTCCTCCAACGTGAAACGCGCCGTCGAGATCATCAAGGCCATCGACAACCGCACCATCTCGCAGACCGGCATGATCATCATGCAGCTCAAGAACGCCGACGCCACGACGGCCGCCACGCTCATCACCAACATCTTCAAGCCGCCCACCAACCAGAATCAGGCCGGCGGTTTCAACCCGGCGGCGTTCTTCGGCGGCGGTCGCGGCGGTCGCGGCGGCCGGGGCGGCGGGGCGGGCGGGCCGGGCGGCGCTGGAGCCGATACCGGCGCCAACCCCCTCAACGGCCAGGTTCAGGCCTCAGCCGATGCACGCACCAACACCATCGTCGTCACCGGCCCCAAGGACACCCTTGAGCAGGTCCAAAAGGTGCTCGACAACCTGGATCAGAATCCCCAGGTCACCACCGTCGTCTTCCACTATCCGCTCAAAAACGCCGATGCCGCCACGTTGCAGGGCGTGCTCAACGCCCTCTTCAGCGGCACGGGTTACAACGGAACGACCAGCAGCGCGAATCGCACGACCACCACCACCACCGGCTTCGGAGGCGCGGGCGGCTTCGGCGGCGGCGGGGGTGGCCGCGGCGGCGGCGGCGGCCTCGGCGGCGGTCTCGGCGGCTTCGGCGGAACGACCGGAGGCACCACCGGCGGTCGAGGCAACACCGGCGGCGGTCGCGGCGGCAACTTCGGCGGCGGCGGCGCGCTGGCCGGAGGTATTGGCGGCCGCGGCGGCACCAATGGCACCACTGGATCCAGCACCTCCGTCAACAACGGCAGCCTCATCGGCCAGGCCTTCGTCGTCGCCGATCCCGACACCAACTCTCTCATCGTCACCACCGCGGCGGCGCTCGCCGATGAGGTCCGGAAAATCATCGCCGATCTCGATCGTCCCGTTCCCCAGGTCATGATCAAAGTCCTCGTCGCCGAAGTCACTCACGACAACTCCGACGACATCGGCGTCGAATACTCCGCCATCAACACACGCCTCACCGCCGGTTCGCTCACCCTCGGCACCACCGTCGGACAGAACTTCGGCGTCGCCAACCAGACCGGCGGCCTCGTCGTCGGCGTCGTCGAAAACAACGTCAACGCCACCCTTCGCGCACTGGCTACCGCCGGCAAGCTCGACGTGCTCTCACGCCCCTACATCCTGGCCTCCGACAACCAGCTCGCTTCCATGATCGTCGGACAGGAAGTTCCCATCGTCACCAGCACCCGCTTCGATCAGAACAACAACCCCATCAACACCATCCAGTACCAGAACCTCGGCATCATTCTCACCGTCACCCCCCACATCAATCCCGAGGGCCTGGTCATCATGGACGTCTCGCCGGAAATCTCTCAGATCTCCGACCAGCAAATCCCCATCTCCTCCCAGACTTTCGCCCCCGTCTTCAACATCCGCGCCGCCCAAACCCGCGTCGCCATTCCCAACGGCAAAACCATCGTCATCGGCGGCTTGATGCAGGACCAGAAAACCCAGACCGTCGACAAAATCCCCATCCTCGGCGATATCCCCTACATCGGCATGGCCTTTAAACGCACCCAGAACAACAAGCAGAAAACCGAACTGCTTATCTTCCTCACCCCGCACGTCGCCGCCGATCCCGATTACCTCCAGTCCATGTCCGACGACGAACGCCGCGGCATGCAGATTGTCCCCAACGCCGTCTCCCCCGGTTCCTGGGACGAGCAGTACCGCGGCATGCAACGCGGCGCCACGCCCGCCAACGCAACCCAGCCCGCTGAGCAGACGTTCATCCTGCCCGGACGGGGCACGCGCCTCCAGGGCGACCAGCCCTGGCAGCCGCCCGCCCCCACCCAGAACCAGGACGCCCCGGACATGCTTACGCCCCCGACGCCCGCCCCCCAACCCGGCAGCAGCGGAGGTCAGTGATGGCGCGACCCGTCACGAAATCAGTTCTCGCGATCTTGTGTTTGGGCGTGGCCGCTTGCAGCTCCACGCCCAAACAGGCCGCGCGAAATTCATTCAACGACGACCAGCCCGTCGTCGCCCGTCCCCCGGACCGCCAGGGTCCCCTCGATGTGCAAGGCTACAGCGCCGCCACCGACCCCAGCGCCGAACGCCTTCAGGATATTTGCGGCGCCTTGCTTTTCTATTACGCCAACATCCATCACATGCCCAAAAGCATGACCGATCTGGCCGCCTTTTCAGATGAAGACCTCGACTTCACTTCACCCGTCTCCCACCGCCAGTATGAGTATCGCCCCATCAGCCTCAGGGGCTCCGTCGATCACCCCGAGCTGGTCATGTACGACCCCGACCCCATGCGCGACGGCACCCGCTGGGGAATCGTGGGCGCCCCGCCCGCTGGAGATCGTCCCGTCGCCCTGTGGGTCGTGCGCTTCAACCAGGCCGAAATGAACGAATATCTCCGCCCCACCGTTTCCCTCACGCCCGTGGAACCCAGCCCCGAAACGCCCGGCGCCGCCACCCGCCCCGTCGGCTTCACCGGCACCCCGGCTCCCCAGCCCTGATCGCCGCCCGGGCCGTCACTCCTCGTCCGGCTCGCGCGATTCCACATACCCCCGCACCCGGTCCTCGCGCCGCGACAGCTCGCTGGCATAATCATTCCCCAGCCACTCCCGGTTCGCCTTTGCCCACTCGCTCAAACGCGTCTGCGCCTGCCGCGGGCATGGCCCATCCACGAACAGCTTGTTCTCCATCAGCCCCCGAATCTCATCCTTCGTAATCACCACATCCTTCACCAGCTTCCCCACCAGCCACCCCAGCATCCGCCCCGTCATCGGCCGCATGCTCTTGATCGGCTTCTCCACGCCGATCGCCCCCGCCACCGTCTCGACCAGCCCCCGATACGTGAACGTCTCCGGTCCGATCGCGTCGATCACTGCATTCTCCGTGCGCTTCCCCGCATCCACCGCCACCGCCGCGAAATCATCCACATAAATCGGCTGCAATTTGTAATCCCCCTTCCCAAACACCCCGAAAAACGGAAACCGCCGCAGGATCCACGCAATGTTGTTCACCAGGATGTCCTCCTTCCCGAACAACACCGCCGGCCGCAGGATCGCGTGCGAAGTCCCCGTCTCCACCAGCATCTTCTCGACGATCGCCTTCCCGCGGAAATATTCGAGCTTCGACTTTTCATCCGGGTTCGTGATGCTCACATGCACGATCCGCTTCACCCCCGCCGCCTTCGCCGCCGCAAACAGCGTCTCGGAGTTCTTCACCGCCTGCGCGAACGTGAAGCCCTTGTGGTTGAAGCGCACCCAGTACGTGTTGTAAAGCACCGTCGCCCCGCGCAGCGATTCGGCCAGTTTCTCCGGCGCATCAAAATTGTAGGGATGCGCCTCCACCAGATCGCCGAACCGGTTGTGCCGCTCCGGCGAATTCGTCAGCGTCCGCACCCGCACGCCCGCCGACAGCAGCCGCCGCGCCATATACTGCCCCGAATACCCAAACGCCCCCGTCACCACCTGAAATCCCGCCGGCATAAAAAACCTCCCGCCTCATCATCCCCCTTCCCCTCTTCCCCGTCTATCATCCATGACGCACTGCCAGTATTCTCTAGCAAGCCCCCTTTCGTCTTTCGTCTCTTGTCTTTCGTCTTTCGTCTTTTGTCGTCCATCCATGCCCGCCAGCCAACGCAACCAATACCAGCTCCTGCTCAAGCAAGGCTGGGACGCCCTCCAGGCCGGCAACCCCGCCGAGGCCGAAGCCCTCTATCGCCGCGTCCTCCAGCTCCGCCCGCGCACCTACGAAGCCCTCCACCTCCTCGGCCAGCTCTGCTCCCGCACCGGACGCCCCGAAGAAGCCCTCGACCTCCTCCAGAAGTCCCTCGCCATCCAGCCCTACAACACCGCCGCCATGGAAGACCTCGGCGCCGCCTTCCTCCGCCTCGGCCGCATCGACGAAGCCGAGGACCTCTACCGCCGCGTCCTCGCCCTCCGCCCCGCCAACGCCGGCTCCTACTTCAACCTCGCACTCACCCTCCAGCGAAAGGGTTTCATCGGCCAGGCCATCCCCCTCCTGCGAAAGGCCCTCGAGCTCAATCCCAACATGCTCGAAGCCGCCTTCTGTCTCGGCGGCAGTCTCAACGAAAGCGGCCACGAGGACGAAGGCATCGCCATGTTCCGCCGGGTCGTCGACAATCGACCCCAGGATGCCCCCGCCCATTCCAACCTCCTCTTCGCCATGCTTTACCACTCTCGCCCCGACGAATCCGCGCTCCTTCAGGAACACCAGCGCTGGGCACAGCGCCACGCCCAGCCCCTCGCCGCCTTCATCCGCCCCCACGACAACGATCCCTCTCCCGACCGCCCCCTCCGCGTCGGCTATCTCTCCGGCGATTTCTGGGAGCATGCCGTCTCCTTCTTCTTCGAAGGCCTCCTCGAAAACCACGACCCCGCCCGCGTCGAAACCTTCTGTTACGCCGACCTGCACCGCCAGGATGCCGTCACCGAACGCCTCCAAGCCAAGGCCGCCCACTGGCGCGACATCCGCGGCCAACCCGACGAATCCATCGCCGCCGCCATCCGCAACGACAAGATCGACATCCTCGTCGATCTCGCCGGCCATTCCACCGCCCACCATCTCCTGCTCTTCGCCCGCAAGCCCGCGCCCCTCCAGGTCGCCTACATCGGCTACCCCGCCACCACCGGCCTCGCCGCCATCGATTACCGCATCACCGACGCCCTGGCCGATCCCCCAGCCCAAACCGATCCTTTCTACACCGAACGCCTCGTCCGCCTCGACCGACCCTTCCTCTGCTATCGCCCCCCCGATCCCGCACCGCCCGTCTCCCCGCTCCCCGCCGAGAGCGGTAGGGGGGTCACCTTCTGCTCCTTCAACGCCCTCGCCAAAATCCGCCGGCCCACCGTCGAACTCTGGGGCCGCACCCTCGCCGCAGTCCACAATTCCCGCATGCTCATCAAGGCCCCCCGCCTCCGTGACGACATCACCCGCGCCGCCATGCGCTCCTGGTTCAACAACGTCGGCATCGCCGACGACCGCATCGAATTCCTCCCCGGCACCGACACCTTCTTCGATCACCTCGCCACCTATCACCGCGCCGATATCGCACTCGACACCTTCCCCTACCACGGCACCACCACCACCTGCGAAGCCCTCTGGATGGGCCTCCCCGTCATCTCCCTTACCGGCAATACCCACCGCAGCCGCGTCGGCCTCGACCTCCTCTCCGCCATCGGCCTGCCGGAATTCGCCGCCAGCTCCCCCGACCACTTCGTCCAAACCGCCGCCGCCCTCGCCGCCGACCTCCCGCGCCTCCGCTCCCTCCGCGCCTCCATGCGCGACCGCCTGCGCGCTTCCCCGCTCCTCGACTGCAAATCCCTCGCCGCCGCCGTCGAATCCGCCTACCGCACCATGTGGCGCGCCTGGTGCTATCTCCAGCGCGCCTGAGGTCCCATGTCCGCCAGAAACTTCCGCGCTCTCTTCGACGACGCCGCCCGCCTCTGGGCCGCCGGCCAGCGCCAACAGGCCGAGCCTCTCCTCCGCGAAGTCCTCGCCCTCCGCCCGCGCCACCCCGAAGCCCTCCATCTCCTGGGCATCCTCTGCGTCCAGTCCGGCCGACTCGACGAAGGCGTCTCCCATCTCCAGACCGCCATCGCCCTCAAGCCCTATTTCGTCGAAGCCCAGGCCAATCTCGGCGCCGCCCTCCTCGCCTGCTTCCGTCCCGCCGACGCCGCCCCCCTCCTCCGGCAGGTCCTCCTCCTCAAGCCCGACCACGTCCCCAGCATCAGCAACCTCGCCCGCGCCCTCGAAATGCTCGGCCAGCCCGACGAAGCCATCACCACCTACCGCCGCGCCCTTCAGCTCAAACCCGATTCCGTCGAAACCCTCTACCGCCTCGCCGGCGCTCTCCACGCCCAGGGAACCGGGCCCGACATCGACGCCGCCATCGACGCCTGCGCCAAAGCCGTCGCCCTCGCACCCGCCTTCCTCGACGCCCGCAACGGTCTGGCCAATCTCCTCCGAGATGTCGGCCGCTCCGCCGAAGCCCTCGAACTCTACCGCGGCATCGCTGCCGGTAACCCCGAATATGTCGAAGCACACTCCAACATCCTCACTATCCTCAACGCCATGCCCGCCATCGAGCCCGCCGCCCTCCTCCACGAACACCAGCAATGGGCCCGCCGCCACGCCGATCCCCTCGCCCCGCCCAACCCCGCCTTCGACAACTCCCGCGATCCCGAACGCCCCCTCCGCGTCGGTTACGTCTCCCCCGACTTCCGCGCCCACTCCGTCGCCTTCTTCCTCGAACCCCTCCTCGCCCACCACGATCCCGCCGCCGTCGACGTCTTCTGCTATGCCGACGTCCACCGTCCCGATGCCGTCACCGCCCGCCTCCAATCCCTCGCCCGCACCTGGCGCGACACCACCGCCCTCTCCGACGACCAGCTCGCCGCCCAAATCCGCGCCGACCGAATCGACATCCTCGTCGATCTCGCCGGACACACCGTCGGCAACCGCCTCCTCGCCTTCGCCCGCAAGCCCGCCCCTGTCCAATTCACCTGGCTCGGTTATCCCAACACCACCGGCATGGCCGCCATCGATTTCCGCCTCACAGACGCCCGCGCCGATCCCCCCGGCTCGTCCGACTCCCTGAACACCGAAAAACTCCTCCGCCTCCCCGACACCTTCCTCTGCTTCCTGCCTCCCGCCGATGCCCCGCCCGTCTCCCCGCTCCCCGCGCTCGCCAACAACCACATCACCTTCGGCTGCTTCAACGCCTCCTCCAAAATCAACGCCCCGCTCCTCGATCTCTGGGCCCGCATCCTCCGCGCCCTGCCCAACTCCCGCCTTCTGCTCAAAGCCCGCTACCTCGGCGCCGCCGAAAATCGCCGCCGCATCGCCCACGCCCTCTCCGCCGCCGGCGTCGCCCCCGACCGTCTCCAGCTCCTCGAACACACCCGCTCCATCCACGAACACCTCGCCGCCTATCACCGCGTCGACATCGCCCTCGACACCTTCCCCTACCACGGCACCACCACCACCTGCGAAGCGCTCTGGATGGGCGTCCCCGTCATCTCCCTCGCCGGCCAGACCCACGCCTCCCGCGTCGGCGTCAGCCTCCTCACCTCCGTCGGTCAGACCGACTGCACCGCCGCCTCCGAGGATGACTACCTCACCCGCGCCGGTCTCCTCGCCGCCGACCTTCCCACCCTCGCCGCACGCCGCCAATCCCTCCGCCCGGCCATGGCCGCCAGCCCCCTCACCGACGCCCCCCGCTTCGCAAAAAACGTCGAAGCCGCCTTCCGCTCCGCCTGGCGCGCCTCGTGCCAAACCTGACATCCCCGACCCTTTCCTTTACCATACCCCCTCCAACGACCCTCTTCCCCAGGAGTACGCTCATGGAACGCACCCTCATCATCCTCAAGCCCGACGCCCTACAGCGCGGCCTCGTCGGCAAAATCCTCACCCGCTTCGAGGAAAAAGGCCTCCAGATCGTCGGCATGAAACTCACCATGATCACCGAGGAACTCGCCGCCCAGCACTACGCCCCCCACAAGGGCAAGCCCTTCTACGACGGCCTCGTCCGCTTCATGACCTCCTCTCCCGTTCTCGTCCTCGCTCTCCAGGGCAAAGGCGCCATCGACATCGCCCGCAAAATGATGGGCGCCACCTTCGGCTTCAAAGCCGAGCCCGGCACCATCCGCGGCGATTACGGCGTCTCCTCCTCCTTCAACCTCATCCACGGCTCCGATTCCCCCGACTCCGCCAAGCACGAACTCGCCCTCTGGTTCAAACCCGACGAACTCCACACCTACGACCTCGCCAACCGCGTCTGGACCTACGACTTCTCCAAAGGCAACCCCGAGTAAACGTGGCATGGCATCCTGCCCATGATGGCCCGCAGGCCATACCGTCACGCGCCGCCCTGCCCCACCACGGCCCCGCCAACCCTCACTTGCGCTTCCGCGCTGAAGGCTTCTTCCCCGCCTTCTTCGCGTCCCCGCTGCGCGCCTTCCCCTGCCCCGCCGCCTTCTTCCCCGAACCCCCCTTCCCGCCCGCCTTCTTCGTTGCCGGCTTCACTCGCACCCGCTCCCCCGGCACGCCCCCATACGCCGCCGCCTTTGCCTCCTCCACACCCAGCGCCGCGCCCAACCACGCGAGACGCCCCTCATCCCCCATCTCCGGCACACCCGTCACGCTCTTGACCGCATACCGCACCACCCGCTCCGCCAGCGAAAATCCCTCCGCCTCCCCCTCCCGCGCCAACCCCACCTCCACACGATCCACCATCGCCGCGATCGCCGCATGCAGCCACGGATCCTTCGCCGCCGCCTCCAGCGTCCGATCCAGCGACGACATCGCCCCTGAAACAAACCCCGGCACCTGTTCGTTCTCCAGCCGATCCCCATCCACGATCACGTGCATCCCGTTCCCAAACAATTCCTGCACATACCCCGAGTACCGCGACAGCTTCTCTTCCAGCTCCGCAAAATAGCCCCCGCCTTCAGCCGCCCCGCCTTCCACCCCCGCCTCACCTCCCGCCTCCACGGCCACCACCGTCTCCTCCACCACCGCCTCCCCGAAATCAATGTCCGGCATCCCCGCCACGATCCCCGGCAACGCCGCCTCCAGCTCCGCCTGCGTCAGATACCCCCGATACCCTTCGTGCAAATACAGTTGATACCGGATCGTCGTCTGCTCCCCAGACACCGCCTTCCGTTCCGACGCCGGCACGTGCTCCAGGTACAGCCACTGCACCCGCGACGGAAACTGCTGCCGAAAATTCGGATTCCCTTCCGCCAGCTTCCGCAGCGCGTAATACAACGCATCGATCCCATGCTCCCGCAGCAGCGTCAACGCAAACACGTTCCGCGCCTCGTCCGGCTGGCAGGTGAAACCGTCCCAGTCGAACGCATACTTGATCGGCCTCCCAAAAATCTCCAGCAGCGACGCCTCCCACTGCTTCGCATATCCCTCCAGCTCCGCCACCATCGGCCGCGTCCGCAGGTGCAGCCCCGCGCTGATCGCTTCCGCCAGCTCCACCTCGTAAAAACTCCCCGCCTCCCCCGCGCTCGGACAGCAGTACACCAACAATTCCCGACCGCTCATCCGCACGCTCTTGGCCCCCGGATCTTCCACCACCGTCACCACCACCCGCTCCAGCCCCTCCCCAAGCGCCTCGCTCGAGCCCTCAGACCGCGCCACCAGCAGCCCCACCGCTCCCACCACCCGGTTCAATCCCCACACCCACAACCCCGCCGCATCCGCCGAATTCAGCGACGACCACATCATCTCAAACGGCGCCTCATGCCCGATCAAGTCCCCCAGCCGCCGCTCCAACACCGGCATCACGCCCTCCCGATACGCCGCCGCGAGCTCGTCCGCATCCCCCTCCGGTATCGCCGCCGTCTTCTCCCCGCCATCCCCCTCCGCGATCCCCGCCGCCACCCCCACCAGCAATTCCCCCAGCCGTTCGCTGTTGTAATACCCCTCCTCCTTCTGCACGCACAACCGATACACCACCCGCTTCCCTTCCGCGAACAGCGCCCGCTCCCCCGCCTCCCGAACCCCCTCCAGCCGCAGCCCCTTCACACGCCCCATGTGCCGCAACTGCCGCGCCGCCTCGCTCACCGCATACTCCCAGTTCCCCAGCACCTCCCCCGTCACCCGCTCCAGCATCCGCGCGTTCTCCGCCGGCGAATCTTCCCCCCGCAGCACCGTCGCCACATCCACCTCGATCGGTATCGACACCCCGTGCCGCGCCCGCACCGCCGACTCCATCTCCCCGATCCGCTTCTCAAACTCCTCGAGCGCATGCGGCGGCACGATCGGCGCACGCCCACCATTCCCCACCGCCTCCATCACCCCCGCCTCCCCGCTCTCACCACCGCCCAGCGCCGCCCCCAGCGCCTTGCCCACCGCACCCACCACGCTCCCCATCGCCTCCCCCACCTTCTCCACCACCGCCTCCATCGCCCCGCCCATCATCCGCATCATCATCCGCCCCATGTCCAGCTTCCACGCCCCCTCCTCCCGCACCGGCGCGAACGGCAGCGTCTGCGACATCCCGCTCCCCGCATCCGTCATCACCACTTCCACCCACACCTCCCCGCCCTCCTCCCGCGCCTCGCCCACCACATACCTCGCCCCGCGCATCTGCTCCGATACATGAAAACTACCCCCCTCCAGCGTCTCCTTCGACAGCAATGCCTTCGCCGCCTCCGCATCCCCCCGATCCACCGCCGCCGCCAAAAACGCCCGCACCACTTCCGCCGCGCCCGACAAATCCATCGCCATAACGCACCTCTCTTTGCACCCCCCCGATCCTACCCGATGCCCCGCTCATCCGGAAAAATTCCCGCCCTTCTACCCCCGCTTGTCCCCACCCCCGCCGCCTGTTGTAATACCCCCATGATCTTGAAAAACCTCGCCACCGTCGAAGCCCAGCCCGTCGCCATGCAAGGCGCAAAAAACGTCCGCATGCAGCTCCTCTGCGGCCCCGCCGACGGCTGCCCCACCTTCGCCATGCGCAAATTCATCGTCGCCCCAGGCGGCTGCACCCCCAAACACCACCACGACTACGAACACGAAGTCCTCATCCTCTCCGGACAAGGCACCGTCTTCGGCAACGACCACGAACAGCCCCTCCACCCCGGCGACGTCCTCTTCGTCCCCGCCAACGAACCCCACCAATTCAAAAACACCGCCGGCCCCGACGGCGCCGCTCTCGAATTCCTCTGCCTCGTCCCCGCCTTCGTCCACCGCCCCGGCGCCCCTGCACCCACCGCCATCGACTGCACCAAAGATACCGCCGCCGCCCGTTAAAAAAGAATCCCCTTCAAGACCGCTTTCGTGTCCTTCGTGTTTTTCGTGGCCATTTACGTCGTCCCTCGCCAAAGACCCCGATGCCCGATTCTTCTCCATCCCCGCTCGATCCCATCAACGCCTATCTCCGCACCCAGCTCCCCCTCACCCACGCCATGGGCATCGCCGTCACCGCCTGGGACGGCCACACCGTCACCCTCACCGCGCCACTCGCCCCCAACATGAACCACGCCGACACCGCCTTCGGCGGCTCCATCGCCGCCCTCGGCATCCTCGCCGGATACACCCTCCTCTTCCTCGCCATGCGCGACCGCCAGATTTCCAACCGCCTCCTCATCCAGAAATCCGAAGTCGATTTCCTCCGCCCCATCGACACCGATCTCCGCGCCACCGCCTCCGCCCCAGAGCCTCCCGCTCTCGATACCTTCCTCGAAACCCTCCAACGCAAACGCCGCTCACGCATCTCCCTCCCCTCCTCCATCTTCACCGGCCAGCTCCTCGCCGCCACCCACACCGGCCTCTACATCGCCATCCTCTACTGACCCGCCCTCCTTCCACCGCAACTCCCCGCAAAAATCCACACGCCCTCAGCGGGGAGCCAAGGGCGCGCGGAAGGAGTGAGGAGAGAGAGATTCGCCGCCCCGACCCGTTTCTTGCAGCCCGGGCACCTGCAGCGCCCGGGCTCCCCGAAAATCCCCTTATTTGTCCTTCTTTTCAAATGCCGCCACCGCCGCGGGATCATACTTCCGCGCTTCCTGCAGCAACGCCCGATACAGCGGCATGTTCTTGCCACGCTCGTTCTTCGCCCAATTCAACAGCGGCATCGCTTTCTCCCGCGGATCCGCTATCCGCGGCGCCGCCGCCTCCCCACGCACCGCGCCCTCCCCCTCCGACGTCCCTGCCGCCGGCGACATCGTCTGATACCGCGGCACGTTCATGTACGCCTCGTTCCGCGCATCATCCACCGTGTAGCCGAACTGCCCCACCTCCTCATACGGAAAGTAATCCGAAAAAATAAATGAATCCACCACCGGCGCCGCCGTCGTCGTCCCCTGCACGTACGGCGAGAAAAACACCCCGCTCCCCTGCGTATACGGCGACGGATACGGATACACCGGCGCGTTATAGCGCCGCGCCGTCATCGCCCCCTGCAGCGCCTGCGGCGTGTAAATGAAATTGTTCGACGTGATCAGCGGGCTCTTCCCGCCGTAATAAATCTCGTGATACGCCCCATACTGATACTGCACCGGTTCATAAACCGTCTGCGCCTCCGCCGCGCACGCCGCCGCGCCCACAAGCGCAGCGCCCACCGCCGCCAGCAAAACCCTCTTCATGACAAACCCCCTGGATCAAGACGTGTACAACTGCGTGCATACATCACACGCGCCTCACTTTCACCCTACCCCCACCTGCGCGATAGTCAAATCTCATCCGATGAGACCCGCACTTTCACGCCAAAACGGACGCGACCACGTCCGCTTTTCCACGCCCCGCATCCGCGGAATCCTCCCGCTCCCTCCCGCGTCACCCCGGCTGCATCGCCTTCCGCGCCTCCGCCGCCAGCACCGCCAACTGCGTCCTCACCTTCGCCGGACCCTCCGTGTGGCACACCACCCCCTCCTTCGCCGCGTAGTCCTGGTGATACCCCTCCGCCGGATAAAACGGCCCCGCCGGCACGATCTCCGTCACGATCTTGTCCGCAAACACATGCTGCTTGTCCACTTCCTCCAGCGACGCCTTCGCCACCCGCGCCTGCTCCGCATCATGCGTGAAAATCGCCGACCGATACTGGTCCCCAACATCCGGCCCCTGCCGATCCTTCGTCGTCGGATCGTGGCACGACCAGAACGCATCCAGCAGTTCCGCATACGACACCTTCGCCGGATCGTACACCACCAGCACCGCCTCCGCGTGATGCGTCGTCTCCGTGCATACCTCCCCATACGTCGGATTCACCGTCGTCCCGCCCGTGTAGCCCACCGTCGTTGAAACCACCCCCGGCACCTGCTTCAACGCCTGCTGAACCCCCCAGAAACACCCCGCCGCAAACGTCGCCTCCTTCATCCCCTTGCCCACCGTCGGCATCGTCGCCGCCGCCATGTCCCGCTGCCCGAACGCACGCGACCACGGAAACGCCAGGAAGATTCCAAGAGCCCCGACGATAAGCGGAAGCCAGACGCGCATGCTGCATCCTTTCAAAGTACCGACCATTGTAGCGCCGGCGAGGTGACCGGTAATCAGTAATTGGTAATTTGCTGACGCAGAGGAGGGCCCCCGCAGCCGGCGTCAGCCAATTACCAATTACCAGTTACCAATTACTCCGCCCCCCATTCCCGCCTATCATTCCCCCATGCAAACCCCCGACACCCACTTCTACCAGCCCCGCCTCGGCCACCGACTCCCACACGACCCCTTCAAGGCCATCATCGCGCCACGCCCCATCGGCTGGATCAGCTCCATCGATCCCGCAGGCCGACCCAACCTCGCCCCCTACAGCTTCTTCAACGCCTTCGCCGAAGACCCCCCCATCATCGGCTTCTCCAGCTACTCCCCAAAGGACAGCCAGCAAAACATCGAAGCCACCCACGAATTCGTCTTCAACCTCGCCACCTTTGATCTCGCCCAGCAAATGAATCAAACCTCCGGCCCCTATCCCCGCGGCGCCAACGAATTCCAGATCGCCGCCCTCGATCCCGCCCCCTCCACCCTCGTCAAACCTCCGCGCGTCGCCGCTTCACCCGCCGCACTCGAATGCAAACTCACCCAGATCGTCCCCCTCCTCGATCTCGACGGCCGGCCCACCCACAACACCCTCATCCTTGGACAGGTCATCGGCGTCCACATCCGCCCCGAATTCCTCATCGACGGCCGCTTCGACATGACCCGCGCCGGAACCATCGCCCGCTGCGGCTACCGCGCCGATTACGCCCACATCACCCAACTCTTCGAAATGTCCCGGCCGAAAGCTTGATCGCTCCCCGCCCCTCACAACTTCGACATCTCGTGCCTCACCCCGAACTCCAGGTCGTTGATCCGCACGCTCACGTCCGCCCGGTACACCGCGCTGCTCACCAGCTCCACCACCCGCTTCGCCTCATCCGCCAGCGCCGCCGCATGCGGATGCCGTGATTTCACGATCGTCACCGGCAGCGTCTGCGGACATTTGAACGCCCGCGTCGTCAATGGCTTGGCCGCCTCCCGCAACCGCCCCATCCGCTCCACCAGCTTCTCCCCCGCCGCCCGCTGCGCATCCCACGTCGCCGCCGCGCCCGCATAACGCTTCAGCACCTCCTCCTGAACCTTCTTCTCCAGCTTCCGCAGCCGGTCCTCCACCACCACCGTCTCCTGTTGAAACCGCGCCAGCGCCGCCATCGAGCCCGACATCTCCACCAGCGCCTCGTGCAGCGACGCCTCCACCTTCGGATCCTCTATCCCCGTCTTCGACCGCTCCGCCTCCAGTTGCGCTTCCTTGGCGATCTTCTCATAGCGCTCCAGGAGCCACTTGGATTCCTTGTAAAACGAATCCATCTGCTCTTTCAATCCCATGGCAAACCTCCGCCGGCGTCAGCCGCGCCGCTTTTCAACCTCGTTCACCAGCACGTTCAACCACCGCTCCACCTCTTCAAATCTCTTGAACGCCCCGTCAAATGCCTGTCCCGCATCCACCACCCCTTTCTGAAGCTCCCGCGCCCGTGGATGCCCCGACTCCGCCAGTTCACTCATCACCCGCATCGGCCGGTCCTGCCCGTGATACTCCTTCAGACCGCACGTCGTCAGGTGCATCTGCAGATCGTGCAGCCGGCCCAGCAGCCGCGATGCCGCCCCCGCCGCCTGGTTGCCCTGCTTGGAAATGGCCCCCGCCGCCGCCTCCACCGTCCACCTCGCCTGCTGCAGCCGATGGATCGCCTCGAACGTCTCGTGATTGAACTGGTTCAGCATCCCCGCCGCCGCGTGGCATTCCTCCGCGAACTTCACCGCCCCCGCACGCTTCTCCGACTGCTCCCCCTTCCTCTGGAGCATCTCCCCCGTGCTCATCCCCGATACCTCCCGCGCCAGACGCTCATACTCCTGCTCGTGCCCCTTGATCGTCCGCTCCAGCTCGTCAAGAAACTTCGACGTCAATTGCCCAAACGCCATGGCATCGCCTCGCTCTTTCCAACAAGTTCCGTCGCTTCACTCGCACCCGCGATTCCACGCCCGCCCCTCCTCCGCCATCCGCCTCGGCGCACCTCAGTGCTGCAAATCCACCTGCAGCTTCTGCAACGCCGCTCGCGCCTCCGCGCACTTCGACTTCGCCGCCTGCACCGCTCCGTTCAACGACGCCACGTTCCGCGTGTACGACGCCTCCATCCCTTCGCTCAGTCCCTGCGGCAGCGGCTCCTGCAATATCGCATGCACCGTCTCCAGCTGATGCTCCAACGCCTCTATCCCCAGCTTCATCCCGCTGATCTCCCGCATCGTCCCTACGTTCAGCTTCGCAATCTCCACCGACGGCAGCGGTCGCCCAACATTCGTCATCGCTCTCTCCACAATCTTTCGGTCCGGTCCCTACGCCCGTCCCGGTGCGAATCCCAGATGTGCGCGAAACCTCAGCTTACTCTCATCATTCGAAAAAGCAAAAAATATCCCCCCCTTTCGAATAAACCGATCCCCGCCCGCACGATTCAACCACTTGACGACTTGACGATTTAACGATTTAACCTCGTGACGACCTAACGCCCTCACCCCACCACCGCATCCGCCTCAATCTCCAACAGCGCCTCATCGTCAATCAGCTTCGCCACCTGCACGATCGTCGTCGCCGGCCGAATCTCCCCGAATACCCTCCCGTGCACCGCCGCCACCTTCTCCCACTGCGATATGTCCGTCACATACATCCGCGTCCGCACCACGTCCGTGATCTTCCCCCCCAGCGCCTCGATCGCTCCCTTGATGATCTCCAGCGACCGCTGCGCCTGCTCCCCAACCTCCTTCGAATAACTCTTGTCCGCGTTGATCCCCACCGTCCCCGTCACGAATATCATGCTCCCCTTCCGCACCGCCCGCGAATACCCCATCTTCGGCTCCCATGCCGACCCCGTCGACACCGTCGTCGCCCCGCCTCGCTGCCCCACCTGATACGTAGGCAATTCCATCACAACCATCCTCTCTCAGCACCGCCCCGTGACAACCACGCCACGCCATGACGATGTAACAACTTCACCATGCGACGTTTCACCGCCGAACCGCCCGCAATTCTACCCGTACCCCTTATCCCTGCCCATATCTCCCGCCTTACGGTACATTATCTCCATCCGAACATTCCAAGGACCTCGCCATGTTCGCACTGCTTGCCGATGCCGCCGACGCCGCCCCGCGTGCGCCCCTCTGGTACTCCAACACCCCCTGGTGGGAGTTCGTCGTCCGCGGAATCATCATGTACGCCTTCGTCCTCTTCCTCCTGCGCATCACCGGTAAACGCCAGGTCGGCCAGCTCGCCCCCTTCGACCTCGTCCTCCTCCTCGTCCTCTCCAACTCCGTCCAGAACGCCATGAACGGCGGCGACAACTCCGTCGTCGGCGGCATCGTCTCCGCCTGCACCCTCGTCTTCCTCAACTACATCGTCGGCTTCATGACCTTCAAAAGTAAGCTCATGGAAAACCTCATCGAAGGCAAACCCATCATGCTCATTCACAATGGCGCCGTTGACCACCGCGCCATGAACAAGGCCCGAATGACCATCCACGAACTCAACGCCGCCCTCCGCGCAGGCGGATGCAATGGCCCCCACGAAGTCCGCATCGCCGTCCTCGAAAACGGCGGCAACATCACCGTCATCAAAAAGAACGGCGAAAACAACCACCACGACGCCAACGACCACGCCACCCCCCACGCCCTCCCTTCCCCCCACGAACACCACCCCGGCCACCCCCAACCCTAAACACACCCCACACCCTCCCCTCCCCCCCTTTCGTCCTTCCCCTTTCGTCTTTCCCCTTCCCCCTTTTCCCGCTACCATTCCCCCATTCATCGATACCAGCACTCCCCGCGCGGGCGCGTGCCCCGCCGGACCCCGAGTGCCCGGAAGGAGCGTGCGGCGTGTTCAAAAAAATCGCAACTGTTGTCCTCCTCGCGGCGGCTACCACCGCCCTCGCAGCCCCCGGCGGACCTCCCGCTGGCGGTGATATGGGCGGTCCCGGCATGCGCGGGCCCGGTGGCCCAGGCGGGCGCGGCCGCGGACGGGGCGGCAACGTCCCCGCCAACCTCGCCGCCGCCATGCGCGATATGGGCCAAACCCTCAAAAAAATCTCCACCGAATACACCGACCCCGCCCAGAAAGACGCCACCATCAACGATATCTCCACCATGGAACGCGACATCGCCATCTCCAAAATGGGCGTCCCCGACAAAGTCGCCGCCATGACCGGTGACGAAAAAGCCAAGGCTCTCGCCGATTACCACCACCAGCTCCTCCAGCTCCTCCTCAAGTTCACCGACATGGAGCAGGCCGTCACCGATGGCAAAACCGACCAGGTCAAATCCGACCTCGCCGACGCCCAGAAAATGATGGAAACCGGCCACAAAGATTTCCGCGGCGGAGACTGACTCCACACCCCCTCCCCCAACAAACACAACGGGCCCGGCAACCACAGTCGCCGGGCCCGTTTCACGCGCTAACGATGCTCTTTCGCGTCGCCCCCCAATTGAACCAGTTCAACCAATACCCCAATTGAACCCGCTCACTGCCCCCCACCCCTCCCCGCCGCCGCACCATTCCCACCGCCCGCGCCATCACCCCCAGCCGCGCCCCCAGCCCCGCGCCCCGCCCCCCGCGCGCCGCCCCGTCCCACGCGCCCGCCAAATCCGCCCCGCCCCCCAAACGTCGGCGCCGGCAGCGGATCCGTCGGCAAAATATCCTTGCACATCTCCAACACCTCGATCGCCTGCAACGACGATTGCGCCGTCTCATTCGTCGACACACCCGGCGCCTCATCCATCGGATTCAATACCTCCGGCGGAACCAGATGCGTCGTCTCATACTCCCCCGGCCGCGCCGCCAACGCCCGCATCGCCCGCTCCCCAAACGCCTTGTTCTGCGTCTTGTAATACACATACCCCGCCAGCCGCGGCGCACCCTGGCTGTTGCTCCCGCCCTGCTCCCCGATCATCGACGCATCCGCCCCCTCCGTCCCCGTCTCCTTGTCCTTCGTCAGCGTCGCCGCGTTCGCATTCCCCAGCCGGCAATACTGCAGCCACATCTTCGTCCACTTCGGATCATCCAGCAGATCCGTCAGCTCGAACGCCACCTCCGCTCCCCCCTGAATCGTCGGCAAATTGTACGTCCCCGGTGTATCGCCCTCCTGGTACAACTTCCCCGTCTGCCAGTCATATCCCATCACCAGGTTCCTCCCCGTCCGCATCCAGAACGGCATCTCGTACATCGAATCCACCCCCGCCATGATCTTGTCCCGCCACTTCGTGTCCCCCGTCCGCTCCCACGCGATCATCCAGTTCCCCACAAACGCCAGCCAGTCCGGCCCCACGCGCACCCGCCCCGGATATTTCCCCTTCAGCTCCGGCGTGATCGGCTGCGCCTTCCTCATCGGATCCAGCACCGACGCCGTCTTATCCGCAATCTCCGCCTCGTGCATCATGATGTCCCCCACCCGCTCATCCGTCGTCAAAAAGTAATAAAACTGCGCATGCGCCGCCTGGCTGATCCGCGCTTCCTTCGCCGAATCCCCCCAGTGGCTCACGTTGTGCCGCGACCCCAGCCCGTCGAACCGCCCCATGTGATACGTGTCCACCTCGCTCGTCTCCCGGATCATGTTCTCCGCCATCCGGAAAATGTCCGCCCGCCCCGTCCGGATATAGCTGTACCACACCCACAGCACGCTCCCCAGTTCCGAGTTGTCCCACGCATACCCGCCCACGTCATACCGCCATTCGTGCCGCTGCGGATCATACGTGTGCCGCACATCCCCATAATTCCAGAACCCATACCAGTGCTGCTGATCGATCGACTTCTGGTAATAATCGATCGCCGCATCCAGCCGATCCTCCACCGCCTTCTTCAACGGCGTCGACCGATCCTGCAAACTCCACACCCCGAACACCCCCGTCGAATGCAGGTACTCCGGCGTCATCGTCAGCAACGGCCGCTTCTCGTTGATCCCCGCCTCCACCGCCGTCTCCGCACGCGTCGGCGTGTGATCCATCGGAAACAGCATCAGCTCGCTCGTCTTGCCGATCCCCGTCGGCGTCGCAAAATCCGCCTCGTAATCCTCATAGCTTCCCCCCGTATTCACGTTCCCATGCCCATGCGTGTCATAGTGCCGCAGGTCCATCGCCGGCGCGCTGGGCGACCACAGCCACGCCGTGAAATGCCCGCTCTCCGAAAGCGCCCCGGTAATTTCCATCGACGCCGGATAGCTCTGCCAGAAATTCTTCACCCCCACCCCCAGCCCGCCCGACACATCCCCGATAAACCCATACCCCGCCGCCCGCTGCCCCTCATTCACGTTCACCCAACTGCTCTTCGGATTCGTCCGCTTGTCCAGCGTGAATCCCTCTGACGATAACTGCAAAAGCCGGAACGAATCCCACTCCGCATTCTCCGCCGCCACGCCCTCCGGAAAGTTCGGCACCCGATCTCCCTCAATCTGGTTCGCCCCCGTCCCGCCAATCCCTGCCCCGCGCCCCCGCCCCAGCACCTGCTGCAATGGCTCCGCCCACACGCCCCCGTTCGAATTCGCAAACCGCACGTGCCGATTCTGCGATTGTTCCCGCATCGGCACGTCAAACGTAATCCCCAGCCCCTTGATGAAATCCTTGTCCTGGTCCCCATCAAACACGATCGTGTGCACCACCCGCACCGGTTCCTGACCCGCATAAAAATACAGCCGCACCACAAACGGCAGCCACTTCCGCGCCTCCCCCGCCAGCGGACCGCTCTGCGTATGCACCCCCTCGATCTTCACCACCGCCCGCACCGGCCCCGTCTGCTCCACCGTCACCTTCTGTATGTCCGACTGATAGGCCACCTGCTCCGGCGTCACACTCCCCGGATCCCCCGTCGGCCCCGTCTGATCGATGCACTCCAGGTGCCCATGCGTCGCCACGTTCTTCCCCCCGATCGCCAGCGACTCAACCAAATCCCGCCCGCTCTTGGGTATCCGCGCCACCACCTTCCCCGTGTCCACCGTCACCGCATCCGCCCCATCCGTCACCTTCACCTCCAGCCCCTTCTGCTCCGCCTCCCCGCTCGACGCCGATATCTCCACCGGCCCCTTCACCTCCGGCCCCGCCACCGTCGCAAACCCCACCCACTTCATCGACCCATCCGGCCAATACGCCAGCGGCCAGCTCTGCACCGGCAACGCCACATTCCCATCCGCCCTCATCGCAAACTGCTGCCCCTTCTGCACCATCCCCCGCGGATACGCCACCCCAAAACTCACCCCCACCGCCGCCGCCGGCGCCTCCTTATCCAGCCACCCCACACTCACCGTCGGCACCGTCGTCGCCTGCGCATCCACCGGCCGCACCGCCTGCCCCATCACCACCAACCCACAAACCACCGCCGCCAACGCCATCTTCACCATGACCACTCTCTCCAATCACACAGACAGGCAACCACCCCCCACATCCCCATCCCTCCAACGTCCACCTGCCGCCTGTCTTACACCGGCGAGGCACTTTTTCCGCCAATGGATAATCCGTGGCCATAAAAAAAACACGAACCTTGCGGTCCGTGGTTTTCATGCGCTGCGATCACCCGCGGCTCGTTTCTCTGGCCACGCCCCGCCCTCCTCACGCCCGCCGCCGCCGTCCCACCAGCATCGCCCCGCCCAGCCCCAGCAACGCCAGCGACGCCGGCTCCGGCACCGTCGAAATCACCACCCCGCTCAATATCGCCAACGTCTGATTGCTTCCCGGCGTCGTGTTCAATTCGTCAAACGTGATCGTCCCCGTCGCGTCCGATGTCGCATTGAACGCGATCCCGCCATAACGACCGATAACGCCAAAAAAAATTCTCCCCACCCCCGCGCCCCCGCGTCAACAAAAATTCCCCTGCCTCTTCCGCCCCTTCCCCGACTATAATGCAAGAGGAGTCCGATATGCCCCTCATCATCACAGATGACCTCCTCAAAGCCGCAGGCCTGAGCGAACTCGAAGCCAAAGTCGAGATCGCGTGTCGCCTCTTTGACGCTGGCAAACTCTCCATCGGCCACGCCGCCGCCTGGACAGGCCTCTCCGTACCCGACTTCGAACTGCAACTCGCCACCCGCTCACTCCCCCGCTTCCGCTACACCGACGACATGCTCCAAAACGATATCGACACCCTGAAATCCCTCCGGCGGTGGTAATTGCCGCTCATCGTCCTCAGCGATGCCTCTCCCCTCGATGCCACCCTCCACCCATTCTTCGAACTCCGTTCCAGCATGACCCTCCTCCCAGCTCTCAAATCCCATATCCGCCAACTCGCCGGCGAGTAACTAAAACGCCACCCTCAACCCCTTCCAACCCCCGTCCTCAAAGATCATACGCCAACTTATGCCGCGGCTGATACAACTGAATATCATCGATCCCCGGCACCATCATCATGATCACACGCCCATAACCCTGTTCCTGAATATCTCCCCGAAACTGGGCCCCCTTCGCCCGCAATTCCCCCACCGTCTTCTCAAGATCATCGCACATCAACGCAATCGAATGATGCCGCGGAAACTCATACGTTTTCCCCTCCCATTCACTCCGCGTCGGATGCAGAAGTTTCCCGGCAGCGCCACCAACTCCGACGTCCGCTCCCGCCGGTGATCACGATCTCCTCCGTGCCGAGCCAACTGACAACCGCGTGACAAACTCCGCCGGCGCCGGCTCCACCCGAAACCGGACAAACTCATACACAATTACCCCGTTCCCCGGCGGCGCATCCACCAGCACATTCACCGGCATCCCCTCGGCCACCCGGTCCCACTTCTTCCGCGACAGCCGCGCCTCAAGCCGCACCGCCTTCCCCGTGTACGGATGGACGAACCCATACACCACCAGATAACACCTGCTCGTCGCCAGGCTCCTCGCGTTTGGATTCCGCCACACCCGCTTCGACAACACCTCCCCATACACCGCCCGCCCCTCCGCGCACAAACGCCGCATACCTGCAGCCCGCCGCCGCAGTTGATACACCAGCACCGCAAATCCGGCCGTCCACATCCCCGCGAACACCATCATTCCCACCAGCATGTATCCGCCAGGCACCCCTCCATTCCGAGCCCACCCAATCGGCAGTCCCGCTCCCTGCACCCGCGCGCCCAGCGCCATCGCCAGCATCTGCCCCACCACGAGATCCCATCCGATCGCCATGAATACCAGCGACACCGCGATCACCACCACATCATTCAGCCGCGCCGCGCACCACACCGACCCCACCACCCGCCGCGGCGCCGCACCCAACGTCGCACGTCCCCCACCCAACGTCCCGACCCTCCCCTCATCATCGCGCTCACCCATCCCACACACTCCTACTGTAATCCCCAACCATTCCTCCCCTCCCCCCATTTCTTCCCACGCCCCATCTTTCACATTTCATGTTTCGTGTTTCGTGTTCCCCCCCCTCACTCCCTCCCCACCACCGCCACCCCCAACTCCTCCGCCCGCGCTATCATCGCCCCCTTCTCCAACATAATCGTCCGCCCCGCCTCCACCACCAACGCCCTCCCCCCCAGCGACGCCAGCTTCTCCACCGTCTTCACCCCCACCGTCGGCACATCAAACCGCATGTCCTGGTTCGGATTCGACGCCTTGCACAACACCCACCCCTTCCTCCGGCAAAATTGCCCCGTCCGCTCGATCAGCCGATCCGTCCCCTCCACCGCCTCCACCGCAATGATCTCCCGATCCATGCACGTCACCGCCTGCCCGATCAACAGCTCGTTCAACTTCTTCAACAGCGGCCACGCAAACTCAATGTCCGCCATCATCCCCGCCGTCGGCTGCACCCGACCCATCACCCCCACGCTCGCCAAACTCTCCGGCACAAACGGCCTCCCATCAATCAACTTCACCCCGCCGCACTCCAATTCATCCGCCAACGCCTTCAGCAGCGTCGCCGTCCGCTTGTCATGCCGCGACCGCAAAAACCACACCCGCGCCGTCCGCCAGTCCGGCACGTACCGAAACAAATGAAACCGCTGGTACATCTCCCCCTTCCCCACCCGACCCACCATCACCGCCTCCCTGCACCCATTCCGCTTCAACACCCGCACCCACTGGTTCAACCGCAACATCCCCACCATATACAACCGATCGCACAACGGCCGCAACTCCTCCACCCGCGCCTGCCCGCCCATCGCCGCACAAATTACCCGCCACCCCGCCGCACGCATCCCCCGCGCCGTCTCCAAAGGCAACGCCCCCTGCCCCGCTATCAACCCCAGCGGCCTCCCTCCCCCCGCCTCGCCAAGCTCCACAGCTCGCTCCATCCCCCCATTCTCCTCCACCTCATCCCAAAAACAACACCCGCCCCACAACACGACCCCACGACCCACCCCCAACGACCTGACGACCTGACGATTTAACGACGTGACGACTTAACGACTTGACGACTTAACGATTTAACGCCCCAACGCCCGCCCCACCCTCCCTCAATCGGCAATCGGCAATCCCCAATGGGCAATCCCCTCCTCCCGCCGCTACAATCCCCCATCATCCCAGTCCCTCTCCGAAAGGCCACCTCATGCGCGCCCTCCTCACCGGCCAGATCGGCCTCGATAAAAAAGCCTTCGTCGCCCATACCGCCGCCATCGCACGCTCCCACGGCGAAGACCTCCAAATCTACAACATCGGCGACATGATGTACGCCGAAGCACCCGACGTCCGCCCGGGCCGCATCCTCGATCTCCCCCTCGCTCGCCTCAACGCCCTCCGACGCTCCGTCTTCCGCGACGTCCTCGCCGACATGCCCAACCACAAAAACGTCCTCGTCAACACCCACGCCACCTTCCGCTGGAAGCATGGCCTCTTCTCCGCCTTCGATTTCGACCAGCTCGCTCTCTTCGACGCCGACCTCTACGTCACCCTCGTCGACAACATCGAAACCGTCCACCAACGCATGCTCAAAGACCACGACCTCGAACACTCCCTCAAAGACCTCATGGTCTGGCGCGAAGAAGAAATCCTCGCCACCGAAATCCTCGCCCGCTCCATCCGCCGCAGCACCGCGGTAGGGGGGGGAGACACTCCGCCCTCAGCACCGGGGGGGGGCAGCACCCAGCACTCGTCCGCACGCTTCTTCGTCCTCTCCCGCGGCCGCACCAAACCCACCGCCGAAACCCTCTTCCGCCTCATCTTCCGCCCCAATATGAAAACCGTTTACCCCTCCTTCCCCATGTCCCACGTCATGGACCTCCCCGACACCCTCGCCGAAATCGACGACTTCCGCGCCAAAATCGCCGACAAAATGATCGCCTTCGACCCCGGCGACGTCGACGAAAAAGTCCTCTCCGACCTCGCCATCCGCGCCGCCTCCACCGGCAAACAAACCCTCACCATCTTCCCCGGCGACCCCATCAAAACCGCCCACACAAACTTCGGCGACCTCCAAAACGCCCCCGCCCTCGCCCCCTCCCTCGCCACCGCCGCCGCCCCCCTCCAACTCAAAGTCGCCGACCTCCTCCAGATCGTCCCCGACATCGACGGCCAAATCTACGCCCGCGACTTCATGCTCGTCCGCCAATCCGACATGATCGTCTCCTACATCCCTGAACTCCCCGGCCCCGACGGCAAACCCGGAAAACCCGGCCTCTCCTCCGGCGTCGAACGCGAACTCCAACACGCCCACGAACACGCCAAAGACGTCTACGTCATCTGGAAACCAAAAAAGGAACCCTCCCCCTTCATCACCCAAACAGCTAACAAGGTGTTCCGGTCAGTAGACGAAGCATTCGCCTACTTCGATCAAAAAGGTTACTTCCAGCCGCACAGCCTCTTCGGTTCATAAAGAGATCCTTGCGGTCTCAATAGGAATCATTGGACATTCTGCATGTATTCAATTCTACACATTTCAGATCTCCACCGCTCTGACGCGGACCCAGCAAATAACGATTCGCTAATCGCTGCGTTACTCGACGACCACGACCGTTACCGTCTCGAAGTGCCGCCCGTTCGGTCACCTGACGCAATTATCGTTAGTGGCGATCTCGTCCAAGGCGTCCGCATTGGGACCGAAAATTTTGCTCTTCAAACGCGCGCCCAGTACGAGGTGGCCGAACAACTGCTCGATGTCCTCTGCCGCAGATTTATCGATGGTGACCGCCGACGATTGATATTGATTCCAGGCAATCACGACGTTTGCTGGAACACCGCACGCGCCTCCATGGAAGAATTACCGGTTAAAGAATATCCGGCAGACATTCGAGGCGCGTTACTTCAGCAAGACAGCCCTTACCGATGGTCATGGAAAGATCGGAAACTATATCGCGTGAGAGACACCATCACCTACAACAAGCGGCTAGATCACTATTGGGATTTCGTCGAAGGGTTCTATAAAGACATATCTCTCGCTCTACCCATCGACCGATCTCGCGGCTATCAACTGTTCGTTGTCGATAACGATCGAATCGTGATTGCCGCATTCGATTCGCTAACGGGAAACGACTGTTTTGGTTACTCCGGTGCTATACAGACCGGAGCGGTAGCAAGATGCAATATTCAGCTGCGTGATATGGAAAAGCACTTTTCCCTTAAGATAGCGGTTTGGCACCACAGTATTCAGGGCCCACCCCTCCGAGAAGATTACATGGACGTTCGGCAGGTAAACGAAATGGCTGGGTTAGGTTTCCAACTCGGCCTTCATGGGCATCAGCATATTGCGGCCACAACAACCCATTATATCCATTTGAACGAACGCAGGGCTATGGGTGTGATAAGTGGCGGCTCTTTATGTGCCGGATTTAATGAGCTGCCGCGTGGAACTAATCGTCAGTATAACGTTATCGTGATAGGAGACGACTACGCCAAGGCTCGCTTGCATGTTCGCGAAATGGTCGAAGGGGAGCAGTTTTCCAGCAAACGCAACGGCGCATTCACGGAGGGATATTGCGACATCAGCTGGCAACCACCGAGAGACACTGCTGGCCGGATAATTGATGCAGCCGCTAATGCTAACCGCGAGATCGTGTTGAAAGCTGAAGCGGCCTTACGTGGCGGGTGCCCACATGACGCCCTAGCATTGCTCCAGGATGCGTCAAAACCGCCTGCATCTTACGCTCGTGATATTGCGATCCAAGCTGCAACTCAGGCGAAGGATTGGCGAGAACTGTTGCGTATACTCAGAACACCATCAACTATCGACGAGCATGTCCTGGTTGTAACAGCTTTGACACAAATAGGTCATTTAACAGCTGCGGAGAAGGCTCTTTCCGTTATAAATGGGATTACAGAATCTCTGCGTAAAGAACTTACCGATCAGATATTTCTTAAGCGAATGATGAGCAATCAATGAGCACTGTACTAATTCCGTTCCAAATCGAGACACAGCGGGTCATCCAGCTTCTGGCGAAGCAGATCTACCAGTCGCCATTGGCCCTATTGCGTGAGAACACCCAAAACGCTTTCGATGCGATTCGCCAGCGGTTGCATTCGGGGGCAAAATTTGAGCCGCGAATTGATGTTCACCTATCGCCACAGCTCATCTCAATCACCGACAACGGAATTGGGATGACTCCCTCTGATTTGCAGGAGCATTATTGGAAGGCAGGAAGCAGTAGTAAAAATAATGCCGAGGCCCGCGCTGCTGGCGTTGTAGGCACCTTTGGCATCGGGGCTATGGCCAATTTCGGCATCGCTGATCTTCTCAGCGTGGAGACGGAGAGCGCTCTTACAGGCGAACGAACAATTTGCCGAGCGGAGCGGACCAAGCTCTCGCTCACTGACAAATGCATTGAACGGGAGGCCTTACCACCTAAAGGCGTTGCCGGAACAACGATTAAGGCACACGTCAGGCCTGATTCTCTTATCAACGTAGCTCAAGCAAAGCAATATATTGCAGAGTTCGTCTCACTCGTTGCAGTTCCGGTTTACGTGAACGGCGAACTAGTTAGTCAGAAACGTCCGGACCAACAAGTGGCCGTCGTCCCCGAAGCCTGGCGTCACACGCAACAAGCAGCGAAGCTCGGGCAGCAACTCGCGAGTGATGTCACGCTCGTCCTCTCGAACAACGCGGATGTTTGGCTCAAACTAACCAATCTGGTTTGGTCTGGCGTTCCTCTGATTGGCTATCTCGTGCTCCGTTCTGGTAGCCCAGCCCTAAAGACCTTCCGCAGCGGTTTCGGCCTTGCCACGGCTTCTGCCGCCTCGATCTATCAATTCGGCGGCGTAGCGGACTTGCAGAACCTAGAACCCACGGCCGGCCGAGAAGCTATCACTGCTGCGGGTCTGCAACTTTTGCAATCCATGATGGCTGAAATCGATTCGTTTACCTCTTTATTACTTGCCACCCGCAATGAGGCAGATTCGAGCACGCCGTTCATGCAGTGGGTGCACGCGCACCGGAGATACGACCTCTGCGGCCGTTTGATGATCGGGATATCGCCGGGTGATCGTATTTCGCTCAACGAGGTTGCCGAGCGTACAAGGACAAAGCCGCTTATGCTATACGAGGGCAGCGATGCCGGCGTCATCCAGATGCACGCTAGCGAGGAGACGCCGCTCATCGTATTGTCACGAAATAATCCACGCCGCACTTGCGAACAACACTATTTATCGCAATTCGCCAAGACGACACCGATCTCCGATAAACCGGTAATCAGCAAACGTAAGTCATTTGAACAAATGTCGAACGGGGAAAGGGCGCTTGCGTTTCGTCTAGAAAGTCTTCTAGACTCCGACTATTTTGTGAAAGCAAAGGTCGGCTTTGGCGAGATAAGCCATCAACTACCCGTCGTCGCGGAGCGCGTAGATAGTCAAGTCCAAGTTACCTTGAATCCTTCGGCACAGGCGATTCGCTTGATTCTAGGCATTTACGAAACAGAGTACAGCGCGTTCGGCAGTATGGTTAAGGACTTCATCCGTGCTGTACTCTTCTCTCGAATAGCCGAATATGTTCCCAGCAGTAACAAGAGCGGCGCGGAAGCGTTTCTCAAGGCCATTCGCAAGCCACGTGAACTTTTTGAGATTGCGGACGACGACCTCGGGAATCTTCCGAAAATTTGGGAAGATTATAGTCAAGGCCTCATAACAATGGAGCAGGCGGTCGAGCGGTCAAAATCCGCAGTGCGCGCAAGCATTCAGGTCGTTGATGCCAGTGCATCGGCCAGTGCACGCGACGTTGTGCCGGACGTCGTTGACAATGAGAAGGCGCTCGAAAATATTTCGGGCGACTCCGCGGTCAGCTTAGATCCTACACCCGCAATCACGAGACTCCAAACTACGACGAACGCGAAGTTGTTGATCATTGATGAAAATGAGCCGCCGCTAAGAGGTTATAGGTGTTTCCTTGCGATCACAGATCGCGCCAGGGAGGAAATGGGCGAATTTTTTCTCCAACCTCATAAAACATCAATCGTGTGGGGTGGCCAGAAAACCCTCTTCATCTTCCTTCATCACTCTGGCCAGTTCGGCCTCTACTACGACCTGCAAACTCGCGAGCCCGTTGACGCACCCGCTGGGGGTGGTCCCTTCCCGACGGCGACCATAGTTCTCAAGGATCGGCTGTTCATTCCAATTCCAGACGAGATCAAGGCGTCGTTTGTCCCAACAGCAGGCGAAAAGAAGAGGTTTGAGGTCCGTGCAGATATCCTTCGTACCGAGTTCGAGCCGAATGGTAGCACTTGATCTCCACACGCTCCAACTCACTCAGCACCCTCTCTATTTACGCACCCGCCGCCCAACCCGCTCCGCACGAATCTCCTCCGCCGACCCCGACATCAACCGCTCGCACTTCTCCTTCCCCGCCTCCCCCACCCACCCACACCCCGCCACCCTCCTCCCCATCCTCCGAAGCCTGCGGCAGCGTACCCCGAACCCACCCCCTTTCCCCAACCACCTCCCCGCCCCGTCCCCCCGTCGCCCCCCCGCGCCGCGTCGCCCCCTCGCCCCCCCGCCCCGTCGGCCCCTCCCCCCCGCGTCGCGCCGCCCCGTCGCCGCGTCAACCCCCACCCCCCTTCCCCCCGGCCCCGCGACTCTCAACCCCTCCAACCTCACGACTTGACGACTTAACGACTCAACGACTCAACGACTCAACGTGAGCGCTGCGTGAACCGCACCCATGTCGCGGGGGCATTACGGGGCAGGATTTGGTGATTTCCATTGATCCGGCAGCCACGCACCGAGCTGGCTGAGCGGGGTGGCCGGGAGATTGACCAGAAGCTGCGTCAGATAGAGT
>DASZTO010000003.1:0-27970 GCA_035548175.1 Phycisphaerae bacterium | reverse complement strand
CCGGCGCCACCCTCGACATCCTCGTGGAAAACATGGGCCGCACCAGCTCCCCCTTCGATCAGAAAGATTCCCGCAAAGGCCTCGAAGGAAATCCCACCCTCGGGGGCAAGCCCCTCACCGGCTGGACGATCTACCCCGTCGACGAACTCGGCCGCACCACCCCCAAATACACAGCCCTCCGCGATCTCCTCGCCAAAGCCCGCAACACCACCCTCCCCCCCATCCCCCCAGACCCCAAAATCATCGCCATCCCCGCCTTCTCCCTCAAACTCGACGCCCCGCTCCTCTCCCACCTCAACGACGCCAAAGCCGTCAAGAGCGATGATGTCAAACCCATGGAAGACATCGGTCAGAACTACGGCTTCACCGACTACCGCACCACCCTCGCCGCCGCCGCCAGCGGAACCCTTGAACTCCCCGCCGCCCGAGACTACGTCTGGATCCTCGTCAACGGCCGCGCACTCGCCGATGGCCTTACCAACCCCAAGAATCCCACCTTCTCCGCCCCCATCAACGCCCCCGCCGGCGCCACCCTCGACATCCTTGTCGAAAACATGGGCCGCACCAGTTCCCCCTTCGATCAGAAAAATTCCCGCAAAGGTCTCGAAGGCAACCCCACCCTCAACGGCAAACCCCTCACCGGCTGGACCCTCTACCCCATCCAGGACCCCGCCGACCTCGCCCCCGCCAACGGCCCCGCATCCGCCGCCGCCCCCACCGGCCCCTCCCTCTTCACCGGCGCCTTCACCCTCACCGGCACCGGCGAAACCTATCTCGACATGTCCAACTGGAAATTCGGCGTCGTGTGGGTCAACGGCCACAACCTCGGCCGCTTCTGGGACGTCGGCGCCTCCCGCTCCCTCTACCTCCCCAGCGCCTGGCAAAAAGTCGGCCAAAACACCATCACCGTCCTCGAACTCGCCCCCGGCCCCGCCACCCCCCAAATCGCCGGCGTCCAAAACATGGTCGAATCCCCCACCAAACCCTTCACCCCCTACTGGACCCACGGCCAATCCCAATCCCTCCAACACGTCCCCGGCCAAGGCGACGAAGGCACCGGCCTCCAATAAACCCGCCCCGTCACCGCCACAGCGCGTCCGGAGTTCACACTTCAGTGTGCCGTCGTGGGGGGGGGGGGGAAAGTCGCCCCCGTCCGGAGTTCACGCTTCTCCCCAAAATAATGCCCGATCCTTCTTCCCCCTACTTTGCATCGATCGAATACCGCTGAGGCTCCTCAACCGCAACCGTCTTGCCCAACACAAACTTACCCCCATCCCACGTATACACCTTCATCCAATAGGGCCCCTTCATATATCCATTCCCTTCGCAAATGTCGTCATTCTTGCCGCCGGTGACGTTTAAAATCTGGTAGCCAAACCGGCTTCTTCCATTAAAAACGATGTCGATCGTGTGATCCGCATTGAGACGAAACACGACCAATTGCACCGCCGAACCCCACTCCCATTCCGAGCACAACAGTTCCCCAAGCTCCCCGAAATACACCGGATAAATCCGAATCACAGCCTGCGAAGAGATATCCGGATGATATGTAAACGGCTGAACGTTCGCCCTTCCATCCGAACCAGACATCACCAGGACTCCCACCGGCTCCTCTTGGCTTTCGTCCCTCCTGTAGTGGAAGTCAACGTCAGCAAGCCCAGTCGTCCCCGGCACCTTGAAACTGACCACCCCTTGCCACTTCACCTAGGAAGCCCCCGACAATTTCGCCACAGGCCCCGCCGAACATCCGCCCAGCATCACAACAAGCCCTGCAACACAAACACCCATCCGAACCATAGGCACCTCACCCGCTTCATCCACGAGCCAGCCCCCTACCGCCTCAACGCGCTCCCGGCGCTCCCACCCCGACCTCACCGTATCCCATCCCCTGCATCTCAGCCACAGAAATCCACCCAGCGCGTCCGGAGTTCACACTTCAGTGTGCCGTGGCAGTGCTGTTGTCGATAGAATATGCGATCGTGTTGAACGCTCCCTCGCGCCGCGCACTGGCCGTCATCGAGCGTCCTTCCTCTGTCTCCATCGGAAAGCTCCATGAGCAAGTTGCTCGGTACAATCATCGCCCTGTTCGGAGTCGCTGCCCTGATCCCGGCGGGTGGCGGGCTGCTTTACTACGTCAACGGCGAATTGCCCCGGGCGTTGATTCTCCAGACCGCACTCTCCTTCCTCATCGCCGCGCTATGCCTCATCGCCGCGTTTCACTTGCTGCGCGCGAGCGCTCCCGCAAACAAAAACCGGCCGACCCAGAAGCCGCAAACCCCAGGAACCTCTAGAAAACCAACAGGTAATCAATCATCAAGTCATGGATAAGCCGTGAAAACGCCGGGGCTCCCGCTTCGCCATAGTCTCCGCGCGCACAACTTGCCTTGCCGCAAAAACATTCGCGCCAAAAAATTCCCACCCACCAAACCCATCCCACCTCCTAACCCTCCCGCGCCTTCCGCGTCATCAAAATAAAAACGCCCCACGGCACCACCAAATACGCAACCACCCAATAAATCCATTCTTGAGGCCCCTCCAAAAGCGCATCTACGGGCGGAAGGAGTGCCACCAGATCAGCCGCAAGTGAAATCAAAAATCCAACGACCAATCCCTTCACACCACAACGCGTACAGATCGCCCGATGCGTAACGAGCCTCCACGCCCACAGCATTCCCCACACCAGGAACGCCGAAACCGCCCACACCCCCACCCCAATTGCCAGAACTACCGGAAAATATCCCGCCGCTTCCGGATCGATCTTCCCTCCCGACGCCACCAGGTTCCCCACCACTAATAGCCCGAAGTTCGCAGCGACCATCCCCCCAAAATACCCCCCAGCAACGCGGCCGAGCCCCATCCGCACTCCCTGCGCAGCCGCCCGGTACTCCAAAGTCGGAATTGCTTCTTCCATGCCGCCTCATCACAACGAACGAAAACGCGCCCGCAAAAAGGACCAGCATCTCAGCACCAATTCTCACATCTTCTCGCATCCACGAATCGCTCCACAATTCACCGCACATTCCACCCAACCCGTCCGGAGTTAACACTTCAGTGTGCCGTCGGGGGGGGCTGTTCGGAGTCCCGCCTTTAGGCGGTAAAATGTGGACATATAACAAAAATATACAAAATTTTACATGCTCTCCACCCCCTATGGCCCCGCACGCAAATCATCCACGAACAACTCATTGTTATTCAGGAAATACCGATCAAGCACAATTCCCGAGATGGAATACTGGTAATAAGAAGGTTCCAACCCACCGAGATCGTCATTGATCTCAAGTCGCTCTTCGAGGATCGAACGGTCGTATTGCGCTGCCTGATACAAGACCAGGGGATGCTCACCGGTAGCAGACTGCACTTCGACTTTCACGTTCTCTCGGAACACTGCCCAATACGTATGATCCGGTTGACCCCTTTCGTGGTGAATCGCACGCTCGGGGGTACAACTCAAAACCAGCCGCATACCTTGGGGAATCGAGACCCCCGGGCCCGATGCGCTGTAACTCCACCTATTACTCACAATGTTCAGCGTTCTCCACTCCGAGTCATACTGACTTTTCACATCAAACGTCGTCGCCGGCACATAAACGGACAGTCCAGGAACAGCGATCGCCGGAATATTAAATCGCAGATACCCGACGTCCGACGGCGCTCCTGGGCGCGTGGACAAACTCCCTGTGCGGGTCAGGTCGACCGCTGAGCGACAACCCATAAGCCCGAACAGGCAAATGGTACCGATTGCCACATTCCGAAATGCGATTCTGAGTTTCATACGCCAGCCGCCCTACGCGCCATCGCTTCGCCACTTCCCCGCCGAGCGCCATACCTTCCCAGCGCCACCACGCCCCGAACCCTACCCCACCACACGCGCTACATCCAGAAAAATCCGTCGCGTGCACAAATCGCCCTTCTGCGCGCACAACTTGGCACGCCACCGAATTATCCGCCACAAAAAATTTCCTCCCCAACCCCGTTCCCCCCAACCCCTTACCCAAAACTTCGCAAAGCCGTGTGCGCACAAAGTGGGCGCAGCTTCCTTCTATGGAGGAGCACTGCGCCATGACCAATCTCAAAAAATCTTCCTGGTCGGGGGGGACTTCATCCCTTCATCACTTCGTGTTTCAGTCCCCCTCCGCATCGCCCATGCCAAACAATTCCTACCAACCTTGTGCGAGATGGCCAAAGTCGCGCGCGCACGTTGCGTTCTTGGCCATCTCACCCCCATATTCCTCCAAAAACGACCCCATCCTTTTTCACCACCCTCCGAAACCCCGCAAAAATACGCGCCCCAAAATTCCCCCCATTTCCTCCTTTGTCCTTCAAATTTCACGCGTCATTCGTGCCTCCTCATCCGTCATTCCCCTCCCCTCCCCTCTCTCCCCTCCACAACACCCCACCTCCACCCCGCACCGCGCCCCTCTTCCACCTCGCCCTCCTGATCGGCAATCAGCAATCGGCACTGGGCAATGCCCCCAAACTTGCCCTATACTCCCCCTTTCCCCACCGCTGATCTCGCGGAAACCACCTCATCTTCGGAGCGATCGGATGTTTGACATTCTCGTGGCGGACAAACTGGCTGATGAAGGCAAGGCCATCCTCAAGGCCCAGCCCGATGTGAAACTCACCGTCCAGGACAAATGGCAGCCCGGCGAGCTCGGCAAGGTCCTCGGCAACTTCGACGGCGTCATCATCCGCTCCGGCGTCAAAATCAGGGGCGAAGACCTCACCAACCCCGGCAAACTCAAGGCCATCGCCCGCGCCGGCGTCGGCGTCGATAACGTCGATGTCGAAGCCGCCACCAAGGCCGGCGTGCTCGTCATGAATACCCCCG
The DNA here is from genome assembly GCA_035548175.1 of Phycisphaerae bacterium. Lineage (GTDB taxonomy): Bacteria > Planctomycetota > Phycisphaerae > WQYP01 > WQYP01 > CALCHA01. Next base: position 23,139 of record DASZTO010000003.1, on the reverse strand, counting down.
ACGCCAACACCACCACCACCGCCGAACACGCCCTCGCCCTCATGATGGCCCTCTCCCGCAAAATCCCCGCCGCCGATGCCTCCCTCCGTGCCGGCAAGTGGGACCGCAACACCTTCATGGGCACCCAGCTCGCCGGGAAAACCCTCGGCGTCATCGGCTTCGGACGCATCGGACGCGCCGTCGCTAAACGCGCCCTCGGCCTCGATATGAAAGTCGTCGCCCACGACCCCTTCTTCTTCGCCGAAACCGCCCTCGACGGCCAGGTCAAAATGATCAAAGACCTTGACGCCCTCCTCCCCCTCTGCGATTACATCACCGTCCATGTCCCCGGCGACAAAACCAGGGGCCTCATCAACGCCGACCGCATCGCCAAATGCAAAAAAGGCGTCCGCTTCATCAACGCCGCCCGCGGTGGCATTATCGATGAAGCCGCCCTCTCCGAAGCCATCAAATCCGGCCAGGTCGCCGGCGCCGCCATCGACGTCTACGAGCCCGAGCCCGGCGCCGAACTCAAGCTCGAAGCCTTCATCGAAAAAGAACAGCCCCTCCTCTCCCTCGGCGACAAGGTCGTCCTCACCCCCCACCTGGGCGCCTCGACCACCGAGGCCCAGACCGCCGCCGCCACCGACGTCGTCTCCGGCATCCTCACCTACCTCCGCGGCCAGGGTCTCGTCGGCGCCGTCAACGCCGGCGGCGTCGAAGTCAACCTCTCCCCCCAGGAAAAAGCCTACGCCGATCTCGCCCAGCGCATGGGAACCATCCTCGCCGGCATCACCGAAAAAGGCTTCGACTCCATCACCCTCCGCACCAACGGCGAACTGCCCAAACGCATCGCCAACACCCTCCAGCGCCTTGCCGTCATGACCCTCCTCAAGCCTTTCCTCAGCGAGTCGCTCAACGTCGTCAACGCCTTCCACCTCGCCGAAGGCCGCGGCATCATCCTCCGCACTGAAACCATGGGCCAGGCCGTCCAGCGCGCCATCCAGCATTCCATCGAACTCGAAATCACCGAAAAGGTGGCGGGTGAAACGAAAACCCACACCGTCATCGGCACCGTCTTCGCCGACAACATGCCCCGCGTCCTGGGCATCAAGGGCTACTGGATGGACATGATCCCCGCGGGACCCATGGTCCTCATCGTCAACAAGGACCGCCCCGGCGTCATCGGCCTCGTCGGCAACACCTTCGGCAAAATGGGCGTCAACATCGCCGACATGACCATCTCCCGCAAAGGCGACAAGGCCCTCATGGTCCTCAAGCTCGATTCCCAAGCCTCCCCCGAAGCCCTCGCCGCCCTCAAGGCCGATCCCTCCCTCGAAGTCGTCAAGGCCATCACCCTCCCCCCCGTGGAGCACACGCACGGATGATCCGCACCTCCGCCAAACCTCCGCGAAGCATGCCCCGCCCCCGCGGCGAGAAACGACGCCCCGCCCCGGCGCGCGGCCTCGACCCCTTCGCCCAGGTCTTCGCCGCCCTCGGCGAACCCACGCGCCTCCGCATCATGCAGATCCTCCCCCGTCAGGCCATCTGCGAGGAAATGTACAACGTCATCGAACTCGCCGACGAACTCGGCCTCACCCAGCCCACCGTCAGCCACCACCTGAAAATCCTCTCCGAAGCCGGCGTCATCGCCTGCCGCCGCGCCTGCAACAGCATGTACTACTACGTCAACCAACCCGCCATCCTCGCCTGGCTCCACGAAGCCAAATCCCACTTCGGCTGCGACTCCGCCGCAATAGCGTAGATGCTTGCGAATTTTTTTTACATTGATGCACGAAATTTTTTGCATTCCGTACGGATGGGTGTAACTTCCTATAACGATCTGCTGTGTAGGGATTGTGCGCCAGCCGCCCGGCTCGCGCTTCGTGCACATCTTGGGAAGGAGCACTGCAATGAAGTGCTGCATCGCAATAGCCGTCGCGGCCGCCTGGGCCGCCGGCGTGGGAATTTCGTCGTCCCTTCAAGCCGAGCCGCTGAACGCCACCAATTGGCAGGAGCATGCCTTCAGTCCCGGCGGCACCGAGACCTGGAACAACACCGTGACGCAATCAGGCTCCAATCTCCTCGCCCCCATGCCCACGGATACCACCGCGTGGGATCATTCCGCCGGCGGCGGCCAGGGTTATGATGCCGTCGAACACGTCGCCATCACCTCCGGCCCGGTCCTCGGCGACCTCAGCAGCAAAACCGGCTTTACCGTCAGCTTCAGCCTTACCAACAGCGATATCGCCGCCCACCAGATGTTCACCAACGCGGATTTCGCCGGCGAGACCCTCGGCGGCGCGCCGGACGTCAAGCAAGTCCTCCTGTTCCTTGGCAGCACCGGCGTCAGCGACCCCGGGGAACCGCTCAGCGAATGGTGGTACAGCCCCACCGCCGTTTCCGTGACCAGCATGAGCAATGGGGACGGCGTGACGATCAGCGCCGACTTCTCCAATCTCTCGGGATGGACCAACATCGGCGGCATCAACGCCACTTCTGATGGAACCGTCTTCCAGGATACGCTCAAAGATGTCACCCGGATCGGGCTCTCCTTCGGCAGCGGCACCTTCTATTCCGACGGCTTTGGCTTCACCGGAAATGGCAGCGCGACCGGCACCGTCACCGTCACCGCCTTTGACACCACCCCTGCGGCCACGCCGCTGCCCGCCAGCGCCTGGACCGGCCTGAGTCTGCTTGGAATCCTCGGCCTCGTCGTCGGACGCAAACGTCTCCGCAGCCAGATTGCCTGATCCCTCCCCGGTCCGGCCTCACGACGCACACAAAGCCGCGGATGGTCTCCGCGGCTTTTTTGCCGTTGCTCCATCCACTTTATCCTGAAGCGCGGCATAATGTCCGCATGGCCTTCGCTGCGATTTTCCTTCTCTTCCTGGGGCTGATCGCCTACGCCGTCGGCCGGCACGGACGGCGCGTCGATCTGCACCTGGTCTGCCGGGCGTGCGGATTTGATCTTTACCGCCGGCCGGAAACGTCGCATCGCTGCCCCGAGTGCGGGAACGACACGCGGCGGCGGCGGTCGATGCGCGTGGGGAATCGCCGGCGGCGCGCCGGATGGGTCGTCACCGGCGCGGCGATCACCGCCGCTGGCGCGGGGCTGCTGGCTTTCTCGGCGTTCACCTGGGCGTCGCATGCGGACTGGATCGCCTGGCGATCCGTGACCTCCCTGCGGGCGGACCTGTTTTCCGGCACGCCGCACCTGCGGCAGCGGGCCGCGGGCGAGTTGATCCGGCGCATCCGTCACGGCAGCGCGTCCGCGGGCCAGCTTTCCGCGCTGCTCGACGATCTGCTGGCGCATCAGGCGGCCTCCGCGCCCGGCGGCACGGGCGGGCCGTGGTATCGGCAGTGGGGCGACATCGTGCAGGCCGCCATCACCCAGGGACGCGCCACCCCCGCGCAAGTCCAGCGCTATGTCGATCACGCCATCCGCATCACCTTTGCCGCCCGGCCGCGCGTCCGTCCAGGCGATCCCATTCCGCTGGCGCTGCACTGCACCTACAGCGGCGGCACGGAGCTCGGGCCCCTGGGCAGCGCCGAACTCCGCCCGGTGCTTCAGGTGTCGGTCGAAGGGCGAACGGCAACGCTTGCGCTCGCCCGGGAGGCGCTCGACAGCGTCGTTCCGCTGCCCGTGGATTTCGTGTCGTCGTTTCCCCTGGGCGCTTCTCCGCTGCCCACGGGATCGCATCTGCTGCACGTGGAGATGCACATGCAGATCAGGCCGCAGCGTGCCGCCGGGGTCACGCTGGAACGGCGCGCGGATCTGGCGGTGCAGGTGCTTGGGGCGGGGGAAAAATCGGTGGAGCTGGTGGACAACCCGGACGCCGAGCAGGCCATCGCCCGCAACCTGCACATCGTCTGGCCGAAGCGGGAATCGGGCGCGGCGGGGTGGGTGGGCCTCAGCGATCCGCCGCTGGCGGTGGCGATGGAAATCCGTCTGGAGCAGGAGGGCCAGACGTGGACGATCGGGCGCATTCTGACGCGTCCGAACGACTACCAGCAGGTGATGATTCGCGTTCCGGCGGGGGATGTTCCGCATGCGGGCGGCGGCGTCGATTCCCCTCGCGCCGGACACGCCGAACTGATCTTCGTGCCGGATCCGCAGCTCGCCACGGGCACGACGGATGTGCTGGCGATCTGGTCGGGAACGCTGCGCATCCCGATCAACCTGCCGTGATGGAATGCCGCGGGCTCAGTTCCCCGCCCCCGATGCGGCCATCTGTTTCTGCACGTCCGCCAGCCACCGCGCGGCGGTGATTTTGTCATCCTCCACCCCCTCGGTGCGCGCCAGCTCCTTGCCCTCCGGGGTGATGATCAGGATCGTGGGATAACCCTTCACCTTGTATTGATCGTAGAGTTGCTTGTTGCGCGTTTTGATGGCGTCATCCTGGGGCGTGCGTGCGGGAAAATCGAGCGTCACGAGGACGATCCGGCCTTCTTCCCACTTGCGGAACTCGGGCGACGCGAAGACCACCCGATCGAGCAGCTTGCAGGGCACGCACCAGTCGCTGCCGGTGAAATTCAGCAGCACCAGCTGGTGGTCCTTCGCCGCCTGCGCCATGGCCGCGGCGTAGTCCTGGGTCCAGGGAAGCTCGTCCTGGGTCGCGGGCGCGGTCGTCTGCGCCATCGAGACGCCGGCAAGCAGCACCGCGGCACCAATGATCCACACGCGTTTCATGAGGGGCTCCGGTCATCTTCGACAAAAGGCGTGCCGGTCAAACGCTCATAGGCGTCGATATATTTCTCGCGTGACAGCGCGACGACCTCGTCGGGCAGGACCGGACCGGGCGGCGACTTGGTCCAGGCGAGGGTTTCGAGGTAATTGCGGAGGTATTGCTTGTCGAACGAGGGCTGGTCGCGCCCGACCTGGTATTCATCGGCCGGCCAGAAGCGTGAGGAATCCGGGGTGAGCGCTTCATCGATGAGGAGGGGCTGGTCGGAGGCATCGGGGAGGGTACCGAACTCGAACTTGGTATCGGCGAGCAGGATGCCGCGCTGGCGCGCATAGGCCGCCGCGCGCTGGTAGAGGTCCAGCGTGAGGGACCGGCAGCGTTCCATCAAGGGCGTGCCGACCCGGGCGGCGGCGGCGTCGAAGGAGATCGGCTCATCGTGTCCGGCGGCGGCTTTGGTGCTGGGGGTGAAAATGGGCGCGGGCAATTGTTCGCATTGCCGCAGGCCGGCCGGAAGATTCACGCCGCTGACGGCGCCAGTTTGCTGGTAGTCCTTCCAGCCCGAGCCGGTGAGATAGCCGCGGGCGACGCATTCGATGGGAACCACGCTGGTTTTCCTGACAATCACGGAGCGCCCCTCCAGCATCTCCCGGAGGCCTCCGCCGCCCAGCGCCCGCACCGAGGCGGGAAACTCGTTCCAACTCGTCGCCAGCAGATGATGGCGGAATGCGGGGATTTCCCGGGCGAATTTGTGGAACCAGAAATTGGACAGGGCGGTGAGGACGCGTCCCTTGTCGGGGATGGGGGTGGGCATGATGACATCGAACGCGGAGATTCGATCGGATGCGACGATCAGGAGTTTTCCGCCGGGCTCGTCAGGCAATTCGTAAACGTCGCGCACCTTGCCGCGACGGACGGGCAGACCGGGAATGGAGGATTCAAAGAGGGCGCTCATGTCGAAAGCCTACCGGGGGCGCGGCGGCGCCGCTACCGCGCCATGCCGTTGAGGTGGAAATTCCGTTCCTCCGCGGCGCGCTGCTGGCGAGCGGCTCTTTCCTGGGCGGCCCTGGCCTGGGGTTCGAGTTCCGTCGCGCGGGCCAGGATGCGATTGACGGTCTGCAACTGTCCGGCGAGCAAGGCCCGGTCGGGGCCGGGCATGTCTGGCTGGACCTTCAACTGGGCGAGCAGGATCTGGCTTGCCGCGATGGCCTGGTCTTTGATCTTTTCGCAGTTCGACACATTGATCCCGGACAACTGCTGGGGTTTGAAGGGGAGGGGGCGGCCGGTTTTGGGATCAGTCCGGGGAAAATAGGGTTTGAGCGGGAGGAGCGCCGGGTCGGTTTTTTCCTTGAGCAGCCCGATCAGCGGTTCCTTTTCCTCTTCATGCACGGGGCCGACATCGAGGGAGGGGCCCCTGGCTCGGGAGTAGATGGCGTCCCAGTGAATGTGCGCTTCCCACTGGCCGAAGGACATTTTCTTTTCGCGCCGGGTGATGGCATCGAGCCGGGATTGGCCGTGGGGGATGGCGTGAAAATCGTCCGCCATTTTGTAGAGCAACTGGAGGGTCTGGGGGCGATCGCCGAGGGCCTCGGAGCGGAGCGCGGCGGCCCACTCAGCCTGGAGGTTTTCGGGCAGGCGGTCGAGGCGATCGGGACCGTCGCCGAGGGCCGTCTGGGCGAGTTCGAGGAAAAAGTGGGAAGGCTCGGTTGACGCCGGTTGGGTCGCGGCGGGTGGAGCCGTCGCGGCCAGGGGAGGGGCGGCGCGTCCGGACGTGGCGGAGGCGGGGGCGGGCGGGGCGGGGGGCGGCGCGATGGGGGAGGGGGCGATGTCGGCGATGTCCATGATATTGATGTGTTTGATGGTGGTGAAAGGGCCGACGGTGATGCGGAGATCGAAGCCTTCGCTGTTGCGATTTTGGATGGTGCCTTCGTAGGTTTGGCCATTGTTGAGGGTGACGACGTCGGCGCGCGCCGCGGCGGCGAGCAGCGACGCCGCGACGGCGCCCCCCAAGACGATGTAACGGACTGCGCGCATCAGACTATTGTATCGACGCTTCCGGCGGAGGAATCTTTCGGGCCGGGGACATTTTGGCTGTCCGGGCGGCGGCATGGCCCATGACGGCGTTCCCGCGGCGGGAGGTGAAATCGGCGGGGGGAGCGGAGATAATGTCACGCCCCGGCCGACGGCGGGCCGATATGGCCCAAGCCGGCCCAATCGGCGGTCTCCCGGGTGGTTGAGGATTCTTCATGCCGTTGTTCGGTCGCCAGCACGTCCGCCTGCCGCTGATGAACTGGAACCAGGTGGTTCAACGTCCCGAAGCGCGGAGCGCCCCGACGACGCGGGACATCGATTGCCCGCACTGCGGGGAACCGCTGCGGGTGGCGATTCGCGCGTTGAACACGCGCTGCACGGCGTGTCACAAGCATCTGCGGCTGGAGGATGTGGTGATACGGGGGGATTCGCCGCTGACGCGTGTGGTGACCTGCGGGTCGATCCTGGTGGAGCCGACGGCCCGTTTTTCGGGCATTTTGCAAGGGGCGGAGGTGGTGGTTGCGGGTCGCGTGATGGGGACGATCATTGGGACGCAGCGGGTGGAGGTGACGGCGACGGGGAAGGTGGCGGGAACGATAGCAACGCGTCATCTGGCGACGGACGATCGGGCGGTGGTGGACGGACAAATCAACATTCTGCACGCGGACGGCACGATTTCCTCGGTGGCCACAGGCGCCGACCGTTCGCCGCCGCGTTACCGGCCGGGCGAATGAGGGGTTGCGGGCGGCGTGCGTCGCGGGAAAACTTTTAACCCATTGCTGGAAATTCATTTGTTTGACCGGCAACGTGCCTCCTATACTGAGGAGGCACATCTTGGGCCGCGCATCGTCATGTCTTGGCGCGGAGGGGATTTTGACAATTCGAGCAGACAGGGGGTTGTATGTCTTTGTGTGAAGTTGCCGCGCACTATCTGCCCTGGTGGCATAGCGATCCGCGGTTGGAGCAGTGGCATGGGAAGGGGTGGTCGGCGTGGGAGCTGCTGCTGGCGGCGCATCCGCGTTTTGAGAACCACCGTCAACCGGTGAAGCCGGCGTGGGGCCGGACGGACGACAGCGATCCGCATTTCGTGATCCGGGAGATCGACCTGGCGGCGGACCATGGGGTGTGCTCGTTCCTGTACCACTGGTATCACGATGATGAGGGGCCGTTCCTGAATGATGCGCTGGACCACGGCTTTCTGGCGGCGGCCAATGCGGACCGGATGAAGTTCGGGATCGTGTGGGACAACCGGGACATTCTCGCGCAGCAGCCGGCGTTGCTTTCGGGTGCGCCCGGGGTGCTTTCCAGGGGCGTGGTGAAGCCGCAGACGTTCGAAGCGATTGCGCGGATCTGGGTGGAGCGGTATTTCGAGCATCCGTCGTATCTGAAAATTGACGGGTGTCCCTATTTGGCGATCGTGGATCTGGTGAATTTCGTGCGTTCGATGGGGGGCATCGAGGGGGCGCGTGAGGCGCTGGAGGGTCTGCAGCTAAAAGCGGCGGGCGCGGGTCTTCCGGGGCTGCACATTTGCGGCATGCTGTGGCGGCTGCGGGACCGGAAGCGGTGGGAGCCGTTCGGCGGGGTGTCGGCGGTGACGGCGGGGCTGCCGCTGGATTCGGTGGCGGCGACGCATTTTATGGACCATTACGACATTGGGGGCGACACGTTTCCGCGCGGCAGCTATGGGAGGGCGGTGACGGCGAACGTGGCGCACTGGGAATCGGAGGCGCGGGGCTGGGCGGCGCCGTACGTGCCGAACGTGACCATCGGCTTTGACGCCACGCCGTTGTGCTGTCCGACGGATCGTTTCGAGCGGCGCGAGTTTCCGTTTCTGCCGGTGCTCGAAGGCAACACTCCGGCGGCGGTGCGTTCGGCGATGGAGAACGCGCGGGCGTACATTCAGAGGCCGGACACGAAGGTGAGGATGGTGACGATCTCTTCGTGGAATGACTGGCTGACGGGGGCGTCGCTGCTGCCGGACGAAGCGCACGGGGAGTGCTACCTGGAGATGCTCAAGCGGGTGTTTGCGCGGGAGATCGTGCCGACGCGGAGCGCGGGGAGCCATGGGACGCGTGCGCCGCATCAGGGGGCGGCGGTCAATTCCGCACGTCCGCCAGTAGGCTCACGCTAGCGACCTGGGAGCGCATGACGATGACGGCGGCGCGGTTCACGCGCACGCCGAGGTCGCGGGTTTCGACGAGATACAGATCCTTTGACGCGCGTGAATCGTTCACATCATGGACGTCGGCGTGCGCGAGGTGCAGCAATCCGGCGGCCACGCGCTGAAGCGTTCCCACGTACAGCAGGGGTCCCTGGGTATCGAGCACGACGACGCTTCCGACGAGGGCATGCAGAACATCATCCGGGTGGGAATCCTGGGCTTGGCTGGACACGCGATCCTCCTGGAGTGGGCCGCTTGAGGGGTGCGGAACGGCTGATTATAGTGCGCCCGGCGTCGATGAGGCGGAGCGTTTGGCTGGGCAGGGCGGCGGCGCCGGGCGGGGCCGGCTTCCTCCTTTGTTCTTCGGCGATTCAGAAGGAGCGACGATGGCTTTTTTCCACTCGATGCGCCGGCCGCGCGCCGCCGCGATGCTGGCGGCCTGCGTGTCGCTGTGCGCGGGGGCGGTGCTGGGGTATTCCGCGGGGACGCCGGCGACGCGGGGTGCGGCGTCGACTCGCAGCGGCGAGACCGCCGCCGCGGCGCTGGCCCGGGGCAAAGCGCTGTATGAGCAGGGCAGATTTGTCGAAGCGCGGGCGGCGGCCGATCGCGCGATCGCGCTCGATCCGGCCAACGATGAAGCGCGGCTGCTGAGGCAGGCGATCGAGCAGCACCTCGCGGAGGCCCCGGCGACGGCCGCGGCCACGGCTCCGTCGGGGATCACGCTCTTAACACCGGCGCAGGTTTCCGCGGTGCGTCTCGCGGAGTTGCACGAGGGCGACACGCATCTGCGAGGGACGATCGACCATGCGACGCTGGTTCAATTCTGGAATGATGTCGTGAAGAACGAGCCCGGGGCGGACACGTCGGAGCGGGCGGAGGGCGCGTTTCTCAATCCGGAGAATTTTTCCCAGCAGGTGGCGGCGATCCGGGCGTCGGGGCTGCAGAAATACATTGATAAGATTCAGTTGCGGTCCGATCCGGGCGACATGGTGCTCTTTCGCACGCGCGTGCATCCGTACGTGCTGGAGAATTGCGCGACCGCCGCCTGCCACGCTTCGCCGACCGCGAAGTTTCGCCTGCTGCGACCGGCGGGCACGAGCGTCAGCGATCAGGTGCTGTACACCAATTTTTACATTCTCTCGACGTACACGACGGGTGCGAACGGCCAGGAGAAGATGATCGACCGGGACGACCCGCGCAAGAGCCTGCTGTTGCAATACGGGCTGCCGAAATCGATCGCGGCGACGCCGCACCCGGGAAAAATCCAGGTGCACCGGTTCCCGAACGAGGATTCGCCGGACTTTCAGATGATGGCCAGGTGGATTCGTTCGCTGACGTTTCCGACGCCGGTGTATCAGCTTCCGCCGGCGAAGGGCGGGGCGGCGGCGACGGAACGTGGTAAATAGTCAATGGTAGTTGGTAACTGGTAACTGGTGATTGGCTGGCGCCGGTGAAGGGGTTTCTATCGCTGGCGACGGGCGAATGACGCGTCGGGCGATTAACAATTGCGCATCACTTTTCGTCCACGCCGATGTCTTCGTTCCATAGGTCGGGGCGTTCGCGGACGAACTTTTCCATGAGGGCGATGCATCCGGGGTGATTGAGGTTGATCAGTTCGACGCCGCGTGCTTTGAACAACTCTTCGGCGCCCAGGAAATTTTTGTTTTCGCCGATCACCACGCGCGGAACGCGGTACAGCAGGGCGGTACCGGTGCACATGATGCAGGGCGACAGGCTGGACACGAGCGTCAGCCGGGGCCAATCGCGTCGCCGGCCGGCGTTGCGCATGCAGACGACCTCGGCGTGGGCGGTGGGATCGGCGGTCTGCACGCGGAGGTTGTGGCCCACGGCGAGCACCACGCCCTTCTCGTTGGCCAGGACGCTGCCGATCGGGAGGCCTCCCTCGCGATAGCCCATGAGGGCCTGTTCATACGCGGCTTCCATGAGGAGGGAATAATCCATCGCATCGCTCCGTTGCGCACACCGGAATGAAGCCCGGCCGCCGGCGAAAGTATACGCTCACTGAGGATGCAGCGCAATGACCGTGTCGAGGTCATCGATCAGCGGGGCGCCGGGCAAATCGACGTGCAAATCGGGCGAATCACCGGGGACGTTCCAGGGCTTGTTGAGCACCAGTTCCGAGCCATCGGCCAGAAAACGCGCCCGCTGCACCTTGCCGGCAAGACCGTGAAACGCGATGGGGCCCATGGGGCGCTGGAAGACGTGGGCGTAGAGGGCGCCATCCTCGCCGCGGGTGTAGCGGCCCCAATCGGGCAGGGGCATGTCCGCCGGGCCGGCGCCGTAAATCGACTCGCGATTCGCCTCCATCCACTCGCCGACGCGCGCCAGCACCGCCGCCGCTTCCGCCTGAATGACGCCGGTGGCCGTCGGACCGACGTTGAGCAGCAGGTTGCCGCCTTTGCTGACGCATTCCACCAGCATCCGGACCACCTGGGCCGGCGTCTTGAAATGATGGTCATCGCGCGTGTAGCCCCAGTGATCGTTCAGCGTGATGCAGGTTTCCCACAGCACCGGCCTGCCCGCGGCATCGCGAATGCCCTGCGCCGGCACGGCCATCTCCGGCGTGGTGATGTCGCCCAGCGCGTTGTTCTGGGTCGCGGTGTCGGCATGGCCGAGGGTGAGGCGGTTGTTGAGGAGGATGCCCGGCTGGAGCTCACGGACCATCCTGACCAGCTCCGCAGCCCGCCAGGCGTCGGAGTGTTTGTCATCGAAGGAGAAATCGAACCACAGCAGGTCGATTTTGCCGTAGTTCGTGAGCAGCTCGCGCACCTGGGCGTGGAGGTAATCGACGTACTTCGGCAGAGAGCGGCGCGTGCGTTCCGGATCGTCGGGCGGCAGATCGCGCAGCGGGTGGTGCCGATCGATGGTGTATTCGGGGTGATGCCAATCGAGCAGCGAGTAGTAGATCCCCACCTTGAGGCCGGCCGCGCGAAACGCCTCGACGTACTGGCGGAAGAGATCGCGGTGCGCCGGCGCGTGCATGGCGGTGTAGGTGGTGTGCTGGGAATCGAAGAGACAGAATCCTTCGTGATGCTTGGCCGTGAGCACGGCGTACTGCATCCCGGCGTGTTTAGCCATGGCGGCCCAGGCGCGCGGGTCGTAGCGCGTGGGGTTGAATTCGCGGAAATAGACGTCGTATTGCTCATCGCGCAGCTTGTGGATGGTTTTGAGCCACTCGGCGCGTGCGGGAATGGAATAGAGGCCCCAGTGCAGAAACAATCCGAAGCGCGAATGCGTGAACCACTCCGTCGCCGCCGACTCCGCCATGGAAAAGCTCCTCGTGCTTGCGCCTTCACATCGGCAGCCGGAGGCTCGCCCCGAGTCCGCCGAGCCGGACCAGGATGAGGCCCTGCTCGCGCCATTCCAGGACAGCCGTACCCGCGGCGACGCGCCGCACCGCGCCGCGTCCGCCGGAGATTTCCCCCTCATAGGTCATGTACATGATCCGGTGATCGGCGATGCGTTCGGCGGGCGTCTCGGGTCCCCAATGTTCGATCGGGTTGAAAATGCGCCACGTCCAGACGCGCCGCTGGGCGCCGCCGGCCGCCAAGTCGACGAGCAGATCATAATGGTCGCCCCCCGCCGCCCCCCGCCTCTGCCCCGTATGCCGCAGGACGACATAGGGCGCATCCGCCACCGGCCCCGGGGGCAGAGCCGCTTCGCCGCCTTCAACCCCCCGCTGATTCATGCCTTGCGATTCCATCGCCCGATGATACCATCGACGTTCCGATCCGCCCCTCCCCCCCCGCGGTTTCCCGCAACTCCGGGGGCCACACTCATGGAGAGACCATCGATGGGTCACGCCAGGACAATCCGCTTCGCGTTCGCCGGCCTCGCCCTGACGGGTCTGGCCGCCTGCACCTCGCCGCTGGAGCACTACCGCGAGCTGGGGATCGCGCAATACAACAAGGACGACTATTCGCAGTCGCTCGCGTCGCTCAACAAGGCCCTTTCGTACGACGAATCCGATCCCGCCGCCAACACCTACGCGGGGCTCATTCACTATCGCGCGGGTGAATACGAGCAGGCGCTGTATCACTTCAAGGTCGCGCTGCAGTTGGATCCCTCCTCTGAGAAAGCGAAGAACGGGATCACCGCGACGCTCATCAAGCTGGGCCACCCCGATCTGGCGCTGGATTACCTCGAGCGCGCCGCCGCCCTGGCGCTGAAGGTGAAGGATCCGCGCCTGGAAAAATCGGAGGTCAAGCGGCCTTACCTCAAGCAAACCGAAGAAAATCTGTATTTGAGCAAGGCCAGCGACCGCGTCCGCATCGCCAAGACCTACGAAGCGCTCGGCGACTATGACAACGCCCTCGCCTATTACCAGAAGGCCCTCCAGTACGCTCCCGATGACGGCGCCATCCTGCTGCAGATCGCCCGGCTTTACGAAAAGACCGGCAACACCGCGGGCGTGCGCGAGTACCTCGCCCGCGCTTACCGGGCCGCTCCGCAGACGCCCGGGCTGACCGATGAAATGACCAAGAACGGCCTGGCGATCTCCGACGTGCTGCCCGTGCCGGTCGTCAAACCGCCGCTCGTGCCCGCGCCGTCCGCTCCGAGCGACGCCAACAGTCCGGCGCCCGAACCCGCTCCCTCAAGCACGGCCACGCCTTGATTCCCCTGAGCCACCAGTTCATCGACGCCCTCGCCCCGCGGCGTCACGAGCTTTACGCCTTGGCGGTCGGCACTATTTCCGCACAAGCCACCGGACCTCTTCCGGCCGCGGCGCTGGGCACTCGCGCCGAGGGTTATCTGATCAAGACCGTGCGCGAGGCGTTCGCCGCCTATGCCCAGGATCCGTATGCCTCGCCCGCGCCGGCGGACCGCGTCGCGGCGGCGCTGGCGTCCTCGGCACCGGCCGGCGCGACGCCTCCGGAGGCCGCCATGCCCGCCGACGTGTGGGCCCGCGTCACGGCGGCCATTCAGGTCGACGCCGCCCAGGCCGCCGGTCCGGATTCCCCGACCGGCCGCTCGGTCAACCCGGGCTCGGTGCTGCTGACGCCCGATCCGCTGCTGGCCCCGAAGAAAACCGCCGCCCCCGAGGAGGATGCCTTTGATTTCTCCTCGCCGCCGCGGTTCCTGCTGGCCGTGGGAATTGCCGTGTGCATCGGCATCGCCCTGACCGCCTACATCCTCACCCGCAACAGTTCCGGCACGCCCACGCTCTATCCGGTCACCACCGCCAGCGCTCCCGCCGCGCACCCGGCGGCCTCACGACCCGCACGCTGACCCCCCTCCCCACCTCACGGCGGCAGGCGGAGGCGGGCATCGCTCAGCCGCCAGCTTCCGCCGTTTTGCCGATAGGTCAGCGTCTCCGTGCCCGCCGATCCGCCATACATGCACCGCGCGGTCACGATCGTCGTTGCTCCCTCCTGCCCCGGCGCAATCGACAGCGTCAAGGTCGATCCGGCCACCGGGGTGGCCAATGGCAGATTCCGCGGCGCTGCCCCGTGCGCCTGCAACTCGTCTCCGGCCATCACGGTCGCCGCGAGCAGCAATTGCCGCTGTTGCGCGGTGATCCGCGCCATGCGCGTGCGGTGCGCGTCCGCGGCAAAGGCCACGGTCAGCGCCGCGACCGCCGCGCCGACGAGCGCCATCATCACCAGCGCCATCATCAGCGCCGTGCCCCGGCTTCGCGCGTGGCACTTCATGGCGCTCCTCCCGGGCTCGCTTGCAGCATCACCGGGCTGATGGCGGACACCGATTCGTCGCCGCCCAACCCCGCTGCGCCGGTGTGAAACGTCAGCGTGACCACCTGGCCGGAAACGGAAAACGTCGCGGCGGGCAGGCCGTTCCACGACGCCTGGTCCGCCCGCGCTCCGTTGATGGTGCGCTCGAGCCGATACTCGGCCCCGCGCAGGACCGGCGCAGGCGCTGGACCGACGCGCCAGACGACCTCCCCCTCCGCCCGGGTCACATGCAGTTCCCCTTGCGCATCCACCGTGGCCGCGGGCGCACCCCACACATCCTCGCGCAGCCGCCGCACCGCCGAATCCACGCGGGAGACCTGGGCCGTGCGGCGGATCGAGTCCCGGTGCGCCCGTGTCGCCAGCACAAACACCTGCGTGATGATGATCATGAAGACGGCCAGCAGCACCAGGGCGATAAGCAATTCCATCAGCACAAAGCCGGGAACGCCGCGCTTGGCGGGCCGCAATTCTTCTGAGCCCGTTCTCATTTCGCGCCTCCCCCGGATCGATCGGGCGCGAGCACCACCAGCGTCGCCCCGGCATCCGTGAGCCGCGCCCAGCGGCGTCCCGATGCCTGGCCCGCCGCCGCCGGCAGCCATTCCACGCGCGCCTCCGCGGGGAGCTCGTGGCCGGTCAGCAGATCGTCCGCCGCATCCTCCACCGCCCGATAGGCCGCGCGCCGCCGCTGCATCTCCCGCTCCGCATGACCCTGCTTCACGATCGTCACCACCAGCATCGTGGCCATCGCCCCGGCCAGCAGGATGGCAAACAGCGTGTCCATCAGGATGAATCCCCGCCGCGTTGTGGCACGCCCCTGTTTCACAGCACGCCCCTCCAAGCCGGCGCCTCGACCGCATCGATGAGCGACACGATCGGCTGAAACACCGCCAGCATCACCAGCCCGACCAGCAATCCGATCAGCAGCGTGATGAAGGGCTCGCTGGCATCCGCGATCAGGGCCATCAGGCGCGCGTGGCGCACACGGAAATAGCGTGCGAGGAATTCCAGGGTATCCGGCAGGTCCGCTTGACGCTGGCCCGGATCGAGGAATCCGGCAAGCACCGCGGGCATTCCGGCCGACCGCGCCGCCGCCGCCGGTTCCTTCCCCGCCAGCGCCGCATCACGCCAGCGCACCACTTTCCGGCGAAACGAGAGGTTCATGTCCAGGGCCGCCGCCTCGCCCAGCGCCTGCGGGAAGGGCATCCCCGCGCGCACCGCTTCGCCGAGCGATTCGCACACATCCGCCAGCGCCCGATCGCGCGCCAGCCGGCGGACCACGGGCACGCGCCATGCCACCGCATCGGTCAGCCGCCGCGGCGTGGTCCGGGGCCACCAGGGCGCCGCGATCTCCCGCATCGCCCGGCCCACCACCGCCAGCAACGCCAGCAGCGGCAGGACGACCAGCAGCGGCCCCAGAACCGCGTCGCGATAGAAAAACTCCGCCGCCTTGAAGAACCACGCCGTCAGCGGAGGCATCGGGGCGTGGAAGTCCTTGAATATCTCGTTGAACTTCGGAAGGACATACCCCATCAGGAAGAGCACCACCCCCGACCCGACCAGCAGCATCACCGCCGGATACATTCCCCGCAGCAGCACGGTCCCGCGCCCCCGCTGGCTCTGGCCAAACCGCTCGCGCTCCGTGATGCGACCCAGCGCGGGCGCCAGGCGCCCCATCCGCTCCGCCATCGTCAACTGCAGGGCCACACGCGGCGGAATCTCCGGCACCGCCTCCGCCACCGCATCTCCCGTCGGCCGGCCCGTCGCCAGCGCCTGCGCCAGCGCATTGAGCCTCCGCCGCAGCTTCCCGCGTTCCCCCGCCGCCGCCGCCTGGAGGAAATTGGTCAGGGGCAAATTCAATCGCACCGCCGCCTCCAGCCACGCGAGCACCAGCAACCCCCGGGCGCGCCGCATGCCCCGCAGCGCCCGCGACCACAGCAGCGCGCTGATGAACACCATTGCTATCCACACGAACAGAATCGCCGGGGATGTGCACGTGCCCACCGCGACCACCACCAGGGCCGCCACTCCCCACACCACCGGTCCCGCCAGGCGCAGCGGCAGCGACCGCCGGCCCTCCGGCTGCCGCGCCCCGATCGGCACCTCCTGATAGGACAGCGGCTCGCTCATTCGTCCCAATCCCCCGCACTCACCGCCTGGATCAACTGGATCATCGGCAAAAACATCGCCGTCAGCGTCAGCCCGAAGCCCACCGCAATGATCAAAAACAAGATCGGCATGATCAGCGCCGGTAAACTCCGCAGCCGCTCCTCGGCCTGCTCCCCATACATCCGCGACAGCGTCGACAAGGTCGCCGGCAGATCGCCCGTGGGACCCGCGAGGGCGACCGCCGCGGGAACCGCCGGCGGGATCACACGGGTGGCCGGCGCCGCATCCAGCGTGTTGCCGCCGCGCACCGTCTCGGCCAGCAGCGCCCCATCATGCCGCAATCCCGCCGAGCCCACCGCCTCGGACGCGAGTTCCAGCGCCGCCGGCAAATCGAGGCCCGCCTCCACCGCCATCTTCAACGCATCACACCACCGCGCCAGTTGCCCGCGCGCGATCACCGGACCCACCCCCGGCAACGCCCGCGTCAAGCGATCCACAATGGCCACTCGCCCGCCGCGAAACCTCACGAAAATCCCCACCCCGATCAACAGCACCGCCACCCCAGCGGCCACGCCCAGCACGATCGGCATCTGATCGCCCACCCACAAAAACGCCCGCGTGATCCACGGCAACTGCACTTTGAAGCCGCTGTACACGCCGCGCATCATCGGCAGGATGTAGGTCGCGATCAGCCCCATGATCACCACCAGCCCGGCGAGCACCCCCACCGGATAGGCGAGCGTGTTCCACAGCATCTGCCGCAGCCGCGCGGCCAGTTCCAGATGCCGGCCCAGCGAGAAGAGCACTCCCGGCAGGTTTCCCGTCTTGATACCGGCCTCCATCAGCCGTGCATACAGCGGCGGAAAGCGCCGCGCGTGCACCGCAAAGGCCTCCGGCAGCGATTTGCCCTTCTCCAATTCCGCCGCCACCGCCTCCGACGCCGCCGCCAGACGCCCCGATTTCATGTCCCCGGCAATCAAACGCAGGCCCCGCTCCACCGGCAGCCCCGCCTTGGTCAGATGCGCCAACTGCCGGTTGAACAGGAGAAAATCATCCGCCCCCAGCGCCCGCGCCTTGCGCCCACTCACCGGCGCGGGCTCGATCGCCAACGCCCGCAGCCCCAGCCGTGTCAGCCGCGCTTCGGCATCCGCCGGGCCCTCCGCCTCAAGCGTCCCGCGCACGGGCGCGCCGGCGCTGTCCTGGGCTTCATAACGGAATTGCTCCGGCGCTGGTTCGCGGGGCGCTGGCGATTCTTTGCTCATGCCGACTCTCCCAACACCCGTGCGACCTCCGGCGGATCCGTCACGCCCCGCTCCACCAGCGCCAGCGCCGCCGCCCGCAAGGTCTGATACCCCATCCGCGCCGCGAAGGACTTGCGCAGTTCCGCGGCATCCGCGCGCCGCAGAATCGCCGCCGATACCCCTTCATCCACCCGCCCGAATTCCGCCACGGGCACGCGCCCCTTGTATCCAGCGCCATCCGGGTCGCGCCGCCGCAACAATCGCTGAGACAACACCCCGAAAAGCGTGCTGGTGAGTTGATAGGGTTCCAGGCCCATCTCGAGCAGCCGCGCCGCCGCACCCGCCGGATCGGCCGCATGCAGCGTCGCAATCAGCCGATGCCCCGAAAGCGCCGCCTGCACCGCCAGGCTCGCCGTCGCCGCATCGCGCACCTCGCCCAGCATCAGCACCTGCGGGTCCTGCCGCAGCACCGCCTTGAGCGCCCGCTCGTGCGTCATCTGTCCCGCCCCTCCCTGCGGCGTGATCTCCACCTGCGTGACGCCCGGAATCAACCGCTCCACCGGGTCCTCGAGGCTGATGATCGACATCCCCGGATTCGCCTTCACCAGGTGCGCCAGAAGGGCGTAAATCGTCGTGGTCTTGCCCGCTCCCGCCGGCCCGGTCACCAGCAACATCCCCGCATCCGCACGCGCGAACCGCTGCAACTCCGCCAACGCATCGGCCGGCAACCCCAGCGCCTCCAGGTCCCGGGGCTGGGTCAATTCCGCCGGCAGCCGCACCGCCGCCCGCAACCCATGCGCTGTCGGGAGAATCGCCAGCCGCAGATCCAGTTCCTTCCCCTGGTTCGAAAAGCGAATCCGTCCCTCCTGCGGCATATCCAGCCGGTAGGTCAGCAGCTCCGCCATCACCATGAGCCGCAGCACCGCCGCATGCCCGAGATCCGCCGGCAGCGTCTCGACCGTCCGCAGCAGCCCATCCACGCGGAAACGAATTTCCATTCCCGCCCCGGTCGGCTCCAGATGGATGTCGGACGCCCCCGCGACAAGCGCGCGGCGCAGCACTTCATCCACCAGAGGTCGCACATCCACTTCCGCCACCACGCCTCCTCCGCTGGTCGCCGCCATACATGAATTTCCAGCAATGGTATCATTCCCTGCTCGCCGTATGAAGGAATATCGGAATGTCTGACGCGCCGCCGCCCGAAAATTTCACGCCCACCCCTTTCGTCTCGCGCTTTCCCACCCGCATCCACCGCCTCACCGTCCCCATCGGCGAGACCACCGAGACCCGCACCATCGACCTCCTCGCTCCCGTCGACCCCGACGCCCTCCTCGACGATCCCGACACCCTCCAACGCTACCGTGCCGACGATTACCTCCCGTATTGGCCCATCATCTGGCCCAGCGGCCTCATGCTCGCCTCCCGCATCCTCTCAGAATCCTCCTCCCCGCCCGCCGCGCCCCTCGAAGACGCCCGCTGCATCGAGCTTGGCTGCGGCCTGGGGTCCACCGGCATCGCCGCCGGTCTCCGCGGCTGGCACGTCACCTTCACGGACTACGACCCGGAAGCCGTCCACTTCGCCGCCCACAACGCCCAGCGCAACGGCATCCCTCCCGACCGCATCCGCGCCCTGCACATGGATTGGCGCGATCCCGTCCAGGAAACCTTCCCGTGGGTCATCGCCTCCGATGTTCTGTACGAACGCCGCCTCCACCCGCTGCTGCTCTCCGCGATCGCCAAGCTCCTCACCCCCGTGGGCCAGGCCTGGGTATCCGACCCCAACCGCACCGCCGCCGAAGATTTCCCCCTGCTCGCCGTCGAGCAAGGCTTCAAAGTGAGAACACACAACCTCGAAGGCGAATCCTTCGCCGGCGGCAAACAGCGCGGCCAACTTTTCATCCTCACCCGCCGCCCGTAAACCATCCACAAATCCACAAAAATGCACACGAATGACGTCTCATTTCGTCTTTCGCCTTTTGTCTTTTGTCTTTCAGGTGGCTCCCAGCCACCACCCCAGCAGCATCAGCAAGCATCCGCTCAAAAAGAAAATCACCGCCGCCACCCCGATGATGTGCTTGTCCAGCCCGCGAATCCAAGAGAACGGCAAATCGATCAACTGCGCCGCCATCAACGCCGCTTCTGACGCCATCGACCACGCGCGCCTGAGCACGCCCGGTTTCGCCGGTTCCTCTTCCTCCTCCTCATCCGGCTGCAGGATCACCACCGGCACCGGAATCTGCATCGCCGCCGCCCCCGCCGTGCCCTCCGTCGCCGCCGCAACGGCCGCAGTTTCCTGTCCCGCCGCCGCAACCCTCACCGGCGCGGACGCCCGTTCCGCGGCCGCGGTTTTTGTTTCGGCCTCCTCACCCGGTGCAGCGCTCGCCGGCGCTTGCTTCACCAGCGCCGCGAGTTCCTTCTCCAGTTCTCCCTCCGCCTCCGCCAATCGGCGAGCATCGTCCTCATCCAGAACCCCCAGCGGATCCGCCGCCGCGCCCGTCGCAACCGCGGGGGTCGGCTGACCATTCGCCGTCCGCGACGCCGGCGCATGCAGCGCGCTGTCCGCCGCCATTTCCCGCGCAAGTTCCGCCGCCGCACTCCCCGCCTCGACCCCGCGCCCCGCCGCAGCCGGAGCCTCCACCGCCGGCTGCACCGGCGATTCAATCGCCGGCCACGCGTTCACATCATCCAGACCGCGCCCGGCCCCCGCATCCGCCGCCGCCTCCGCCACCTCATCGTCAGAGCCCGCTCCCGGCAGCAGCACCGCCAGCTCCTCGCTGGTCACTGTCGCCCCCGCGGCCGCCTCCTCCGCATCCCATTCTCGTCCGCTCCCTTCCGCCCCCGCCGCCTCGCCCCCCTCCGCCGCCGCGCTCCCGCCGTTTTCTTCCAGCGATCCCGCCAGCAACGCCTCGATTTCCTTCTTGAGCAACTCCGACCGGTCCTCCCCCGAACGCGCCGGCTCATCAATGACATCCCGCTCCGCCACCACCGCCCCGTCGCCCGCATCGCCCGCCGCTTCCACCGCAGCGCCCCTTTCGCTGCGCTTCTCCACGGCCGGGGCGCCGCGCTCCGCCCGCTGCAAATCCGCCTGCACCATCACATCCAGCAGCGCATCCGCGCCCGCATCCGGGTTGATCGCCGGGAAGATTCCTGATTCAAGTGCGCTCACAGCCAATAAATCGGCCACATCCGCCTCCCCCTTTGCTCCCCCCTTCCGCCCGCCGGCACCCTCACCCAGGGGCCGCGAACGCGTTTTTTTCTTGCGAAGGTCCCCCTCCGGCCGCCTCGACGCGCCCACCGCCTTGCCCCGCTCGCGCCCATCGCCCCCCGCATCCCTGCCCTGCCGATTCGCAATCGTCATTGTTCGCCATCCCTGACATGCCGCTCCCCCCGCCGCGCGCCGATAATATCCCTTCCATCAGCATTTGTGAATTGCTTTCTCCACTTGCCTTTCCATAATCCCTCCGATGGACCCCTACCGCTTCTTCCTGCCCGCGCTCCTCCCCCTTTCCGGGGACCCCATCCCCCTGCCGGACGATCAGGCCCACCATGCCCGCGCGGTCCTCCGCCTCGACCCCGGAACTCCCATCCTCCTCTTCGACGGCCAGGGTCACTGGACCAGCGCCACGCTCCACGCCGCCGGCAAAACGCTTTCCGCCCAGCCCACCGGCGAACTCCACACCGATGCCCCCCCACCCATCCGCCTCACCCTCGCCACCGCCATCCCCAAAGGCGACCGCGCCGAATGGCTCGTCGACCAGGCGAGCCAGCTCAACGTGTCGGCTCTCCAATGGCTCGACGCAGACCGGTCCGTCGTCAAACCCAAAGAGGGCGGCAACAAGCTCGCCAAATGGCGCCGCATCGCCATCGAATCCGCCAAGCAATGCCACCGCACCCACCTCATGCACATTCACGAACCTCTCCCGCTCGATCAAATCCTCACCCGAGCCGCCCCGCACCCCCTCCTCTGGCTCGAACCCCGCGACGCCGCCACCACCCGCCCGCTCGCCGCCATTCTCCAGCACTCCCCCGCCCAACTGACGGCCCTCATCGGCCCCGAGGGCGGGTGGTCAGACCGCGAATACGCTCATCTCAACGCCCTCGCGGACGCCCCCTCCCCGACCCTCACCCGCATCCGCCTCACCCCCACAATCCTGCGCATCGAAACCGCCTGCACCGCCATCGCCGCCATCATCAATTCCCGCGTGGGCTGAGCCCGTAGTGATGAAGAGGACGTAGGCGGCGCAGTCGCGGCCGGCCGCGGAATGCGGGGGTGGACGAAGCTCTCGATGGCCCGGGAATGCGGCGCGAGATATACTACGCCCTGGTCTGCGAAAGGGAACGTGGTTATGGCGATTGGGCATCCGGCGGCGGTGAAGTTGAAGGAGAGGTTTGGGGGGTTGGGATTGAAGGGGGCGGAGTTTCGGGGGGACACGCAGATCATTGTGCCGGCGGGAGCGCTGGTGGAGGTGGTGACGTTTTTGAAGAATGATGCGGAGTTGAATTACAGCATGCTGTCGGATGTGACGGCGGTGGATTATTTGAAGTATGAGGGGCAGCCTGGGGGAGCGGGTGCGGGGCGGTTTGGGGTGGTGTACATTTTCAATGGGGTGCCTTTGGAGGCGGGCGGGGCGGCGGGGCCGCGGTTGATTTTGCGGGTATTTTTGAAGGAGGGGGAGGAAGTGGACACGCTGGTGCCGCTGTATGCGGGTGCGGAGTGGCTGGAGCGGGAGGTGTATGACATGTTTGGGATACGGTTTCGGGGTCATCCGGATTTGCGGCGGATCTTGACGTGGGATGGGTTCAAGGCGCATCCGCTGCGGAAGGATTATCCGGTGACGGGGCTGGGAGAGCGGGAGGCGTATCCGGTGCTTTCGCGGGAATCGGCGTAAATCATCCACGAATGGGCACAAATTAACACAAATAGATGTATCTTGACGTTGACTGCCCCGCTTACGACGACGACGTAAATGGCCACGAAAGGCACGAAAGACGAGGGCGGGGATTGTCCACGAATGTACACGAATTTACACGCATGGAGATGCGGGATTGAATGGGGCCGGGAGGGGCCGCCGATGGGCGCGGATGGACGCCGATGGTCGCGTTTTTTTTGGCGGGGGGTTGGGTTGATTGGAGTCAAAGTGGGGACGTGGGTGACGGTTTTCTACCACGGAGAACACGGAGGGCACGGAGGAAGGGCGGGGTGATGTGGTTGCGGGTTGCCGGAC
>DASZTO010000002.1:0-98812 GCA_035548175.1 Phycisphaerae bacterium | reverse complement strand
CACCCGTTCCTCCCTCTCCAAACCCAAGGAGCCCCACATGTCCAAACTCCCCCTCACCCTCACCGCCCTCCTCCTTACCGCCGCCGCCAGCGCGAAAGCCGCCGATCTCCCCCCCATCGCCCACGAACAATCCACCGCCCCCGTCACCCTCACCGACAACGGCCAGTCCTGGACCCTCGACAACGGCATCGTCCAAGCCACCATCCTCAAACGCAATGGCTCCATGCCCTCCCTCATCTTCCACGGCATCAACACCATGGGCGATTCCGGCGGCACCTGGGAATCCTCCCCACGCAACCCCGAAACCTCCGTCACCATCGACCCCAAAACCAACAACGGCCAGCGCGCTGAAGTCTCCGTCAAAGGCCCCGCCGGGCCCCGCGCCTTCGCCACCGAAATCCGCTACGCACTCGAAAAAAATCAGCCCGGCATCTACGTCTACGCCATCTACTCCCACGGCCCCGACGACGGCCCCGTCTCCGTCGGCGAAGACCGCTACATCACCCGCCTCAACCGCGACTTCAACTGGATCTCCGTCGACAAAGACCGCAACTTGCTCGAATGCACACCCGCCGACTGGGGCGCCGGCACCGTCATCCACGCCAAGGAACAGCGCATCCTCCCCACCGGCTATTACAAAAACTCCGTCGAACATAAATACTCTTACAACGCCATCCAATACACCATCCCCGCCTGGGGATGGTCCTCCACCAAAAATCACATCGGCGTCTACATGATCAACCCCTCCACCGAATACCTCGCCGGCGGCGCTTCCAAAATGGACCTCGTCGCCCACTTCGACGCCAACGACAACCCCTGCCCCATCATCCTCGACTACTGGTGCTCCGGTCACTACGCCGGCGGCGCTAACTGCAACGTCCCCGCAGGCCTCGTCTGGAATCGCGTCGTCGGTCCCATCTTCGTCTACTGCAACGCCCTCCAGAATCCCACCGACGCCACACCCCAGGAAATGGCCACCCTCAACGCCACCGCCGGCAACCCCACCGTGCCCGAAACCTGGAAACAAAACGGCACCGCCCTCTTCGAGGACGCCCTCGCCCGCGCCAAAACCGAACGCGCCGCCTGGCCTTACAACTGGGTCAACGGCGTCGACTACCCCCACAAAGACGGCCGCGTCACCGTCACCGGACAGCTCGTCCTCAACGATCCCCAGGCCAAAAACACCAGCCTCCCCAACCTCACCGTCGGCCTCGCACACCCAGACTACCAGGGCCCCGACACCCAGTTCGCACGCCGCGCCGGCAACGGCACCACCGTCACCTGGCCCCACGACGGCGTCTACTACCAGTTCTGGAACCAGGGCCACGACGATGGCCGCTTCGAAATCCCCAACGTTCGCCCCGGCCACTACACCCTCCACGCCTTCGCCGACGGCGTCCTCGGCGAATTCGCCAAAACCGACATCGACATCCCCGCCTCCGATGCCGGCAAACCCCTCGACCTCGGCAAACTCACCTGGTCCCCCGAACGCGATGGCAAACAACTCTGGGAAATCGGTTACCCCAACCGCAATGCCTCCGAGTTTTTCAAAGGCGACGGCGATAACTACTGGCTCTGGGGCTGGTACCTCCGCTACACAGGCCTCTTCCCCAACGGCGACCTCGTCTACACCATCGGCCAGTCCGAGCCCGCCAAAGACTGGTTCCTCGAGCAAACCCCCCGCGCCCCGAAAAGCCAAATCCCCATCTGGGTGAATCCCGCCGCCAAAGACCCCTTCAACCAGCGCTTCGGATGGATCAAGACCTTCCCCAAGGACGGCGGCGATCCCTGGCGCGAAATCGGCCGCGGCGACGCCACCACCTGGACCATCAACTTCAACATGCCCGCCGCCTCCACCGGCACCGCCACCCTGCGCATCGCCCTCGGCGGCGCTGATGGCAACGGCGGCCTCGCCATCGGCGTCAACGGCAAGCCCGTCGGCGACATCCACCCCGTCGCCACCAACGCCCTCCGCTACAACACCGACCGCGGCGTCTGGCATGAATACAAACAACCCTTCCCCGCCTCACTCCTCCACCCCGGCCAAAATTCCATCACCCTCACCGTCCCCCCCGGCGACCTCACCACCGGCGTCGTCTACGACTACCTCCGCCTCGAACTCAAGGAATAACCCCCCCAGCGGGTCTGTCTGAAGAAGGGAGAAGCAATGCCGCCACGCGCGCCCGGCAGGAGTCGAACCTGCAACCGGCGGATTCGAAGTCCGCAACTCTATCCAATTGAGCTACGGGCGCTCACGAAGAACCCATTCTACCGCGCCCCGCCGCCGGATTCGCGTCAAACTCGCCTCTCAGTGAGCGGCGAGCAGTCAGTACCAGGGAACAACCGGCGAATAGTGACTTCCGAGGGCATCATAAACGTTGATCAACCGGTCGTGATCGAGATCGAGAAGGAGCAGCGTATCAGGATCACCGGCGAGTTTCCGCAAGCGCGTAGGCACCGCCAGAATCAGCAGCGTGGAACGATAAACCACGCCCCGCGCCGGTCCATACGATGCCAGCAGCTTGGGATTTTCGATGTCCGTGGCCGGCCCCTCGTGAAATCCGTACAGCAGCGCGCTTCCCATACCGGGAGGCAGTTGGATCATGAGCATGTGCAAATGCACACGATCATCAGCCACATCGTGCAGATCCACGCGCGATCCACTGCGGATCGCGGCGAAGGCCGCAGCCCGATCGGGATAGGGGCCGGTATAGCTGCCAGGCATGGGGCCAAGGAGCCGCGACATGAAACCGGCGCCCAGGTTGTAAGGAGAATAGGTGATCCATTCATTGCCAAGGCTCACGTCGCCGGTGTAAAGGGGTTGCAGGCGCGTGGTTGGATCGACGGGCCCAAGGCGATGGGGAGGCCCGTGCTCCCGGAGGTGGGCAGTGCCGATGGCGTAGTCGCCGACGCCATTGATAAAGAAAACGCAGAACGGCGAGAAGACCAGCGTGAGCAGCAATGCCGGCAGGCGGCGATGGTACACGAGCAGCGCGATCGCCACCAATGCCGCCGCGAGCGGAACAACGAACAACGTCCCCACCAAGGCGCACAGCCACAAGAGCGGCAGGGCCAGGAGCGAAAACCTGCGGCCAAATGGCCGACGCGCTCGGCTGGGGCGGGCGTATTCGAGCGTGGGCATGGGAGTTGTACGGCCATCACATGCGACGGTTCGTTGCGGGGATTGTTTCCGCTCACCAGGCGGGCGAGGCTGGATAGAATGCGGCCGGCATTCGTGCGTTTTCGGGGTCTTGCTATGCGTGTGGCCTATGTGGACGTGGTGGAAGTGCTGGAGCGGGTTCTGCTGGGTCGTGGAATGCACGAAGAGCGGGCGGCGCTGTGTGCGCGGCTGTTTGCCGACGCCTCGCGCGATGGTGTGCCGTCGCATGGGTTGAATCGGTTTCCCGGATTTGTGGCGGCGATCGATGGGGGCGAAGTGGTCGGGAATGCGATGCCCGAAAAGATGGCGGGGTTCGGCGGGCTGGAGCGCTATGACGGGCATTTCGGGCCGGGGCCGGCGAACGCGTGGTTTGCGATGGGGCGGGCATGCGAGTTGGCGGGCGAGCATGGCATCGGGTGCGTGGCGCTGGCGCGGACCAATCACTGGATGCGCGCGGGCAATTACGGCTGGCAGGCGGCGGAGCGCGGATGCTTCGCCCTGTGCTTCACCAATGGCACGCCGGTGATGGCGCCGCATGGGGCGCACGTCGCGAAGCTGGGAAACAATCCGCTGGTCATCGCCGCCCCGCGCGCCAGCGGCCGGCACGTGGTGCTGGATACGGCGATGTCCCAGTATTCCTGGGGCCGGCTGAAAATCCTGCGGCGGGAGGGCAAACAAGCGCCGCTGCCGGCGGGATTCACGAAGGACGGCGAGCTGACGAGCGATCCGGACGCGGTCTTGCGAGGCGGCGCGACGCTGGCGATCGGGCACTGGAAAGGAGCCGGTATGGCGCTGATGTTCGATGTCCTGGCGGCGTCGCTGGCCAACGGGCTGGCGTCGATGCATGTGGCGAACGGGGCGTACGACCATGGGATATCGCAGGTGTTCGTAGCGATCGACGCCCGGAAGCTGGGAACGAATCCCGAGCCGATCATCGACGAGATCCTCGAGGACTTGCGGTCCACGCCGCCGACGCATGCGGGAGAGCGGGTGATGCATCCGGGGGAGCGCGCGCTTGCGGCGCGGGAGCGGAGCGAACGGCTGGGAGTGGAAGTGGAGGAAGGAATATGGAACGAAGTGCGGCGGCTGGATGGGGCGGGGCGCGTGAACAAGCAAACCGGTCAACGGTAGCGGTAGTTGTTGACCTCGATGGCGCGGGCGTGGATTTTTTCCGCGGATTTTCCCAGGGGCCGGAAATCCTCAACGTCGTCGAAGGTCTGGACCACCTGAACCAGCAGGGTAATGATCTGATTGGAGGCGGCGGTGATCTGGTCGAGGCGGCGTTTCTGATCAATGCTCAGGCCCGCCCGCCAGGTTTGGCCGGTGTCGACATTGTGGATCTCCTGCATGCCTTTTGCATAGATGGATTCGGTGTCGTCGATTTCCTTTTGAAGTTCGTCGTGGATGAGTTTTTCAGTCCGCTTGGCCAGCGCGAGGCGTTGTTTGCGGACTTCATCGGCGTTGCCGGTGGCGACGATTTCCGCGGCCCGGGCGATCTTCAGGGAATTGGCGGCGGCGACCAGGTCGGGAACGCCCGAAGAGAGCGCGGCGCTCACGGTTTTATCCATGGCGGCCTTTTGCTCGGTCCAGAGCGCCTCATAAGCAGACTTGCGGGCGGACAGATCGAGCAGGTTGATCCCCGGGCCTGTGGCGGGCTTGTAGATGTCAGCGGTGCTGTGCTGGAGAAGATAAGCCATGGCGATGGCGTCGGCGGCGCCGTCGGGAGTGGCCGCCTCGCGCTCGACGGCGTTGTACGCCGCAAGCGTGAGCTGGCGGTCCTTGCCCTGCAAAAGGCACTCGGCTTTCATCAGGAGAAGCTCGTGGCGGTCGGCGCCGCCGGCAAGGTCATTGTCGAGGGCGAGAAGTTTATCCAGCCCGGCGAGGGCGTCGGTGTAGAGGTGGGCGTCCATCAGGATGAGCAGCTCATCGCGCAAGGGGATTTTCCCGCGAGCGCCGGCGTCGCCGCCTTTCAGGGGGGGCGCCAGCAGCGCGACGTGCTCGCCATCCAGATAGGTGTGCGTGAAGGCGACGCCGTTGAGGCGATAGGTGAGCACGAGCTGCTTTTTGGTTTTGGGATCGGGATCGGGGCCGAGGTCTGTATTGACGGTGAAGGAGAGCTCGCCGGCATGGACGAGCGAACGGAGTTTTTTGGCCGCATCGAGCTGTTGCATGCCGTGTCCCCAGCGTGCCTGAAGGACATCGAGTTGTCCGGGGATGAGCACCTGGGCGCGCTCGGCGGAGGTGAGGGGCGTGGACTTGAAGGCGATCTCCAGCGTGGTGGACGCGGGGAGCGGAGCTCCTTCCCACTGGGTCTGCACTTCATCCTTGCCGACATCCTTGCCAAAGCCCCAGCCCGAGAAGCCATGGTCTGGACTGTCCTTGAGGGGAAGCAGGAAGGGTTCGCCGGATTTTTCAGAGAGAAGCGCCTCGTCGGCAATACCGAGGAAGGGGGTATTTTTCCCCTGGTGTTTCCAGGTTTTCTGTGCGCCGACCCATTCGATGGCGTGATCGATCTGGATATCGTCGGTAAGGAATTTGCGGTTCATGGGGATGATGACGGCGTCGCCGGTGTCCATGCGTTTGATGCGGAGATAAAGGATGTCCGCGGGGACTTTGTCGAGGGCGCCGGCGAAACCGGAGGCGAGGTCAGGGTTGCCGGCGCTGGTGTTCCAGAGTTGCGGATCGTTGCCGCGGAAGAGGGCCAGCCAGCCGGAGGAATCGAGTTTGGGGGGAGCGCTGGCGATTTTTTTGGAAGGGCCCGCGGCGCCCAGGTCGGCGACCGCTTCGCCGGTCTTGAGCGGCGGCGCCATGAGCTGGAACATGCGTCCCTCGGCGACCTGGCGTTCGACGGTTTCACCGTTGACGATGGCTGTGACATGGAGCGTGCGGCCCTTGGCGGCGGCGCCGCCGGTGCCCAGTATGGCTTCATCGGCGGAGAAACGCAGCACGCCCGGTTTAATCTGGTCTTTGACGATGTCGGTGACATCGACGGCCTTGGCGCCTTTTCCCCAGGTGGCGGAGGTGACGGTGATGGAGCCGGCGGTGAGGAGGTCCTTTTTTTCGGGGAGGGAGAGATCGGCGTTTTTGACGGCGATTTCGAAGACGGTCTTGCCGATGGGCTGGCCGTTCCAGGACCAGGCCTGACCGCCGCCGGCGGTTTTACCGATGCCCCAGCCGCCGTAGCCGGTTTCGATGGCAACGCTGCTGGTCTTCCAGACGTAGGGCTGGCCCTTGACCGCGAGCATGCCGTAGGCGCCGATGCCCAGAAGCTTGTGGGCGCCGCCATCGTCGGAAAAGGTCTGGATGCCGGTCTGGAGGACCAGGGCGTTGGGGATGACGGCGCTTTTGATGAGGGCGTCGCGCGGGGCCTCGGCGATGATGGATTCGCCGGTGTCCATGCGCGTGATGCGGATGTAACGGATGTCGCCGGGGAGGCGGTCGAGGGAGGCGGCGTAGCCATTTTTCTGGAGGCGTTTGCCGGCGTCGGTGTTCCAGAGGTTGGAATCGTCGGAGCGGAAGAGAACGATCCAGCCGGAGGAATCGGGCTCGAGTGCGGGCTGGGTGGCGGGCGCGGTGGATTGGGCGCGTGCGGCGGAGACCGTGCAGGCAAGCAGGAGCAGGGCGAGGGGGCGTTTGCTGGTCATGGGAGGGTTTCTCCTTGCAGAAAGGAGCGGGTGGATTCAATAGCGTCGCGTGGCGACTTCTTTGACGCGGGCGGTGAGCTTGTTGAGCGATTCGGTGACGGGTTGGAGCGGGGCGGTGTTGGGGGCGAGGGATTTGGCGAGTTTTTCGAGCGCGGGGGTGATCTGGTCGCAGGTGGTGAGGATGGAGCGGAGGTCGCGGAGCTGGTCGGGGTTGATCGCGTGGGCGCTAAAGGCGGCGTTGAAGAGGTCTTCGGTGTGCTGGGAGTCTTTGGAGAGCTGGTCGGTGATGAGGGCGGCGGCGCGGGTGGCGAGGGATTTGGCGGCCTGGGAGGTGGCGGTGGATTTGCCGGTGGACATGATCTCGGCGGCGCGGGTGAGAGGGATGGTGTCGGCGGTTTCGAGGATCGGGGGAAGCGTGGCGGCGGCGGTGGCATCGGCGATGCTCGAATCGAGGGTTTCCTGCTGCTGCTTCCACAGCGCGTCGTAGGCCGCCTTGCGATCGGCGGGGGCGGTGATGGGCAGGCCCGGCGGCCTGGCGTGCGGCGGCAGGTAGTTGCCATTGGGACTGTGGCGAAGGATTTCGGCGAGGGCGAGGGCTTCGGCACCGGTTTGGGGATCTTTGGCTTCACGGGCGGCGAGTTGGGCGGCGGAGAGAGCGCCGGCGCGATCCCTCGTTTGCAGCAGGCATTCAGCGCGGTCAAGGAAGAGGGTGTAGCGGTCGTAGGCGCGGGCGGCGTCGCCGTTGAGAGTCAGGACCCGGGTGATGCTCTTGAGCGTGGCGGGATAATCGCGGGCCTGCATGGAGGCGGTGATTTCCTCCATCGTGGGATAGGTGTTGCGGGCGGCGTCCAGCGATTCGGTAACGACGGGGGCGGCGAGCACGAGGCTGTCGCCCTCGGCAAGTTTGCGGGCGCCGTGGACGCCGTTGGCTTCGTACACGAGGGAGAGCTCGCGGGTCTTTTGCGGGATGGCGGGGCCGAGGAGATCGCCGGCGACGAGTGGCAGATCGATGGCGCCGTTGGTGACGAGGTTCTGGAGCTTGCGGGAGATGTCGAGCGTGTGGCCGGGAAGGCCCCACTGGGCGTTGGTGATCAGCAGCTTTCCGGGCATGAGCATGGCGGCGCGTTCGGCGGGGACGAGGGGTTTGGCTTTGACGGCGATCTCGAAGGTGGTTCTGGGAATCGATTGGCCATTCCAGGAATAGGCGGGCTGAAAATCGTCATCGACGGCCTTGGCGAAGCCCCAGCCGCGCAGGCCGCCGTCGATGAGGGCGTCGCGGTAGACGAAGAGATCGCCGGGCTTATCGGCGGGATCAGCTTCCTGGGCGATCCCCAGGAGATGCACGCCGCGCCAGGTCTGCTTTCCGGGGGCCCAGACGAGCGTGGTGTTGATGGGACCGCCGTCGGCCAGGGCGTCATGGGTGATGGGGATGATGACGTATTGGCCGTTGTCGAGGCGGCGGAGGCGGAGATAGAGGACGTTGGCGGGAGCTTTGTCGGTGGAGGCGGCGAAGCCGGTGATCATGTCGGGGTTGCCGGTGTTGGTGTTCCAGAGATCGGGATTGTCGCCGCGGAAGAGGACGGTCCAGCCGTTGGGATCGGTTTCTGGAGGGGCGGTGGGCGGCGGCGGGGCATCGGAGGGGGGGGGCAGGGGCGGCGCGCCGAGGATGGCGGGGGCGACGAGCCAGAGGTTTCGGCCCTGGGGAAGCTCGAGGGATTTGCGTTCGCCGTTGAGGGCATAGGCGACGGCAAGTTCGGGGGCGGGTCCCGCGGGGGGTTTGCCAAGATTGGCGGGGGTAATGGGCATTTCGAGGTCGCCATCGCCCTGGACATGGGGGATGAGTTTTTTGACCACATCGACATGGTTGCCGACGGGACCCCATTGGGCGGAGAAAACTTCGAGCTTGCCGGGGATGAGGAGGGTTTTTCGTTGGTCGTTGGAGAGTTCGGCGGAGGTGACGGAGATTTCGAAGGGAGTTTTGGCGATGGGGGCATTGTTCCAGAAATAGCGCTGGTCGTCGGAGCCGACGGCCTTGCCGAAGCCGTAGCCGCCGTAGCCGGCATCGCCCCTGGCGTTTTGGAAGACGTAGAAGTCGCCGGTGTCGCGGGCGGGGTAGGCGAGTTCGGCGAGGCCGAGATAGCCGAGACCGGCGGGACCGGCATGGCGGACGTTGCCCGCCCAGACGAAGCAGCGGCCGGGAAGGACTTTGGAGGCGAGGTCGTCGCGGGTGAGTTGGACGATAACCGCGTCGCCGGTGTCCATGCGTTTGAGGCGCAGGTAGCGGAGATTTTCCGGGGCGTCGGAGATGGGGAGGGCGAAGCCGTCGGCTGCGGCGGGGTCTCCGGCATCGGAATTCCAGAGGGCGGGATCGGAGGCTCGGAAGAGGGTAAGCCACCCGTCGGGACCCGGGAGGGCGGCGGATTGGGTGGCGGGTTGGCTTGCGGTGGGTTGGGCATGGGCGGGTGGGGTATCGGCGGCGGGAGCGGAAGCGGGGGCGGTTGTCTGGGCCTGGGTGCTGGCTGTGGCAAGCAGCGCTGCAAGCAGGCTCAGCCTGGCGGACAGGCGCGGCAGGGGGTGCGGCATGATGGACTCTCCCGTGTCCCTTTTTTCGCTATTCGCAGAGGTGAGCGGGCATTATAGCTGCTGGGGCCGGAGAAGGGGAGGCGTCGAGGCGGCGGTTCCGGATTGCGAATTGGGGGTGCGAAGCGCTACCAATTGGTGGGGGTTTCGCTACAATCGTGGGAATCTATTTTGCGTACTACGTGGGTGACCCCGCAAATGACCAGGTTGCTTGACTCGATCAACTCCCCGGCCGACCTCAAAAAGCTGCCCCTCGATCAACTTCCCTTGCTGGCGCAGGAATGCCGCGAAGTCATTATGCAGACCGTCGGGGCCAACGGGGGGCATTTGGCGCCGAACCTGGGGACGGTGGAAATCAGCCTGGCGATGAACATCGTGTTCGATTTCCCGCAGGATCGGTTGCTGTGGGATGTGGGACACCAGTGCTACACGCACAAACTGGTGACGGGTCGCTACAAGAATTTTGCGAATTTGCGGAAGAAGGGGGGAATAGCGGGGTTCCCGGAACCCAGCGAATCGCCCTATGACTTCTTCGCGGTGGGCCATGCGGGGACGGCGATTTCGACGGCGGTGGGGATGGCGCGCGGGGACCTGCAGACCAAGGTGAACTCGAAGGTGGTGGCGCTGGTGGGGGATGCGTCGATCGTCAACGGGCTGGCGTTTGAGGGGCTCAACAATGCCGGGACGCTCAAGCGGCAGATGTTGATCATTCTGAACGACAACTCGATGTCGATCAGCGAGCCGCAGGGGGCGTTCGCCAACTATCTCGAGCACCTGCGGGTGACCACGACGTACGAGGAAGTGAAAAAGAAGATCCAGCACCTGATGGAGCAGATTCCGTACGGGCAGCAGATTTCGGACATCGGGTACAACATCAAGCAGGGGATCAAGAACACGCTGGCGCCGGGGCATATTTTTGAGGACCTGGGGCTGAAGTATTTCGGGCCGGTGGATGGGCACGATTTGCCGGCGCTGATTGAGAAATTGAATGAGTTGAAGGATTTGCAGACCCCGGCGGTGCTGCACATCAAGACGGTGAAGGGGAAGGGGTATGAGTGGGCGTGCGACGATCCGACGACGTTCCATTCGCCCAAGCCGTTCCGGGTGGAGGGGTGCCGGGTGGTGCTGGAGAAGGGGAACGGGCGTTCGTGGACGGCGGCATTTGCGGACGCCATGGTGGGGTTGGCGAAGCAGCATCCGGAGGTGGTGGGTCTGACGGCGGCGATGCCTGACGGGACGGGGATGATCAAGCTGAAGCCGGTGTTTCCGGATCGGTATTTCGACACGGGGATTTGCGAAAGCCACGCGACGGCGATGGCGGCGGGGATGACCAAGGCGGGCCTGCGGCCGATCGTGGCGATTTACTCGACGTTCCTGCAGCGGGCGTTTGACCAGATTTTCCAGGAAGTGTGCCTGCAGGGCTTGCCGGTGATTTTCTGCTGCGACCGCGCGGGGCTGGTGGGGGACGATGGGGCGGTGCATCACGGGTTCTGCGATCTGGCGTTTTTGCGCAGCCAGCCGGGGATGGTGCTCATGGCGCCATCGGATGAGCCGGAGTTGAAGCGGAGTTTGGATTTGGCGATGGCGTTGGACAAGCCGACGGAGCTTCGCTATCCGCGGGACAACGTGCCGCCGGCGCCGCTGGGCGAGGATTTGCCGTGGGGGATTACGAAGACGGGCGGGGTATCGCGGACGCTGCGCGAAGGGGCGGATGCGACGATCGTTGCGTACGGCTCGATGGCGTGGCAGGCGATGGAGGCGGCGAAGATTCTGTCCGGGGAGGGCATTGAGGTGGGGGTGGTGGATGCGCGGTTCTGCAAGCCGCTGGATGGGGCGATGCTGGAACGGGTTTTCCGCAAGGGCGCGCCGATTCTGACGGTGGAAGATCACGCGATGGTCAATGGGTTTGGCACGGCGGTGATCGAGCATGCGACGGAGAAGCGGTATGACACGCGGCTGGTGACGCGGCTGGGGTTGCCGGACCGGTTCGTGAAGTTCGCCTCGCGCTCGGAGCAGTTGGCGGAGGTAGGGTTGGATGCGGCGGGGATTGCGCGGTCGGTGCGGGCGGCGGTGGAGGAAGCGGCCGGGGTGCCGGTGGAGGCCTCGGCGGCGAAGCGCGGGGTGCCGCAGATGCGGTAGTCCGGAGCGGGCGGGGAAAATTGGAAAAATTGGTTCGACTCGTTCAATTCGGGGCGACGGTTGGGCTGCGTGCCTGGGGGGTGCCGAGGGCGGGGAAAGGGTGGGTGCGGATGTGGTAAACTGTGGGTATGGAAGGTCCGCTTTCATATGCGTCGCCGGTGCCGTTGGCGCGGTTTGGGGAGGTGTTTCGGGATGGGGGGTTGCTGCTGGCGCGGCACAACACGACGTTGCCGGCGCGGTGTGTGCTGTGCAATGGGGAGGCGGCGGCGGGGAAGGAGCCTGTGAGACTGGTGTTCACGTGGGATCCGTCGTTCCGGGTGACGCGGGAATCGACGCTGCATCTGCGGCAGACGGCGGTGGTGCGGGCGCACTTGTGCGCGGCGCATTGGCGGACGTGGCGGACGGGGCGGGTGGTGGGGATCGTGGGGACCTGCGTGTCGGGGGTGATCGTGATCGGAGCGGCGGTGGTGGCGGCGGTGTCGGATTCCTCGGCGGTGCCGACGTACGTGCCGGAGGCGCTGGGGGTGATGCTGGCGGGGTTTGTGCTGCTGACGGTGTCGATGTTTCTGCTGGCGTTCAAGACGCGGACGCTGACATGCCGAAAGATTGATGCGACGTATGTGCATCTGGCGGATGCGGACGAGGGTTTTCTGGCGGGGTTGCCGGCGGTGCCGGAGGAATTCGCGGGGAAGCGTTGACGTAAATGGCCACGAAAAACACGAAAGGCACGAAAGCTGAGGGGGGGATGGGAGGCGGGGATTTTTTTGTGCGGGGGATTCGGGATGGGGAGAGGGCGGCGTTAGAATGAGCGATCTGGATTGAGTGAGGAGTGATGCATGGGTTATGGCGTGCGCGTGTTTGGGGCGGGAATGTTGCTGATTGTGGGGGCGGTGGCGGGAGTGGTGTGGGGGGAGAATTTTGTGCCCGCGCCGGTGGCGGCGGCGCCGGCGGGGGAAAACCTGCGGATGACCAATGACGTGCGCGTGTATCAGATGGTGAAGGACGGGGTGGTGAATATTTCGTCGACGCGGATCGTGACGGCGCGCGTGGGGACGGGGGATCAGGTGTTCGATCGGTTTTTTGGCGGGCAGATTCGGCAGGTGCCGGCGGAGTCGCTGGGGTCGGGGTTCGTGATTCATCCGTCGGGATACATCGTGACCAACGAGCATGTGATCGATGAAGCGACGGAAGTGAACGTGCAGTTTTCCAATGGGGACAAGCTGCCGGCGCTGGTGATTGCGACGGACAACGAGCACGACCTGGCGGTGTTGAAGGTGACGCCGAAGAAGCCGCTGACGGCGGTGGCGCTGGGGGCGTCGGAGGATTTGATGATCGGGGAGCCGGTGTGTGCGATCGGGAATCCGTTCGGGTATGCGGGGACGATGACGCGGGGGATTGTGTCGGCGGTGGACCGGACGCTGGAGGTGGATCAGACGAAGTCGTACAAGAATCTGATTCAGACGGATGCGTCGATCAATCCGGGGAACTCGGGCGGGCCGCTGATCAATGCGTATGGGCAGGTGGTGGGTGTGAACACGGCGATACGGGCGGATGCGCAGGGGATCGGGTTTGCGATCGGGATTTCATCGATGCGTGATTTGCTGCCGGCATTTTTGAATCCGGAGGCGCTCAACCGGGCGAAGATCGGGTTTTCGGTGGAGGAGAAGCGGACGATCACGGCGCCGGCAGGGGTGGCGGCGCGGGTGGTGGTGAAGACCGTGGCTGCGGACGGGCCGGCGGCGAAGGCGGGACTGATGGTTGGGGATGAGGTGGTGGAGATCAACAACGTGGCGGTGAACACGATCGTGGATGCGCTGGTGACGTTGTCGGATGCGCGGCCGGGGACGAAGCTGGCGCTGGCGGTGGAGCGGGGGACGGGGAGCAGCGCGAAGCGTGTGACGGTGGAGGTTCCGGTGGAAAAAGCGCCGGCGCCGGTGGCGGACAAGACGCTGATGGAGAAGCTGGGGGTGGAGGCGGAGACGATCACGCCGGCCCTGGCGACGAAATTGAATCTGCCGATCGGTCGCGGGGTGGTGATCACGACGGTGGAAGCGGGCGGCGCGGCGGCGAAGGCGGGGATTCAGGCGGGGGACGTGCTGTTTCAGCTTGGGCCATATTACGTGAGCAGCGTGGAGGATGTGGCGACGCTGCTCAAGACGGTGAACCAGGCGATGGATGTGCGGGTGGGGATTATTCGCGGGCAGGCGCGCGGGCATGGGGTCGTGCATCTGCAGTGACAGGACGACGATAAATGGCCACGAAAGGCACGAAAAACACGAAAATGTCTGGAGATCACTCCGCGGATTTCATGGCTTGGCGGTATTGGGATTCGGTGAGCTGGTTGGTGAGGAATTTGTAGCTGGCGGCGTAGCGGGCGGTGCGGCGGTGGTCTTTGGGTTTGGCGGGTCGGAAGGTGACGTGGCGGAGATCGGCGTTGTCCATCAGGTCGGCGAGCTTGACGGCGCGGGCGAGAGGGTCTTTCTTCAGGGCAATCACGTAATCGGCGTAGGTGGTTTTTTCGTCGTGGGTGAGAAGTTTCACGGCCTGGATGACCTGCCTGGGCATGCCGGCGGCGCGGAGGTCTTTTTCGGCAAGGTCGGTGCGCTCGAGGGTGTCGTGCAGGATGGCGACGCAGCGGAGATGCTCAGACTGGTGGGCGTCGTCGGCTTGCGAGACGGCAAGCAGGACGCGCATGGGGTGGAGGATGTAGGGTTCACCCGGCGGATCTTCGCCGTGGCGGTGGGCTTTGACGGCGAGGTCGATGGCTTTTTGCAGCAGCGTCGGCATGGAAATCTCCGCGGCGGGCAGTGGCGCGGGTATTATCCGGCGGGGGCGGAGGCGATGAAAGGTGGCGGCGATGAAGCTGGCGTTTTCGACGAATGCTTACAAGCAGGAGACGCTGGAGGGGGCGATTGAGTCGATTGCGGGGCTGGGGTATGCGGGGGTGGAGCTGATGGCGGATGTTCCGCATGCGTATCCGCGGGATATGGATGCGCGGCGAATCGGGGAGGTGCGCAAGCGGCTGGAGAAGCTGGGGGTGCCGATTTCGAACGTGAATGCGTTTACGCATTTTGCGGACGGCGATACGTATCATCCGACGTGGATCGAAGAGGAGGATGAGCTGGTGCGGGTACGGGTGGAGCATACGAAGCAAGTGATTCGAATGGCCGGAGAGCTGGGGGGGCGGACGATTTCGTTGCAGCCTGGGGGGCCGCTGTGGCCGGAGGATGCGGAGCGGCGAGCGCGGGCGTTGGAGAAATTTCGGGCGGGGTTGGAGGAAGTGTTGCCGGTGGCGGAGGCATGCGGGGTGATGCTGCTGGTGGAGCCGGAGCCGGGGCTGCTGATTCAGCGTGCTGCGGAGTGCGTGGAATTTTTGCGGGGCATCAATCATCCGCAGTTGAAGATGAACGCGGACCTGGGGCATTTTTTTTGTGTGGGGGATGATCCGGCGGCGGTGGTGAAGGAACACGCGGCGTGGATCGGGCATGTGCATCTGGAGGACATTGGAAAGAACCGCGTGCATCAGCATCTGGTGCCGGGACAGGGGGGGATGGACTGGGCGGGGATTTTCGCGGCGCTGCGGGCGGCGGATTATGCGGGGTGGCTGACGGTGGAGCTGTATCCGTTCGAGCGGACGGCGGAGGAGGCGGCGCGGGAGGCGGAGCGGTTTTTGCGGGGGTATCTGTGAGGGCCTGACGACGTAAATGGCCACGAAAGGCACGAAGCCGCTTTTGGGGGTTGGGAGGATTTCGCGGCGGTTGAGGGGGCTGCAGGGGCGAGGGTTATGCGCCCACGCCGCGGATTTTCAGAACGTCGAGCATCGTGCGCAGGCCGGGTTTGAGGGTGGGCAGGACGCGGAGGGAGTTGACGAGGAGCCCGACGGTGGCGGCTTCGCCGGGGAAGCCGCTTTTGGTGCGGACGAGGAGGTTGGGGTCGCCGTCGATGATGACCTCGTCGAAGGTGTCGGCATCGAAAGCCATGAAGAGGTCGAGTTCGATGCATTTTTTGCGATGGATGATGCCGCTGGCGCGCATCCACATGCCGCGGACTTTGCCGGGTTCGATGTGGAAGAATTCGGATTGGACGGGGTGATCGGCGACGACGGGGTCGAATTTTTCCTGGATGGAATCGAGCTTCCAGCCGAGTCCGGCGGCGATCATGGCGACGGATTCCTGAAGGCCGACATGACCGATGGCTTTCTGGCGGATAAGTTTTTTGACGTCGGCGAGGGACATGCCTGCGCCGATTTTTTTCTGGAGTTGGTAGCGGCGTTTGGAGGCGTCGAGGGAGCGGATGATCTTGATGTGGCGGACGCGCGTGCACGGCGCGGTGCAGGCGAGGGCGAAGGCGTCCATGGCGAAACCGGGATTGACGCCGGTGCCCAGGAGCGCGACGCCTCTTTTGACGGCGAGGCGATCGAGGGCGGCGGCGACGCGCGGGACGCGCAGCGTCGGCCAGGCGAGCTCTTCGCAGGTGGTGGTCATGTGGATGCCGGCGGCCATGAGCTCACCCGCGGTGGCGCGGATATCCTCGGTGCGGCTGCAGGTGGTGACGGAGGCGACGAGGGGCCTGGTCTTGGCGGACTTCAGGGCGTCCTTGAGCGAGCCTGCGACCAGGATGTTCGGGGCCTCCTTGCGGTTGAGCACGTCGCGCAGGGAGTGGTTGATGTGGGCGGGGTTGAGGTCGACGACGGCGACGAGTTTGAGCTCGCGCGGCTGGGCGAGAATGGACTCCAGGGTGGCTTTGCCGATGGCGCCCAGGCCGAGGTGGATGACGGGGAGCATGGGTGGTCCTGAAAGACGAAAGACGAAAGGGAGAGCTTACATGAATTGCCAGACGTCGGGCTTGTAAAGGCCGAAATAAATAACCCAGAGGTACAGGGTGCAGTTGGTGACGCCGTGGGCGACGATGCAGGCGCCCAGGGATTTCGTGCGCACCAGGAGGATGCCCATGAGCAGGCCATAGAGGAAACCTTCGGGCCATTGGGCGCCGTGGTTGATGGCGAAGGCGGCGGAGACGCCCAGGAGGCTCAGCCAGGTGAAGGCGCCGACGGGGACATCGTCGAAGTAAGCGCCTTTGATGAAGACGCGGGTGAGGAAGTCGCGAAAGAAAAGTTCTTCCATGAAGGGCACGACGAGGGTGGGGCCGGTGACGCGGACGGCGAGGTAGAGCCAGCGTTGCCAGGCGATGGGGAGCAGGAGGTCGGCATTGTAGGTGGCGGAGGGGGCGGGTGCGTGGGAGAGGCCGATGTGCTGGTCAAAGTATTCGGTGCCGACCCAGAGGAGGGTGCCGAAGAGGCCGGCGAGAACGCCGAGCGGAATGTGGGCCCATCGGATGGGGGTGTAGTATCGCCAGAGGGCCCAGAGAAGGACCGCGGCTGAGAGATTTTCGAGGGTGTAGATGAGGGGGTGGTAGAGCTGCCACGTTTTTTCCCAATCGACGCCGAAGGCGTGGCCGAAGAGGGCGCCGGGGGCCATCAGCAGCAGGTAGGCGAAGAAGGGAAGGATGTAGGGCATTTGCGGACGGGGGGCGAGCCAGCGGGCGAAGGGGTTGCCGACGGCGGGGGCGGCGGCGGCGGGGGCGGAGTCGCGGTAGTTCATGCGGGGCACGGAGGGGGTTCCTTCAATTGACCGGCGTTGGAGCGCGGGATTGTCGCCGAAAGCGGGAAAAACGGCGAGGGGCGCGCCGGGGCATTGTGGAAAGTCGCCGGAACGGGGGAGGCGGCGTAAGATGATTTTTCGTGCTTGGAAGGAGGCGACCATGGTGGGCTTGCCGGTGCCATTTCAGGTGAGTGAGGAATTTGCGAACCTGGTGCGGCAGATGAATCAGATGGTGGATCGGGAAATGAAGCGGGACGTGGGAGCGTTTTCGCCGCTGGAGACGTTTCGGCCGGCGGTGAATCTGTATGAGACGCAGGGGGCGTTTCTGATCTGCGTGGATGTGGCGGGGATGGACCAGAACGACATCGACGTGAGCCTGGAGAAGGAGATGGTGATCATCCGGGGGCGGCGGCAGAGTCCGATGCCGCCGGATGGTTCGCGGGCGGTGGCGATGCATTTGATGGAGATCGACCACGGGAGTTTTTGCCGGTCGGTCGAGGTGCCGGCCGGCGTGGATATGGAGGGGATTTCGGCGAATTATCACGTGGGGATGCTGTGGGTGACGTTGCCCAAGAAACGGGGGCGGGCATGAGCGCGAAGAGCGATGGGCAGGCGGATGCGGGCAAGACGGAGGTGGTGGACGAATCGGGGGCGAAGGAGGGGAGCGTGCAGGCCGAGGCGCCGCCGCAGGGGCCGCCAGGCGCCCCCCCTGCCGGGAAGGAGCCTGCGCCGGCGGAGAAAGGCGGGGTGCGGATATCGGGGGTGAATTCGCCGTTGATGCAGGCGATTCATATTCCCGACGAGCTGGCGATTTTGCCCTTGCGCGGGCAGGTGGCGTTTCCGGGGGCGGTGATGCCGCTGTCGGTGGG
Organism: Phycisphaerae bacterium; assembly: GCA_035548175.1. Classification (GTDB taxonomy): domain Bacteria; phylum Planctomycetota; class Phycisphaerae; order WQYP01; family WQYP01; genus CALCHA01. The sequence continues at coordinate 80,820 of DASZTO010000002.1, read as the reverse complement.
TCGGGATAAAACGCGGCGGCTGCTGGATGAGGCGCTGACGGCTGAGAAGATCATCGGCCTGGCGACGCAGAAAAACGAGGCGCAGGAAGATCCCGCGCCGGGCGACTTGTACGGCATGGGCGTGGCGTCGCTGGTGCTCAAGATGGCGCGGGCGGAGGAGGGGCACGTCAATATCCTGGTGCATGGGCTGGTGCGGTTTCGGATCAAGGAGATTCTGGCGACGGAGCCGTATGTGCGGGCGAAGGTGGATATTTTGACCGACGAAGCGCCGGAGGCGACGCCGGCGTTTGAGCTGCTGACGCGGTCGGTGCGGGAGCTTGCCGGCCGGATGATTCAGCTGTCGCCGAACGTGCCCGACGAAGCGGTGAGCGTGGTCAACAGCATCGAGGGGGCGGGGATGCTGGCGGATTTTCTGGCGGCAAATCTGTCGGGCGACGTGCCCGAGAAGCAGTCGCTGCTGGAAGAGCTGGACGTGACCAAGCGGCTGGAGCGCGTGCGCGAGCGGCTGGCGTCGCGGATCGAGCTGCTGGAATTGCAGGCGAAGATTCAATCGGAGGTGCGCTCGAACATCGACAAGAGCCAGCGGAATTATTTTCTGCAGGAGCAGATGAAGGCGATCCAGAAGGAGCTGGGCGTAGGCGAGGGGGCGGACGCCGAGGTGGCGGAACTGAAAAAGCGGCTGGAGGAGGCGGGACTGCCGGAGGGCGTGAAGAAGGAAACGGACCGGGAACTGGGGCGGCTGGCGGCGATTCCGCAGGCGTCGCCGGAGTATGGGGTGATCCGCACGTTTCTGGAAACGGTGGCGGAACTTCCCTGGAGCAAGAGCACGCCGGACGATCTGGATTTGAAAAAAGCGCGGGGCATTCTCGATCGGGATCATTACGACCTGGAGAAGATCAAGCAGCGGATCGTGGAATACCTGGCGGTGCGGCGGCTGAATCCGAACGGGCGCGGGCCGATTTTGTGCTTTGTCGGGCCGCCCGGAGTGGGCAAGACTTCGCTGGGCAAAAGCATTGCGGCATCGCTGGGGCGGAACTTTGTGCGGGTGAGTCTGGGCGGGGTGCGCGATGAGGCGGACATACGCGGGCATCGGCGGACGTATGTCGGGGCGCTTCCCGGGCGGATCATTCAGGAGTTGCGCAAGGCGGGCTCGAACAATCCGGTGATGATGCTCGATGAGATCGACAAGCTGGGGGCGGATTTCCGGGGCGATCCGTCGGCGGCGCTGCTGGAGGTGCTGGACCCGGAGCAGAACAACACGTTCACGGATCATTACCTCGGCGTGCCGTTCGATTTGTCGAAGGTGATTTTCATTTGCACGGCGAACATCATGGACCCCGTGCCGCCGGCGCTGCGCGATCGCATGGAAGTGATCGAAGTGCCGGGCTATACGCAGAAGGACAAGCTGCTGATTGCGCAGAAATATCTGCTGCCCAGGCAGCTTAAGGAGCATGGGGTCACGGCCAGGCAGGTGAAGGTCGGGACGAAAACGATCGAAGCGGTGATCGACCAGTACACGCGCGAGGCGGGGGTGCGGAATCTGGATCGCACGCTGGCGGCGGTGGTGCGGCACGCGGCGGCGGGGATCGCGGAGAGACAAGAAGCCAGCATCAAGAAAGCGGAAGGGAATGGGGCGGAGGCGATCGTCGTGGGGCCGGAGGATTTGGCGGAATCGCTGGGACCGGCCCGCTTTGAAAGCGAGCTGGCGCAGCGGACGGCTTCTCCCGGCGTGGTGACGGGGCTGGCGTATACGCCGGTCGGCGGGGAGATTCTGTTTATCGAGGCGACGCAGATGCCGGGCAAGGGCGGCCTGACGCTGACGGGGCAGATCGGCGAGGTGATGAAGGAATCGGTGCAGGCGGCGTTTTCGCTGCTGAAGCACAACGCGAAGGATCTGGGCATTGAGCCGAAGGTGTTTGCGGAGACCGACGTGCACGTGCATGTTCCGGCGGGCGCGGTGCCCAAGGACGGTCCCTCGGCGGGCGTGGCGATGTACACGGCGCTCGCGAGTTTGTTCACCGGCCAGACGGTGCGGCCGGATGTCGCGATGACCGGTGAGATCACGCTGCGCGGGCTGGTGCTGCCGATCGGCGGGGTGAAGGAGAAGGTGATCGCGGCGCAGCGCGCGGGGATCAGGACCGTGATTCTGCCGGAGCGGAACCGCAAGGATTTGACGGAGATTCGCGAGGATATCCGCAGGCTGCTGCACTTCGAGTTTGCGGGACGCGTGGAGGAGGTGCTGGCGGTGGCGTTTCGCGATGGCCGGGGACGAAAACACGAAGACACGAAGGGACGAAGGACCACGAACACGCGGGATGGCGCGGCGGGTGGGCGGCGATGACCGGGGATGGCTTGAAATTGTTCGTGGATGATGCCGGGGAGATGGCGTATCGGGAGGCGTGGGATCGGCAACTGGCGCTGCATGAACGGGTGCTGTCCGGTGAACTGGCTGAGGGGGCGGTGATGCTGCTGGAGCATCCGGCGGTGATCACGATCGGCCGGCGCGCGGGGGCGGAGCGGCATCTGCTGGCGTCGCGCGAGCTGCTGGCGATGCGCGGCGTCGAGGTGGTGGAAACCGACCGCGGCGGCGACATCACCTTTCATGGCCCCGGGCAACTCGTGGCCTATCCGATCGTTCCGCTCAACGCTTATGGTTTGAATCTGCATGGCTACATGCGATTGCTGGAGCTGGCGGTGATCGACACGCTGGCGGCCTTTGGCATTGCCGGAATGCGCGATCCCATGCCCCAGCCGGCGACCGGCGTGTGGGTGCGGACTGGTGCGAACGGGGTCGTGGGCGGAGGGCCCAACGGCGAAACGACGGGGCTCGCGAAAATCTGTGCGCTCGGGATCAAGGTGCGCCGCTGGGTGACGCTCCACGGCATCGCGCTCAACGTGACCACCGATTTGCGCGGGTTCGCCTTGATCAATCCGTGCGGACTCTCGCGGCCGGTGACCTCGATGGAGCGCCTGGGCGTGCGTCCGGAAATGGCGGAGGTGAAGCGAGCCTTCGTGCGGGCGCTGGCCGGGCGGCTGGACGCGGCGCGGACGGCGGATGTCGCACGGACGGCGGATGTCGCACGGGCGGCGGTCAAATCAACGCAGGACCTGGCGTAATTTCTCCTGATAGCCCGGCACCGTGAACGGCTCGTGGGGACGCACGACCAGCAGGAAATCAATGCCCTCGGGAATGTGGTCCTGCATGAGGCGATAGGCCTCGCGCAGCCGGCGTTTGATGAGATTCCGGCGAACGGCGGTTCCACAGCGCCGCCCGATGGAGATGCCCAGGCGGGCCGGACCGTTGTCCTCGCGGCGCAGCGAGCAGGCCATCAGCGGATGCGAGATGCGGCGTTTACCGGCGGCAAAGAGTTCGTCAAAGCGCGTCTTGCCGCGCAGCCGCTGCTCGCGGGCAAAGGTGGCGCGGGGATGAGGGTCTCGAGGCTTCATTACCGGATTGTAGCGGAGATAAAAAAAGCCGCGCGGCGGGAGCGGCGCGGCTCAAGAGATTCCACGGGCGAAATCAGGGCTGGGGGATGGTGACGATCGTGGTGAAGACCTGCCGGTAAAGGCCGGTCGCGGGATCGATCGCGAACAGCGTAAGCCGGTGCGTTCCCGCCGGCGTTCCGATGGTCGGGATGAAGAAGCCGTGCGGTCCGATGTTGGGCAGCACGATGTTGGCCTTGTAAATCTGGATAGGCAGCGTGTCGGAGGCGAGGAACAGATTGAGGGATACCGACGGGATCGTCAAGGAATAAAGCGAGCCGGCCAGGAAGTTGTTGTTGGCGATCGTCACGCCTCCGATGAAGGGCGTGGACGCGGGGATGACGGCGGTGGCCAGCGGCGTGGGAATGAGCGTCAGCGGATCGATGTATTCGAAGACGACCGTGTGAGGCTTGGTGGGATCGACGGGAGGCGTCTTGATTGCGACCGAGACAACGCCCGAGCCGATTGCGCCGCTGCTGGTGGCGGTGACGGTGTTTCCGGTGTGGCCGTCCACATCGAAGCGGAACGTCCAGTCGCCCGCGGGCTGGGTGGTGAAGGCGCTGGCCGAGGCGACCAGGAAATCGCCGCGGGCGAGCGTGATCACACCCACGGGCGAGGGCCCCTTGGTGATCACGGTCGAGCCGATGAAAACCTTCTGCGTGGGATCCGTAAGGTCCAGGGCGTATACAGCGACAACGTGGCGTCCGACGGAAAGACTCAGCGGCACCGCAAAGCCGTGATTGGGGCCGAACTGGAAGGGCAGGTTCGCCTGGAACCTGTTGGCGGCAAAATCGCCGATCGACGTGCCGTCAACATCCACTTCGACCTGCACGGGGTTGGCGGAGTCAGGATCGATCGCATAGCCGACGACGGCCGAAGTGGTGGTTCCGGTGATAGCGCCCACCGGCTGGTTGTTGGTTCTGGAAAGCGTGGGCACAACCAGGGTGGCGGTGCGGACGAGGATGTTGTCGCCGTTGATCGGATCGATGGCGTAGAGAGCGAAGTTGTGCGTGCCCGCTGACAGCAGCGGGGTGGTGAGGTTGTAATAGAAGACATCCGAATTCATCTCGATGCTGTTGGTCTGAACGTACGTGAATCCTATCGAACCGTCATCCGCCCATCCAATCGTATTGATCAGGCGCATCGTGCGAGTGGGCAATGCTGGTGTATACGTCAACGCGCGGAACGTAATGCCGGCAATGCGCGACTCGGGCAGCCCGAACACCAGGCCGGCGACCGGGGAGTTGGTCACGGTCCATGTGTCGAGCAAGATATTCTGGAAATAGGGTGTGGTGTCGGTGACCCCCTGGGTGGCGGGATTGGCCGCCGTCAGAGCAGCATCATTGAGCCCACCGGTGGAAACTTCGCTGATGATCAAGGGATTGGCAACGTTGGCGAGCGTGGCATTGGAGAACTGGATGTTCTGCACAATGCCGCCGGTGGCGCGGGTGGAATTGATGCGGAAGGCATAACGCGTTTGAGTGAATTGAACGGTATCGACAACCACCGTATCGATTCCGTGTGTGGTGTTTGGGCCAAGTTGGAGACCCCAGCCGGTGCTCCCCGAAAAGTTGGTGTTGCGGATCATGATGTTATTGCAGTTCACTGACTGGGCACTGATTTGCAACTGCTGGGCGCCATTGGTGAAAGTTGTTTGGGGTACGGGGAGAACTGGATCTTCATCCACGAGATAATTGTGGCCCTGGATGACCATTCCAGTCGTGTTTTGGCTCAGGTTGAATTGGGCGCCCAAAACGGTCACATCATTGGTTCCGGTGAGCGCGTTGTTCACGACAGTGGTGCCAAAGAAAACGGCCGTGCCCGGAGACGCCGAGAACGTCACGCCGTCGATCAGGATTCTGTCGCCGCCATTGATCTGCAGAAGGCCCGGACCGTTGCCGGTGGCGCCAAAGCCCGTGCCTCCGTTGATCCGCCCGGCCCCAATCAGTTCAAAATTGATAATGTTGGTGCCGCTGAGCAGCGCCGTCGTGGCCGACCCCGTGTATGTGCCATTGGGCGCCATCGTCAGGGTTCCCTCAATGTCCAGAATGACATTGCTGCGGAGGGTAATCGGATTGATCGAGTATGCCCCATTCACCACGACCGTGCCGCCGCCGGCCAAGGCGCTCGCGTCGTTGATCGCGGTCTGCAGCGCGAAGGTATCGTGCACCAGGCTGCCGTCGGCGCCGAACTGCGTGATATCCAGCACCGACGTGCCGGTGATGTTGGGCAGAACCGGCGCCACGGGAGTGTTGACGATCGGCCCCACCAGAGAGCCGGTGCCTTCCGTGCCCGTTGCCACCGTCCCGGAGTTGCCATCGACGTCCACCCGATAGCTGATAGGCGTGGCGGGCGTGTCCTGATCGTACACGAAGCCCGTGATGTTCTGGTTATTCACCGCGAAAGACCCGATGGGCAGACGGTTGCCCACCAGATTGCGCGCCGCGATCACCGTCTTCGTGCCCGTTTCGTTGTGATAGGCGATCAACTGAACGAAGTGCGTTCCGGGATCCAACTGCGCGATCGTGATATCAAAGCCATGATTCAGGTTCGAGATGGGCACATCCGCGCGATTGAGGCTCGCCTGCGTGGGATAAAATGCCTGCCGCACGCCATCCACGTCGATCTCCAGCGAGATCGTCGCGTTGGGAGTGTCCGGGTTGTAAACCCAGCCCGTGAAGTTGTAAGAACCCACGGCGTTGTCCACGAAGAAATTCAGCGGCGCGTTCTCCAGCAGCGTCCGCGATCCGATGAAGAAGGGCTGCCCGGTCGTGGTATCCAGGGCATACACCGACACGCGGTGCGGTCCGATCGTCAGGTTCGTCGGCGTGGCGATGTCGAAGCCGTGGTTGATCGAGCCCAGGCCCAGAACCGTGAGATCCGGCCGGTTCTTGTCGGCGCTGCCCGAGGCCACCAGCTTGCCGTCGATATACACGATGACGTTCACCGGCAGCGGACCGGCCTGGGGATCAAAAGCCCAGCCGACGATGTGATTGGGATCGGCGAAATCGACGAAGCCTCGCGGCGGCACGTTGCCGTTGATGGTGATGGTGCCGCCGCTGTTGCCCCCCGTGCCGCCGTTGATCGCGTTGGGCGCGATGTTGGTCACCAGCACGGGATTCATGTTGTAAGCGCTGTTGGTGTCGTTCAGGTTGTGTGGATTGTTGACGGTGCCGCTGGGGAATATGTGCCGGATATTGCCGCCGGCGTCCGGGTACACGTTGAGGGCGTAAACCTGGATCGTATGGCCGTTGGCGGTCAGGCCGGGCAGGGTGACGCTGAAGCCATGGTTCGGCGAGCCAAAAGCGGCATTGAGATCCTGCCGCGCCTGGTTGGCCACAAAGGTCGTGAAGAAGTGGCCGTCGATCAGCACCTCGCCGATCACCGAGGCGGCGCCCAGGTTCGGATCATACATCCACCCGCTGATGGTCTGATTGTTCACCACCTCGATGCGCGACTGCACCTGCTGATCGCCCAAAAGGATTTCCAGCGATTTGGCCACATCAAGGCGGCCGCCGGTGATGACTTTTCCCTTCAATTGCGGCAACACGTCTACGCCTTGCAGAATGGCGTTCACGAGCTGCGTCGGTGTGGCATTGGGAACCAGCGAATGCAGGAGCGCGACCGCCCCCGTCACCAGGGGCGCCGAGAAGGATGTCCCATCTTCGTTGACATTGCCGGTGCTGGTAATGCCTACCCCCGGCGCGGCCAGATCAACGGTCGTCGCGCCATAATCAGAAAAGGGGGCGAGATTGTCGCGATTGTCGGTCGCCGCCACCGAGATGTTCAGCGCGTTGACGCTGCTGGCCGGCTGCGAATTGACCGTGTCATGATCGAGGCTCGAATTGCCCGCGGCGGTCACGCTGATGATACCATCCTGACCGGCGCGGTCGATCGCGTCGTAGATCGCCGCCACGCCCGGATCGCCCACCCCGTTCTGCGGTCCGTCATAGGCGCCGCCGAACGACATGTTCATCACCGTAATCGGCACGCCGCGAAGCGTTTTCAGGAGGATGACATAGTTGATCGCCTGGAGAATCGCCGAATCGGTCAGCCCTGTGGCGTCCCCCGCGCGCACGGCGACAATCGTGGTGTTCCAGTTCACGCCCACCTGGGCATTGGATCCGGGCGGATCGTTATTGGCGACCGCGCCCACCAGTCCCGCGACCAGCGTACCGTGCCCCACCACGTCCATCGGATCGCCCGGAGCGCCCGTGCCCCCGAAGTTCGCCCCATGCACATCGTCGACAATCCCGTCCAGATCGTTGTCGATCCCATCCCCCGCGATTTCACCCGGGTTCGTCCAGATATTCGCGGCCAGATCGGGCGACGTGTAGTCCACGCCCGAATCGATCACGGCGACATAGGTGGTCTGGGAACCGGTCGCTATATTCCACGCGTTCGGCATGTCGATATCAGCGCCGGGCGTTCCGGCGACCGTACCTTCGGAACCCGATGTGATGGTCTGCCCCGTATTCTGGTAATACCAGCGCGCCGGCCAGTTGGCTCCGTCATTGGCCTCCGTGGGAAGGCGGGCATACTCATGCACCACGTTGGGCGAAAAACTGTAGAACAGCCCCTTGTTCACCGTCGACCAATACTGGACGTAACCCACCGAATCGGCCGTATCGGTGACCAGGTAATCCCCAAAACCCAGGTCTTTCACGCTCGACGCCCGCAACCCAAACTTCGGCAAATTGAACATCACGCCATTGCCGGCGCCGGTCCGAACGATGTATTCATTGGCTACCGCGCTGACGCTCGCGCCGTTCCACGTAAGCGTCGCCGTGCTCAACAGCAGGCGCGACTCCAGATGATCCAGCAGGCTCGCTTGCGGAAATTGCTTGGGGGCACGCTTCTGGCGAATGGGTACCGCGAGGTTGTGGAACAAGCCCTTCCGCCGCGTCGACTTCATAACTGCTGCCCCTTCCGCGCACCACGGCGCGGCCTAAAAAGGTGACGCAGGCGATGTGATGGGGGAAGTGAGCCCTCGCGGCCTGCCACGCGAGAGAATGCCGAGAACCACGCCTTTGGCCCGCACTATAACGGTAGAGATACGGGCTGTCAAAAACATCCTTGGAGTGTGTAAATCTTCGCCAAAACGAGACTTAGTGGAACTGTGCCCACGCCGGAGTCCCGCCGCCAACCCGGCCGTCGCGAACGCCCGCGCAACAACCCACCTGGCCCTTCATCCCGGGTCTCCCACGCTGAGCTGCCCACGCCTTCACCGGGGTCAGACGCACGAGACCGTCAAAAGTTTCCATTCCGATTTATTTTCCTCCGCCACTTGCCTCCCGCTGGCAAAATCTGCGCTCCCGGCCGGGATTGCCCCCGCCGCCGTGATATAATCACCTGCTTGATTTTCATCACTGGTGGGCTGGTAAACCCTTGAATAGCCGAACCGAACTCTCCGTACGCGCCGAAAAGGCCATCCTCGTCGGCGTGCTGCTCCCCGATTCCTCCGCCGACCCCCGCGATCCCCTGGGCGAGCTGGCCGCCCTGGCCAAAACCGCCGGGGCGGTCGTCGTTGCCCGCGTGGTGCAGCAGCGCACCACCATCGATCCCTCCACCTATATAGGCTCGGGCAAGGCGGAGGAGATCAAGAAGCTGGTCAAAACGCACAAGGCCGATGTGGTCATCTTTGACCACGACATGTCGCCCAACCAGCTCCGCGACCTGGAAAAAATCATCGACGCGAAGATCCTCGATCGCTCCGAGCTGATTCTCGACATCTTCGCCACCCGCGCCCGCACCCACGAAGCCCAGTTGCAGGTCGCCCTGGCGCAGCTTGAATACACCTATCCCCGCCTCCGCCACATGTGGTCCCACCTCGAACGCATCGGGGCGGGCGCCGGCGCGGGCGTGGGAGCGCGTGGCCCCGGTGAAATGCAGCTCGAGATCGACCGCCGCCTCGTCCGCGGCAAAGTCGCCGACCTCAAGGAACGCATCGCCCAGGTGCAGGCCCGCAAGAGCCGCGAGGTCAAGGAACGCAAGCGCCAACACTTCACCATCTCGTTGGTCGGCTATACCAACGCCGGCAAATCCACCCTCTTCAACACGCTCACCGGCGAAACCACGTTCGTCGAGGATAAGCTCTTCGCCACGCTCGACACCAAAACCCGGCGCTGGCATCTCGGCGGACACGGAACCGAAGGCGGCGGTGGCCATGCGGCGCTGATTTCCGATACCGTCGGCTTCGTCCGCGATCTGCCCCACCACCTCGTCGCCAGCTTCAAGGCAACCCTCGAAGAGGCCACCCACGCCGATATGCTTCTCCTGGTCCTCGATGTGTCGCATCCCCATGCCCAGCAACAGCTTCGGACCGTCGTGCAGGTGCTCAAGGAAATCGGCTGCCAGGATATCCCCACCTTGCTGGTGCTCAACAAAATTGACGCGCTCGAAGAAAGCGGCGAGCGCGGGGATGAGGTCGCCTTCTGGAAAAGCATGTTCCCCGATGCGCTGCCCGCGTCCGCCCTGCGCGGCCTGGGCGTTGTGGCCCTGACCGACGTGGTGCGCGAACAGATGCTCGGACGCACGTTGCGGGCGCGCATCACCGTGCCGCTGGGCGACCCCAAGGGCATCACTTTTGTGGAAAAATTCTCCGCGGTGAAAGAGCGCGACTACGACAGCACGCCCGGATCGGTGGAGCTGGCCACGGAAGTATCGCAGCGCATTCTCGATCAGTTGCCCAACAACGTCCCCTCCGCGCGGGTCACCCGGGCGGTGCCGGTGAAGGGCCAAGCGGGCTCGGGCTGGCGGATTCGCACGCGGACGATCAAAGAGCTGATTCCCGATGGCTTCATGGAGGGCGCGGAGGGGGAAGCCAAGGCGGCCGCGCTGGGCTTGCAGGGGGTCGATGGCGCGCGCAACGGCAATGGGGCGGGCTTGTCGATCGGGCGGCGAAAACTGGGGGTCTGACAGCGTCGCACGGCAGTTGCTTGGTGGGCTGGCAACCCCCTGCCGTGAGCATAGTTGCGAATTTATTGCGGCGCGGTTGGGTGGCGGTTGCATCACCGGCGCGGAATATCGCGTAATGACCGATTCACGGGCCCTAAAAGGTGCGCTGGGATCATGCAGAAACGGGATAGACAGGGACGTCGCCGGAAACGCCCCGCCGGGAGAAGACCAAGTCTGCGGGCATGGGGAATCGAAGCGCTCGAAGAGCGGCTGCTTCTGTCGGCTTCGGACCCCAGCGGCGCCGAACAGGAGCTGCTCTGGCTGCTCAACCGCGTGCGCACCGATCCCGCCGATGAACTGCCCAAGCTGCTCGGATCCCACGACCCCAACGTGCAGCAGGCGCTGGGTTACTTCCAGGTGGACCAGAACCTGCTGGCCCAGCAATGGACGACGCTGACGGCCGTGCAGCCGCTGGCGTGGAATGCCAACCTGGCGGCGGCGGCGGCGATCCACACCCAGGCCATGGCCGCCCAGGATACCCAGGCCCACCAGTTGCCGGGCGAAAATCCGCCGGATCAACGCATCAATAACGCCGGGTACACTTTTTCCTCGGCGGGCGAAAACGTCTACGCGTATGCCTTCAGCCCCTTTCACGCCCATACGGCGTTCGCCATTGACTGGGGCGCGGGGCCGGGGACGACCGGCGGCATCCAGGATCCGCCGGGGCATCGGCAAACGATGATGGATGGGGATTACCGCGACGTCGGGATTTCCTGGATGGCCCAGGCGAGCACGCTGGCCGATGGCTCGACGCCGACCACCGGGCCCTTTTTGACCACCGAAGATTTTGCCGCGCCCGCGATGGCCGAGGACCCGGCGCTCGTGGGGACCGTCTACACCGACGCCAATCATGATGGGGCATACACGGCCGGCGAGGGGGTGGGCGGGGTGACGGTGACCGCGGTGGGAACCGGGACTGAGGGAACGTTTGCGGCGACGACGCTGACGGCCGGCGGATATGAGCTGACGTTGCCGGATGGGGATTACACGGTGACATTCTCGGGGCCGACCATTCCGACCAACGTGCTGGGAACGACGTTCACGGTGCACGTTGCGGATCAGAACGTGCTGCAGGATCTGGAGACGGGGACGATCATCGCGGGGGGCAGCGGGAATTCGCCGGTGCTGGGGAAAGTGGAGGCGTGGCAGAACTGGCCGGTGGCGCTGCTGGGTCCGGAGCGGGTGACGGGGTGGGCGTCGGATTTGGACACGCCGAACGCGGGGCAGGATTCGGTGATGGTGGAGCTGGTGGTGGACGGGGTGGCGGGGACGCCGGTGGCGGCGTCGATACCGCGGACGGATCTGGTGGCGGCGGTGGGATCGGCGGATCATGGCTTCTCCCTGTCGATTCCGGTGCTGGGGGCGGGGACGCACACGGTGGCGGTGGTGGCGATGAATTATCCGGGCGATGAGCCGGTGGTGCTGGGAAGCCGGACGGTGACGGTGTCGGGCTCGCCGATCGGGAATGTGGACCGGATCACGGCGTCGGCGATACAGGGGTGGGCGTTCGATCCGGCGGCGGGGTCACACGGCGCGGGGCCGGTGGCGATACGGGTGGATGTGGATGGCAAGCCTGTGGCGGTGTACGTGGCGGCGGTGGAGCGGGCGGATTTGCTGGCGGCGGTGGGCTCGACGGCGCACGGTTTTTCGGTGCCGCTGCCGATCGCGGGGATTGGGCCGGGGGCGCATCGATATGACGTGTGGGCGTTCAACGCGGAGACCGGGACGGGGGTGTTGATCGGATCGAAGACGTTCACGGTGTCGGTGCCGCCGGTGGGGAATCTGGAGCTGGCAACGGCGGATGAGATTTCGGGATGGGTGGCGGATGAGGATTCGCGGAGTTCTCCGGCGAAGGTGGTGTTGCTGGTGGACGGGCAGGTGGCGCGGACGCTGACGACGAACTGGCAGCGTTCCGATTTGAGCGCGTTTGGAAGCGGGGCGTTCGGGTTCATCACGCTCACGCCGGCGCTGGGGGCGGGGGTGCACACGGTGGCGTTGTACGGGGTGGATGACAAGACCGGGGCGCCGGTGCTTTTGAGCGTGCGGAAGCTGGTGGTGCCGGCGCATGAGGATCGGATGCCGGTGGGTGTTGCGGAGACGGTGACGCCGACGGTGGTGTCGGGGTGGGCGGTGGATCCGGATTCGAGCGGTCCGGCGGTGGTGGTGGTGACGGTGGACGGGACGGTGGTGGGCGCGGCGTATGCGTCGGGGAATCGGCCGGACCTGGCGGGGTTTGTGGGATCGACGGGGCACGGATTTTCGATGACGCTGGGAGCGAGCACGGTGCCGGTGGGAACGCACACGATGAAGGTGGAGGTGCTGGACGCGCAGACGGGCGCGGTGATCACGCTGTCGACCAGGAGCGTGACGGTGTCGGCGCCGCCGCCTCCGCCGACGGATACGGGCGGCGGGGATGGGCAGATGACGGATCCGGTGGACGGGTCCGGGGGGGATGGGACTTTGGCGGGATGAGGGGGGTGCATTTTCCTTCTCCACGGCGATGAGCGGTCTCATTCGAGCGGGGGCGGGGAGGGCGGGGAGTTGGGGGGGGAATTGGGAGGGGAGTTGGGTGGGGGGAAGCCGGGGATGCCGGGGGCGGTGCCGAAGCCTGGGGATTGGGGAGGCTGCTGGTGTCTGGCGGCCTGGCGTTGGCGGTGGAACTGGGTGAGGAGGTTGGAGAGGGTTTCGACGAGTGCGGGGACGCGTGGTGCGGCCATGTAGACGCGGCTGGAGACGACGGCGGTGGGGAGGAAGCTGGTGATGAAATCGATGCCGAACTCGGCGGGGGTATGACCGACCATGACGGCGTTGCAGTAAGCGCCGGCGAGCAGGTCGTCGGGGATTTTGAGATCGTCGTAGATTTCCTGAGCGGAGCGGGGTTTTTCGCCGGGGTTTTTGGGGAGGGTGGGAGGGGGACCGAACTGGGCGGCGTAGCGGCTGAGATTTTCGCGGAGTACGTTGAGGAATTGCTCGGCGACGGCGGGGGGCAGGATGACGCGAGCGGCGAGGTGAGGGGGTCGTGCGATGACCTGGAGGAAATCGATGACGAATTCGTTGGGGCCGAAGTAAGCGAGGAAGCCTGTGGCGACGATGCCGCGGGAGATTTTTTCGGGGACGCGCGCGGACATAGGGGAGTGGGCGATTTTCTGGATGGCGTCGGGGTTTGGGTCCGGGGAAGGGGAGGCGGGGTCGGTCATGGGCGGGCTGCCTTTGGAAAGGGGGACTGAGAAGTGTGTTACCATAGCGGCAAAGGGGAGCAAGGCAAGGGAGCGGGCGGGAGAAGGTGGCGAGGCGGGAATGGGGGGAAAAGTTTGGGGTTTTTCTCGATGTATCGGGGGTGTTTTGGGAAAAACCTTGAGTTTTTGCCGTTGTGTTTTTGCAAGTTTGGGGTTTTGGTGCTTGTGTATGAGGTTTTTGGGGAAATTGGACACACATTCCCCCCCCCGCCTCGACGTAAACACGAAGTCACGAAGAGGTGAAGGGCACGAAGGACGGGGGGGGTTCAATTGGGGTATGGGTTCAATGGGTTCAATTGGGGGAGGGGGTTTCATGGCGCAGTGCTCCTGTTTGTCTATAGAGGGGAGTTGCGCCCAGTTTGTGCGCACAGGGACGGGGGGGGAATTGAGGTAAGGGGTTGGGGGGGAGGGAGTTGGGGGGATTATTTTGCGGGATGTAGGGGCGTGGGAGTTGCCAATTTGTGCGCGCGGGGGGTTGGGAGGGGCGACGGTGGGCTGCGCCGGCGAGAGGCCTTGGCGATCCCCCTGGATTCCCCTGGTGACCCCCTTGCCCCCCCCTGGGGGTTTTGGCGTTTTACAGAAATGGGAGGTGGCGATTGCGACGAATTTTGTGAGGCATGGAAAATGTTCAGAAAAAAGTATTGCGTTGAAAGGCTGAGGCGCGGTAGAAGGCGCGGCGGAGAAGAACGGCGCGTGGGTTTGCCGCGGCGGTCCTTTCTTTTGTGGTTGTCGTAACAAAGTGAATCAGGTGCTGATGGGAGGTGTTGGAGTGGTTGCGGATGCTGTTGCGCGCGGTGGCGAAACGGTGCCGCATTCGGGGGCACTTTGGGGGAGTGGAGCGGAGGTCGTAGCCGCAGTGGAGGCAGTGGCCGTGGCGTGAGCGGTAGCGCTGGTGGCGGAAGCGGCGGAGCCAGATCAGAGGGAACGGCAGGCATAAAAGGAGGACGAACCAATGGGGGACGACGATGAAGATTCGCTGGAGCGGCTCCACGGTGTGGGGCTTGGTGGGCTGGCTGTGCATGCTGCCGGCGAGTTGGAAGCCGAGGGTCTTTTCCACGAAGTCCGATGGTATGACGCTCAGGGACCGACCGGCGAGAGGATAGCGAGGCTTGATGGATTTCCTCGGAGATCAGCGATGCCGATCTTAAGAGTGATTGGTTGCGGTATGTTCCACGAGGGCTTGGCCCAGTACGTGTTGTCCGAGAACAGCCTGATTCCTCCGTGACAGCTTTGCAACCCAAAATTCCAATGTCGGTCAGTTCCATCGCCGGGAGGATGATCCCAGCCGATATTCACGAGGTAATTTGCTGACCATGAACCGTACCACAGTGCTGCAAGGCCAATAGCAACGAAGAGCGAAGATGCGGCGGCGATGGACATCATCTGCCATTGGAAGCGCCGGGCGCACCAGCCCAGACCAGCGATTAGGGCCGTTGGAATGAGCAACCACCAAGTCCAGAAGTTTAATGTGACGTCCATAGGTGCTCTCGCAGTGATTTCTACACAGTACTTTTGTCGGGAAGGAGTCGCAAATGCTGTCAAAATTTCGATCGGAGCCAAGCGTGGGGTTCTTGCGACGTGATCGTGGCGATGGGCCTCGCCGCATGGCACGTGGCCGCCGTCCTTTTTTATCCCTTGAAATGTTGGAAAGCAGGGTACTGCTGTCCACCGTTGTTTTCACTTGGACGGACCGGGATCAGGATAACCTTTGGAGTAATGCAGATAATTGGAATGATTCTAATGGGAACCAAGCCACATCAGCTCCCAACAGCGCGTACGATCAGGTGGTCTTTACGGCGGGCACTTCGGATTGGGTGGACGTGGACGGCAACTATACGATAGGTAGTTTGATCGTGCAGGGCGGGTCGAACATTGATCTGGATTTTGACGCGGACGGCCACACGTTGGCGGTCTCGCAGAATGACGATCACACGGGCGGGTATATCGATCTGGACCAGGCGGCGGGGACCGGGACCTTGCTTACAATTTCGAACGATCAAGCTGATTGGGGTTCGCACGATACGGTGCATGCGGATGAAGTCGAGTTATCGGGCGATGTTACGGGGTGGACCACACTGACTGTGAATGCGAACAACACCCTGTGGCTCAACGACGATTTGAATACCACGCATTACGTGTTCAATCTGTACGATCATGGCCTTTTGGAAGCGCCGGATGCCTATTTTACGGGAAAGGATTTGCCGGGAGTGGGCGCGGGGGATGATTCCAGCATTCACGTTGATGGCGATCTTGCGGTGGACAATCAATTGTGGGTGGGTGGTAACGGAGTTGTGAACATGTGGGTGGATGGAGGATTCACGTCGGGGACCGATTTGTATATTTTCAATGATTCGAGATTTACGGCGGAGAATGGGGCCTACGCGCAGTTCTTCGGCAACGCGCATATCGGCAGTCCGGGGCTTGGGTATCTCCTGCCTGCGGGGATGTCGAGTATTCCATCGGGAATCACCACGGCGACAGGTGCGCAATGCACGGTGTCCGGCGGCGCGACTCTTGACCTGCCGTCAGGAGGCTGGATTGATATGGGGGGCGGGCACGGCGTTTCTTTGACGATTGATAGCGGGGGCGTGGTGGAGGCGAGCACTGTGGATGCCGAGGCCGGATCTGGTGGCACAGGGCCGCAAATTTATGTTTCTGGCACTGGCAGTGCTCTTGATGCTTCAGAAGGGCTGAAATTAATCGATGCCGGTGGAACGGCGCCGGGCATTCGGATAATTGATTCTGCGACGGTGACTGTCAGCGGTTCGGGCTCCGGAGACAGCTTTGTTGCGGAAAGTGTTGTCAGCACATCGCCGGTGCTTGTGGATATTGAGTATGGGGGCGTTTTAGACATAGACAGCGGTGAAATTGGCGGGGCAGTAATGGCTGGGACGCCATGTTATGAGGGTGTTACTATCAATGGTACTGGATCGCAACTGATTGTTCATGGGCCGTTTGTCATTGGCAATAATGCGGCGCCAGCTACGCCGCCAGCGGTTTATCCACTTCTTCCAATGGGGGTTTGGGTGGTCATTCCGGGTGAACCAGGCAGTTGCACCTTCTTCGTTGATGCTGGCGGTCATATGGTTGCAACCAATTCGCTTTATCCAATTGTGAAGAATCCCAATGCGGACATTGGCGGGAGCGGCGCGTATTATTTGGCAGGTAAGTTTGTTACTGGTGGGTTACGGGCGGACGTTATTCCGGGTGATGCGAGCGACCCCACTGGTACGATGACGATGTATGGGGTTCTGGACGCTTCTTCGGGAATGACGCTTGACTCATATCTCGATCCGGTTTCCGGTCAGAGTTCGCTATTGGACGTGACGGAGGCGGCGACAATTGCGGGGACGATTGCATTTTATACACCGGCTGATACGGACTCCGACGCCTTCTCGGCAGGGCAAACCTACACGGTTTTGGAGGCTGGGACGCTCTCAGGCACGTTCTCCAATCTTGCCCCCGGCGTGCAGGCTTTGCCTGATCCGGCCGATCCGCAGACACCGTTGTTGCCGATATTGCCGGTGGGGTTGCGGTGGCTGGCGACGTATTCGTCGACATCGCTGGTGTTGTCGGTGATATCTATTGCGAAGGCCACCGATTTATATGCGTACAGTAATCCCGACTTTTTGACCTATACGACCACGCAACCGGTTACGTTTAACTGGACGAACCATGACCCGGGCATTGTTTCGAGCTATATTGAAGTGAAGGAGGGCGATGGTTCAAACAGTGAAGGAAACTACTTCACGGTTGGTCATGTCGAGGGGAATGTTGACACGTTTAGCTTTGGGGCCAGTGACGTGTGGAGTTTTCAGACGGGCGTGACATATACGTTTCGGGTGCGGACGCTGACCGCGGCGGGTGCGGTCGATTCAGATCCTTACACGTTTACTGTGACGAATTTCACGCCCGATTCTGATCTTTCGATTTCGGACGAGCTGGCCAATCCTGACGGGGATGGTTCATTCTTCGATCTTGTCGACGGGGCGGACCCGGAGTTTGGCTACGGTGTGGTTGGGAAGTCCTCGTCGGGGCCGTTCCCGGATAGATGGGTGCAGGTGCAGAATAGCGACGAGATTGAAGGGTATCTAGCGGAGTTCCAAGGGAGCGTGAACGCAGATAGCCTTTATCTTCTTGAGCAAAAATTCACGTATGACGAGAATGACAATCCGATAGCGGAGCCTTTTACGGGGACCGCAATTCCCGATCCGGCGGGATATTCGTTGCAGAAGCCGTCGATCTCGGCAGCTTTCGGGGAAGACGGCGTTCTTTTGTCGTGGGAAGCGGTTCCGGGCGCTGATAAATATTACATTATCGATGAAAGTCAGATTGGGACGGACCATTTCATTTGGGATATGTCTACAACGAACACGTCGAAGCTCATTACGTATGATAGCCTTTTTGCGCCGCATGAGCTCCATCGGAACGATTTTTTTGCGGTGATGGCGGTTTCGTCGGCGACCGGCGAACTATCGGCCGCGTCTGGGTACATCGATGCAGAGCCTGCTGCGACGACGACCATTTTGATGACGACCGTCTCGGACAAGGCCGTTCGGTTGACGTGGGATAATAATTCGTTCAACGAGGACGGCTACGATATCCTGAGGTCTGATGATGGCGGCACCACTTACACGCGGATTGGGACGGCCGAGGCGGACGATGCGGAATACACGGATAGGACGGCGGTATTAGGGCATGCTTACAAGTACGAGGTCGTTGCGTACCGGAACGTCGGCGGCGGATATTTGGATTCTGCAGCGAGTGGGCCGAGCGCGTCCGTGAAGCTGGCGCCGCCGTTTGCGGCGTTAACGGCGCCACCGCAGATCAACGACGGGTCGCCGTCGCGGTCGATGGTGACGTCGGTGACGGTGGTGTTCAATCAGCCGGTGACATTGGGTGATGGGGCGATCACGATTACGCAGCAGCAGGCGGATGGGAGCGATCCGGTGGTGATGCCGATTGCGGTGAACAATCCGAGCGGGGATGGGGCGACGTGGGTGATTACGTTTACGGATCCAATGTATGTGGATGGCTCGTTGGCGGACGGGACGTATGCGTTGACGATTAATGCGGGGGCAGTGACGAGCACGTTGACGGGGCAGACGGGGGTGCAGGATCAGACGGTGGAGTTTTTCCGGTTGTATGGGGATGTGAGCGGGGATGGGGCGGTGGATGGGACGGATGTGAGCATCGTGGAGAGTGGTTCGGGGACAGCGGGGGATGTGAATGGGGACGGTGTGGTGAACTATGTTGACTTGATTCTTGTTTATGAGCTGCAGGGGGATCATGTATGATGCAGGCCATGCTGGCGAGTTGAGGTGTAGCGGGTTGTGATCCATTTCAGGCTTTGCGCTATCTTTTGCAAGGCATGGGCGGCGCTCCGACGGCGTTTTACTAATCGGTGTGCCTTCGGTGGACCGCCATCTTCATTCAAGCACGTTGTTGGAGCCGCATGGGCATCAGGATTCGCAGGGCAGGCATTCTGCTTTCCGCGTACGCGGGGGTGATCACGGCGGCGGCGATACCGTTTGTGTGGGCGGCTGCGCCGGATGCGGGCGGGCCCAAGACGGAGGCCGCGCTGCAGGCGGATGCGCTGGCGGATTATCATCAGCGGGTGGAGCCGGTGCTGGAGAAGTATTGTTTTGCCTGCCATGGGGATGGGATGGCGAGGGGGGGATTTTCGATGGACAAGAGCGACACGCTGGAGGAGATTCTCGCGCAGAAGAAGCATTGGGAGGCGGCGCTGGGGTATATCAACAAGAAGCAGATGCCGCCGGCGGATGTGGATGATCAGCCGACGAAGGCGGAGCGGGCGGTGATCACGGGGTGGATCGAGCGGAACGTGTATCACATGGATGCGGCGCATCCGGATCCGGGGCGGGTGACGATCCGGCGGTTGAACCGGACGGAATACAGCAATTCGATACGGGACCTGGTGGGGGTGGATTTCGATCCGGCGGCGGATTTTCCGGCGGATGATGCGGGGTATGGGTTTGACAACATTGGGGATGTGCTGACGATGCCGCCGATGCTGCTGGAGAAGTATCTTTCGGCGGCGGATGCGGTGGTGAACGCGGCGTTGCCGACGGCGCCGCCGAAGTCGGTGGTGCGGCATTTTGCGGCGGCGCAGGCGGAGGTGGGGTTTAATGCGATTGGGGATCGAGGGGATGGGTGGGTGCAGTTGATCTCGCTGGAGGAGGATGATGTGGCGGTGGAGTTGCCGCTGCCGGCGGGGGATTACTTGTTTCGGGTGACGGCATTTGCGAAGCGGACGGGCGGGGCTCTGGTGGGGTTTGGCTCGCAGGAGCACGATCCGGCGGCGACGCGGGAAGCGCCCGTGCCGCCGAAGCTGGGGTTCTTTGTGGGATCGACGTTCATCAAGGATGCGGAGGTATCGACGGACGAGGGGCATCCGGGGACGTATGAGGTGCGGGTGGGGCTGCCGGCGGGGAAGTCGCGGTTGCGGGTGGTGGCGCGGCGGACGCGTGGCGGGGCGAATGAGCTGATCATGGTGAATGGGAAGATCGGGAAGCAGCAGGATGGGATTTTTTTTGTGAAATCGCTGGAGGTGGAGGGGCCGCTGCCGGCGGCGATTGTGCGGACGCGTGCGAAGGAGTTGCAAACGAGCGGCGAGGGGAAGATCAACGATGCGGGGGATTGGCTGATGGCTCACAACGGGCAGGCGGGGACAAGTTTTGTGCTGGAGAAGGATGCGGAGGTGATTTTGCGGGCGCGGGCGTATGCGAACCAGTGCGGGGACGAGCCGGCGAAGATGCAATTGATGGTGGATGGGAAGGCGGCGGAGACGGTTGACGTGACGGCGCCGGGGACGCTTTTGCCGATACCGGGGCAGCATCTGTTTGAGATTTCGCTGCTGGATGCGCGGCCGTATGTGTATGAGATTCGGGAGAAACTGGCGGCGGGGAAGCACACGTTTGCGGCGGGGTTTATTAATGAGGCGGAGGATGCGAAGAATGCGAATCCGAATTTGCGGAAGCGGAATCTGGTGGTGAGTTATCTGGAAGTTGTGAATACGCAAGCGCCGTTGCCGACACCGGCGATGCCGGCGGCCTTTGCACGGAACTTTGCAATGTCTCTGCCAGCGGGGGATAAGAAGGTGGCGAGGGCGCGGGGGATTTTGACGGCGTTTGCGAGGCGGGCGTGGCGGCGGCCGGCGAGCGGAAAGGAGATCGAGCGGCTGGTGGGGCTGTTTGAAATGGCGGACAAGCGGGGGGAGACGTTTGAGAATTCGTTGAAGCTGCCGTTGAAGGCGGTGCTGATTTCGCCGCACTTTCTGTTCCGTGGGGAGGTGCAGGCGGATCCGAACAATCCGCAGGCGGTGCATCCGATTGACGAGTATGCGCTGGCGACGCGGTTGTCCTATTTCTTGTGGAGCACGACGCCGGATGATGAATTGCTGGATCTGGCGGAGAGGGGGGAGTTGCGGGCGCATTTGTCAGAGCAATTGAAGCGGATGGTGGCGTCGCCGAAGTCGCGGGCGCTGGTGGATAATTTTGCGGCGCAGTGGCTGCATTTCCGCGATCTGACCTATTCTTCGCCGGACAAGGAATTGTTTCCGCAATTTGACGACGCGACGCGCAAGGCGATGCAAACGGAGACGGCGTTATTTTGCGATTCGTTGATTCGCGAGGATCGGCCGGTGACGGAATTGTTGTCAGCGGACTATACATTTTTGAATGCGCGGCTGGCGAAGTTTTATGGGATTGAGGGGGTGAACGGGGAGGAGTTCCGGAAAGTGTCGCTGGCGGGGACGAAGCGGAGCGGCGGGGTGCTGACGCAGGGATCGATTTTGACGCTGACCTCGAATCCGACGCGGACGTCGCCGGTGAAGCGTGGGAAGTGGGTGCTGGAGAATTTACTGAATGCGCCGCCTCCTCCGCCGCCGCCCAACATTCCGGCGTTGCCGGGGGACAGCCATCCGAATTCGGGGACGCTGCGGGAGCAGATGGAGCGGCACCGTGCGGATCCGACATGCGCATCGTGCCATGCGATGATGGACCCGATAGGTTTCGGGCTGGAGCATTTCAATGCGGTGGGGCAATGGCGGGATGTGGATGACTCGAAGGAGGCGATCGATGCGACGGGGGTGCTGGTCACCGGGGAATCGTTCAACGATCCGGCGGACCTGGCGAAGATTCTGATCACGACGAAGCGGGATGATTTTCTGCATGCGGTGGCGGAGAAGATGCTGACGTATGCGCTGGGGCGCGGGGTGGAGTATTACGATCGGCCGGCGGTTGATAAGATTGTGGAGCAGATGGAGGCGCACGGGGATCGGTTTTCGTCGTTGATCGAGGGGATAGTCACATCGGTGCCGTTCGAGTATCGCCGCGGGGAGAATGCGGCGGCGGAGCAGTGAAGGTTGTGGATTTTGCGGGGCGGCGGGGTGATGGGAGGTTTGCATGGCTGGACGCTGGGAGCTGCCGCGGCGGACGTTTTTGCGCGGGCTGGGGGCGGCGATTGCGCTGCCGTTTCTGGAGGTGATGGAGCCGGCGGTGCGTGCGGCGGCGGCGGGCGCGGGTGGGTCTTCGGGCGTCGGGGTCGCGGGGGGAGCATCGACAGCGGCGGCCGCATTTCCCAAGCGGATGGCGTTTTTGTATGTGCCCAATGGCAAGAACATGGTGGATTGGACGCCGGCGGCGTTTGGGGCGGATTTTGAGTTGCCGGCGATTTTGAAACCGCTGGCGGCGTTTCGGAGAGATTTTTCGGTGTTGACAGGGTTTGCGCACAACCAGGCCAATGCGCTGGGGGATGGCGGCGGGGATCACGCGCGCAGCGCGGGGACGTATCTGACGGCGGCGCATCCGCGCAAGACGGCGGGGGCGAACATTCGCGCCGGGATTTCGGTGGACCAGGTGGCGGCGCAGGCGATCGGCGGCGAGACGCGGTTTCCGTCGCTGGAGCTTTCGTGCGACAAGGGGCAGGCGTCGGGGACGTGCGAGTCGGGGTATTCGTGCGCGTATCAGTTCAACCTGGCGTGGAAGTCGGAGACGCAGCCGCTGACGCCGGAGGTGGATCCGCAGGCAGTGTTCGAGCGGTTGTTTTCGACGGGCGGGCTGACGAAGGAGCAACGGGCGCAGCGGGATCAGTACACGGCGTCGATTCTGGATTCGGCGCTGGATGATGCGCGGAGTTTGCAGCGGAACCTAGGGGCAACGGACCGGCGGAAGCTGGATGAATATCTCACTTCCATTCGAGAGGTGGAAGTGCGTCTGCAGAAGAATGGGAAGTTTGATATACCGGTGCCGGCGGCGGACGATGAGCCGATCATTCCGCTGGATTACAATTACGAGCAGCACCTGCGGCTGATGTTCGATCTGATGGCGCTGGCGTTTCAGACGGATTCCACGCGGATTTCCACGTTCATCATGGCGCACGACGGGTCGAACCGGCCGTACCCGCAGATCGGCGTTTCGGATGGGCACCACGACTTGTCGCATCATCGGAATGATGAACATAAGAAGGCGCTCATCGCGAAGATCAATGCGTTTCACACGACGCAGCTTGCATACTTTTTGAATAAACTCAAATCGATCAAGGAAGGGGATGGGAACCTGCTGGACAATTCGATGATCTGCTATGGGTCGGCGATTTCGGATGGGAACCAGCATCTGCATTCGAATCTGCCGGTGTTGCTGGCGGGGCGCGGCGGGGGAACGCTGACGCCGGGGCGGCATGTGAAATTTGATGATGGAACGCCGATGGCGAATTTGTATGTATCGCTGTTGAACCGGCTGGGAGTTTCGGCGAAGAAGTTCGGGGATTCGAGCGGGCGGGCGGAGGCGATCTCGGCGTGAGGCCTGGGCATATGAAACGACGGTAAATGGCCACGAAAGACACGAGAGGCACGAAAGACGTTGATGAGTTTGGCGTGCTTTGGTGGCGGATTGAGGAGCGATTGATGCGCGGTGGCATGAGGTGTGGAGTGGTGGGTATGATCGTAGGCGCTGCGGTGGGGATGGCGGCGTGTTCTCAGCAGCGGATGGTGCCGGAGCAGGGGGCGACGCGGCCGGCTGGGGAGGCGCGGGCGTATGTGCATCGGCATCCGGCGGAGGTGGCGTTGTGGACGGATGGCGTGCCGGGGCAGATGGCGAATGGTGGGCCGGAGGTGGTGAACTGGCGGGATGAGATTGAGCCGACGTCGCCGGCGGGGGTGGGGCTGCATTTTCCGGTGGTGACGAACATTCACAATCCGTCGGTGACGCCTTATCTGCCGCCGCAGGGGCAGGCGACGGGGTGCGCGCTGATCATTGCGCCGGGGGGCGGGCACATGTTTTTGTCGATCAACCATGAAGGGTATGACGTGGCGCAGTTGTTCGCCAATTGCGGGGTGACGTGCTTTGTCTTGAAGTATCGGCTGGCGCGAGCGCCAGGATCGACGTACACGATCGATCGGGATGCTTTGGCCGATGCGCGACGGGCGGTGCGATTCGTGCGGGCGCATGCGGGGGAGTATCACATCGATCCGGAGCGTGTGGGGTTTCTGGGATTTTCGGCGGGCGGGGAGCTGGCGACGTTGCTGGTGAACAAGCCGGAGGCGGGAGCGCCGGATGCGAAGGATGCGATCGATCGTGAATCGGCGGCGCTGAATTTTCAGTGTCTGCTGTATCCGGGGCGCGCGGGGGATGTGGGGACGGTGGGCGGGGTGACGATTCCGCCGACGTTCATGGCGGCTTCGTATGACGATCGGCCGGACATTTCGCAGGGGCTGGCGCAGGCGTATCTGCGGTTGAAGCAGGCGCATGTGCCTGCGGAGCTGCATCTGTACAATGCGGGGGGGCATGGGTTTGGCGTGCGTTGGCGCGACATTGAGGAAACGGAGTGGCCGGCGGCGCTGCTGGCGTTCATGCGGGACCGGGGGTTTTGGGAAAAGGGGCATTCGGCGCCGGTGAATTTGGCAGCCGGTGGGGTCCGGTGATTGTGCTATAATGGTGCGCGTTTGAGGAGTTTTTGCATGGCGAGCACCGATCTGGAAGTGCGTGTAAGCACGCTGGAGAAGCATGTGGCGCGGTTGCTGGAGGAACTTGACCGGGCACAGGCGGTCGGCGCGATACGGCGCGGCTACGATGCCGCGCTGGAAGGCCGCATGCAAGAGGCGGGGGAGGCGTTCGAGACTTTGCGGCAGAAACACAATATTCCGCGCGCATGACATACACCTTGCATATCACCGATCCGGCGCTGGCAGACATCGACCAGGCATATTCATGGATTGCGTCGCAGTCACCGGAGCAAGCGACCTCATGGTACAACGGACTTGTTGAAGCCGTTAATTCCTTAAAGCGCCTTCCGAAACGATGCCCGATCGCGCCAGAGAGCGAGGAATTGCCCTTTGAGGCGCGACAATACTTATATGGCGACCGGCGGCACGCATATCGGATTATTTTCACCATTCACGAGCAACTGGTTTTGGTTCTCCATGTACGGCATGCTGCACGCCGATATCTGTCTGATGATGAATGCTGATGGAGCGATCTCATGCGGAACTTTCCCGGTTATCTCCTTGCGATCGTGGCATGTTCGCCGATGGCGTTTGCGGCGGAGGGGCCGGTGGCATTTCCGGGGGCGGTCGGGTTTGGGGCGCAAGCGACGGGCGGGCGCGGGGGAGAGGTGGTGCATGTGACGAATCTGGAGGATGCGGGGCCGGGGTCGTTTCGGGAGGCGGTGTCGAAGGGGAACCGCATCGTGGTTTTTGATGTGGGCGGGGTCATCACGCTCAAGTCGCCGATTGCGTTTCCCAGCAACCTGACGATCGAGGGGCAATCGGCGCCGGGCGATGGCATCACGGTTTACAACAATTCATGCAGCATCACGGGGCAGTCGAACATCATCATCCGGTATATGCGGTTTCGCGCGGGGATGGCCAGCGCGAGGGGCGCGAAGACGCTCGGAATCAATTATTCGCACAACATCATTCTGGATCATCTGACGATTTCGTGGGGGCGTTGGGACAACACGGGGATGACCGCGAAGGCGCCGCCGAAGGGCGCGGGCAAAGCGCCGGCGGCGGGCGGCGGGGAGGCGGAGGAGCCCAAGGCGTTGATGGCGAAGGGGGCGGACGATCGGTCGCATGACATCACGATGCAGGATTGCCTGGTGTCGGAGGGGTTGGATCCGCAGCGGTTCGGGGCGTTGCTGGACGAGGCGGTGGACGTGACGGTGTGCCGGACGTTGTGGGCGGACAACGACAGCCGGAATCCCAAGGCGAAGGGGATGATCCAGGTGATCAACGATGTGGTGTACAACTGGCAGGTGGGGGGATTGGTGGGCGGGCATTCGGCGGCGGACTGGCACCAGGACATCCTGGGGAACGTGTTCATTGCGGGACCGGATACGAAGGAGCACAGCGCGTTGACGTTGTATACGCAGACGGACCATGTGTATTCGAGCGGGAATGTGATCGATCTGGACAAGGATGGCACGTTCAATCCGCGGGCGGTGGCGGAGGAGGATTTTCGGGGGAACAAGGCGGGGGACGCGCCGACGTTTGTGAAGGAGGCGTATAACCATCCGAAGGCGGCGGTGGACGTTTTGCCGGCGGCGGAGGCGTTGGAGTATGTGCTGGAGCATGCGGGGGCGTCGCTGCATCGGGATGCGATCGATGCGCGGATCGTGGCGCAGGTGCGGTCGATGGGGAAGGAGGGGGCGGTGATCAAGGATGAGAAGGAGGTGGGGGGAATCGGGGCGCTGGGTGCGGGGGCGACGGAGATGGCGAAGGGGCCATTGGATTCGGATGGGGACGGGATGCCGGATGCGTGGGAGACGGCGAACGGGCTGGATCCGCACAATGCGGCGGATGCGGGGAAGGTGACGGCGGCGGGATACACGGAGCTGGAGGCGTATGAGAATTCGCTGGTGGCGCGGCGATAAGATCAGCGGACGCGTTTCATTTCTTCCTGTTCGCTTAACAGTTTGAAGTTGATATCGGCGGCGGGGGCGGTGAGATTTTTGGCGGGGTCGGGCTGGGGGGAACTGATGACGTCGACGAAGGAGACGTTTTTGTAGGGTCCGGCGAGGGAGTAGGAGCCATCGGGGGCGGTTTGGGCATCGGTGTCGAGTTCGAGGGCGCCATCGGGGGAGAGGAAGGTGGCGCGGACGGTCCAGCCGGCGGCGGGGGATCCATCGGAGAGCCGGACTTTTCCGGTGATGGAGAAGGCGGCGGCGAAGGAGATGGCGAGGGGTTGGGGCGGGGCGTTGGGTTTGATGAGGAGATGGTCGATGATGGCGATGGGGGAGCGGGCGCCGTCGGGGACGCAGGTGAGCTGGTAATCGCCGGGGGGAGCGGAGAGGGTGAAGCGGCCGGCGGCGTCGGAGAGGGCGTCGAGGGGTTTGGGGAGCGGGGGATTGGCGTGGAGTGCGACGCGGTAATTGGCGGCGGGTTTGCCGTGGGGATCGAGGATGGCGCCGGTGAGTTGGAGGGCGGGTTGGGAAGCGGGGGCGGTGCTGGCGGCGGGGGTGGCGGCGCTGGCGAGAGGGAGCAGGGCGAGGGGCAGGAGGAGCGGGAGGGGTGATCGGGGATGGTGCATGGGGAGATTCCGGCGCGGGAGGGGGCGTCAGGGGGAGTGTTGCCGTGGCGGAGCGGGTGTTGCGGTTAATGGGGGTGGGCAGGGTTTCGGGGGCTGGGGGCGTCGGCGGCGGTGGGGACGTTTCCCTGCTGCTGATCGTAGGGGGTATGGGTGAGGGATGCCTGGCCGTGGAGTCCGAGGCCCATATCGGCATCGGCGGAGGAGCCGGTCCAGGTGGGTCCGCGTTCGGCGGCGTCGGCGCGCTGGCCGTAGGCGCCGGTGCGTGCGCCCTGGTTGTCGTGGTGGATGCCGGCCTGTTGGAGGGTGAGGTCGAGGGCGCGGTCCCAGAGGTCGTCGAGGCGGCGGGCCATTTGTTGTTCGTCGTGGAGGTTCTCGCGGGCGATGTCGGCGGTGCGTGGATCGCCGGCGCGGGTGGCGAGACGCTGGAGGAGCTGATAGGCGGCGATTTCGAGGTGCTCGGTGACGTAGCCGTCACGGAGGTTTTTGCCGGGCTTATCGGCGCGGAGGGCGTCGGCCATGGATTTAAACCAGGAGGTGAGGGCGGCGGTGGCCTCGCCCATGGGGGAGGGTGACTTGCCGAGCTGATCGAGTCGCTGGGCGAGGCGCTGCTCATGCTGCTGGGTCTGGGCGCGGTGCTGCTGGAGGAGCTCGAGCATCTGGGGGTCTTTGGTGTTGGCGATCATGGAATCGAGCATGTTGAGGACGTTGTGCTCCATGGAGTGAGCGTCCTGGATGTAGTCGAGCAGTTTTTCCTGAAGGTGATTGGAAGCCACGGGTGTCTCCTTGAGTTCGGGAGATGAGGCAATGGT
Source organism: Phycisphaerae bacterium (assembly GCA_035548175.1). Lineage (GTDB taxonomy): Bacteria > Planctomycetota > Phycisphaerae > WQYP01 > WQYP01 > CALCHA01. The sequence continues at coordinate 52,788 of DASZTO010000002.1, read as the reverse complement.
CGTCTGACGGAGAGGTTGCAAGGTTCATGCCCGGCAGGCGGGCGGGGCTCGTCGGGGTGAGGGATTTGCGTTAAAACAGGGGGATGCTGGAACGGATACCGCCGCTCATCGCCGCCGTGTGCCTCACGATTTATTGGGGGTGGGTGCTGATCAAGCTGGTGAGGATGTCGCGGAAGATCGGGAAGGATCCCAACGCGTTGCCGCGGGAGCCGGTGGGTATTTTGATGCGGATATTTTTGTGGTATCCGTGCATATTTGCGTTGCTGGGGGGGTTGTGGCTGGCGGCGCTGGCGCCGCGTGCGCGGCTGTCGCGGATGACGGGGGCGTGGCTGATCGGGTGGCTGTGGGCGCCGTCGCCGTGGTGGTGGGCGGCGGCGGTGGCGGCGGCGGTGTTGTGCGTGGCATGCACGGTGATGACGTTTGTGTGCTGGCGGAAGATGGGGCGGTCGTGGCGGATCGGGATCGATCCGAAGGAGACGCTGGTGATGGTGACATCGGGGCCGTATCGGTGGGTGCGGCATCCGATTTATGCGTTGCGGATGGTGATCAACGTGTGCGCGGTGGTGCTGGCGCCGACGGTGCTGGTGGCGGCGGCGGCGGGGCTGGATTTTGTGCTGTTGCAGATCGAGGCGCGGCGGGAGGAGCGGTACATGGAGGCCACGCATGGGCAGGCCTACAGCCGGTACAAGAATTCGGTGGGGCGTTTCGTGCCGCGGACCTTTGTGGTGTAGAATGGCAGCCTGCCTGGGCGTTGTGCGCCCGGGCATGGAGGTATGCGCCGCGTGACGCAGATAGCACCGACCCGCCCCCCTTTTTCGGCAGATGCGCCTGTGGTGCGCGCGCGGGAGGGCGGCGCGGGGGCGGGGACGACGGTGCGGCTGAATCCATTTCAGCTGCTGATGCGGCGGTGGGCGGGGTTGCATCCGTACAACGCGGGGCAGGTGATGGAGGTGAGCGGGGCGGCGGATCGGGAGCGTTGGAAGGGTGCGATCGAGGGGGTGCTGGGGGAGATGGGGATGGGGGTGCCGCGGTTTTCGGAGCGGGAGTGGGTGGTGCATTTTGAGTGGCCTGCGCGCGGGGGCGGGCATGAGGTGGCGTTGGAGCAGTCGTCGGAGGGGCTGGGCGCGTTTTTCAACGAGGAGCTGAATCGGCCATTCGCGGCGGGGGACGTGCCGATCCGATTTTGCGCGCTTCCCGGGAGCGAGGCGGGTGAAGGGGGCGGGGAGGGGAGCCATTATCTGGCGGCGGTGTATGACCACTGGATAGCGGATTCGCGCGGGATGCGGGAATTGATGCAGCGGATATTCGAGCGGTACCAGCATCCTGAGCGGGCGTCGCGGCTGGCGCCGCTGACGCTGGGCGCGCCGGCGTTTGGTCCGTTGTTCCGGCGGCATGTGGGGAAGCTGACGCGGATGGCGGCGGCGCGGGAGAGTTTGCGGAACGTGTGGCGGCAGCGGCACGGGTTTCGGGTGAACATCGCCGACCCGCTGGATTTCACGAGTCATTTTCGGATGTCGCGGCTGCCGGCGGGGGTGATCGATCGGGTGTATCGATTCGCGAAGGCCCATGGCGGCAGCGTGAATGATGTGTTTTTGGCGGTGCTTGGGCAGACGATGGGGGCGTACACGCTTGAGGAGCGCAAGACGCGGCGGCGGAAGTTTTTTCATTTTCGGCGGCAGCAGATCGGCCTGGGGACGATCGTGGACATTCGGGACGCGGCGTCGGAACCGCTGGACCAGGTGTTCAATTTGTATCTGTCGAGTTACGTGGTGATGTTGTCGGGGGCGGAGAAGCGCGGGGCGGCGGAGCTGACGCGGGAGATTGCGGGGCGCACGGCGGCGGTGAAGAAATCGTTTGGGGCGGTGAAGGGATTCTGGGCGCTGGCGATGGCGCGGTTCTGGTGGGATTTATATGGATCGGCGCGGTACCGGTCGCAGTTGCTGCACAAGACGGTGCCGGTGGTGGCGGGGATATCAAACGTGAACATGACGGGGAGCTGGGTAGCGCCGGCCGCGGATGCGGTGGAGGCGTCGGAGGGGGATCCGGGCGTGCCGCGGGTGCTGGATTACGTTCGGATTTCGCCGACGGGACCGCTGCTGCCGCTGGTGTTCACGCTGACGACGATACGTGATCGGCTGACGTTGTGCATGACGTATCGGACGACATCATTCACGGACGAGCAGGCGCGGGAGCTGGGGGAGGATTTTTCGCGGCGGCTGTGCGGGCTGGGCACGTGAAGATGCGGAGAGGGCATGGCGGTTCTGCGCGGGGTGATTGGTCCGGTGGTGGACACGATTTTTCCGCCGAGGTGCTGGGCGGAATCGGGGGCGGAGGCGGAGCGTGGCGGGCTGTCTGAAAAAGCGCTCGTGGCGGTGGGCCTGCTGGCGGCGCAGGGATATTGCCGGCGGTGCGGGCTGGGGACGGGGCCGTTCGAGCAGCCGCATCGTGCGGGCAATCCGTGCGGGCGGTGCGGGGAGCGGGTGACGGGCGTGCGGTCGACGGCGCGGGTGGGGGTGTTTGCCGAGCCGCTGGTGACGCTGGTGCATCGGTTGAAATTCGGGAAGTCGTGGGAAGTGGCGCGGGTGATTGCGCCGTTTTTGCGGCATGCGCTGGAGGAGGTATCGGCGGAGGTGGGGACGCCGGTGGAGGCGCTGGTTCCGGTGCCGCTGCATTGGTGGCGGCGCGTGCGGCGGGGGTTCAACCAGGCGGAGGAATTGGCGCGGGAGGCGGGGAAGCTGGGCGGGTGGCGGGTGGTGAGGGGGCTGAAGCGGGTGCGGCGGACCGGGGAGCAGACGCGGATGGACTCGGCGACGAGGCGTCAGGAGAACCTGCGCGGGGCATTTCTGGCGCGGGCGGACGGGGGCATGGCGGGGAAGCATGTATGGCTGGTGGATGATGTGTCGACGACGGGGGCGACGTTGCGAGCGGCGACGGCGGCGCTGAAAAATTTGCCGGGGGAATGGCGGCCGGCGTCGGTGAATGCAGCGGTTTTGTGCATCACGGATCACGCGGCGGCGCCGGCGCAGGCGCCCGATATGGACGATCGCTGAGCGAAGCGGGGATGCGCGGGCCATCACGCCTTGCGGATTTTTGCGCGGCCGGATTTCACGCGCGAGGTGGCGTTGCGGGTATCGATGATGACGCGGGCGTGGCGCACGATCTGGTGGTAGTCGTAGGCGCTGTGGTCGGTGGAGATCACGACGGCATCATATTTTTTGAGGTTGGCGGGGGTGAGCGGGACGCTCTTTTTCTTGAGGTCGTGTTCGCGTTGTTTGTGAGTGGTGGGGATGTGGGGGTCGTTGTAATCGACTTTAGCGCCGCGTGCTTCGAGCTGTTCGATGAGGATGATGGAGGGGCTTTCGCGGAGGTCGTCGACATCTTTTTTGTAGGCGAGGCCGAGGACGAGGATGCGGCTGCCGCGGAGGGCTTTTCCGCGTTCGTTCAAGGCGTCGGCGACTTTGCCGATGACGTGGTAGGGCATGGCGACGTTGAGTTCACCGGCGAGCTCGATGAAGCGAGCGGTGACGTCATAGCGTTTGGCTTTCCAGGAGAGATAGAAGGGGTCGATGGGGATGCAGTGGCCGCCGAGGCCGGGGCCGGGATAGAAGGGCTGGAAGCCGAAGGGTTTTGTTTTGGCGGCGTCGATGACTTTCCAGACGTCGATGCCCATGCGGTCGAGGATGATTTTGAGTTCGTTGATGAAGGCGATATTGATGCAGCGGTAGCAGTTTTCGAGGATTTTGGCGGCCTCTGCGATTTCGCAGGATTCGACGGGGACGACGGTTTCGACGGCGCAGCGATAGAGAGCGGCGGCGGCGCTGAGGCTGCCGGCGTCGAAGCCGCCGACGACTTTGGGGATGGAGGAGGTGTCGAAATCCTTGCGGCCGGGGTCTTCGCGTTCGGGGGAGTAGGCGAGGAGGAAATCGCGTCCGACCTTGAGGCCGCTGGATTGGAGCGCGGGGAGGACGACTTCGCGCGTGGTGCCGGGGTAGGTGGTGGATTCGAGGACGACGAGCTGGCCGCGTTTGAGGTGCTTGCCGATGACGGCGGCGGTGCTGGCGACGAAGGTCATGTCGGGGTCGCGGTTTTTGGTGAGGGGAGTGGGGACGCAGATGATGAGGGCGTCGCATTCCCTGAGGCGGGAGAAATCGGTGGTGGCGTCGAAGCGGTTTCCGGCGACGAGTTCGCGGACGTAGCTGGAGGGGATATGTTTGATGTAGCTTTGTCCGGCGAGGAGCTTTTTGATTTTGGAGGGGTCGACGTCGAAGCCGATGCAGCGCAGTCCGCCGCGATCGGAGCGTCCCTGGGTGAACGCCCGGACGAGGGGTAGTCCGACGTAACCGAGACCGAGGACGCCGACGACGGCGGTGCGCTGGTCAATACGCTTGAGGAATTCATCGAGCATGCGACTCGCTCCGCGGTAAAAGTGAACGGGCATTATAGGGGCGGCGTGCGAAAATGCCCGGTGGCGGTGGCGTGATCGTGGAAATGAACCGAGAATGATTGGAAGGCATGTGAGGATGATTCACCGATGGCATCTGCGTTGATCGTGCATGGGGGGTGGAAGGGGCATCAGCCGGCGGAAGTGGCGGCGATTTTCGCGGAGATGCTGCGAGGGGAGGGGATGAAGGTGACGGTGGCGGACACGCTGGATGCGTTTGCGAACGAGCGGCTGGCGGCGTTGGATTTGATCGTGCCGATCTGGACGATGGGGAAGATCGCGCCGGAGCAGGCGAATCCGCTGCTGGAGGCGGTGCGGGAGCATGGGGTGGGGATCGGCGGCTGCCATGGCGGGATGTGCGATGCGTTCCGGGAGCACACGGAGTATCAGTTCATGACCGGGGGGCAGTGGGTGGCGCATCCGGGGAACGACACGGTGAGTTACCGGGTGGAGATCGTGGATCGGGGGCACGAGATCACGGCGGGGCTGGAGGATTTTGAGATCACGTCGGAGCAGTATTACATGCATGTGGATCCGGCGGTGCGGGTGCTGGCGACGACGCGGTTTCCGACGGCGCCGGGGCCGCATACGCCGAACGGAGCGGTGAACATGCCGCAGGTATGGACGAAGTTTTATGGCAAGGGCCGGGTGTTTTACAGCGCGCTGGGGCACCAGGCGGCGATATTCAGTCACCCGTCGGCGGCGGAAGTGATGCGCCGGGGGTTTCGGTGGGCGGCGCGGAAGAGTCCGGGGGGCTGAGGCCCTGCGTGGGCGGGGGCGGAGCGGGTGGGATGAGGGGTTTGACGGCATCGGTCCAGGGATAGAGGTGGGGGAAGCGCCAGAGGATGATTCGTCCGCAGACGTCGCCGGTGACGCCGCGGAGATCGGATTGGAGGCAGGCGTCGAGGACGGGAGCGGGCTGGGATTCGCCGGGCTTATCGGGGGGGCTGAAGTCGACGAGGAATTGGTAGAAGCGTTTGTGAGAGTCGGTATCCCAGAGGGCGACGAGGCCGCGCTCGAAGGAAGCGAACAGCCGGTTGCCGGAGGGGGAGAACGCGACGTTGACGGCTTCTCCGGCCTGGCCGTCTTCCTCCCAGAGCGGCGCGATGGCATCGGGACGAAGCTGATAGACATGGATTTTGCCCGAGGGGGAGGCGATGGCGATGAGGTGGTGAGAGTCATTGGCGGCGACGGCGTTGGGCGGGCCATCGGGCGAGACCATGCTTTGCCGGGCCTTGGGATCGTTGACGTTCCAGAGCGTGAGCAGGTCTCCGCCGGTGACGAAGCGCTGATCGTCGAGGAAGGCGATGGCGTCGACGTCATGGGGGTCGTCGAAGGAGCGGACGAGCTTGCGCTGGTGGACATCATAGAGGAGGAGCTGGGGGTCGGCGGTGGCGACGACGAGCCATTGGCCGCTGGGAGAGAAGCGGGCGGTGATGAGGGGGGCGTTTTGGAGGTCGAAGTGCCGGGGGGTGAGTTCGAGGCCGTTCTGGAGGTCCCAGAAGCGGACGGTGTGATCGGCGGAAGCGGAGATGAGGCGTCCGACTTCTTCCTGATCGAAGGTGGCAGCGAGGAGGCGATCGGTGTGGCCGAGGAGGCGGCGGTGTTCTTCTCCGGCTTCGGTATCCCAGACGTGGAGTGCGAAATCGGGGCTGATTTGCAGGTTCTTGGCGGGGGGCGTGCAGAAGGTGAGGATGTAGTGGCCGCGATCGGCGTAAGCAACGCCGGCGACGGCGTTGGTCTGGGTCGGGCCCGGGCTGGGGCCCGCGCCATGACTTTCCTGGAGGAGAGAGAGATAAGCGCCGGCGATGGTGGCGAACAAGAGCGTAACGCCCATTGCCAGCGTTACCAGGGCGCTGGTCGGCAGGGAGGGCGGTTTGCGCGTGGCGAGGGCGACATCGGTGGGACGATAGAAATAGAGGGCTGCGCCCCAACCGAGGGCGCGGGCGACATTGGCGACCCAGTTGCGGGGATCGTCGATGACGGGGTATGTGCCGAGGGTGACAAGCGCGAAGACCACGACGATGGCGATGAGCACCCGGATGGAGGGGGTGAGTCCGCGGCCGTAGTCGATGGCGAGGCCGCCTGCGAGGGCGCAGACGGTCCAGGCGAGCATGTTATTGGCGAGCGCGGCGACGAGCGTGAGCAGATCGGAGACGATCGCGGAACTGGAGACGAGGGCATCGGCCTGAGCCCAGGAGAAGAGGCTCGCGGCGATCATGAGGAAAGCGAAGGCGGTGGCGCACAGGACGGCGGCGAGGGTGCCAAAGAGCGCGGCGAAAGGGGGTCCTTTCCTGGCGCCGAGTATCCAGCCATAGGTGATCAGGCCGCTGACGAAGAAAGCGACGAACCATCCGGAGATGTTGTTGGATTGTCCGGCGACGAGGGTATCTCGCAGGACGTCTTCCATGACGGCGAAGAGGGAGACGGCGATGACGACCACGAGCCACCAGGCGGCGCGTTGATACCAGGCCTGGGTGCGGCGGCCATGTTCGGGCTGGCCGTGGTGAAGCCACTCGACGAAGGGTTCGATGACGGAGAATCCGACGATGATGGTGATGAGTCCGACCATGATGAAGAGGCCGAACTCTTCCCAGGACTGGTGGAAGATGCTGGTGGGGCCGAAGAGACCCATGCCGATGAAGAGGCCGGAAGCGGCGCCGACGCCGCCGGCGCGAGCGACGCGCCAGCGGGAGACGGTTTCGGGCTGTTCGTGGTGGCCGAGTCGGAGAGCGCCGGCGGTGCGGAGGGCCAGTTCGGCCATGGGTCGCCGGGCCGGGGCGCTTGAGCGTTGGGCGGGGAGAGGTGTGTCCTGGGGGAAGGGAGGCTGGCGGTGCGCGGCCGCCGTGGGCGGGTTTTGCTGCGGCGGTGGGATCTGCAGTTGCTTGGAAGGGGTGGTCATGCCAGCATCCGCGACGGCGGCTCGGGGCCGAGAGACGGCGGGCATTATACCGCCGCGCGGGCCGGGCACGGGGCAAAATCGGCGGTGCGTCCCGCCGGGGTTTGCTTACAGGCGTTCGAGGTGAATGCGCGCGGTTAAGGCGCGCGCTTCGCCGGGGTTCAGCCGGACCGCCTGGTCTTTGACGTTGCAGGTTTCGACGCAGAGCATGCCGGGCCATTCGTCGTCGCCGAAATCGGGCATAGCTTTGGCCTTGGCGATCCAGGGATTCCAGACGACGGCGTCGGCGGAGTTTTCCCTGGCGATGAGGATGCGGCGTCCCTGGGCGTGGGTGCCGGTCCAGGAGGGGTCTTCGATGGTGACGGCGGCGGCGGTGCGGGTGTAGACGCGGTCGGTTTCGGCGGTGATGCGGATGGGTCCCTGCTGGAGTTTTTCTTTCATGGCGTCGGTTTTGTCGATGTAGGTGACGCCGTCGAGGCCGTGGATGGCGACCTGGCGGACATCGCCGACGGCGAAGTAGGTGTGGAGGGCCTGCTCGGCTTGGAGCGAGGAAGTTCCGCGGTTTTCGAGTTCGAGTCGCATGTCGAGCGTTGCGCCGAAGGCGACGCGGAGGCGCAGGGAGAATTCGTGAGGCCACCAGCGGCGTGTGTCGTCGTCGGCATCGAGGCGGAGGGAGACGACGCCCGCGCCGTCGGGGCCGGGGGCGGTGGATTCGAGGGTCCATTGCTTCAAGCGTGCGAAGCCGTGGGCGGGCGCGGAGGGATCGCCCTGTCGTGGTCCGAACCAGGGGAAGCAGATGGGGACGCCGCCGCGGATGGGCTTGTCTGGGGTCCACTGACTTTTGGCGCTGAGCCAGAGGACCTCGTCTGCGCCGGTGGGGATCCATTGAGCGACGTGAGCGCCGTGGAGATAGACCAGGCCCGCGCCGGCGGGCGCCTGGACGCGGACCGCCTGGAGGCCGCCGTTGCCGCTGATGACGCTTGCGAGATGGCTCATGGCGGATCCTCCGTGAAAAAAAGTCGCCGGTGCACTTTACCGTTTTTCGGGTCCGGGTGCGCTTGTGGCGGGCGCGGCGGTGCCCTAATTTAAGCGCATCGCATTTCTGACCGGACCGAGGCGGCATGCAGGACGACATTCGGGACATACTGATCGACCGGTACGCGATTCAGGCGCGGGTGTACAAGATGGCGCAGCAGCTGGCGGCGGATTACGAGAACCGGGAGTTCGTGCTGATGCCGCTGCTGACGGGCTCGATCATTTTCGTGGCGGATTTGGTGCGTCACCTGCCGGTGCTGATGCGGATAGACGTGATGGCGGTGTCGAGTTATCCGGGGCGGGCGACGAGCAACCAGGGGACGCGGATTTTGTATCCGACGAAATTCGATGTTGCGGGCAAGCACGTGCTGGTGATCGACGACATTCTGGATTCAGGGCGGACGCTGAAATCGGTGCGGAATCTTTTGGCGGAGCAGCAGGCGGCGAGCGTGAAGACGTGCGTGCTGCTGAAGAAGCGGCTTCCCGCGGCGCCGGCGACGGAGGCGGATTACCTGGGTTTTGAGATTCCGGACGAATTCGTGGTGGGCTACGGGCTGGATTACAACGGTTACTATCGCAACCTGCCGGACATTGCGATTCTGCACAAGCGTATTTTTGAACCGGGCCCGGCCGGGGCCTGAAACGGCGGATGTCGAGGCATTCGGTATAATGGGGGGATGCAGACCGCCGCCGCCCAGCCCGCGCATGCCGCCGCCGACGATTCGGCTCCCCTGCCGCAAACGCTCTCGCCGGAATATGTAGCCTCGATGGTGCCGCAGGAATTGCTGCACGGCGACGAGGTGGTGCTGATGCTGACCAAGCCGTCGCTGTGGTTCATCGTGCTGACGAGCTTTCGTTTTATCCTGACGACGATTCTGCTGGGGGTGCTGGCGGTGCGGTTGCTGTCGATGCCGTCGTACAATTATCTGTCGCCGCCGGTGATCGCCTCGATCACGATGGCAATATGCCTGGGGCGGCTGGTGTGGGCGCTGCTGGTGTGGACGAGCCACGTGTATCTGCTGACGAACCGGCGGATCGTGACGATCAAGGGGGTGATCAACGTGCACATGGTGCAGGCGAACCTGCGCAAGATTCAGCGGACGACGCTGTATCGACCGTGGCTGTTTCGGATTTTCGGGATCGGGACGGTGGGCATCGCGACGGCGGCGACGGAGACGTTCGACGCGACGTGGCTGATGATTGCGCGGCCGCTGCCGACGCACGAGCAGATCGTGGCGGCGATCAACAAGGTACAATGAAGGGCCGGGGGGAAGGGGGGCGGGGGGGAAGGGGGGCCGGGAATCAGGCGCTCTGGACGCAGACGCCATCGCCGCCGCGGCGCTTGGTGGAGTACATCAGACCATCGGCCTGTCCGAGGAGCGCGTGGAGCGACTGTTCGCCGCCGGTGATGCAGACGACGCCGGTGCTGACGCTGAGGCGCGGTCCGGTGGCGCTGATGGTGAGGTTTCGGACGGCGAGGCGGATGCGTTCGGCGACCAGGCGTGCATCGTTTTCGGAGCATTCGAGGAGGAGGACGGCGAACTCGTCGCCGCCGAGGCGTCCGAGGATGTCGGAACCGCGGATCGCGCCGCCGACGGCGGCGACGAGGCCCTTGAGGGCCTGATCGCCGGCGGCATGACCGCAGGTGTCGTTGAGCAACTTGAACTTGTCGAGATCGATGTAGAGGAGGGCGGCGGGGCGTCCGGACTGTCCGATGACGCGGAGGGCCTCGGCGGCCCTGCCGGCGAAACCGCGGCGATTGAGGCAGCCTGTGAGGGGATCGCGGATGGCCTGTTCGAGGAGTTCGGCGCGTTCGCGGCGGTTGCGGTGAGCGAGTTCTTCGGCGGTGGTGACCTGCTGCTGAAGGCCCTGGACGGAGCCGACAAGCTGGGTGGTGGCGGCGGCGATTTCGCTGGTGGCCGCGGCGAGCAGCTGGGCGAGCTTGACGGCGGCGACCTTGCCGTGTCCGAAGAACGCCATCAACTGTCCGAACTCGTCGCAGACCTGCTGCATGAAGGCGACGGGGTCGGCAATGGTGGGATCGCCGGCCAGGGCGTTGCGGACGCGGGCGGCCATTTTGGCGGTCCAGCGTTCGAGCCAGTGGGGGAAGGCGGCGGCGATGCCGGCGGGGGTGCAGCGGTCGTTGTGATGTTCCGCGATGCCGGTCTGACAGGAGAGGGGCATACCGAGTTGTTCGGCGAGGCGGCGACCCAGCTGGGTATGATCTTCGCCGAAGAGTTCGCGTTCGCGCGCCAGTTGGGCGCTGCCGTCGGGCTCGCACTCATCGAGCAATCCGAGCATGGGGGATTTGGCGCAGGAGACCATTACGGGGATGGCGATATCCTGGAGCAGTCCGGCGGCGTAGGCTTCTTCGGCGGCTTCGCGCTGCGCCTGGTCATCGCCGGGTGCGAGCAGGAGCGCGACGCGGCGGGCGGCGACGGCCTTGCAGAGGGTGGCCGCCCAGAGCGCCCGCCCCTCCGCCGCATTCAATTTGACCGCATGATGGAGACCGGCGAGACAGCGGCTGATCGCCAGGGAGCGGACGGTCCCGACGCCCAGCAGGTTCACAGCCATGAGGGGCCGGGTGACTTTGGTGCGGACGCCGTAAAAGGGGGAGTTGGCGACGGCGAGGAGATGGCCGGCGAGACCGGCATCGCCTTCGATGATGCGCGCGTATTCGGCGGGGGACCCGTGGATGCCGAGGCTGATCAATTTGACGGCGACGGCGGCGGTGGTGGGCAGGGTGGAGAGGCCTTTGAGCTTCTTGTCGAGGGCCTCCTGAAAGGGCGCCGCGGGTTTCAGCGGGCGTTGCGCGGGCACGGGCGCGACCGATGTTGGGGGCGTTGCAGGCATCGAACCGTCCTTGCGTGGCAGGAAATGTGGGCGGCCTCTGGGAGGCTGCCGCTGAGTATTTATGTCGGTTATTCGCCTACCCGAATTGAGGCAGCGACAGATAAAGACGTGGGAGTGAGCGAAGTATTAGACATCGACGCGCATGGCGGCGATGGGCTCCATGCGTGCGGCGCGCCAGGCGGGGTACATGGCGGCGGCCGCGGTGATGGCGATGCCGATGGCCAGGGAGATGGCGGCGATGGCGGCCGCGGCGGCCCAGGGGATGTGACCCCATGCCGCCGGGCCATAGTGGCGCAGGAGCATGAGGACCGATAACCCCATGCCGACGAGTACGCCGGCCGCGGTGCCGACGGTCCCAAGGAAGAGGGATTCGAGGAAGAAGAGCTTGAGGATGAAGCTGTCGGGGGCACCGAGGCACTTCATGGTGCCGATTTCGCGGAAGCGTTCCATGACGCTCATGAGCATGGCGTTGGAAATGCCGACGAGGCAGACCAGCAGCGAGAGCGCCAGGAGCCAGACGGTGCGTCCGACGGCCGGGGCGCCGGCTGCGGAGCCATCCGCGAGGGCCATTGCGGCGGCGGCGTCGAGGGTGCGCGTGGCCCAGACGTTGGTGAGGAACGCCATGGCCATGGCGATGGTCACGAGCGTCAAGGCGGCGCGTCCCGCCCGGGCGCGCAGGCTGCGCAGGGCGATGGCGCCCGCCCGCCAGACCGTGAGCCGCACGCGCGGCGCGATCGCCGCCGGATCACGCGCCATTGCCGCCTCCCGCGCTGCCGTCGACCTGCGGAACCGCCAGCGCGACCAGGCCGCGCTTGGCGAGCATTTTGAGAAACGCGACGATCGCCACTTCGGCTTCGCGCACGTTCACGCGCTGCTCGGCGGCGAACTGCCGGATCAACTCCTCGACGCGGCGCGTGCCATCCATCCGCTTCCAGACCCAGGTCCCGAGCGCATCGAGCTCAAAGGTTTTTTCGCGTCCCGCCGCCCCGCCGGCGCCGAAGATCCGGCCCAGGGCGGAGCGCTCGACCGGCGCCGACAAGCGCAACCCCTCGCCGTGCGGCGTCGAGCGCACCAGCTCGTTGCGCATCATGACCGCTTCCAGGAGCGCCGCCCGCTGATTGGCCGCCATAGGCACGCTCCTAAACGCCGGTCGTGGTGATCGCCGCTTCGCTGGTTTCCGCCGCGGGCAGCTCGAGGCGCAGCTTTTTCACGCGCCGCGGCTCGGCATCGATGACGGTGATGGTGACGCCCTCGGCGGACAACTGCTCGCCGCGCGGCGGAATCGTTCCCAGCGCCGCGATCACATACCCGCCGATGGTGTGGTAGTCGCCATCCTCGGGCAGGGAGAGCTCGAGCGCCCGGTTGACGTCGCTGACGGCCATGCGCGCATCGACCTCGACGGTGCGTTCGTCGAGGCGGCGCAGTTCCTCGGGCTCGGGCCGCTCGTATTCGTCCGCGATGTCGCCGACGATCTGCTCGACGATGTCCTCGGTGGTGACGACCCCGCTGGTGCCGCCATATTCATCGAGGACGACAGCCATGTGGACCTGCTGGGCGCGGAACTCGCGCAGCAGATCGCGGAGGGGCTTGGTGCGCGGCACGAAGAAGGGGGGCCGCATGATTTTGCGGAGTTCCATCTGCTCATCCTCGCCGGCGGAACCACCGGCGACGTTGAGGAAGGGCAGGAGGTCTTTGGCGTAAAAGATGCCGACCACGTTGTCGAGGCTTCCCTCGAACACCGGCACGCGCGAGAGGCCGTCCTTGAGCACGCGGTCGCGCACCTCGAGGATGGGGGTATCGACCTCGACGGCCACGACCTCGGTGCGGGGCGTCATGATCTGGCCGACCTGAAGATCGCGGAAGCTGATGACGCCCTCGATCATCTTCTGCTGGTCTTCATCGACGGTGCCCTCGGCGGTTCCCTCGGCGACGACGGAAAGAATCTCGGCCTCGGCCTTGTGGGCGGCGCTGTCCATTTCCTCGCCGATCGACACCCCGGCCAGGCGGCGGACGATCTCATCGAAAATCTTCAGCACCCGCACCACCGGCCAGAGCGCGGCATGCGCCACCCGCAGCACGGGCCAGGTGGCCACCACGAAACGCTCGCCGGCATATTTGCCCCAGGCCTGGGGAATCGCCACGGAAAAAATGAGCAGGGCCGGCACGGTGATCAGCAGCGTCCAGCCGAACACGCGCACCGGATGCTTGTCCAGGCCGTAGAGTTCCCAGAAATACCAGGCGACGGCGACGATGGCGCTGACGTTGGCGCCGAGGCGCAGGGTGGATGCGGTCAGTGCGGTGTCGTACGGGTGTTTCAGGATGGCGTCGAGGGTTCGTTCCGCGTGGCGGCGCCCCTCGAGGGCGGCTTCCAGCGCCACGCGCGACATGGCCCGCAGCGCGTAGGAGACCGTCGAGAGCACCAGCGACGCCGCCAGGGCGCTCACGAAAATCCACCAGAGCACCTGGAGGCTCATCGCTTGCCCTCCCGCGCCTTAGCCGGCGGGGCGTAAACCGCCCCCACGCCGATCGCCTGGAGCAGCGCATCCTCCCGCCGATGCATGCGCCGCGCCTTGGCCGGCGTCACATCGTCGAATCCCTGCACGTGCAGCAGGCTGTGGACGGCGTAGAGCAGCAGCTCGCGGCGCGGCGTGTGGCCATGCTCCGCCGCGCGCCGGCGGGCTTCATCAGCGCACAGCACGGTGTCGAGCTCGACGGCCGCGCCCTCGCGGGTGCGCGGCGGATCATCCCGCATGTCGAAAGTTAACACGTCGGTCGTCGTCCCCAGCCCCATGGTCCGCCGATGCAGCGCCTTCATCGCGGCGTCGCCCACGACGGTGATCGTCCACGCGCACTGCTTCACGCCCAGCTCCCGCAGCACCCGCCGCAACATCATTTCCATCCACCGTGCACCCCCGCTTCGCACCGCCCCGGTCTGATCCGCAATCATCACGCCAATGGCCATCGACACCTCATGCCGGCCGCGCGGCGCCCAGGGGGGCGTTCTCGACCGCCGTCGGATAGGCCACTCGACCGTGGTGGACCGCCGCGAGGGTGCGTGTGAGCGTCTCTTCGATGCGCGACAAATCCCGCAGGGTCAGGTCGCACTCGTTGAACTGACCATCCATCAGCCGCTTCATAATGATTCCGTGCACCGCGGACTCGATGCGGCCGGCCGTGGGCTCGTCGATGGCGCGCACCGCCGATTCGCACCCGTCGCAGATCATGACGATCGCGGCCTCGCGCGTCTGGGGCTTGGGTCCGGGATAGCGGAATTCGGAATCGGAGACCACGACGCCCTCGCCCTCTTCGGCCTTCTTGCGCGCGGCGTGGAAGAAATATTCCACGAGGGTGGTGCCGTGATGCTGCTCGATGAACTGATGGACGATCCAGGGGAGGGCATACTCGCGCGCCAGCTCGACGCCGTCTTTGACGTGGCCCACGATGATCAGCAGGCTCATCGCCGGCGAGAGCTTGTCGTGACGGTTGGGCCCGCCGCTGCGCTGATTCTCGATGAAATAGAGCGGCTTGCTGAGCTTGCCGACGTCGTGGTAGTAGGCCCCGACGCGGCACAAGAGGCCGTTGGCGCCGATGGCGTTGCCGGCGGCCTCGGCGATGATGCCGACGGTGAGGGAGTGGTTGAACGTGCCGGGGGCTTCCTGACTCAAGCGGCGCAGCAGGGGTTTATTGGCGTCGCACAATTCCAGGAGGGTCATCGCGGTGGTGATGCGGAACATGCGCTCGATCGAGGGCAGGGCCGCCAGCGCCACCATCGCGACGCCCATTCCGCCGGCGGTGGCCCAGAGGGAGTTGCGCAGCACGATGGTCATGTCGGGCGTGACCGACCATCCGGGCCCGGTGCTCCAGAGCACGCGAGAGAGGCCCAGGGCGAGGACGGCGAAGAACATGGCGGCCGCGGCGAAGGCGCCCATCTCGATCAACTTGCCGCGGGTGCGGATTTCGTTGAGGCCGAAGCTCAGGACCGCGACGCCGGTGAGCAGCGAGAGATAGAAATCGAATCCCTGGCGGAGGGTCAGGGTTACCAGCAGGCCATGGAGCGCCGCCATGCCCAGGGCGAAGCGCTGGTTGTAGGCGATGACCAGGATGATGGCGGTCAGCAGCGTCGGGGCGATCCCGCTCAGGTAGAGCGACTGCGGGAAATAGCCCACCGCCGCGCGGGAGACTATCAGCATGGCCAGCAGCAGGGTACAGACGGCCCACCCGCGTCCGACGGAGCGCACGGCCGCGTTCATCCGTACCACGTAGAGCACGCCCGCGGCGGTCAGGATGCCGACGGTCGCCAGGAGGCCCAGCCGGCCGAGCCAGAACAGGAGGGGATGCTCCT
Organism: Phycisphaerae bacterium; assembly: GCA_035548175.1. Taxonomy (GTDB): domain Bacteria; phylum Planctomycetota; class Phycisphaerae; order WQYP01; family WQYP01; genus CALCHA01. The sequence continues at coordinate 37,218 of DASZTO010000002.1, read as the reverse complement.
GCTCCTCGATCGACCGCACCTCCGCCTGCGCGCGGCCGATGAGATACAACTGTTCCGCGGTGATTGGTTTGCCGCGCGGGGCGAGAATCTGCTGCGGTTCATAGGTGCGGCTGCCCGGGACGCGGAGCGCGGCCTCCTGCTCGCCAAGCTGCGTGGTCAACGGGGGATCGAATCGGAATGTGGGCTGATCCTGGCTGACCAGATAGGCCGTGACCAGCTCGGCCACGACGTGGGGGAGCTCGCCTTCGACCGTTTCCATCAGGGCCCGCCGCTGCTGGTTGCTGATACTCCCGGTCACCAGGACGTTGCGGTACTCGACCAGCGACAGCCGGCCTTCCTTGTCCGTGAGTTGGCCGTTCACTCCGGCCAGGGCGACCTGCGTCGAGCGTTGCTTGCGCATGCGGTCATAGTCCGCCGGCGTCACGAGGGGCCAATAGGTGAGTCCGGTGTAGACCAGCGACCGGATCATGCTGGCGTAGCTGGTCTGGTCCATCGCCTGGAGCTGGCGCAGCGTGGCTTCATTGAGTCCGGGAAAGCGCGCCCGAACATCTTCGGGCAGGTCGCCGACGGTGGCGGCTCCCTGGACGTCCTGCTTGAGCGAGAAGAGCTGGTTGTGGAGGTGATCGAAGGCGGACTGCTGGGCGGTAATCACCGGGGGGCTGTACTCGCGGGCGTTCTTCCGCGCTTCTTCCAGCTGGATATCGCTTTCGACGGTGAAACGCACCGGCGAGACGACATCCACCCCCGGCCGCTCCCCCACCTGATAAGCGACCAGTTCCCCCGGCCAGAACTGCAGCAGCGCGGCCACGAGGAAAAAGACGGCCCCGATCACCAGCAGGGGCGTGGCGCGGATCGGCGGCTTTCCGCCCCGCTGCTTGCCGATATTTTCCGCCTCGGCCACATCCTCGCGGATGGCCTGCCTGCGCGGACTGGCTTTGCGAAACCACATACCTGCTGCGCCAAGACGCCCAGCGCTCTCCACTGTCGCGATGCCACCGGGGGCGGCTTCCGGCGCCGGCGTGGCCGGGCCGGGGATCGCCGCCCGCGGACCTTGTTATTGTACGCGCTGGGTTCCCCCCCACCAACCCCGGGAGGGCTTCGCCATTCAGAACGCAACATTTGCATGGACAGCTACTTAGGACGTGTCATCGCGCCGGACCCCGCCTTTTTCTTCTGGTTCTGTAGCTCCGCGGGAGCGTCCAGCTGGCCTTTGAGCTGCTCCGCCCGCTGGATCAGGTCCGCATCCGACGGCTGCTGGACCCGCTCCAGATTGAACGCCCACACCTTGTCGTCCTTGAACTGGAACGGCAGGATCTCGGCAAACAAGTCCACCCCGAGCCACTGAAACCAGGGCGCCCGCGCACGCTCGTGCGTGTGCAGGTAATACTCCACCGTCTTGCGATCGGCTCCCTGGCCCTCCTCGCGATCCAGGCGCATGCGAATGTCATAGTCGCCATACCAGGTGAAGGGCACGGTCACGGGCGTCCGGCCCACTTCCACATCATTGAGGTACACCAGCGCTCCCGGGGGACCGCTGCCGATCGTGATCTTCCGCTCGACGCATCCGCCCAGGCCCGTCAGCAGGACCGCGCCGGCGGCGAAATTCACGCACAAAAATCTGGTCGGCTTCATGGCGGCGGATTGTACCGCCCCCCCACCGCTTCAGCCACCGGCGCCGGTCGGGGCGGGTTTGGCACCGGCCAAGGAAAAGGGCCGGCGATCGTGGTGGATCGCCGGCCCCGGGTCAATTCAGAATTGACTGGGCGTTTCAGACGTGGATGAAGGCCGTGCCGGTGGCGGTTTCATTCAGGCTGGCGTTCAGGATGGTGGTGGTGATCGTGTAGCTGCCGCTGGAGCGGTAGTTGTGGATGCCGATCACGTAATACTGGGTGGTGTTGAGGGGATTGCGGACGACCAGGCCCTTGGTGGTGGTGCCGTCGCCCCAGGCGATGGTAACGGTGAAGGCGCTGGCGGGCTCGGCGATTGCGGAGGTGAAGGTGGTGGTCACGGAGAGGACGAGGCGGCCGATGATGGGAGAGACGGTGACGCCCTGGCTGGCGACGATGGCGGGCGCGACGCTGATCGTCGCGACGGCGGTCTGGGTGGTGGTGCCATCGGAGACGCTGATCGTCCCCGTGTACTGGCCCTGCGTCGCGAAGGTCTTGGTGGCGCCGGCGGCCAGGGCGATGTATTGCTGCCCGTCAGTGCCGGTGACAATCTGGCCCGCCGAGGTCGTGCCGTCGCTCCACGCGATCGACACGGTGTAGTTGCCCGCCGGACCGCTGAAGGTTCCGACAGCCAGCGTGCTCACGCCGGGAACGGTCGCGGCCAGCGCCACGTCTTCGGTGCCGGCCAGCGAACGGCCGTTGACCGAGAAGCTGGTGGTGGCCTGGGGAAGGGCGTCATCGACCAGGTTGCCGTCGAAGGTGGTGGGGTCATAAGCGCCGATCCACACATCGGTGGGACCGTTGGCGCCGTTGACGATGGCGACGGGGCTGGTGGTGATGGGAATCTCGCCATTGGCCAGCAGCTCGCGGTCGAAGACGCCGGTGGAGGTGTTGTAGTTGGACAGTCGGCCGCCGACCGGAGCGCCGCTCTGGTCAAGTTCGAGTTCGGCGAACCAGAGGTTGCCCGAGGAATCGATCGAGAGCTGGCTGGGAGCGGTGTTGCCTTCGCCGGTGTCATGGGGGATTGCCACCTGGGAGGTGGATGCAGCGCCGCCGGCGTCGAAGGTGACATGGACGAGGGTGTCGACGTCGGTGGCGGGGATGTTGAGGGTGGGGACAGCGCCGTCGGTGAGGACCCACACCGACCCGTCGCCGGCGACCGCGATGCCGCCAACGGGGTCCTGCGGATTGGGGAGGCTGTAATCGGTGAAGGAGAAGACGCCGCCCGCGGTGACGGTGACGTGGCTGATCGAGCTGTCGTTGAAGGTCGAGCCGTCGTTGTCGCCGTTGTTGGTCACCCACACGGAGCCGTCGGAGGCGGCGGCAATGTAGCCGACTGCCTGGGTGGTCGAGGGAATGTCGGTGGACTGGAGGGTGCCATCGGCGGTGACGCGGCCGAGGACGGCGGTGCTGGAGAAGAGATCGCCGTTGGCGGAATCGGCGAGGGTTCCGAACCAGACGGAGCCGTCGGAGCCGACGGCGAGGGTGGCGACGAACTCGGCCCGGCCGGACACGGGATCGTTCACATCGTACTGGGTCAAGCCGGTTCCGTCGGTATTCACGGAAGCCAGGCCGTCGATGGTGGCGAAAAAGAGCTTGTTGGTGACGCCGTTGTAAACGATGCCGCCGACGGGCCCATCCTGTCCGCCATCGACGACGAGCGAGGTGTCGAGGGAACCGTCGGTGTTTTTGTGGATCTTTTCGACGGTGCTTCCGACGGTGGCGTAAACGTTTCCGGCGTTATCCGCCGCGAGCGCGGAAAAGGCGTCGAAGGGGGCATAGAAGGTGATGGAGAACAGGGTGCGCGCTTCGAGCTGATCGAGCGGGCGGACCGCGGAAGTGCGGCGCATACGAGAACGGCGCGAGGGAACGGTGCGACGTGCGTGGGACATGAAAGCCTCCTCTAATGCGGGACCCGCCGGCACGAAGTGGACCTGTCGAAAGCGCCATGCGTGCCCTGGAGGTGCGCGCAGGCTCCGCGCTGTCGCCGGGGGAAAGTCCTGGCGAACCAACAGCGAGTGTGACGGGCGACCCTGAAAGTCGGATGAGAACAGGTAACCAAGATTCTGACCTGTAAAATGTGATTTGCAACGGGACTTTTGGCCCCTTTCTCGGTCACTGCCCGGTTATCGTCCGCCGGCAGCGCCGAGCCGCAGCTTTCTTATCCGCTTTTCAAGATGCATAACTGCTTGTCGATATGCCGCTTGCGCATCGCATGCCGAGCCGCGGCGAGAAGTCACCCCCCGCGACATTTGGGCAACCCTGCCCCATTTTGGGTATTTCGGTGAAAGATAGGGTATCTGCGCACCGTTTCCGCGGTCATCCCACCCCGGCCATCAGCCACCCCGACCCCCTTCGCCACCCCCCCACCGGCAGCCCCCCCAGCCTTACAGATCGGCATCGTGCGGCGAGAGATGATCCCAGGCATCGCACACGGCGGGACACGCCTTCGCCCAGGGAAGCCGGTGGTGCTCCTGATCCCACTGGACATGCAGCGTCGGCTCGGCTTCGTCAAAGGTTTCCGCCTCGTGCTGTTGGCGGGTCAGGATGCCAAAAGCGTACGCCTCGCGGAAATCATCGAAGTGATCGCCGGGATGGACATAGGGACGGGTGGCGAAATGGGAGCGGAAGTAATGCTCCTGGGTGCTGGGGTTGAGCGATTCGGCGACATGGCGGCCGGCGAAGGTGCCGGCGAAGGCCCCGACGAGGGCGCCGATAGATGCCGCGATGGCAGCGAAGAAGGGGGGAATAAACGCCCCGATGGCCAGCGCGAGAAGCGCCGCACCGATGACGCCCCCGATGGCGGCGCCGATGGCGGTTCCCAAAGGATGGCACCCCGGGCATCCAGCCAGCGGGTCGTCCGCCTTTCTTGTGATTTGTTCGACCTTGTCAAAATGGCTCGCCGGCATGCTCCGTGACATGCGACACCTCCTTTGCCCAGGAGAGCGGCAAACGGAGTGCCGGACCGGCGTGCCGGACGCCCCCCCGAGCCCCCTCCCCCGCGTCGTCAGATGGGCTCCAGGTGGGCTCCCTGGGAGGGCACCGTCGCAAAAGTGGAAGCTTCTTTTCCTCCCGCGCGTTTGGGATATTCCCGGGCGATGGCGCGTGTCAGCGGCTCGACGGCCGAGGCCTGGGCCAGGGCGACGATGCAGCCGCCGAAACCCCCGCCGGTCATGCGCGCCCCGAACACGCCGGGAACGTCCTGGGCGATTTCCACCAGCGCATCGAGTTCCAGGCAGGAGACGGCGTAGTCGTCGCGGAGCGATGCGTGCGATGCGAGCATGAGTTTGCCGCAGCGGTCATAGTCGCGTTTTTCCAGGGCGGCGGCGAAATCGACGGTGCGCTGGATTTCGGTAATGACATGGCGTGCGCGGCGGAAGGCGGTGGGGTCCATGCCGAGGCGCGAATCTTCGAGCATGTCGATGGAGGCGTCGCGCAGGGATTTGATGTTGGGGTTTTTGCGCTGCAGGAAGGCGAGCGCCGCTTCGCACTGGTGCCGCCGACCGGCGTATTCCCCGGCCACCAGGTCATGCTTCACGTTGGAGTTGGAGATCACCACGCGGAGACTGGGATCATCCAGCGGCACCTGGCGGGTCTGGCGCGAGCGGCAATCGAGCAGGAGGGCGTGGCCCTTTTCACCGAGGGCGGAAATGAACTGGTCCATGATGCCGCAGGGCATGCGCGGGTAATTGTGCTCGGCCCACTGGCAGGCGAGGGCGAGTTCTTCGAGGGGCAGCTGTTTGTGGTTGAGGGTCAGCAGCGTCAGGGCGGTGGCGACTTCAAAGGAGGCGGAGGAGGAGAGGCCGCCGCCAAGGGGGATGTCGGAATCCACCAGCGCATCCATGCCCACGGTGAGCCCGGGGACGCGCGTGCGGATGGCTTCGGCGGCGCCCTTGGGATACAACGACCAGGCGGGCGGGGAGTGGGGCACTTCGCCGAGGATGGAAAACTCGACCGTTTCGCCGGGGGTCTTGGCGCCCGCGGCCCTGGCGGAACCGGAGTGCATGCGGACGACGCCATCGGGACGCGGGGATGCGAGGATCAGGGTCGAGCGGTCGATCGCCATCGGGCACACGTAGCCGTCGTTGTAGTCGGTATGCTCGCCGATGAGGTTGACGCGACCTGGGGCGCGCACGGCGATGATGCGGGAGGCATCGGCCTGTGGAAAGAGCTGCTGAAATCTGGCTTTTAACGGGGCAGGATCCATTGCTGACCTCCGATCGCGCCGCAAAGCGGTCATTGTAGCAGCGGGCGGCGGGTTGTCAGGCGGGATCAGAAGTTCCGGCAGTCAATGCAGATATGGCGGCGGATGAGGAAGCCGGTGTTGGGGGGGGCGATTCTCAGGTCGATCCAGATTTGCTCGCCGTTGGTGGTGGTGAGTGAGGCGGCGAAGGACTGCAGGTTGTGGGCGACGGTGGAGGGGTTGCCGCCGACGTTGTAGCGGGGGTCGTTTTCCATGAGGGTGTAGGGCGCGGAGGCGCCGCTGCAATAATAGACGACGGTGCGGGTGGTGGAGTTGGCGATATCCGGGACGGTGAGGGTGAGGCGCGACTGGCCGTTGGCGTCGGTGGTGACGGTGGGATTGGCGCCGGCGATGGGGAAGGAGGTGGTGGAGAGGGCGGCGCGGCCGTTGGAAAGGAGCCGGTGCCAGGCCATTTCCGCATCCCAGAGTGCGGCATCCTGGCTCTGGGTGTACCGGTTCATGCCGGTGGCGGCGTAGAGGACGGAAAAGGCGGCGGTGGAGACGATGCTCATCACCACGAGGGCGACGATCAACTCGACGAGCGTCATCGCACGCCCCAGCCGATTCCGGGATGTCATTGATAGAGCCATGTCACTACCGAACGGGTGGTCAACGGTGAGGCAGACAAGGTGATGGTGACGGTCACTTCCTTGAGGCCGGAGCCCGCGAGGGTATTGGTGGGGTTGTTGGGATCGATTTCACGGACGGCGTAGTTGATTGCGTAGGTTTTGCCGCTGCGATCGGCGTCAGAGACGGTGGAGCCGGAGACGAGGGAGGCATAGGGCACGCCGCGGAGCTGTTCGATTTCGGAAATAAGCTGGGAAGAAATCCAGAGGCGGTCTTCGACGCCGGAGGAGACCTTGGCGAGGGATTGGAGTCCGACGCCCGCGCCCACGCCGATAATCGTGAGGGTGACCAGGGCGAGCATGGCTTCCATGAGGGTAAAGCCGAGGGAGCGGGGAGATGTGTTGCGGTGACGCATGTGGCTGTTATCGCCCGCAGGAGGGGGCAGCTTTACCCAGGGGTGGGGAAATTGCGATAAAGGAGGCGGCAGGGCGTGCCGATGCGATCTGGTGGAGAAGAAACGGGTCCTCACCAGGAGCAACTTCATGGCAGGCGCGCAGACAGGCCGGGAGCGGGATGGGAGGCGGCGTCGGGGGAGCGGTCTGTCGCTGATGATCGTGCTGTCGGTGGTGGTGACGGGGCTGGTGATGACGATGGCGTGGGCGTCAAGCGTGCAGAGCGCGGCGGTGGCGGCGCGGTGCCAGTGCGATGAAGCGCAACTGGCGGCCGATGCGGCGGTGAACTGGGCGGTGGTGAAATTGCGGGCGGATCCCACCTGGCGTCCGGCGGCGAACCAGACGGTGACGGTGAACGGCTGGACCTGCGCGGTTTCCTACACGGACATGGGGCCGAGCATCGGCATGGCGGCCGGCGTGCTGGGCAATCCGCTGAAATTCACGGCGACGGCGACGAAGACGGGCTACACGGGAACGTCGACCATGTCGGCGGACACGCAGGGGGTTCTGGCGTATGCGCCGCAGTTCTGGTCGCAGGGCAACCTGATCGTGCAGGAGAGCGCGACGATTCTGGGGGATGTGGAAACGCTGGGGAGCATCACGCTGAATCCCCCGGCATCCGGGCCGCCGCCGAATAAAGGCGCGCCGGGCAACTGGAAAGCCAAGGGGGGCGTGACGGACAACAATCCCGGTCCGTCGGGCTCGGGCAAGTATTTCGTGAACGCGCCCACCGGCAACGTCTCGACTCTGGCCGCGCCTTCCATGAAAGCGATCGACGTTTACAACTCGCTGATGGCCGGGCCCTACGTGGACATGATGACGGTACTGACGATCGATTCGAGCGGGCACTACGTGATCGATTTTTCGAAGGCGGGCGGGAAACCCGTGCACTTTGCGGGCGACGCCTCATATGTGGGCAGCGTGGGTGTGAAGTCCTCCAGCAATCCCGCCAACGATACGCTGATCATGGACGGCGACGTCAATTTCACCGGCAGCTATCCCTACAACGCCGCCTATGCGCAGATGAATCTGGTGGTTCACGGAAACGTTGTGTGCAACGGATCGGGATCCGCCGGCATCGCGCTTCACGGCTCCTCGTATGTCACCGGAAACTGGACGCAGACCGGCACCTACAACCTCCAGGGCACGGTGCTGGTCGATGGCACGATGAACCTAGGCGGCACCGGCACGGTCAATACCGCGGTGCCGCCGAGCTTCGATCCGCGCTATGTTCCCAAAGTGACGGGGTTCCTCGGAAATCTGCCCTGACACCTGTAGAATTCCCGGTTTGTAGCACTTTGTTTGTTGCACTTTTCCGGGAATGGTGATGACGCGGATCGCTCACTGGCCGGCGGATTGGGACGCCGAGATACCCGCACGGGTGAAGGGATTGATTTTCGATTGCGACGGCACGGTGGTCGACACGATGCCGGTGCATTTCATGGCGTGGAACCGGGCGCTGGAGGAGGTGAAGATTCACCTGCCGGAGGAGCGGTTCTACGCATTCGCGGGCATGCCGACGGTGACGATCATCCAGCTTCTGGCCAGGGAGCAGGGGATCGCGTGCGATGCGGAGGCGGTGGCGCGGGAGAAGGAGCGGATATACGTCGAGAGCCTGGAGACCCTCGAGCCGATCCACAGCGTGGTGGCGATCGCGCGGCGCGAGAAGGGGCGGCGCAAACTGGCGGTGGCCAGCGGCGGCTGGAAGCGGGTGGTGAAGCAGAGCCTGACGGTGGTGGGGGTGGAGGATTTGTTTGACGCGATCGTGGGGGCGGACGATGTCGCCCATGGAAAGCCTGCGCCGGACGTGTTTTTGAAGGCGGCGGAATGGATCGGCGTCGAGCCCTCGGCATGCGTGGTGTATGAGGATGGGGAGCTGGGGATTGAGGCGGCGCGGCGGGCGGGGATGGAAGTGATCGACGTGCGGCCGTGGTATTTGCCGCGGAGATGATCAGGCGGACGCAGGGGCGGGCGGGGGGGGGGGCGTGGGGGGATAGCCCAGATCGGCCAGGAGGGGATCGAGGTGCCGGCGGCAGGCGGCGCGGAGGTCCGGCGGGAGATCTGTTTTCCAGCGGCCGACGGAGGCGGCGGGGGAATCGGTCGTGCGGTGATAGGACAGGCTCTGGGCGTCGGGCGATTCAAGCAGGCCGGCGATGACCGGATCGGCGGCGTCGAGATCGAGGCTTTCGAGCAGCGTCTTGAGGGCGGCGGGCGGGTTGCGCACGAGGTCCTCGTAGTGCAACACGACGACCGGGCGGTGCGGCGCATTGAGCGTGTCGCGCAGCAGCGTGAGGGGCTCGGCGTACCAGCGGACGTAATCGGCGTCAGACTGCACGCCTTCGCGCCCGAAGGAGACGTATCCGCGCTTCTTATTGAACGCCAGCACGGAGCAGAGCGCATCGCGGGGGTCGCGCAGCAGCACCAGTTCGCGGGCGGCGGGATAAAGATTGCGGAGCGTGGTGCGGGCGACCAGCGGATCGCATTTCTCGAGGAAGTGCTTGGCTCCCGGCTTGTTCTGCGCCGCCGCCGCGGCCGTGTAGAAGCGGTCGATTCGCGCCAGCGTGAAATCAGCGAGGGAGGCGACCGTGTCGGCGTGGAGGTGGTGGCCCATCACCGGGTCGGGCGGGGTGGCATCGGGGGGAATATCGCCGCCGACGAACCAGTGGGGATTGGCGAGGTCGGTGGGATGGATCGCCTGGAGATAGCTTCGGGGCTGGGCGAGTGTGGCGAAGGTGGTGGCCCAGTAACTGGCCACGCGGGCGTCGTAATTGTGCGGATCATAGGCCACGACCTGCGGATGGCGGGCGAGCAAGCCCATGACCCAGGTGGAGCCGCTGCGTCCCAGGGAAGTCAGCAGCAATGGGGAGAGGGTGGTCTGGCAGGAACTGACGGGCTGGTTGCGGATGGTCAGCTCGTAGAGCGTGAGCGCGGTGTTCTGCGCTGTAAACGCCACCAGGTTGACGGTGGCGGTCGGCGAGGGTCCGAGGCAGGCGAACTGGAAGCGAAAACCGCAGGGGTGGCGTGCGGCGTCGGGGTAGGAGGAGCTGACATCCGGGCGGGGGATATTGACGGGGGCGCGAATCAATTCGACGCCTTGCGGATCGAAGAGCGCCACGGAGCGAATGGGGGACTGCGGATCGGTGGTGAACGCCCAGCCGGCGAACTCGAACGTGTGGGCGTCGGCGGCGGCGCCGGGGGCAGGCGTGTCGAGCCAGAATCGCCGCAGGATGTGTTTGTCGGGCTTGAGCCGGCGGATGGAAATCACCTGCGCGGCAGCGGTCTCGGGCAGGGGAACGGGGCCCGGAGCGATGGGACGACGGCGGCCAGGTAAAAACAACGGCATAGCTCTCCCAAGGTCCCACGTGAAAAATCATGAAAGCAACATGGACCTTCTCGCCCGGAAGCGGTTTAAGTTTTGAAATGTACCGCGTTTCCGCGGTCACTGCGAGCGTTTTTCACCACGCAATTGGGCTTTTTCGATCTCGCGCCGGCCGACGCGCGGCTCGGTTCCATTGAGCAGGCGGCGGATGTTGCCGCGGTGGCGCACGATGATCATCAGCGCCAGCAGGCCGGCGACGATCGCCAGCGGCAGCAACTCGTGCGGCGACATGAAAGTGAGTTTCGATTTGGGATTGCTTCCCAGAATGAGCACGGCGGCGAAAAAGAAACAGGCGCCCACCATCGAAGCCAGCGAGATGAAGCGATAGACCATCAGCGTGAAGACGAACGCCCCCGCGCCCAGGAGTCCCGCCAGGGTATACAGGGGCCAGAATCCCAGGACCACGCCGAAGGAAGTCGCGACGCCTTTGCCGCCTTTGAATTTCAGCCAGAGGGGGAAGTTGTGCCCGAGGACGCAGGCGACGGCGGTCAGCAGCGGCGCCCATGAGGGATAACCGTATTTCACCACCCCGACGATGCCGGTGAAGTCTCGGGTGAGGCTCCCATCGGCGCGAACGCCATACACGTTGCCCATCCGGGTGAGAAGAGCGGCCGTCAGCACGGGAAAGAAACCCTTGGCCGCGTCGAGAAAGAACGCGTAGAAAAAATAGTTCTTTCCGAAGGTGCGCCCGAGGTTGGTCGCCCCGATGTTTTTTGAACCGACGGTGCGGATGTCCACTCCCTTGGCCTTGCCGATGACCCAGGCGAAGGGGATGGAGCCGCAAAGATATCCCGCGATGGGCAGGAGGGCGAAAACGATGAGCGTCGGAATGGCCATGGGGTGGAATGGACGGATGACAAACGGCGTCGGATGCCCGCGCAGCGCGCCGGGGCGCGCTTCAGGGTCGTGTTGCTACTTGTCACCGGTCATTCTTGATCTCCGTGTAAAGGGTTTCGAGCCGATCGAGGTAGCGGTCGGGAGGCATCATGTCGCCGGCCTCACGGGCGCGGGCGGCCAGGGCGTGAAGCTGCGGCGTTCCGGGGCGCGGCAGGGCGTCGAGCGCGGCGGCCATCTGGTCGGTGTCGCGCGGCGTGGGAACGATCGTGCCGACGCGATGGCGCGCCACCCAGTCGCCGGCGCCCAGGAAAGCGGTCGATACCACGGGCAGCCCATGCGACAGCGCCTCGACCGCCACCAGCCCGAAGGAATCATAGAACGTCGGCAGGAGCAAGGCGTCGGCGGCGGCGTAGGCGCGATCGGTTTCGCGCGTGGGGCCGACGAACAGCACGCGCGGGCCGGCGGGACTGGTTTCGCCGAGTTTCAGCTCGTCGGCCAGATCGATGTATTCGCGTGCCTTGCCCAGGCCGACGATGAGCAGCTTCCAGCGCGTGTGGGTTTTGGCGATCGCTTCGATGGCGAAGCGCAGGCCTTTGCGCCGGAAATCGTGGCCCACGAAAATGGCCACGCGGTCCAGCGGCTCGAGGCGGTAGTGCGAGCGGAACCACTCGCGGTCGGCGGCCGCGCGCGCCGGATCGAGCGCCGCCGCCGGCGTCATGCGCGGGTTGGGCAGATCGACGATTTTCCGGGGGTCGAGGTCGGGATAGCTTTCGCGGAACTGGCGGGTCATCATCGGGGAGAGGCTGATGATCCTGCGCGGGCCGGGCGTTCCCAGGAAGAAGCGGTTGGCCGTCAGGGCGCGCCGTTCGAGGGCGATGAGCGTGCGCTGTTTGAGGGAGAGCTGGAGCATCAACTGCTTCCATTTGGCGGAGGCGTTGGTGTCGCGCGAGGCGACGGCCTGGGCTTGAATGGCGGCGTAAATGCCGGCGTGCGGGTGATAGAGATCGCCGGGATAGGCGACGGTCATGGAGTGGATGACATCGGGGGCGACTTCGCGGGCGCACTGGGCGGCGCGGCGTCCGAAGCGGCGGAAGCCCAGCCCGCTGTTGAGCCGCATGCCGCGCATGCGATGCACGCGGATGCCGTCGGGCAGGACATGCTCGCCCGGCGCGGGTGGATGGGCCTGGTGCGACCGATCGGCGTCGTGGCTGGCCCGCTGGGTGGCCTGGCGGTAGCGATTCACCTGGGCCGCCAGATCGTGGCAGATCACGTGGACTTCATGCGTCCTGCCGCCGCGGGGATCGGTGCGTGCCGCGAGCTGTTCGGCCAGCCACACGGTGAAATGCTCAGCGCCGCCGCGCGTCGGGTTGAAGTGTTCGATGATGAGTGCAAGTTTCATGGGGTCAAAACGCGAAGGACACGAAGACCATGAGGAATCAGTCGCGGCTCGGATCGATCGGCGTTACGTGCTCGCGGAACCACTCGGCCAGTTCTTCTTCGGGAAGGTGATCGTCGCGGGTTACATCGGCGACGCGGACGGCCACTGTTTCGATTTCCTCATCGGAGGCGTCCACGAGCCACCCGTTCCTAGCGAGGAAGACGATGGCGCTCGCGGTGCCGGCTCGCTCGCCGCCGAAACGCTGAAACATTTCGTCATGGACGAGAAGCACGTCGTCGATGGATAAAAACACGATTTCAGGCATCGCCTCTCGCAAAAACGAACAGGGCCCGGATTGTACTTCCGGGCCCTGTGTGGTAAAACCCAACGTTCTTCAACGTTTCGACAGTGCCTCGAAAGCCGCCTTGTGGCGCTTCATGGTCAGTTCGAGCGCTTCCTTCGTGGAAAGTTGCGGCTTGCGGGGAGAAACTTTTTTCCTGGGAGGTTTTACGGCAGGCATCGATCACCTCATCTCCGATCTCATCATTCATGAATCATAAAAAACGACGTACGTCGATTCAACCGAGCAAATCGCCGGCGGCCGCCAGCACCATTTCGGGGGTGAGTCGCGTGAGGCAGCGGTGGTCGATCGGGCATTTCTTGAGCTGGCACGGGCCGCAGGGCACGTCGATGCGGACGATGCGCTCGCGCGAGTGATAGGGTTCCGCCCAGCGGGGATCGGTCGGGCCGAAAAGCGTGACCGTCGGCACACCAAACGCCGCCGCAAAATGCCTCGGACCGGTGTCGTTGCAGACCATCAGCATCGAGCGTTTCACGACCGCCTTCACCGCGCCCAGCGAGATGCCCGTGTTCGATGCCTGGCCGGCGAGGGCGTGCACCCGTTCCCGCCGCTGAGCGCTGGTGAGGATGGTTTGCACCAGGTTCCTTTCGGCGGGGCTGCCGGCGATCAGGATATGCACGTCGCACCGTTCGATCAGCGCATCGGCAAGGGCGCCGAACCGCTCCGGAGGCCAGCACTTGCTGCCGCCGAAGTTGGCGCCGGGCACGAACGTCACCAGGCGCGCGTCGGGAGCCATCTGAAAAGCGGCGAGCACCTTTTCCGCTTCCGACGCCTCTTCCGGGGTCACCGCCAGTTCCATGCGCCGGTCGCAGTCCGGCCCCGCTCCAAGCAATTCCGCCAGCGCCAGGTAGTAGTCGATGGCCGGCGCCGGTTGGAACGGCGAGCCGATCTTCGGATTCGCCGGGCGGCCAAGTTCGCGGCTGATCCGGCGAATCGCCGCGGCTTTGCGTTGATCGGCGAGGCGCTGCTCCGGCGTGCGCCGCTCTGCTGGCAGCGCGTGCGTGAGCAGCGGGGTTCGCCAGTCGCGCGCATATCCCAGCCGCGCGGGGATGCGCGCCCGAAAGAGCGTCCAGGCGGCGCGAAAGGCATTGGGCAGCGCGATGCCCAGGTCGAACTTGCCGGAACGAAGCCAGCGGTGGGTGGCGGCGGGATTCTGTTTGTCCGCGTGGTGAACTTCGTGGACATAGGGCAGCCCGGCGAGCACCGGAACCGCCAGCGGCCGCGCCACTGCCGCGATGTGCGCCTGCGGATAAAGCCCCGCCAGGGCGCGCAGGAACGGCGTGGCCATGACCGCATCGCCCAGCCAGGTGGGCATCACAACGACGATTCGGTCGGCGGGGATCGGCGGGGACAGGGACATGCTGACGATTGTGGGCCAAGCCCGCAGGGCGGGCAACGCGCGGAGCAAAAAGGCGGGTAGCCCGGTTCGTTGCGAACCGGGCTACGTATTTGGGGGAAGAAAGGAGGATGGACGCTTAAATGGGACAGGCGGGATCAAAAAGGTGAGCTTGTTGGTGCTCCGGCTGGCACGGCAACGTCCGGACCGGCCCCGGCCAGAGCGATGTTGGGGGTTGGTATTAGGTTGTCAACCTCAACGCGGATACTCAAAAGCAAGGGTTGTGCCACGCGAGCCGGAGAATGGGCGGGTGCGAGGAAATCCCGAGCGCTGCGCGCCGGAAACCCGGAATCTCAGCACGCGCGCATCCGCAGCCGATCCTAAACCCGTCAAGGTGTCCCGGCAGCGCCGACAAAATGCGGCGGCACCCGGCATGTAGGAGCGCGTGCGTCACTCTGGCGGATATACCTGAATTTCGGACCCCCGGGCCTGTTTGGCACGCCGTTTACTCTACCTCTTTTCGTTGGCGAAACTCGCCCGATTCCTTCGGTGGAACGGTTCGCCTCAGAGTTTACAACTGGAGTGCTTGTCATGCTTTATTATGCTCTCGTGTTCCTGATCATCGCCCTGATCGCCGGCCTGTTCGGCTTTGGCCTCATCGCCGGGATGAGCTTCATGATCGCCAAGGTTCTCTTCTTCGTCTTCCTTGTGATCTTCATCATCTCGCTCATTATGGGCGTCGCTGGCCGTCGGCGTCTGCCGTAACGCCCCGTGACCCTCTTAACCCCCAATCCACCGGGGGGGGCGGGACGGGGGTGAAAGGATTCGTCCCTCTTCAGGAATTGCCCGCGGCGGCCGCATGGACTCCTACCCATGACGCCCGCCGCCGGCGTTTTTGCTGCGCCCCCAGGCATGTAGACGTTGCCCGTTCCCACGCATAGCATGGATGCTTCCCTTGACCCGCGTCGCACACGTTGGGCCGGAGACTTATGCGCATGGCCGAATTTTCCGCCAGCAACGATCCACGCACGCAAGCCGGCGGCGAGTTGCAATCCTTTTTGTCGCCCCTGGCCGAATCGGCGGTGACCGCGGAACTCATCCGCCGGCTCAGGGAGGGGCGCCATGTCGCCGCCACGGGCCAATGGGGCTCCTGCGCGTTGGCCCTTGCCGCGATCGCCCAAAAGCGCATGAATCGGCCCGTGCTCATCCTCACCGCCCACCTCGACGAAGCCGATGACGCCATCGATCAGCTTTCTTTCTTCCGGCGCGGTGACGGCTCCGCGCCCGGCGCCGGCGCCGTGGACGTGCGCATGTATCCGGCTTTTGAAGTGCTGCCCGGCGAATCCAACATATCCCACGAACTGGCGGTGCAGCGCCTCGAGCTGCTGACCGACCTGGCCGCCGGCGATCCGCAGCGCGCCCGGCCCGACTTCGTCGTCGCCCCCGTGCAGGCCGTCATGCAGCCCTCGCCGGGCAGGGAATTGCTCAAGGAACTGGTTAAATCCGTGCGCGTGGGGGACACGCTCGACCGCGACGCGCTGGTGCGTTGGCTGGCCGACCATGGCTACACGCGCCTCGACGCCGTCGAGGATGCCGGCGATTTTGCGGTGCGCGGCGAAATCGTGGACGTCTGGCCGCCGGGCCTGGGCGAGCCGGTGCGCGTCGATTTCTTCGGCGACCAGGTTGAATCGGTGCATCAGTTCGACCTGGAAACGCTCGGCCCCACCGCGCAGTTGAAGGAAGCGCGTCTGGCGGCGCTGGGCGATCGGACGAATTGGCCGGTGGATAAAACCACCAGCCTGCTCAGCTATCTGCCGCCGGACACGGTCGTGTGGCTGATCGAGCCGGCGGAAATTCAGGAACAGGCGAAGAGCTACATCGACCGTCTGGAAGACGCCCGGGGCATTTATCCGCCGAGCGCCGTGCTCAAGAGCGTGCAGAATTTCGCGTGGGCGGAGATTCATCAATTCGGGGCTGAAGACGAACAGACGCTGCGTCTGCCGTGCCGCAGTGTGCAGCGATTCGACACCAAGGCGGAGGAAGCGATCCGCGAACTCGCCGAGCTGACCGACCGGGCGCGCGTGGTCGTGGTCTGCGACTCCAAAAGCGAATGCACGCGGCTGAGCGATTTGCTCGACGTGAAGCATCCGGGCGTGCGCGCCAAAGTCGAAATGCCCATCGGCGTGCTGGGCCTGGGGTTCGAATGGAACGAAGAAGACTGGGGCGCGACCCGCGCCGGAGAAACGCACGAGTCGGAACCCAGGGCTCAGGAGTTGCGCCCGCTCGTCCTGATCGGCCATCACGAGATTTTCCACCGCTACAACCAGCGCCGCCGCCTACGGGGCATCCAGGGCGCGCGTCCGATCGATTCCTTCCTCGACCTGCAAACCGGCGATTACGTCGTCCACGTTCATCACGGCATTGCCAAGTTTGAAGGCATGACCTCGATCACCCGCGATGGACGCCAATCCGAATTCTTGACACTGAAGTTCGCAGGCGAGGCCACCCTGCACGTCCCGGTGACGCAGATTCATCTCGTGCAGAAGTACGTCGGCGGAGCTCATGGCCGACCGCCGCTCTCCGTGCTGGGGGGCACGCGCTGGAGCAAGCAGAAGGAGGAAGTCGCCGAGGCCGTCGAAAAAATGGCCGCCGAATTGCTCGAAGTCCAGGCCGCCCGCGAGCACACCCCCGGCATCCCCTACCCCGCCGACACCGTCTGGCAGAAGGAATTCGAAAACGCCTTCCCCTACCCTCCCACCGAAGACCAGGCCCGCAGCGCCGACGAGATCAAAACCGACATGGGCCGCCCGCGACCGATGGACCGCCTCCTGTGCGGCGACGTCGGCTATGGCAAAACCGAAGTCGCCATGCGCGCCGCCTTCAAGGTCGTCGAGTTCGGCAAGCAGGTCGCCGTCCTCGTGCCCACCACCGTCCTCGCTGAACAGCACGAAGAAACCATGCGCGAACGCATGGCCGGCTACCCTTTCCTCATCGAATCCGTCTCCCGCTTCAAAACCCCCTCCCAGGTCAAAAAAATCCTCGAGCGCACCCGCATGGGACAGGTGGATATTCTCATCGGCACGCACCGCCTGCTTTCCAGGGACGTGCAGTTCGCCGACCTTGGCCTGGTCATCATCGATGAGGAGCAACGCTTCGGCGTCGAGCACAAGGAACGCCTTAAAAAGCTCCGCCTCACCGTCGACATCCTCACCATGACCGCCACCCCCATCCCGCGCACGCTGCACATGTCGCTCCTGGGCATCCGCGACATTTCCAACCTCGCCACGCCCCCCTCCGACCGCCGCAGCGTCGTCACCGAAGTCATCACCCATGACAAGCAGCGCATCAAGCAGGCACTCCAGCGCGAGCTCGCCCGCAACGGCCAGGTCTTCTTCGTCCACAACAAGGTGTGGAACATCCAGACCGTCGCCGACGAAGTCCGCCAGCTCGCCCCCGACGCCCGCATCGTCATCGGTCACGGCCAGATGAACGAGCACGAGCTCGAGGAGGTCATGCACAAGTTCATGCGCCACGAGGCCGACGTGCTGGTCTCCACCACCATCATCGAATCCGGCATCGACATTCCCAACGCCAACACGATGTTCATCAATGAGGCGGAAAACTTCGGCTTAAGCGATCTGCACCAGCTCCGCGGTCGCGTCGGCCGTTATAAACATCGCGCCTATTGCTATCTCATGCTTTCGCCCAACAAAGCGCTCAGCGAGCAATCCGCCAAGCGGCTCAAGGCGATGGAGGAGTACTCCTCGCTGGGCGCCGGTTTCAAGATCGCCCTGCGCGACCTGGAGATTCGCGGCGCGGGCAATATCCTGGGCGCTGAGCAAAGCGGCCACATCTCCGCCGTGGGTTACGAAATGTACTGCCAGCTCCTCGAAGAGTCCGTCAAGAAGATCAAGAACGAGCCGGTCGATAAACCCATCGAGGTCAACGTCGATATCGGCGTCAGCGGCGTATTCCCCAAAACCTACGTCGACTCCGAACGCCAGCGCATGGATTTGTATCGTCGCCTCTCCCGCGCCCAGAGCCTCGAAATGCTCGAAGCGCTCGCCAAGGACGTCACAGACGCCTTCGGCCCCATGCCCAAGCCGGTCATACTGCTGTTCGGCCTCGCCGAAATCAAAATCCTCGCCCGCCCCTGGTCCATCGTCAGCATCATCACCAAGGCGCCCGACGTGGTCTTCACCATCACCGACCTCAGCAAGCTCGGACCCCTGCTGGGCAAAGGCGTCGGCGGCGCCGGCAGCGTCCGCGTAATCGATGAAAAAACCGTGCATCTCCGCCTCCCGGCCAATTATCTCGAACCCGAAACGCTCGTGAACGTGCTGCGCCACCTGCTCAACCCCAACGCGCCCCAGCCCGAGCAGCCCAAGCCCGAGCCCGCCAGACCCGTGGCGCCTCAGCGACCCGCGCCCGCAGGGGGTATTCGCCGCCGGCTCTGACGCCCCCTCACGGCACCGCTCTTGCACTTGGCCTCGACGGCCGCCCCGTCCCGTCCAGTGGAGTTGCCGCATGCGTCCCGTCGTCAATCAGTTCATGTTCGCCACCGGCATCGAGAATTCCTACCCCGTCATCCCCTGCGGCGGCGGCCGCAAACGCCGCGTCGACGAAATGGAAAAATGCGGCCATTACGAAAACTGGCGGCAGGATTTCCAACTCGTCAAGGACATGGGAATCGGGTTCCTCCGCTACGGCCCCCCCTACTACCGCACGCACCTCGGGCCCGACACATACGACTGGCATTTCTGCGACGAAACCTTCAGCGAGCTCCGGCACCTCCGCATCGAACCCATCGTCGATCTTTGCCACTTCGGCCTGCCCGATTGGATCGGCTCCGCGCAGAGCCCCGATTTCCCCCGCCTCTTCGCCCAGTACGCCCGCGCCTTCGCCGAACGCTATCGCTATCTGCACCTCTTCACGCCCGTCAACGAAATTTACGTCGCCGCCAAATTCAGCGCCCACTACGGCTGGTGGAACGAATGCCTCACCTCCGACAAAGCCTTCGTCACCGCTCTCCATCACCTCTGCAAGGCCAATGTCATGGCCATGCGCGCCATCCTGGAGGTCACCCCCCACGCCATCTTCATCCAGTCCGAGTCTTCCGAATATTTCCACGCCGAAGAACCCGCCAGCCTCAAGCGCGCCCACCAGCTCAACGACGAGCGTTTCATCTCTCTCGATCTCACCTACGGCGTCGACGTGCCCACCATGATGTACGAATTCCTGCTCGACAACGGCATGACGCGCGAGGACTATCACTGGTTCCGCGATCACCACGTCAAGAAAAACTGCATCATGGGAAACGACTATTACGTCACCAACGAGCACCTCGTGAAGCCCGACGGTTCTACCGAGCCCGCCGGCGAAATCTACGGCTATTACGTCATCACGCGCCAATACTACGAACGCTACAACCTGCCCGTGATGCACACCGAAACGAATCTCGCCGACGCCGAGAAAGCGCCCGGCTGGCTCAAAAAGGAATGGGCCAACATGCTGCGGTTGAAATCGGATGGCGTGCCCATCCTGGGCTTCACGTGGTATTCCCTCACCGATCAGGTGGACTGGGACACCGCCCTCCGCGAAGACAACGGGCGCGTCAATCCCCTGGGCCTCTACGACCTCCAGCGAAAAATCCGTCCCGTCGGCCGAGCCTATAAACGCCTCATCGACATGTGGCGCGGCATCATGCCCACCAGCTCCTTCGGCCTGCGCCTCAACCGCTGAGGTCCAAAACCGCCACCCGTGCGCGCCCACGCCCCCTCGCCTCAAAAATCTCCCGCTCCTTTGCTTTCGCCCCGCCAATCCGATTCAATAGGAAGCTTTATCCAGCATATTTCCTCAAGGGAGCGCGCATGAGGCGAGCGGCATTCTGGTGGGCGGGAGCGGGAACCATCCTCTCGGCGGCCTCCGCCGTGGCCCAGGTCTCCGTCGCGCCGCCCACTTCCGCCCCCGCGCCCTCCGGCGCCGAACCCCTGCTCCGCGTCCGCGCTGATCAGCCCCTCACCATCAACGCCCTCGCCGGCTTCGTCAACGCCGAACCCATCTTCGTCCAGGACGTCCTGCGTCCGATTGACAAACAGCTCCGCCAAATGGCCCAGAGCGCCCGCACCCTCAATGAATTCAAGCAAGACGCCCAGCCCCTCATCCATGCGCAGCTCCAGAATTACATCTACGAAATCCTCATGATGTCCAAAGCCAAGGCCACCCTCACCGACGAAGAAAAGGCCGGCGTCGACACCTACATGCGCAAGATGCTCCACGACCTGCTCGCCGATTACGGCGGCTCGCGCGCCCTGGCCGACCAGGCCCTCCGCCCCCAGGGCAGCTCCGTCGACCGTGAAATGACCGACCTGCGTCGCCGCCTCACCTGGCAGGTCTACATGGACAAGGAAATCTCCCCGCGCATCGTGGTCACCCGCCAGATGGTCCTCGACGCCTATCAGCGCGATCCCAAGCGCTGGCAGCAGCAACCCGAACTCGAACTATTCACCATCAGCATCCCCGTCGCCCGCTGGCTCCATGCGCAGACTTCCGATGGCACGCGCGGACCCCTGATCGCCAACCCCACGCCCGAGCAGGTTAAATCCGCCGAATCCCAGGCCATGGCCGCCGCCGACGACGTGGTCAAGCAGCTCAAGAACGGCGCCGATTTCGCCCAGCTCGCCGAGGATTATTCCGCCGACAAACGCGCCAACGCCGGCGGCCGCTTCCCCCACGTCAAACGCGGCGACCTCGCCGACAAACGCATCGAGGATTACGCCTTCAGCCTTCCCGCAAACACCCTCGGCCAGCCGCAGCTTCTCAAGAGCCCCGACCCCACGCAATCCGCGGTCGTGGTCATCAAGGTGGGCCAGAAGCAGGAAGGCCGCACCATCCCCTTCGCCGAAGCGCAGCAGCAAATTGCCGCCGAGCTTCACGATCAGCAGCGCACGCAGCTCCAGGCCGAATTCCTCACCAAGCTCGAAGCCACCACGCCGGTCGAAAACGAAAACCGCATGGAAGACATGGCCATGGACGTCGCCGTTTCACGCTACGCCCTCGGCCAATAGCCCTCGCCGCGGCCCCCCCCCGCGGCCTTAGAACAGCACCGGCTTTCCCAGCTTCCGCCGCATCACCTGAATCTGGCCCACGTGCATCGAATTGTGCGAGCCCACCAGGTTGATCAGGTCCGCCACCGTCGAGGCGATCGCCCGGATACGCTCCGGCGCCGGACCGGCAAGCTGCTCATCGCTCAGCGTCCGCGCCCAGGCCACTCCGGCGCTGTTCACCTGCTCCAGCAGGCCCAGCAACTGCTCCTTCGTCAGCGGCTTCCCGGGCGCCGCGCCCGCCTTCGGTCGGCCATAGGTCTCCGCGAATCCCTCCGGCAACGCCACCGCCGGCATCCCCACCATCCCCAGCAGCGACGCCTCCGCGTTGATCAAATGCCCAATCTGCCAGTTGGGCGTGTTGGCCCCCTCCGCCGGCCGCTCGTTCAGCTCCGCGTCCGACATGTCCGCAACCGTCATCTTCAGGAGATTCGGGCTGCGCTCCAGCGAGGACACCAGAAACGATTTGAGATCCATGGCGGACTCCGAAAAAAGAGAGGGGCAGGTATGGCGGAATCATAGCCATCCTTGAAGAGGCGAGCCACACGGTCGCTCTACGCGGCCGTCAAATCCCAAACGTCCGAAAAAATCGCCAAAAAGTTCTGGCATTTCCCCCCCACTTCGTATGAACTGGAGCAAGGAATGTGGCAAAAGCGTGGTGGATCGCCCTCCCCAGCTGGCGTGGGGCGGTGCTCCGTTTTAGCGAGGTGCCTCATGCGTGCCGTCGATCATCCGCCCGGACTGGGTCGCGAACAACTCCAGGCCATGGCTGCCGGTCAACAACCCGGCGACATCGATGATATGGAATTCCTCGAAACCCTCGCACGCAGACGCTGCATGCTCATGCCCCCCTGGGTCTATCACATCGGCGATCACGGCAAGCTCGAAAAAGTCACCCCCGTCCGCTACGGCGCCGATTACAACCTCGACAAGCCCTCCATCCTCCTGGCCGTCATGGACAAAGTGAAGCGCGGCTAACGTTCGCCCCGGCGGACGCCACCTCAACCCGCGCGCGTCAGAATACAGTAATAGCCCCCATCCCGCGCCGCCGACGCATCGTTCGTCAACGCCGGCAGCGTCGTCTCCTCCGCCTGGCGCACGAACCCCCGCGCCCCGCCCGCCTGCTCCGCAAACGCCTCCACCACCCGCTCATTCTCCGCCGGATCGATCGAGCACGTTCCATACACCAGCATGCCGCCGGGCGCCACCAGCCCCGCCCCCTGCTCCAGCAGCCGCCGTTGCAACCCGTGCAGCCCCGCATGATCCAGCGTCGGCCAGCGCCACCGCGACTGCACGCGCTTGCCCATCACGCCCGTGTTCGAACAGGGCACATCCACCAGCACCAGATCAAACCCGCGCCCGCCTTCCCCCAGCGTCGCCGGGGCCGCCGTCTCGATGCCGCCCTGCCCGATCTGCCGGACGCGCGCCGCCAGCCGCGACAGTTTCCCGCCATCCACATCCGTCGCCGTCACCCGTGCCTGTGGAAACGCCCGCGCCAATTGCACCGTCTTCGTCCCCAGACCGGCGCACAAATCCAGCACCCTCTCCGGCGGCTTTTTCGCCGATAGCTCCGCCGCACGCCTCACCGGCTTGGCCGCCGTCGGATCCTGCGGCGAAAGCACGCCCTTGTCCACCAACCCCTCCACCGCCGCGTTCCACCCCTCCAACGCCACCAGAAACCGCGGAAACTCGCCATGCGCCGCCAGTCCCGCCGCCGCCGGAACGTCCACCGCCTCACGATCCGCGCGCAGCGTGATCACCGGCCGCAGATTGTTCCGCAGCAGCAACCCCGCCGCCGCGCGCTCCCCGAACAATCCCCGCAGATGCCGCACGTAGGCTTCCGGATGGCTCAACGTCGCCGCCAGATAGGCCTCCGGCGCCGCGTGCGCATTGGGGAACACATCCACCGACAGCGTCACCGCCGTTTGGAAATCCATCGGAAACGCCCGCCGCGACCGCTCATATTCCCGCAACGCCCCCGTCCCCGGATGCAGCCGCGCAATGCCCCGAAGCACCGCGTTCACCAGCCCCGCCGCCCGCGCCGTCCCGCGCATTGACTTCGCCAGCTCCACCGTCGAATCCACCGCCGCATATGCCGCCGTTCCGCCCTGCAGCAACAACTGATACGCCCCGATCCACAGCAGCGCCCGCACCGCCAGGTCCACCGACTCCAGCGGCTGGCGCAACCGCGTGGCCACCACCGCGTCCAGCGTCCCGCGCCGCCGCATCACCCCCGTCAGCAGCTCGAAGCCAAACGCCCGCTCCCGCGCCGCCGCCGCCTGCCACTCGGCGTCCGAGCGCTCCGGCAAAAAGGGCGGATCGCTCAGCACGCTCCACCGCACCAGCGTTCGATAGGCCAGCTCCCGTCCGTTCAACGCCATGTACTGCTTTCCATCAAAAAGAACTCACCGCGCTCCAGCCGCATCGCCGCCGCCCCCCGCCACGCGCGCCGCCGTCATCCCCACCAGCGGCAACTCCACGCGGAACGATGTCCCCTTCCCCGCCTCCGATTCCACCGAGATCAGCCCGTGATGCTCCTCGATGATCCGCCGCGTCGTCGGCAACCCCAGACCCGTCCCTCCCTTCTTGGTCGTGAAATACGCATCGAAAATGTGCGGCAAATGCTCGCGCGAAATCCCCACCCCCGTGTCTGAAATGTACAAAATCGCCTGATCCCCCTCTTTCCCCTTCGACACCAGCGTCCGCACCAGCAGCTCGCCTCCCCCATCCCCCCCGCCGCCGCCGCGCGACGCCGGTTCGCCGTCGCCCGTCGGCCGATCCACCGACATCGCCTGAATCGCATTGAGCAGCAGATTCAGCACCGCCTGCTTGAACAGATTTTCGTCCAGCGGGCATATCGGATTCTCCGCCGCCAGCGCCGTCAGCACCCGCACCCGCTGCGCCTGGGCCTGGGGATGGATGAAATCGATCAGCTCCTCCACCACCCGGTTCAGCGGCACCGGCGTCGTCCGGAGCTCGATCCGGCCCGCGAACCGCAGAAAATCATCCAGCGTGTGCCGCAGCCGGTCCGCCTCCTTCTTCAGCGTCGCAATCCGCGCCATCGACCGCTTCCGTCCCGCAAACTCCGGCGTGTCCGGCAATGCCGCCAGATCCTCCTCGAGCAACTGCAAATTCAGCTTCAGCGTCGAGAGCGGATTCTTCAACTCGTGCGCCAGTCCCGCCGCCAGCTTCCCCATTTCCGCCAACTGGTCCAGCCGCGCCAGGCGCTCGTGTTCCCGCCGCATCCGCCGCGGCGCTTTTTTCGACCCCCGGCCGCCGCCTCCGCTCGATGCGGGCCCGTTGGACGAATGCGGCGCTGGCGACAGTTCAGACATCGGCTCTCTTCAGAAAATTCCAGACCGCCATTCTATCCGCACCGCCCCCGCTTGTGCCCGCGCCGCCGCCGCGAATATCTCCCGCATTCCACCCATTTTCCCCAAATCACGCACCTCGGAACAACCTTTGCTTTTATTTCCACTTACCGCCCGCGACACGTTGCCGCCAGGGCCATCCAGTGACTTTTCTCTTGAATTCTTGGAGGTTTCCATGAACCGCTTCACCACCTATCTCATCGCGGCCAGCTTCGCCCTCTCCGGCGCCACCCTCTTCGCAGCCGATACCGGCAATGCCAACAACATGAACACCGGCGCCAACTCCGCCGCCGCCCAAATGGGCACCAGTGCGGTCCGGTCCGGCAATGAGCTCCAATCCATCGGCAGTCAGCAGGCCGACGCCTCCACCTCGCGCGAAGTCCGCTCCTCCCTGGCGCAGGTCGTCAATGATGCCCTCACCCCCAACCGCTTCTCCGACCTCTCCAGTCACCTCGCCAAGTCCGATCAGAAGCGCTTCAGCAACGCCTCCAGCGTCAAAGCCGATGACCTGAACCGCGCCGTCAATCAGTTCCGCCAGGATTTCCACAGCAAATATGGCCAGGACTTTGACGCCCGCGCCAGCGCCTTCCAGGACACACTCGTCTATTCCGGCCAGGACAAAAATTCCGCCACCGTCGCCCTCCACGACGTCTCCACCGGCAACGCGGCGAACCAGTCCTCCAGCTTCTCCTCCAACGCCGCCGCCTCCAATAACAACGAAGGCATGAACAACTCCATGAAGACGGACAACACCCCCGGCCACGCACCCGCAGACCGCCAGCTCAACACCTACGACAACTCCGGAACACAATCCAACCGCAACGGCATGGCCAGTGGCTCCGATCTCAGCTCCGCCACCCTCGGCAACCGCACCGGCCCCGCCAGCAGCGGCAGCAACTCCAACACCACCGTCCGCGGCGATGACATCAACGCGAACCCCGGCGTCGCCACCGGCAACAAGACCGCCGGTCAGCAACGCCAGGACCTCGCCAGCTCCACCACCACGCCGCCCGCCGGCGAAGCCCTCACCCTCAACATGGTCAACGAAGGCAATTCCTGGAAAATCGACCTGCCTGACCAGATCTCCGATCAGCAGCTCAAGGACAACCTCGCCCGCCACATCCAGACCCTCGATGACCAGAAGAGCACCTGGCCCAGCGACGTCAACCAGGCCTATCGCACCACCGCTTATCACGTGCTGCGGGCCTTCAACGACACCGCCATGGCCTCGGAACGCTAACCCTTTCACCTGCTTCCAGCAGAGCGGGGGGGGGCGGGACTCTGAGGTGAGTGAGACCCCGGCAGACACGTGCCGGGGTCTCTTTTTTCACGCCGCCCATGCGCGCTTCGGTCCCACGCGGTATCATCACGGCCAGAGCGCCGCGCGCGCCCCCGATCCCTCGCCGCAGGAGAATTACCATGCCCGCCAAACCCACCATCGTCGTCACCGAAGGCCTCGAAAGGACGCCCTTCGCCTGGCTCCGCGAGCACGCCAACGTCCTCGAAGCCTCCTGGAAAGAACCCGCCGCCCTCCGCGCC
This sequence comes from Phycisphaerae bacterium, assembly GCA_035548175.1. Taxonomy (GTDB): domain Bacteria; phylum Planctomycetota; class Phycisphaerae; order WQYP01; family WQYP01; genus CALCHA01. The sequence continues at coordinate 10,985 of DASZTO010000002.1, read as the reverse complement.
GCCCTCGCACAAGCCGACGGCCTCATCGTCCGCACCTACACCCAGGTCAACGACTCCCTCCTTGCCGCAGCCCCCAAACTCCGCGTCGTCGGACGCGCCGGCGTCGGACTCGACAACATCGACCAGCCCGCCTGCAAACGCCGCAACATCGCCGTCCTCTCCACCCCCACCGCCAACACCCGCGCCGTCTGCGAATACGTCTTCAACCTCCTCTTCACCCTCACGCGCCCCGTCGTGAACCTCAAGGAATCCGTCTCCGACGAGCAGTTCCATTCCTACCGCAAAACCATCCGCGGCCTCGAACTCTCCGGCAAAACCATGGGCGTCCTCGGCATGGGCCGCATCGGCCGCGGCGTCGGCAAAATCGCCTGGGCCATGGAAATGAACGTCATCTACAACGATCTCCTCGACGTCTCCTCCCACATCGACTATCCCGCCAGATCCGTCTCCAAGCCCGAGCTCTACGAACACGCCGACATCCTCACCGTCCACGTCGACCACCAGCCGGACAATCTCAACTATCACCTCATCGACGCCGTCGTCTTCTCCCGCATGAAGCCCACCGCCATCCTCATCAACACCTCGCGCGGTGAAGTCGTCGATGCCCAGGACCTCGCCGCCGCCCTCAAAACCCACCGCATCGCCGGCGCCGCTCTCGACGTCCACGATCCCGAGCCGCCCGGCCCCGACTATCCCCTCTTCGGCGTTCCCAACGTCCTGGTCGCCCCGCATCTCGCCGCGCGCACCCAGGGCGCCATGGATCGAATGAGCTGGGTCGCCAGGGACGTCGTCGATCACCTCACCGGCGCGCCCTGAGCCCCCCCGCCGCCACCCGGTCAAGAAATGACAGGTTCAAGTCAACCCCCGCCATGGCCCTCTGCGAAATTGCCGGGCAGGATGGTGATTCCTTGAACCTCTCACGTCGACCGGAGAATCAAAGATGCGCTGGCCAGTCGCAATCCTCACCGCAGTCGTCGCACTCTCCGCAACCCAATCCTTCGCGCAAACCCCCACCGCCCCCGCCCCATCCCCCGATGACGCCGCCCGCCGCGCCCAGCTCGCCGAAGGCGGCAACTCCCCCGGCTACGACATGGCCCCCATCACCCGCCCCGAAGTCGTCGCCGCCGCCATGAAGTTGATCACCGAAAAAATGCCCCCGGGTCCTTTTGAGCCCACCTGGGATTCCATCAAGCAACACTATGTCGCCCCACAATGGTTCACCGACGCCAAGTTCGGCATCTTCATGCACTGGGGCCTCTACAGCGTCCCCGCTTATGGCGGCGGCGGCGCTGCCGAATGGTACGAAACCCACCTCTACGCCGGCGGCGCCACCCTCGCCTTCCACACCAAAACCTTCGGCCCCCTCGATCAATTCGGCTACAAAGACTTCATCCCCAAATTCACCGCCGCCAAATGGAACCCCGACGCCTGGGCCGCACTCTTCAAAAAATCCGGCGCCAAATACGTCATCCCCACCGCCCAGCACCACGACAACTTCTCCAACTGGAACTCCAAGGCCAACCCCATCAACGCCGTCAACATGGGCCCCCACCGCGATCTCATCGGCGATCTCGCCGCCGCCGTGCGCAAGCAAGGCCTCAAGTTCGGCGTCTCCAACCACGGCATCGAAGCCTTCCAATTCGTCAAGCCCAGCGCCCAGGTCCAGGCCCTCCTCAAACCCAAGCAAGCCGACCTTTACGACCCCCAGTGGGAACTCTTCTACAACACCGACCGCAGCGATGAAGCCTGCGAAAAATTCCTCGCCAACTGGGTCGCCCGTAACGTCGAGCTGATCGATCAATATCAGCCCGACATGCTTTGGTTCGACAACGGCGTCGACCAGCGCTACCTCGACCCCCTCAAACTCTGGATCGCCGCCTACTACTACAACCGCGCCGCCGAGTGGGGCAAGCAAGTCTCCATCAGCACCAAAAAAGCCGCCTATGCCCCCGGCAATGACAACACCCAGACCATCGGCAGCATTATCGACTTTGAAAAAATCGGCGCCCGCTCCCCCGCCGGTATCCGCACCGGCGCCTGGCAGGTCGATCAGCCCATCGGCTCCCAATGGGGCTACGCCACCGACATGCGCGTCTCCTCCCCCGCGCAAATCATCGACGCCCTCGCCGACACCGTCAGCAAAAACGGCAACCTCCTCCTCAATATCTCCCCCACTGCCGAAGGCGAAATCCCCCAGAATCAGCAGCAAACCCTCCTCGGCGTCGGCGCCTGGCTCGATATCAACGGCGAAGCCATCTACGCCACCCACAACTGGTTCACCTTCGGCGAAGTCATCCCCGCCCGCGGCCAGCCCCGCACCGGCGCCAATGTCCGCTTCACCGTCAAAGGCGACGCCCTCTACGCCATCGTCCTCGGCGACTGGTCCGGCGGCGGCGACGTCACTATCACCTCCCTCGCCACCCCGGCCGACAAGGGCCACATCTCGGCCGTCTCCATGCTCGGCAACGATGGCGCCCTGAAATTCGACCAGCAGCAGGACGGCCTCCACGTCACGCTCCCCGAAAAAGCCCCCTCAAAATACGCCTGCGTCCTCAAAATCTCCGGCGCCAACGTCACCCCCGATACCGCCACCAAGGATGGCAACCCCATCCCCAATTGGGGGGAGTAAACCCGGGTGCCCTCCATCCCCGCGCACGCCTCATGCCGGTATCGACTTCACCAGATCCGATACGACCCACAGCCCCAGCACCACCGCCGCCGGCGCCATCACCAGCGGCCCCAGTGTCCCCAGCAAAAGCGTCGACGCCACCGCTCCCGCCACATACAACGCCCACAACCCAAACAGAAACCCCGCGTTGATCAGCGCATCCCGCCGCGCTTTCCTCGATGGCGGCCGCGCCAACGCCCCGATCGCCACCACCAGCGCATCCGCGCATTGCAAAAGCAAACCCGTCACGTGCGTCGTGTGGATTGTCAATGCACCCGCCCTCCGCAACGATGCGTTCTGCACACCCATCGCCACCCCCGCCAGCCCCGCCAGTATGCAGAACGTCCCCATCCCCGGATTCACTCCCACCGCCGGATGCAGCCCAAACGCCGCCACCGTGAACCCCGCCAGCAACGCCACCTCCGCGCTGAACATCACCGCGAACGGATGCCGCGGCCGCCCATACCGCTTGGCCACCTCGTGCACCGTCGATGACGCCACCAGGCCCGCAAAAAAAAATACGATCGGCAACGCCCGCCGCCAGATGTCGCTCCCCTCCCGCTCCGCCAGACGTATCCCCAGCGCCACTGAGTTCCCGCTCATATTCGCTGTGTATATCTTCGATAGCAGCAAATACCCCGCCGCGTCCACATACCCCGCCACCGCCGTCAGCGACGCCGCCAGCATCTGAAGCCGCACCGGCGGCGCTGGCTTCGCTTCCGGCGGCGACTCGGATGTCTTCCCCATGACGCTCCTTCAACGCGGCTCATTCTCCTTCACCCCCGCCCCTTCGCTATCATAAGAATCGCTCGCGCACCGACGCCAGCCCTGCCGATGCGTTCGCCGACCGTCCCCCTCCACGAGGTGCCCCGTGAAATCCGATCTCTCCCGCAAACACTGCAAACCCTGCGACGGCCCCGCCGACCGACTCCCCGATTCCGCCATCCCCGACCTGCTCAGGCAACTCCCCGCCTGGACCGTCGACGCCGGCATCCTCCGCCGCGAATTCAAATTCAAAAACTTCCACGAAACCATGGCCTTCGTCAACGCCGTCGCCTGGATCAGCCACCAGGAAAATCACCACCCCGATATGGACGTCGGCTACAACCGCGCCGCCCTCTCCTACATCACCCACACCGCCAATGGCCTCACCGAAAACGACTTCATCTGCGCCGCCAAAGTCTCCAAACTCCTCAACGACAACCCCTAAACCGTCTTTCGTCTTTCGTCTTTTGTCTTTCGTCTTTCGCCCTTCATCCCTCCCCCTCACCCCACCTCCCCCGTCTCCACCCACCGACGCTCCGCCGCACTCCGCGACACCGCCTCCAGCACCCGCTGCGTCTCCAGCGCATCCGCAAAATCCGGATGAAATTTGAAACTTTTCCCAGCCATCGCCCGCGCAATGTCCGCCGCCGTGTTCACAAAGGTCTCCGCATACCCGATCGGATGATCCGCCGGCCAATACGCCCCCGCATACGGATGCGCACCCGTCGTGCACGAAATCGTTCGCCACCCCTTCTCCGACGCCGGCAGCGTGTCATCAAAAAACTCCAGCTCCGAAAAATGCGGAAAATAAAACCGCAGCGCCCCCTTTTCCCCGTTGATTTCCAGTGAATTCCCGTTGTGATTCCCCGTCGCAAATCGCGTCGCCTCGAACGTCGCCACGCCGCCCCCGCTCAGCGTCCCCAGAAACACCACCGCATCATCGACATCCACGCGCCCCGTTGCCTCGCGCCGCCGCACCTTTCCGGAACTTTGCATCCCCCGTTCCCCCGCCGCCGCCGTCAGCCCCTCCACCATCCGCCCTAAAGGCCGCCTCTTGATAAACGTCCGCTCCAGCGCCGATACCGCCTCCAGCTCCTCCCCTGTCAGATACCGCACCAGATCCACCGAATGCGCCGCCAGGTCCCCCAGCGACCCCGACCCCGCCGCCTTCTTCCGCAACCGCCACACCAGCGGCGTCGCAGGATCCTTGATCCAATCCTGCAGATACAACGCCCGCGCATGATACACCCGACCAATCCGCCCCTCCTGGATCAGCTGCCGCGCAAAGGCTATCGCCGGCACCCGCCGATAGTTGAACCATACGAAATTCTTCACCCCCCTCCGCTTCACCGCCTCCGCCATCCCCTTCGCTTCCGCAAAACTCCGTGCCAGCGGCTTCTCGCACGCCACCGCCTTCCCCGCCTCCGCCGCCGCGATCGCAATCTCCGCATGCATATCGTTCGGCGCCCCAATATCCACCAGCTCCACCTCCCCATCCTCCAGCACCTCTCGATAGTCCGTTGCATACTTCTTCCACCCCCAACGATCCGCCGTCTTCCGCAATGGCTCCACATGCCTCCCCACCAACGTATGCAACGCCACCTCCCGCGGCAAATCAAAATACCGCCCCGCCTGCGCCCACGCATTCGAATGCGCCTTGCCCATAAACTGATACCCCACCAACCCCACATTCAACGCCCGCATATCATCACCACCTTCCATCTTTCGCCATCCCACTTTCGTCCTTCGTCCTTCGTCTTTCTTCTTTCGTCTTTCCCGTCCCTCACCCCCTCATCTCCAGAATCAACCCATTCCGCAACGCGTTCAAACCCCGCTCCAGCCCCACCGGATACTCATGCGGATGAATCCCCCGCAAAATCCCCGGATGCAACCTCCCCAGCTGCCCCAGCGTCCGCTCCCGTATCCTCTCCAGCCCCGGCGACTCATACACCCGCTTCCCCGCCCGAAACACCGGCGCCAGCAGCTCCTCATACGCCGTCCCCGCCCCAATCCCCTTCCGCCGCGTCACATCCACAATGTCCACAATCTCACTCCCCTCTTCCCCCTCCATCACCCCCGACAGCTCGTCATAAATCATGTCCGCGATCAGCCGCCCGCCCCCACCTCCCGGCTCATAAAACCGCCGCACCTGCAAAATCCCCGGTATCGACGTCTTCGCCTTCTGCTCCGACAGCTTGATCTTATGCTCCCACTTCCCCTGCCCGTTCCGCAGCGCCGACAATTTGTACACGCCCCCCAGCGCCGGCTGATCGTACGCCGTCACCAGCTTCGTCCCCACTCCCCACATCCCGATCGCCGCGCCCTGCCCCTTCAAACTCCCGATGATCGTCTCATCCAGATCGTTCGTCGCCAATATCGGCACCTCCCCCAGCCCCGCCTCATCCAAAATCTTCCGCGCCTCGATCGACAAATATGCCAAATCCCCCGAATCCAGCCGAATTCCCCCAGGCCGATGCCCACGTGCCTTCAACCGCGAAAACACCGCCGCCGCATGCTTCACCCCCTCCAGCGTGTTGTACGTGTCCACCAGCAGCGTGCAATTGTTCGGCATCACCTCCGCCCACGCCTCGAACGCCTCCAGCTCCTCCCCAAAACACATCACCCACGAATGGGCATGCGTCCCCTTCACAGGTATCCCATACCGCTGCCCCGCCATCACGTTGCTCGTCGCCGCGCAGCCCCCCACATACGCCGCCCGGCTCGCCGTCAGGCCCCCGTCCACCCCCTGCGCACGCCGCAATCCAAACTCCAGCACCGGCTCCCCCTTCGCCGCCAGCACCACCCGCGCCGCCTTCGTCGCCACCAGCGTCTCAAAATTCACCAGCGTCAACAACGCCGTCTCCAATAGCTGACAATGCAGCAGCGGCCCCTTCACCCGCACCAGCGGCTCATGCCCGAACACCACCGTCCCCTCCGGCGCCCCATCCACATCGCACCCCAGCCGCAGCCCCTCGAGATACTCCAGAAACGCTTCCTCAAAGAGCGCCCGCCCGTCGTTCCCCTTCAACTCCCGCAGATACGCCGCATCCTCCGCCGTAAAACCAAACCCCTCCACATACTCAATCACCGACGCCAGCCCCGCCGCCACCGCGAACCCGCCCCCAAACGGATTGTTCCGAAACGACAAATGAAACACCGCCTCCCGCCCCGCCAATCCTTCCGCCCCGCCCAGCTTCCAATACCCATACGCCATCGTGAGCTGATACAAATCCGTCAGCATCGCCAAATTCTGCATCGCCACAACACACCCCTTTCCCCCGAAAGTGTAAACCCAAACCCCCCACAGCACACCCCGCCCCCTCCCCTGTTGCTCCCTCCGTCTCCCCTTGTCACCGTATCACCGTGTCGCCCCATCGCCCCACCGGCGCAAAAAAAAACCCGAGGTCAAAACCCCGGGCTTCTCTCAATCCATTTTCGTTTTCGTGTCCTTCGTGCCTTTCGGGCCAATTTACGTCGTCACACGTCGTCCGCGGCCCAAGCACGTCAGTCCACCACGTCCACTCCCATCGACCGCGCGCTCCCCGCCAGAATCCGCATCGCCGCGTCCACATCATACGCGTTCAAATCCTTGATCTTCTCCTCCGCAATCTTCTTCAACTGCGTCCGCGATATCTTCCCCACCTTGTTCTTGTTCGGCTCACCCGAGCCCTTCTCGATGCTGATGATGTCCTTGATCATCACCGATGCCGGCGGCGTCTTGATGATGAAATCGAACGTCCGGTCCGAATACACCGTCACTTCCACGCCCACCACCTTCCCCTTCAACGCCGCCGTCGCCGCATTGAACCGCGTGATGAACTGCCCGGGATTCACCCCGTTCGCCCCCAACGCCGGACCGATCGGCGGCGCCGGCGTCGCCGTCCCGCCAGGGGCCTGCATCTTGAACTTCTTGACCACTTCTTTCACTTTCGCCATGGCTTATTTCCTGTCGCTCGCTGTTACTTCTTCTTCAATTCGCCGCTCCCGGGGAGAAGCCCGGCCTACACGCCGGCCCCGTCGCGGACCCTCATGGATCGATCACCCGCGCGCTCGTCACCGACACGCGCACGTTCTCCCGATAGCCCACCTGCTGCCGACCCGCCAATCCCGATGCCCCGGGCCCACGCAGCCGCCGATAAGCCCGCACCGGCGCGCTCGCCACCAGCAACACCAACGCCACCAACGCCCCCGCCGCCAGCAACAACGCCAGCAGCACCACCGCCGGCACCGCAAACGCCACCCACACCCACCGCGGCGCACGCATCACCCCCACCGCCACCCGCGCCAATGGATGATTCCCTATCTGACCGTAAATCATCTGCGCACCCGACCGCTTACCCTTCCACCTTCTCAAGCTGCCAGTATTCCAGCTCCAGCGGCGTCGCTCGACCAAAAATCGTCACGATCACTCGCACCACCCCCTTGTCCGGAAAAATCTCGTCCACCGTCCCCTCGAAGTTCTCGAACGGCCCCTCCTTGATCTTGATCGGATCCCCCTTCTTGAACTCCACCTTCACCGTCCCAGGCCCCGCCGACTGCTGCTCGTTCTTCTCCACGTCCTGCAGCATCTTCGACACTTCGTCCGGCCTCATCGCGTCCGGCTTGTTCCGCTGCCCGATGAAATCCCCAACCCCCTGCGTGTCCTTGAACAAATAATACGACCGCTCCGGTATCGTCCCGTCGTTGTTGACCTCCATCTCCACGAACACATACCCCGGATACAGCTTCCTCTCCGCCACCTTCTGCTGCCCCTGCTTCACCCGCTTGATCCGCTCCGTCGGCACGATGATCCGGCCGATCAGGTCCCCCAGGTTCTCGATCTTCACCTTCCGCTCCAGCGCCTCCTTCACCTGGTCTTCCCGGTTCGAAGCCACCCGCAGCACATACCAGTTCTTCGTCATCGTCGTCATTGAAACTTTCCGTCCTGAATCGCCCGACCACTCGCGCCGCGCCGGTTACGAAATCCCGATCCACTTGAAGAAACCCAAAAACCCGAAGTCCACGCCCCCCAGTATCACCGCCAGTATGAACGTCAGCAGAATCACCACCTTCGTCGACGTGATCAGTTGCCGCCGCGTCGGCCACGTCACCTTCCGCATCTCCGATTCCGTCATGATCAGAAATTCCGCCAGCTTCGGCGCGTTCACGCAATAAAACGCCCCAAACGCACCCAGCACCGCCCACGCCACCAGCACCCCCGTCTTCACCGGTATGTTCTCATACGTCGTCAGCGGCGTCTTCTCCGCCAGCCACCACAACCCCAATCCCACCACCAGCATGATCCCCGCCACAGTCCCCCAACGCACGTACTTCCCCTGCCCCGGCTTGTAAATCGAGAAAAAGCCCCGCTTCCCCTCCTTCTTGTAATCCAGCGTCGTCAACTCTGCACCCTTCGGCTCATGCTCGCTTCGTCAACACGTCGGACAGGAATCGAACCTGTAACCTGCGGTTTTGGAGACCGCTGCTCTGCCAATTGAGCTACCGACGTATTACCACAGAAGTCAGAATTCAGTAGTCGGAATCCAGTAGCCGCGAAACCATCTTCTCACTACTGACTACTGACTCCTGTCTACTGACTACTCACCCTCACTTCCCTTTCTTCACCTTGTGCTCCGTGTGCTTCCGCAGCCGCGGACAAAACTTGCTCACCAGCTTCTTCGTGTCGTATTCCTTCGGATTGATCGTGATCCGGTAATTCAGATCACTCGTCTCCGTGCACTGCAACCACACCCATTCACGCGCCATGACTTGCATCCTTCGGTTTCATGTTCCCCGACGCCCACGCGCCGGACTCAGGATTATAGCAGAATCGGGGCGGTCGTTAAAACCGCCCCGATTCATCACAACTTCACATGCTCAGCCAAAAGCCGCAGCCCAAAACTTCTGACTTCTGACTTCTGACTTCTGTCTACTCGTCAGGCAATGATCTTCGTCACCACGCCCGCGCCGACCGTCCGCCCGCCTTCACGAATCGCAAAGCGAACGCCCTGCTCCATCGCGATCGGCGTCTCGCCAAGATCCACCGTGATCTTCACGTTGTCGCCAGGCATCACCATCTCCGTGCCCGCAGGCAACGCCAGCGAACCCGTCACGTCCGTCGTCCGGAAGTAAAACTGCGGGCGATACCCCGCGAAAAACGCCGTGTGCCGCCCGCCCTCTTCCTTGGTCAACACGTAAATTTCCGCCTCGAACTTCGTGTGCGGAGTGATCGACCCGGGCTTCGCAATCACCTGCCCGCGCTCCAGGTTCTCTTTTTCAACGCCGCGGAGCAGCAGCCCCACGTTGTCGCCGGGAATCGCCTGGTCCAGCGTCTTCTGGAACATTTCCACCCCGGTCACCACCGACTTCGACGAGTCCTTCTTCAACCCGATGATCTCGACCTCGTCGCCCACCTTGATCACGCCGCGCTCCACACGACCCGTCCCCACCGTGCCGCGGCCCTTGATCGAAAACACGTCTTCCACCGGCATCAAGAACGGCTTGTCCGTCTCTCGCACCGGCTCCGGAATGTACGTGTCCAACGCCTCCACCAGCTTCATGATCGGCTCGATCGCCTTGGCGTCCGTCGGGTTCTTCAACGCATTCACCGCCGCGCCCCGAATGATCGGCACTTCATCGCCCGGGAACTTGTACTTGTTCAAGAGCTCCCGAATCTCCAGCTCCACCAGATCCAGAAGCTCCGGATCGTCCACAAGGTCCACCTTGTTCAAAAATACCACCAGCCGGGGCACGTTCACCTGACGCGCCAACAGCACGTGCTCGCGCGTCTGCGGCATCGGGCCGTCAGCCGCCGACACCACCAGGATGCCCCCGTCCATCTGCGCCGCACCCGTGATCATGTTCTTCACGAAGTCCGCGTGGCCCGGGCAGTCGATGTGAGCGTAGTGCCGCTTTTCCGACTCATATTCCACGTGCGATACCGCGATCGTCACGATCTTCGACGGGTCGCGACGACCCTGCTTCTCCGACGCCTTCGCCACCGTGTCATACGCCACCGCCTGCGCCAGGCCCTTCGCCGCCAGCACCGTCGTCAGCGCCGCCGTAAGGGTGGTCTTGCCGTGGTCAATGTGACCGATCGTCCCGACGTTGACGTGCGGCTTCTTCCGTTCAAATACGCCTTTGGCCATGGGGGGGAACCTCCGTGAGGGGGGGGTGTTCCGGATTGTCTCGACCGAGCGCCCACGTCACCAACCGACGCTTTTCCGTTCCAGGGCCGCCCGAAGACTCCGTTTGCCGTTGGTAATTCACCATCAGCTGTTGAAGGGACTTGAACCCTTGACCTCGTCCTTACCAAGGACGTGCTCTACCAACTGAGCTACAACAGCATCTCCCGCCGGCGCACAGTGCACCGCAGGTTAGACCCAGAAGTGTACCGGAGCCCCTTCCCCCTTGCAAGCAGCCCCTTTTTCTAGGGTGCATGTCCGTACTTGTATCGGTCCAAGTTGATATGATGAGACTCAGGCTGCGGCGGTAGCCGTGGGCTCAGGAAGGGAGCTGGCCGAGGATGACAAAGGAGCGAGGAATGGAATTCCTTCAAAGCGCCGCAGGAGCG
>DASZTO010000001.1:0-56921 GCA_035548175.1 Phycisphaerae bacterium | reverse complement strand
TCTCGCGGCTGTGCCGGCTGGCGTTAAATCTTTTGCAGCAGGACAAGACCAAGGTGGGCATCAAATCCAAACGGCTGCTGGCCGGCTGGGACCACGATTACCTCCTTCGCCTGATCTCGGATTGAACATGCAATTGCCCTGCAGCGCGTCCGGAGTTCACGCTTTAGCGTGCCGTTAGACCTTTCCCGCGATTCCTTCCCTCTTCCGCCCGAAACTCCCGTTATTATTTTCTTCCCGCCTCCCCTCCCCTCATTTATCATATCGACGCACGCCAATAAGGGAGTAAGGACATGCGACCCACCCTCATCCCACTCCTTCCCCTCCTCCTCCTCCTCGCCGCCCCCGCCCTCGCCGCCGACATTCCCCCCGCCACTCAACCCGCGCCCTTCTCCCTCGCACTCGTCAAAACCGCCGACGATCTCGCCGCTCAACCCGCCATCCACACCAACCTCGGCCCCGCCCACCTCGGCATCGACACCGCCACTCCGCTCGCCTACGGCACCGTCACCGTCTACGTCCTCCTCGACGCGCCCCCACCAATCAAGCGCGGCCCGCCCGTCGATCCTCACCCGCAAAACGTCCTCTCCGCCAGCCTCCGCCCCGTCTCCCGCCAGCCCGAAGCCTTCTACCCCTTCGCCTCCTATCAACCCCTCCAGCAGCAGCCCGCAAAACTTCTCGCCCGCAGCCTCTTCACCGGACCCCCGGGCGATTATCTCCTCGAATTCCGCGTCGGCTCCGCCACCGTCGCCCATGCTGACATCAAGGTCGCACAGAAAGAATCCGAACGCTGGCTCCCCCTCTACGGTCGCCGCCCAGGCCCAGACAACACCGCTCCCGATTTCCGCATCGACCTCCGCCCCGCCGCGCCCATCATCAACCTCGCGCTCCCCGTACTCCCCGACGGCCCGCTCCCCACCGCCGACGCCCCCGCCAAACCCTCCGCCGATTTCCAAATCCACGCCGACGGCTCCCTCCTCACCGTCGATCACTGGCCCGCCCCAGCCTTCATTCCCGATCGCCAGCTCCTCGCCGCCTTCTACATCAACGGCAAACGGTTCATTCCCCCCATCCCCGGCGCAGGCATCGGCGAGGGAGGCCACACCGGCTTCACCCCGCTCGCAGGTCCCTTCACCATGACCTTCGCCCCCGACCTCGCGCTCCTGGGCGCCAAACCGGGCGACAAAATCGAACTCGAACTCCTCTGCTCCGCCGCCGGCCGCGCTGATTTCATCACCGGCGGCCGCCTCATCCTCCCCGTCTCCGCCCCCATCTCCCGCAGCAACCGCATCACCCTCCCCAACCCCTGACGCCACCCCGCCCGGAGACTCCCATGCGACTGGCCATCCCCTTCGCCGCACTTCTCCTCACCGCCGCCGCACTCGCCGATTCCCCCGCCACCCAGCCCCTCGTTTTCGCTCCCTCCGCCCAGCCCATCCCCCGCGCCACCACCGGCCCCGAACTCGCCGCCACCGAGGAAGTCTCCACCATCCTCGGCCCGCTCCACGTCGCCGTCGAAGCCGCCACCCTCCCCGCCTTCGGTTCCATCAACGTCTACCTTCAGCTCAATCCGCCACCCAACCTCCCTCTCAATCCCCGGCCCGTCCCGCACGATTTCCCCCTCACCCTCCGTCTCTCCAGCCCCACCATGCCCCACCCCAGCGCCCCCATCAACGTCGGCCCCCAAACCCCATTCGACAAACCCGTTTTCTGCGTCGCCCGCGTCACCGTCGGCCCGCCCGGCGATTACACCCTCGAGATCCTTGATCGCAATCAGGTCGTCGCCGCCACTCACCTCACCGCCACCCACGACCAGGCCCGGCGCTGGCTTCCCCTCATCGGCCGGGGCAAAGCCGCACTCGACCCCGAACCCGCCGTCCCCATCATCGACGGCACCCTCCCCACCACCGCCCTTCCCACCGGCTCCCTTCCCTCCTCCGCCGCTCCCGACACGCCCGACCCCCGCTTCATCCTCTCCGTCAAAGGCAACACCTTCACCATCAAGCAATGGCCCGTCGCCAACTTCTTCCCCGAACAACAACTCCTTGCCGCCTTCTACATCAACGGGAAGCGCTTCACCCCCGAAATCCCCGCCCACTTCAAAGATGTCCCCGACGCCTACCAACTCAACAGGAATGATGGCGCCTACAGCTTTACCCTCGACGTAGACCCCGCCACCCTCGGCGCCAAACCCACCGACCACCTCGAAATGGAACTCCTCTGCGCGCCCTACGGTTTCCAAAAACTCTCCATCAACAAAATCCTCCGCGGCGGCGACCTCGACCCCATCCTCCTCAGCAACCGCGTCACAATAAACCAACCGAAGTGAGCCCCGCCCCGCGCGCGCCCGCCACACCGTGCAGCGCCGCCCCAACGGGCACGCGCGCCGTGCAGCGCCCGCCCAACGGGCACGCGCGCCGTGTAGCGCCGGCCCAACGGGCCGCCGGTTCGCCGATGCGCAGCGAGGCGTCCCTCGAACATCCACACCAAGAATCACCGCTTCACCACCATCGACCCCAGCACATTCGCCGCCAGACCCGACAGCACCCCGCCCCACAACCCCGCCTCCCACAGCGTCATCCCCATGTCCAGGTTCAGCACCATCATCCCGATCCCCACCACCCCGACCACCGCCACCAGCACCGTATATCCCACCATCAGCCACAACTGTCCCCCACGCCGAAAGCGCGACACCGTCGCCACCGACAGCGCCACCGCGCACGCCAGAATGCCCGTCGCCAGCCAGAATTCCTCCCCACTCACCAGCGCAACTCCCACCATCCCCAACCCCGCCACCAGCAACGCCCCCACCAGCGGCGCGCACACCCGCTGCACCGTCGTCAGCAAATGCCGCCCATACCGATTCACCATCAGCGTCAGATTGAAAATCGGATCCGCCAGCCACGTCGCCAGCACGAACACCCCATACGCCACCAGCAGCGGCAACACGTAGGGCCGCAACGCGGGATTTTTCTGCGACGCCGCATCCAGCACCTGCGCCCCCACCCAGAACCCGATGATGAGCGCCCACTGCCCGCCCTTGCGCAGCCGCCCCATGAACAGGTAATACCGCAGCATCCATCGATACAGCAGGTGCCGCGCCTTGAGCGCCGCCATCATTCCCTGCCGCGCCCCTTCATGCTGCGGATTCAGCCGCAGCGCCTCCCGAAAATGCTCCAGCGCCTCCTTCGCCCGGTTCTGATGCAGCAGCGTCCATCCCTGGTTCGCATGCGCATTGGCGTCCAGCGGATTCCGCCCCAGCGCCCCGGCAATCGTCTGCGCCGCTTCCTCCCGCCGCCCCAGGTTCGTCAGCGCCACCGCCCGCAAATTCACGCACATCGCATGTTCCGGCTCACCCCGCAACCCCTGATCCGCCGCCTCCAGCGCCTGCGCCCATTCCTTGCGCGCCAAAAAGGTCTGGGCCAGCAACCCCCAGTAATCCGCCTCCTCCGGCGAAAGCCGCACCGCCTCCCGCGCCGCCGCCTCCGCCTCCACAAACCGATTCCGCTGCAGATAAATCGCCCCCAGCGCATAGTGCGCAAACGCAAAATCCGGCGCACACCCGATCGCCGCCTGCGCCTCTTCCGTCGCCTCCTGCAGCTTGTCCTGCTGCAACAAACACAACGCCAGCAGCGCATGCGCCGGCGCCGAGTGCGGCGACGCGATCAGCGATTCCCGCAGCGCCTCCGCCGCCAGATCGAACCGCCGCTGCTGAAAAAGAAGATGTCCCCGCTGGTACGCCGCGTCGTTCATAATTTCAGGTATTTCAGCACATCGTCATACGCCCCACCCTGGTTGGAGTACAACGCATAATTCCGCGCCGTCGCGAACCACTCCCGCGTCGATGGCCGCAGCTCGCCCGCCGCCGCCACCAGGTCCTTCTGCGAGATCGGCTTGGGAATCCCCTCCTTCATCGCCTGCTCCAATTTCCGCTCAATCGCCACATCCACCACGCCCTTCAAATCCGCTCCCGAAAAACCGTCCGTCTTCTTCGCCACGTACGCAAAATCAATCTCCTCCACCGGCTTGCCCGTCAGCATGATCCGCAGCACGCTCGCCCGCGCCTCCGCATCCGGCGGCGGCACAAAGAGAATCCGATCGAAACGCCCCGGCCGCCGAAACGCCGGATCCACATGCCACGGCGCATTGGTCGCCGCCAGAATCAGCACCCCCGTGTTGTCCGCGCTCACCCCATCCAGCTCCGACAAAAACTGGTTGATCAAATGCCGCCCCGCCGACGTCCGCATGTCCACCCGGCTTGCCGCCAGCGCGTCCACTTCATCGAAAAACAAAACGCACGGCCGATTCCGCCGCGCCTGCGCAAACACCTCGTGCAAATTCTTCTCTGAATTCCCCAGCCACATGTTGAGCACATCGTTGATCCCCACCGACAAAAACCCCGCCTTCACTTCCCCCGCCGTCGCCCGCGCCAGGTGCGTCTTCCCGCATCCCGGCGGCCCATACATCAGAATCCCGCCGCCCGCCGCCTTGCCATACGCCTTGTACAATTCCGGATGCTGCAGCGGATGGATGATCTTCATGCGAATCTGCTGCTTCAAATCCTCCATCCCCCCGACATCCTTGAACGCAATCTTCGGCCGCTCCACTTCGCGTGGTTCGGTCTCCTCCGCCTCCATCGCCCCCTGCCGAATTTTCCCCTCGAACACCTCATCCGACGCCCGCCCCGCGTCCGCCGAAGACGAAATCCCCAGCCGCGCCGCGAAATCCCGATCCTCCACCGCCGCATCCTCCGCCACCGCCCGCTTGTACTGCCGCACCGCATAATCCGTCTCGCCAGCGCGCAACAGCAACTTCGCATGCAGCACCAGCACCCGTGCGTTCGGCCCGCTCCCCCCGCCCCCTTTCAGCAACTCCTCCACAATCACCATCGCATGCGAATTCTTCTCCTGCAGGTAATACGCCGTCGCCAGCGCCACCTTCGTCCCGCTGTCTACCGGCGACATCGCCACCGCCCGCTTCAATTCTCCCTCCGCCTCCTCATACCGACCCAGCGACATCAGCGCCTCCCCCAGCGCCCGCCGCAGCGGCACATTCTCCGGCGATACCCCGATCGCTTCCCGCAACATCCGCACCGTCTCTTCGCCAGGCATCGCCAACTCCAATCGCATTCCCTCTCCGCCTTCATCCCCGATCTTACGCCATTCCCCCCCGCGCCGAAAACCACTCACTTCCCCTCCACCCGCGTGATCCGCAACGCCATCCACTCCCGTCCCGGCAATTCCACCGCCCCCGCGCTCCCGTCCGCCGCCGTCGCGTGATACCGGTACGCCCCATCCGCCACGATCGAAAACTCCCCCGCCGCCGGCGCCGCCGTCATCCCCCACGTGTCCAGCACCTCCACCCTGAACTTCATCCCCGCCGTCAATCCCGCCTTCGGCAACTCGAATCGCCAGCTCGTCGGCTTCTCACGCCCAAAATAAATCAGGTAATAACTCCCCGCCTTCCCCGCAGTGTGCACATCCTGCCACTTGTCGATCGGATCGATTCCCTCCGCCGGTCCCGCCTCCAAAACTTTGCGCAAAAACCCAATCCGCGCAGGACTCTCCCCCTTCAGCACGCCCCCCTGATCCATCCACACCGGCCCGCCGCCCGGCACGCTCGCATCGCGCAATGCCTCGCTGTGCCCCACATACGTCCCCGCGATCGCCCCCTGCCAGAATCGCTCCACCATCTCCTCCCCCGTCAACTGCCCCCATCGCTTCTCCAGATTCCCCTCGTATTTCACCTCATCGAACACCACCGGCTTGTTCCACACATCGCGATACAACTCCGCCCGCCCGAAATCCTCCACCGCCGAGCCATTCTGAATGCTCGCATGCGTCACCCACGGTTTGCCATAATCGTAAAGCCGCATGCTGTGATGAATCGACCGCAGATGCCCATACGGATCGCTCGTCTGCACGATCTGGAACAGCCGATCCCAGTCCGCATCCGTCTTGCTCTTGCCCAGGTCGAACTCATTGGTCAGCGACCACCACACATTTCGATAGGCCCCGAATCGCGCCACCACATAGCGCGCCCACCGATCATCATTCTCCGCCCCCATGCGGTCATAATCCCACCGCCCCTTGTCATAAATGTTGAACAAAATCAGATCGGCCTCGATCCCCATGTCGCGCAGCTCCCCGACGCGCTTCTCGATCGCCTGGAAAAATGCCGGATTGTAGCGCGTGAAATCCCACCCCTTCGGCGGCGATCCCGGAAATGGATACAGCCCCCCCGCGCCCGCCACCCCCGAATCCGCCACCGGCATCACAAACATCCGAACCTTGTTGAACGGCGCCCCCTTCAATGTCGCCAGCGTCTGCTCCTGCATCGCCTCTTTCTGAAACACCCAGTAATAACAGGTCGTCCCCATCTCCACATACGGGGTCCCATCCGCATACGCAAAATGAAACGTATGCGCCACCCGCACCGGCCCATGATCGCCCACCGACGCCTTCCCACACACAAATTCCCCCGTCTTCCCCTCCAACGCCGCCACATTGCTATGCGTCACATACTTCCACGTCCCCTCCTCCCCCGGCATAAACCGCACCCGATACGTCCCCTCCCCATCATAAAATCCCGGCACCTCTACCTTCTCCGCACCGTGTCCCGCCGCATCCCCATCGCGCTCAAACGTCGCCGACAGCGTCACATTCACAAACGGATTCCCATCCGCCGGCCCCGCAAAACTCGCCTCAAAAATTCCCCACCGCTCCACCACCTCCGCGCCGCGCGCATGCCGCGCCGACACCAGCATCAACAGCACAGCCAACGCCAAAACCCACCGCAGGCCCGCACCCGTATTCCCTCTGTCCATGTTTCCCTCCCACCAAGCCAGCCTCAAACATCACCGCCGTTTCATGCCTTTCGTATTACTTTCGCGACAGTTCTTCGCACCGCAACAAGATTTTTAGATCACAACTTTCATGTTTTTCGTGCCTTTCGTGGCCACTTACGTCGTCGTAGTGGGGGGGGGGAGGATCCGTCGTCATCGTTCCTCCGTGCCCTCCGTGCCCTCCGTGGTTAATTTTTGGTTACGCCTTCGCGCTGTGTCTTTCGTGGCCATTTACCTCGTCGTTATTTCGCGCCACCCGCCCAATACCGCGACGCAAACTCCACGAACGTCGGCCAATCGTACGCATCCGAATGCCCCCCATCATGCTGGCGAAAAGCAATATCCCCATCGATCAACGCCGTGTTCGGCGCCGGCATCTCCGTCACGCCCAGATCCTTCTTCCCCAGCAGCCGATACACCGGACCCGCCGCCACCGCCGCCATGAACATCCCTTTCGTATCCACGCCCCGATCCGCAAACGTCCCTCCCGTGATCATCACCGGCCGCGGCGCACACAACGCAATCAGCTCATGCGAATCCACCGGCAATTTGTCCCAATGCCCCACGTACTTCAAAAAATTCCCCGCCATCCAGTGATACTCCTCCGGAATGCACACCGCATCCAGCGGCTCCCCATAATTCCGCCGATGCAGCCGCGCCCCGCCCTCGCCCGAGGAACTCACATACGCAATCGCAAACCGTTGATCGAACGCCATCGCCACGATCGTCGCCTTCCCCCACCGCGAATGCCCCTCCAGCCCCACGCGCTTCGCATCCACCGCCGGATCCGTCTCAAAATAATCCAACGCCCGGCTCGCTCCCCACGCCCACGCCTCCAGCACCCCCCAATCATCCAGCTTCCGCGGCTGCCCCTTGTTGCACAGCCCAATGATCCCGCTCGTCAGCCCCGCCCCATTGTCCGCCTGCACGCTCCCCGTGTTCAAAAGCGCATACCCCCATCCCTTCGCCAGCAGTTGCTGCTGCCACGAGGGACCTGCAGGAATCCCCGGCCCACCCGCCGCAGGCCCGCCCCTCCCGCGCGCGACCGCCGGCCGCGTTCCGGCCTGTGTCCCCGCGCCACCTCGCGCCTGCGTCGCCCCGCCCCGTGCGCCTCCGCGCGGCCCCCCTCTCCCCGGCCCGCCCGGAAACCCAAACCCAAACCCGCTGAACTGCATCATGACGGGAACCGGCCCCTTCGCATCCGCCGGCGTCACCAGCATCACCTGTATATCCACCTTCACCGCCGGATAACTCGCATTATCCACATGCCCCACCAGCATCTTCGTCACAATCGGATACTCCCCATTCTTCCCCTCCGTCCTGCTGGCCACCTCCCACGTCACCTTCGGCGTCTCCTTCGGCATCCGCCCATACACCTCCCGCTCAAAATCCTCCACAATCTCCGGCCGCCGCTTCCCCCACCACGTCGCCCCATCCGTCACCTTCTCCCCATTCTTCAACATCAACGGATCCGGCAACTCCGGAAACGGATTCGCCTTCGCCTCGTCATAGTTGTACGCCGGCCGCTTCAACAGCGGCTCCACCCCCAACAGCGCACACATCCGCTTCAAATCCTCCTCCGCTGTCATCTTCACCGGCGTGCCATCCGCGCCGGAAACCGTGGCCTGCCCAAATGCCACCGCACACGTCGCCACCATCGCCAACGCCGCACACCATTTCTTCGCCGTCATGCGCAGACTCCTCCAAGCCGCACGCATTGTCCGCACCCGCCCCTTACCCGGCAACTGTCTCCCGCCGCCCCGACCTCCCCGCCCGCGCCGCCAGCCGATCCAGCGGGCTTACCACCGCCACCGCCGGCCGATTCATCACGTGCGTATACACCATCGTCGTCTCCAGCTTCTCATGCCCCAGCAGCGTCTGCACCTGCCGCACGTCATACCCCGCCTCCAGCAGGTGCGTGGCGAACGAATGCCGGAACGTGTGCGGCGTCACCCGCTTGCCCACTCCGCTCCGCTTGCACGCCACCGTGATCACCCGCGAAAACGCCCCCGGATCACAATGCCACCGAAACCCTCGATCCTCCTCATCCCGCCTCATCACCGCCGACCCGAACACATACTGCCACCGCCAGTCACGCTCCGCGTACTTCACCTTGTTCTTCACTTCATCCGCCACCGGCACGTAGCCCCCGCCCACCGCGCAGTCCGCACCGTGCCGCGACTTCACACGCTCCACCTGCTCCCGCAACCTCTTCCGCAAAACCCCCGGCAACATCACCACCCGATCCTTGTCCCCCTTGCCCCCGCGCACCACCACCTGCCCCCGGTCAAAATCCACATCCCTCACCCGCAACATGCAGCACTCGCTCACCCGCATCCCGGTCCCGTACAGCAACTCCGCCATCAGCCGATACGTCTCATGCTCGATTGCTCCCACCACGCGCCCCACCTCCCCCTCGCTCAACACCGTCGGCACCCGCCCCCGCCGCCGCGCCCGCTCCGCCTCAAATTTCCCCAGATGCCCCTCCTCCACCTGCCCCGCCAGCACCTGCTTGTAGAGAAACACCAGCGCATTGGTCGCCTGGTTCTGGCTCGACGCGCTCAGCCGCCGCTCCCGCGCCAAATAGGTCAAATACGCCTCCACCTCCCGCTCATTCAGTTCCTCCGGCCTCCGCCACCGCTCCCCCTCCCTGCAAAACCGCAAAAAATCCCTGATCCACGACTGATAACACCCAATCGTGCTCCGCGCCAACCGCCGCCGCTTCCCCACCGCCTCCACCCACTCCAACAGCTTCATAACCAGCCCTCCTGCGCAAGAAAACCGGAATCCAATAATGCGAACATCCCGTTGACAAGTCAACACCCATTCGATACTTTCAACGAAGCCGCCAATTCAAACCCGCGCACGTCGCACGGGTAGCGGCGCAAGAGAATCATAGTTATGCGAACTCGAGGCTGTTATGGCGGACGCTGAACCAGCGGGCGGCGACATCCTTGTGTACGCCAAGGTTAACGATCCCGAGGCTCGTGTCCGTTTGCGCCAACTCTTGGACGATTTACCCGGCGAGCGCGTCAATGGCAGTATCTATGAGGTCTTTACCGCCGACTGGGACGAAGGTCTGTGGGACGATGAAGTCGTGCGAATGCAAGAACTCATAGACCCTGCCACGGACACGCTTATATTCTGGCGAATCGTGGCTGGAAAACTGTCGAGAACGTCGCTGGCGGGAAAGTTCGCATAACCACCCGCTGCTGTGGACCGGCCCCCATCGCGGTAGAGTGTTCCTTGTGGTTCGAGTGGTCGCCCCGCGCGTCGCGTTGCCGGCCACAGAACTGAATTCGTTATTCCGCATGGGCCTCCTCCAGCACTATCTGTATTTTCAGGGAGGAGCCGCCGGCTATATCGCGGCGCTGCCGTGGATTCGACGTGGGCAGCACCGCTATTCGTTCATACCATTTCGCTCACTAGCGCACCTGCGCCTTTGCGAAACCATCCGCGACACAGGAATGGCATCCGCGAAGCTCGTTGTGTTCGGCAGGGACATCGCAGTCACCGTTATCGAAGCGGACAGCAGGCGCATCACGCTTGCCCGACCGAATGCGGGATAACCACCCGCTGCTGTGGACCGGCCCGCATCGCGGTAGAATGTTCTTTGTTGTTCGAGTGGTCGCCCCGCGCGTTGCGTTGCCGGCCACAGAACGGAATTCGTTATCCGCCCATGAGTTGGGACATATTCGTCCAAGATCTTCCCCGGGATGCGGCAACGGTCGCCGACATTCCCCATGATTTCAGGCCAACCCCGCTTGGGCCGCGCAGCCACATCATTGAGAAAATTTGCGAAGTCGTTCCGACCGCCGACTTCTCGAATCCGGCGTGGGGCATTATCGAGGGGGGGGATTGGTCAATTGAGGTCAACCTCGGCGAGGCGAAAGAATGCAAAAGTTTCGCATTCCACGTTCGTGGCGCGGACGAGGCAGTGGGGGCGGTAGCGTCGATCCTCGATCATTTAGGTCTACGTGCGTTGGATTCACAAACTGGTGAGTTTTTCATGCCCGGTTCCATGGCGCTTGCCAGTTTCCAAAAGTGGCGTGCATACAGAGATCGCGCGGTCCACGATGGCGGATAACCAGCCGCTGCTGTGGACCGGCCGCGTCGCGTCAGTGTATCATTTTGTTTGAGTGGCTACTCGCGCGTCGCGTTGCCGGCCACGGAGCGTCGTCCGTTATTTGGCAGGAGCAACTCGGCATGGGCTTATGCCTCCACGTATTTTCATGCGACCTGAGCGAGGACGCCGACGAGGATCCCGAGGAACTCGCCGAGTGCGACGTCGGCCACTACAGCGATTTCGGCTACTTCCGCGACACCATCGCCAACAACCTCGACGCCAGCCGGTACCCTACGCTCATGGAGCATTCCGATTGTGACAGCACTTGGTCTTGCGAAGAAATCCCTCTTTTGGAGCACGAACTGCACGAGATTGCCGATCACTTCAAGCAGCTGCCTCCGGTGGAGCCGGTCGGCGCGTTCGAACACACTTCGGAGTTTCGTCACGACGCAGCATCCCTCTACGATTGTTTTCATAACGTCACTGGCGAGAATCTCTTTGAAGCCCTTCTGTCCCTGTGCGCAGTTGCGCGGGAGCATCAGAGGCCCATCACATTCATGTAAAGGCTCCGCACACCGGCCTGCCAAATAACCAGCCGCTGCTCTGGACGGGTCCGCGTCGCGTCGTATGATTGTCTTCGATTTCAAAGCCCCCTGGCGCGTCGCGTGGCCCGCCACAGAGCGTCATCCGTTATACGCCGGCCGCTTCAACTCCGGCGCCGCCCCCAACAGCACACACATCCGCTTCAAATCCTCCTCCGACATCATCTTCACCGGCCCCGCTTCCGCGGATAGCGCCGCCTGCCCCCACGCCACCGCCGCCCCCGCACGCTACCATCATCGCCTCCGCACACCATTTCATCACCGCCATGCGCAGACTTTCAATCCGACATGGCGCTATTGTCAACGCTACCCCTCCCAGCACAAACTTCTCCCCCCGCACCGCCGCCCCAGACGGTTCCCTTCACCCCTTCCGATGAAACCGCACCTGTTTCCCAGCCGCATACTGAATCACCAGGTCACCCCCATCAAACCAATACTTCACCGATGTCCCCCCGCGAATCGCCTGCGATGAAATCACATCGCCCTTCACCTCATAGGGCCCCGATTTGTTACGCACCTGGCCCACCAGCGGAATGTCCGACCACGCGATCAGATGCAAACTTCCCTGCTTCTTAAACGTCACCTGCACCTTCACCTGACCCATTTTGGCGTCCACATCATTGGCCACCCAGGTCCCGGAGAGACGATCTTCATCCGGCGCCGTGGCCGCCCCGCTCCCCGGCGCCGATGCCTGCGTCTCCGCTCCGTCCGAATCCGCCGCGGGGCTGGTCGCCGCGCCCATCCTCGCGCTGCCGGCGGCGCCAGAAGACGTTCCCCCGTGGCCGCAACCGCCCAGCAGCGACGCCATCACCATACACGCCCAACCCGCCGATGGCTTCATCTCAACACCTCCGCTTGACGCGCCTCCAGAATCGCGCAAATCTCCCCGCACAATGCGGACCTCCGCGCCTCATCCCCGCGCAAAATCCTGCAAAAAAATGAAGCTCGCCAACCACGAGCTTCCTTTTCTAACCCTGTCTTTCCCGGTTCCTTCTCCACAACCCATGCGACGCCCGGCAACCTTTGTTACGCCGCCAGCCGCGGATAAGTCGCCTCTTGCTCAACCGCCGGCGCCAACGCCTCGCCCCTGCTTCCCGCCGGCAACGTCCGCGTCATCCACGAGCCGTTGCTCGCCGTGATGATCGAGTACGGCACCACCCACCAGAAGCACGTGAACCAGAACAGGTTGTACAAAATCCCATAAATCCAATCCGAATTCCGTTCCTTCATCCAGTAGTAGCTCTGCATGATCCCGCCGAAGATCACGATGAACGCCAGATACTTCAGCATGAAAAACGGGTTCACGATCCCATACAGCAGCGACGCCGCGATCAGCACGTACGGAAGCACCATGTCCGCCACGCTCAACGCCCACTCCCCGTTCGCATGCAGCCAGTACCGCTTCCGAAACGGCTTCCAGCAGAACGTCCCGTACGTCACGTTCTCCCGCAAATTCCCTCGCTCCCACCGCTGATACATCTTCGCCATCGTCTTGTACGTCGTCGGCACGTTCGTCCACACCACCGCATCGCTCTGAAACACGATCTCGTGCCCATCGCGCAGAATCAAATTCGACAGCGCCCGATCTTCCGCGATCGTCGATGGCTTGCCCCACCACGTCTGATGATTCCACTCGTTCAGCACCGCCTCCACCGCCGACCGCCGATACGCCGAAAAAGCCCCCGGCGTGCACAACACCGAGCCAATCCGGCTCTGATACGCACGCGTGAAATCAAACGCCAGCACAAAACTCGCCCGCATCATCCGCGGCAACACCCCGGCATGGCGGTTCAGCACCTTCACGTTCCCCGCCACCGCACCCACGCGCACATCTTTCGCAATCGGCGTCACCAGGCTCCGCAGCGCGTCACGCTCCACCACCGAATCCGAATCCATCGTGACAATCACATCGCCCGCCGCCAGTGCGAAGCCCACCCGCAACCCCTGCCGCTTGCCGCCATTTTTGTCCATGCGGATCGCGCACACGATGTCCGGATAATGCTTCGCCGCCGCATCCATGTAATGCCACGTGTCATCCTTCGACCCATCGTCGATGGCGATCACCTGCAGCTTCTCTCGCGGATAATTGGAACGTGCGATCGACTCGATCGACTTGGCCACATCCGGCCCTTCGTTGTACGCCGGAATGATCACCGTCACCGTCGGCAGCTCTTCATCCGACAGCGACTTCATCGGCCGATACCCCGCCACCATCACCGCCCGCACCCCCGTCACCACCAGCATCAACACCGAATACGCCCCCCCCAGCGTCATCAACACCGCGCCGATCCGGCTTTCATACACCTGCGAAAAAGGGTCCAGCAACGCCCCCGTCGTCCATGCGGCCCAGATGATCGTGACATACAGGGCCACCAGCCCCGACTTCAGCCCGACATCGAACCACGACACTTCACTCATCTTCGCCATCCCCGCACGCATGAGGCGGAGACCGGCGGGCACTTGCAATTGCGACACGACTTCGTCCTCGTTCAAAACCACCCGGCCAAGAACATTTCCCGTGCCAAACTGCAGCAGCAGTTCTCGGTCGTCCGGACTTTTCCCCTGGCCGGCGTTTCCTGAGGGCCCCCATTAGACCCCCGGTGGGGGGGGACGTTAGTCCGCCAGCCCATGGCGCATGGCCGGTAACTTCACGGGCCGACAGACTGTCTGGCCTTCTCCGGCTGCGTTAAGCCAGCAAAATTGGCTCGACTGGTCAATTTGGAGAAAATGTCAATCTGGGTGAAGCCCGCCGGTGCCATTGGATGACCTGTGGCCACCCACGTCGCCCACCGTATAATGGCCGCCCATGCCCCCCACCTCGTCCCCACCGCTCCCCCCCCTCGACCCCGTCCCATGGAACACCCGCCTCCAGGGCGACTGCCTCGACATCGCCCGCCGCCTGCCCCACGCCATCTTCGACTTCATCTACATGGACCCGCCCTTCTTCACAAAACGGGATCACCGCTCCACTTCCCGCAATGGCGACCGCACCCCCCTCGCCTTCTCCGACCGCTGGAACGCAAAGCAAGCCACGGATCCCCCCTGCCCCCTGCCCACCGGCGACCCCGCCTTGGACGCCTACCTCACCTGGCTCGACCTGCGCATCCGCGCCCAATACCCCCTGCTCAAACCCACCGGCGTCTTCCTCCTGCACCTCGACTGGCATGCTGTGCATTACGCCAAAGTCTTGTGCGACCGCATCTTCGGGATGGACCACTTCCAGAACGAGCTCATCTGGTACTACCAGACCGGCGGCGCCTCAAAAGCCCGCTTCTCCCGCAAGCACGACACCATCCTGCTCTATTCCAAAGGCGACACCTTCTACTTCAACGGCAAAGCCATCGCCATCCCCCGCACCCCCAAGGCTTTAAAGCGCGCCCAATGCCCCACCGGCGCCCGCATCAAAGCCACCGACACCCACAAAAACCCCGACGATGTCCTGCTGATCCCCGCCCTCAACCCCATGTCCAAAGAACGCACCGGCTACCCCACCCAAAAACCCCTCGCCCTCCTCACCACCCTCCTCAAAGCCCTCTGCCCCCCCAACGGCACCATCGGAGACCTCCTCTGCGGCAGCGGCACGACCGGCCAAGTCGCGGCCGACTTAGGCTTGCATTTCGCGCTGAGCGATCTCAAAGCTCCGGCGGTTCCGTGACATCTCGTCAAACAGTTGACCCAATTTCCAAAGCGTCCACCTCATGCGATCTTTATTCGCGAGATTGCCAGAAAAAAAAGGAACCCGCCGACGCGGGTTCCTTGGATACGCTGAGATTTGATCTGAAGACTTAGACCAAGGCTTTCCGGCGAAGCTTGACAGCTGCCGCCGCCAACCCCAGAACTACCATGCTCGGCGTGAACGCAGCCGGAAGCGGACCAAAGAAGCTCGCACCTTGGAAGGTATACGTCAGGCCCACGCGAGCGTCGGAAGCGGTATCGGTCGTGGTGTCATAACTGAACAGCACGTCCGTGTACGGCCCATCCAGCGGAAGCTGGCTCTTGAACCCACCAAGGTCCAAGGTGCCGAAGTGCGAGAGAGACAAGTTCATGGCCGTCGAAATGCCAGACACACTGTAGTTGTCGCCGCTCGACGTCGTGCCCGTGTACACGAGCAACCCGGTAAGCAGGCTGGGATCAAAATCGCCTGAGAACGTGGAACCATTACTCGCAGTGAACGTGAAGGTGCCGCTCGTCACCCGGCTTGCCGTGAAATTCAGAGTTGCCGAGGCCGCAGTCAGCGTCGAACCTTCCAAGAAAGTCACCGCTGGAAGTTGGTCGGAAGCCGTCACCACAAGGCTCGTCGCGTCAATTCCCGACAGTCCGAACGTTACCGTTCCGGCATAAGTTAACGCCCCGACTGCGCTGGGCGTGAGCCCCGGAGTCGCCTGCCCCAATCCATTAGAGGACTGAAAGGACACGCTCGCCGCGTTTGCCACGGATGACAAGGCCAACGCACCTGCCGCCGCCACCGCCACCATTAAAGACCGCATTCCCACTTTCATATCCCATTCCTTCCTGAGTTTGTTCGTCTGGCCCGGGGGGGCCAAAGCATCAGGGTATCTATGCCCCAAGAATTACCCTGAGTCAAGGAGAAAAGCGGAACCACAAAAATTCACTATAATGAATATATCAGGAGGCGATGACGCCAGCGATGAAGTTGGCCGTCAGATCAGCATAGCTGACGGTGATCAACCCGTCACTCTGGGGAGTGCCAGTACCCCAAGGGTTCCTCAGGGTGTAAAGCCATGTCCCATTAACCTTTACTAGCGAATCGAGCGAATACACGTGATCCGGAACAAATCCTGAACTCACGGTCGAAGGCGTGTTGAAAGTGATTGCCGCTCCGCTCTGCAAGGAAGACAGAAAATAACTGGCCAGCGTGTCAGCGGGATAGGCAACAACACTGATAGTCGTCGCCGTAAGTCCCAAGTCCCGAAATACCGGCGCCGACTGGCCCAGATTCAACGACGAGTACGTGATCGACACGCCATTTTGAGACGCTCGGAAGTATGCGTAGGCTTTCTCGATCACGACTGCCCAGTCGTTGCCACTCGCGCCGATCGCAGAGTTCCCGCCCGAGAGCCGGTTATCCACTCTCACGTAATTGCTCACGCCGCTCCGAATGAAGCGCACCGCGTAGGTCCCATCGCCCAAATCCACTGCAAGATGGAAAAGTTTGGTTGGAGCCGACCAGGCAACACCGGCCAGATCGGCCATGAGGAAACAATCACTGATCGATCGTTGATTTATATCCGACTGGCTGGGGCCCGTGCCAAAGAACGAGCTCGCGGTCGGTTGATACAGGTTGCCCGCGTCCAAAGGGAGCGTGAGGGACTGCCCCGCGAGTTGGAGTGGAACGTAATCGCTGCTGTTTACGTCCGTCGTCCACGGCTGATAGAACGCGCTAATCTTGTTCACCATCCCCCCGCTCACCTCCCCCGCACTCGCATTCACCGTATCCCCCGTATCCGCCCAGTAATTCGTCCCCACCCCATTGCCTGTCAGCGTATCCGTCCCGCCGCCGATCGTCACGATCGCATTGTACGATCCCGTCGCAAAGTCATTGAGCGTGTCACTCCCCGCGCCGCCATAGACCAGCGTGTTGATCGTCACGCTGCTGGCGACGGTGATCGTGCTCCCGCCGCTGCCCGCATGGATCGCCATATCGCCGAACGTGCCGGTCACCGTCTGCGTAATGCCGTTGCTGATGATCGTGAAGGTGTTGCCCGATTCGCTCACGCTGATGGTGTCGTTGCCGCTCGTGCCGGTGATCACCAGTTCGGTGAAGCTCGTCAGGTTGCGCGTGGTCACCACCGCCGCATTGCCGCTGGTCGCGCTCACCGTCACCGCCGCCGTGCCCGACAACCCGCCGCTGGTCGCCCGCACGGTCGCCGTCCCGCTGCTGCCCCCGGCCGTGAACGCCCCGCCGCTGCCCACCGTGCCGTCGCCGCCGGAGTCCACCGTCCACGTAAACGTCGGCTGCGCCGTGAGCATCTGCCCGAACTGGTCATACGCCGTCGCCGAGAACTGCTGCACCGCATAAGCATTCAGCGACTGCGTGCCGGGGCTCACCTGAATGCTGGTCATCGTCTGCGTCACCGTGAGCGTCCACGAACTCGTCGTCGTCAAACTGCCGTCGCTCACCGTCACCAGGAATGTGTAGCTGCCCGCGCGGTTGAAGAGCACCATCGTGTTCTTGGCCGCGTTGGTCCCGTTGATGCTGAAGCTCGGCGAAGCCCCGGTGGGCTTGGTCACGATGCTCCAGGTGTAAGTCAATGTGCCTTCCCCGCCGTCATCGGCGCCGAGCACCGAAAGGTTCGCGCTCGAGATGCCCACCGTCGAAGGCCCGCTGGCCGGCGTGGCGATCGTCGGCGCCTGATTGGCCACCGTCACCGTCGCGCTGCCGCCGATGCCCCCGCTGCTGGCGGTGATCGTCGCGGAGCCCGGCGTCGCGCCGGCGCTATACACGCCGCTGGAATTCACGCTTCCCACGCCGCCGGCAAGCGCCCAGGTGAACGTCGGCTGCACCGTCAGCGCCTGGCCAAACTGGTCATACCCGGTCGCCGTCAGCGTCTCGCTGCCGTTGGCGCTCAGGCTCGACGAAGAGGGCGAAACGCCGATCGTCGTCAGCGTCTGATTCACCGTCACCGTCACGCTGCTGGTTGCCGTCAAGCTGCCATCGCTGACCGTCACCAGGAAGCTGTAGCTGCCCGCCTTGGTGAAAGTCACGACCGTGGATTTCGCCCCGTTGGCGCCGTTGGCGCTCAGCGACACCGTCCCGCCGCCCGGCCCGCTCGTCAGCGACCAACTGTAGGTCAATCCCGCTTCCCCGCCATCATCCGCCCCCAGCACGGTCAAAGTCGCCGTCTTGCCGGTGATCGTCCCGGGGCCGCTCGCCGGCGTGGCGATCGTCGGCGCCGCGTTGGTCACCGTCATGCTCGCCGATCCGCTCACCCCGCCCGCCGAGGCCGTGATCGTCGCGCTCCCCGCACTCGTCCCGGCGCTATACGTCCCGCCCGCATTCACGCCGCCCACGCCGCTGGTCTTCGTCCACGTGAACGTCGGCTGCACGCTCATCCCCAGCCCGAACTGATCGTACCCCGTCGCCGTGAGCGCCTGCGTCCCATTCAAATGCAGCGACGCGGATCCCGGCGAAACGCTGATGCTGGAAATCGTCTGCACCACCGAAAGCGTCACGGAACTGGTCGTCGTCAGGCTGCCGTCGCTCACCGTCACCAGGAACGTATAGCTGCCCGCGCGATTGAATGTCACCACCGTGGATTTCGCGCCGTTGGCGCCATTGGCCGAGAACGTCGGCGAAGCGCCGGTCGGCCCGCTGGTCAGCGACCACGCATAGGTCAGCCCCGATTCCCCCGCGTCGTCCGCGCCCAGCACCGTCAGCGTCGCCGTGGTGCCGGTGACCGTCGCGGGTCCGGCCGCCGGCGTCGCGATCGTCGGAGCCGCGTTGGTCACCGTCATCGTGGCGCTGCCGCTCACCCCGCCCGCCGAGGCCGTGATCGTGGCGCTGCCCGCCGTGGTTCCCGCGCTATACGTGCCGCCGGCGTTGACGCTGCCCACGCCGCCGGCCTTGCTCCAGGTGAACGTCGGCTGCGCCGCCATCGCCGCGCCGAACTGGTCATACGCCGCCGCGCTCAAGCTGCGCGTGCCGTTGAGATTCAACGACGCCGAGCCCGGCGTCACCACGATGCTCGAAAGCGTCTGCACCACCGTCAGCGTCACCGCGCTGGTCGTCGTCAGGCTGCCATCGCTCAGCGTCACCAGGAACGTGTAGGTGCCCGCCTTGTTAAAGGTGACCACCGTGGACTTGGCCGCGTTGGTGCCGTTGGCCGAGTAGCTCGCCGTGCCGCCGGTCGGCGATCCGGTGAGCGACCAGGTGTAGGTGAGATTGTTTTCCCCGCCGTCATCCGCGCCCAAAACCGAAAGCGTGGCATTGGTCGTCGTCACCGTCGCGGGACCACTCGCCGGCGTCACCACGGTCGGCGCCGTGTTGCCCACCGTCGCCGTCGCCGTGCCCGCCACGCCGCCCGCCAGCGCCTGGATGGTCACGACTCCCGCCGTCGCGCCCGACGTGTACACGCCCGAAGAATCCACCGACCCCACGCCCGCCTTGCTCCAGGTGAAGCTCGGTTGCGCCGTCATCTGCTGCCCGAACTGATCGTACGCCGTCGCCAGCAGATTGCGCGTCTGGTTCAGCGACAGCGCGAAGCTTCCGGGCGTCACGGCGATGCTCGAAATCGTCTGCGCCACTTGCAGCGTCAGCGAGCTCGTGGTCGTCAGGCTGCCGTCGCTCACCGTCACCTGGAACGAATAATTCCCGGCTCGCGTGAAGGTGACACTGGTGTTCCTGGAAGCGTTCGCGCCATTGCTCGAGAACGCCACGCCCGCCGGTCCGCTGATCAGCGCCCAGGTATAGGTCAGCCCCGGTTCCCCGCCATCATCCGCGCCCAGCACCGACAACGCCGCGCTGGTGGTCGTCACCGTGCCCGGACCGCTGGCCGGGGTGGCGATCGTCGGCGCCGCATTGGCCACCGTCACCGCCGCCGAGCCGCTCACCCCGCCCGCCGACGCCGTGATGTTCGCCCCGCCCGACGTGCCGCCGGCGCTGAAGACGCCCGCCGCGTTCACGCTGCCCACGCCGGTCTTGCTCCAGGTGAACGTCGGCTGAACCGTCAACGCCGCGCCGAACTGGTCGTACGCCGTCGCCGTCAGCGCCGTGCTTCCGTTAATGTTCAGATTGGAGCTCGTCGGCACAACGCCGATCGTCGTGATCTTCTGCGCCACCGTCAGCGTCACCGAGCTGGTGGTGATCAGGCTGCCGTCCGTGATCGTCACCAGGAACGTATAGACGCCCGCCTTGGTGAAGGTGGCGGTGGTCGCCTTGGCGGAGTTGTCGTTGTTGTCGGCGAAGCTGACGCTTGATCCGGTGGGCTGCGCGCTCAGCGACCAGGTGTAGGTCAGGCCCGGCTCGCCGCCGTCGTCGCTGGCCAGCACCGAAAGCGTCGCCGACGTGCCCGTGACCGTCGAGCTGCCGGCCGTGGCCGCGTTGACGATCGTGGGCGCGTGGTTGCCCACGGTGACGGTGAGCGTATTGGTGAGGCTGCCGCAGGTGGCGCGGATGGTGGCGCTGCCCGATTGCGCCGGCGCCTGATACAGGCCGGTCGAAGAAATGGTGCCGATGCTGCCTGCATCCAGCGACCACGTGATCGCCGCGGTCATCGCTTGGCCAAACTGGTCCGAAACCACCGCCGTGAAGGGCGAGTTGCCGTTGGGACTGAGCGTCCCGTCTGCGCCCTGGGTCATCCCCGGCACCACGACGAGGTTCGAGGCGATCGTGTCCACGTGAATGCCCACCGTCCCCGTGGTCAGGCGAATGCCATCCGAGACCGTGACCGCAAACACGTAATCGCCGGCCGCATGAAAGGTCGCGATCGTGTTCAACGCCGTGTCGTCGCTGTTGTCCGAAAAAGTGACCGCATTGGCGTTCGGCCCTGATTGCACGGCCCAGGTGTAGGTCAACTTGGAATCCGGGGAACCGCTCGTGGCGGCAACGCTCAGCGCGGCGGTTGTTTCGTGGGGGTCGGCAAAAGTCGCCGTCGGACCGGAGTCCAGGGTAGGGGGGGGATAGCCCATGATGACGTCAAAATAGGTTTGTGCGGTTTGCACCGAGGCGGGGTTCGCTTTCAGTGAGCCGCCCGTGCCTTTGCTTTGCAGCAGGACGGGGGTACGGTAGAGTCGCGTCGGCGTGCCGTCGGCGAGATTGACGCCGATGGCCACCGTGGGTCCTCCCGGCGCGACCGAGAGGTAAGAGCGCGGCTCAAGCGCTTCGAGCAGGTGATAATGGTTGCGGCGGCGTCGTGCCATGCAGATACTCCGGGCCAAGCTCCCAGAGGGAACTTAGAATACGCAGGAAAGATGGGCAACATTTTCTGCGGGGGAAGATGGTAGCCTGGTGAGGTGATCTGGTGGATGAGCCTTTTTATCGGACCACCAATGCGCAACTCAAGCTCATCCGTCCGTGATTATCGGCGTTGCGTAAAAATGCGGATAACCTCGTGCGCCCCTGACCGTGAAAAACGCCGATGAGTTCAGGCTCACCGCCATTTTCGGACCCCCGAGAAAAGTCCCCAGCCCATCACGCCGCCTCTCGATTCCCCTCAAGGGACCGCCTCATGCTCCGTGCAACCGCTGGATGGATCTGGCTCGCCCTCCTGCTGGCCGCCCCCTGGGCCGATGCGTGCCTGGATGACTGGGCCAAAGTTGCCTTGGGCGCCACCGCAATGCTCGCCACCCTCCTGTGGGGGGCGCATCATATAAGGATGGTGCCGCGGCGGCGGCGAGCCGGGCCGAGGCTGCTCCGGGAGGCGGCGGGCGGGGGTGCGGGGTGGCGGGGGTGGGGGAAGGGGTGGGGGTGGGGGGGGTGGGGGGGGTGGATACCGACGATCATCGTGGCGGCGCTCCTCCTGCTCGGGTGGTGGATGACCGCCAACGCCCACAGCATCTATTTGCCTGCCCGACGAGCCTTTGCGCCCGTCACCCCGCTTGTGCCCGGCCTGCCCGGAGCGGCCGATCGCTTCACCGCCGCCGAGACGCTCTGGCCGCTGACTGGCATTCTGGGGCTACTGCTGATCGCCGCCGATCTGGGACGCGAACCGCTGTGGCGACAACGCTTTGCGTGGTGCGTCTCGCTCACCGCCGCCTCCATCGCCGCCTATGGAGCCCTCGAAAAACTCCGCTGGCTGCCGCACCTCACCGTCCAGCCCGGATTCCCCGGCTCCGCCTTTGGCCCGTTTGATTACCATGGCAACGCCGCGGCATTCCTCAATCTCGCCCTGCCCGCCCCGTTCTTCCTCGCCTTCGCCCCCTCCCCACATCTATCCTCAACGTCCTATAGTTCCAGAGTTATCGCGGGGGGATTGTTACTCATCTGCCTTGTCGGGGAGGCGGCCAATATCTCGCGCGCTGGCGTCATTCTCGGCGGCGGAGAACTGGCGGTTCTGCTGGGCTGGCTTGTACTCACGCATCGCCCTCGCGCTCTGCGGCGCCCGATCTTTCTGCTTGGTGCGGCGGCACTCGCGACGCTTCTGGCGGCGGGCGTCGCGATGACGTTTTTCCTCCACCCGGGTCACCGAGGATCCCTCTTCCAGGATTACCTCCAGCGGCCCTTCTCCCAAAGCGGCCGCTTCCTCGCCTGGCGCGTCGCCTGGGGCATGTCCAAAGACGCCCCCGTGTTCGGCTCCGGCCCGGGGAGTTTCAAACTGCTCTTCCCCCTCTCGTCCCACTGGATCCCGGAACTCTACAGCCGCTGGATCATCACCTGGCATACGCCGGGAACCCGTGTGAGCGGCTGGAGTTACGCATGCGAAGATTACCTCCAGACGCTCGTGGAATGGGGCTGGGCGGGGGCGGTCCTGTGGGCGCTTCTGGTGGGGGGGGGGCTCGTCTGCCTGCTGAAGGGGTTATGGGACCGCCGCACAGACGGCCGGGACCGCTGGTTCCGCTTCGCCCTGCTGGTGGCGCTGGGAGGTGTGCTTGCGCATGCGGCTTTCGACTACCCGCTGCAAATCGTGGCTCTGCAGCTTTACGCCGGCTCTTACCTGGGAGCCGCATGGTCCGGGGCCGGACGCATGGCGAAGGGGCAGGAGGCCTGACTCGCCCAGAGCAGGCCGCCGGGCGTAGCGCCTGCGGGGCTTAGGTAAAGCAGCGCTTACAAAGTGTTAGTGTGGTTCATGCAGAGTCTTATAGAATCGCGTTTGTGAGGGTAAAACTACGCACCTTTTGGTGAATTCGCTTTGACCGGGGGTGTATCGCGGGGTATGTTAGCAGGTGACTTTCGTGGGTATCAGCTCGGCCATAAGCCCTTTTTGCGGACGAGGGTTCCGCGCGAGCGCGCGAGAGCGGATGAGATGTGTTTGGTGGCCGGCACCGCAGCCGAGTCGTGGGAACAGCATGAAGAGCCGCCCAGGCCCGTGCAGCCTGAACGCGAATTTTTTCATGACGTGGGTTAATGGCTGACAGGCCGGAGTCGATAAGACTCGGCACCGTTCAGCGAAGCAAGGAGAGAGGCAGCACACCCAGACAACCGTACGTGATGATGAATCTCCCCGATTTAGGGAACTTTCGTCAGGTCCCGTACGGTTTAGGCTGCGTGGATGGAAGGCGGGGGGCGGGCGTGTGGCGGATGGGCGCTTTAGTTGTTAGCGCTGAACGGATGGCAAAATTCCGCGGGTGAGTGAAACCGGTCGAGGAAAACCGGTCACTGTCACCTCGGAAGCGGGAACTTGATGCGCCGATTGGGGCGCCATCGAGGGGGACGGAGTCTTGACAAATTTTCCTCACACCGGTCGCTGGAGATCATAAGCCCCGACAACTTCGCAGCCTGCGATGCGACGATCGGACGCGGCCCCGGCGACACATGCGAATGGACCCTGCGTTTCCCGCACTCTTTATTCCGCCCATGCGACGACGTGTCCGCACTGCTTCCTCAGGGGGTCCTCAGGACAAATGCAATGCCCAACGTCCTTGCGATTGTGAATCTTTCGTCAGCGAGCCCGCTGGAGCCGCAAGAAAAATGCTCAACTCTGCCATGGTGCCGCCGTGACCGCCCTCAGTTCCCTGCCTCTTGACCTGCCCCGAGCGATGGAAGCGCGCCCGCGCGAGCGCATCGGCGTGCAGCGACTCCTGGCCGCCCTGGCGCTGGTGGCGCTCAGCGTCGTCGTGCAGCGCGACGGCTGGCGCGACCTGGCCAACATCGCCCTCAACGACGAAGAGGCCAGCCACATCTTCCTGGTGCCCATCATCGTCGGCTGGCTGTTCTTCGTGCGCCGCGGGCGCCTGCGCAACTGTGTCGGCCGGTTCAGCTTCACCGGCACGCTGATCACCGCCGCGGGCGCGTGGATCACTTACTGGGGCGTCGGCCACGGCATCCAGATGTCCTGGCATCTGGGCAGCGTGATGATGGCGGCGGGCTGCTTCATCACCGTCATGGGCTTCGATTTTCTGCGGGAGTTCTTCCCCTGCTTCCTGCTGCTGGTCTTCCTGGTGCCGGTGCCTTCGACGATGCGCATCGCCATCTCGCTGCCGCTCGAGCAGTTCACCGCCAGCGCCGTCTACAACGTCATGCAGATTCTGGGCGTGGACGTGCAGCGATCGGGCAACCTGCTGAGCGTCAACGGGGTCGCGGTGACGGTCGCGGAAGCGTGCAACGGCTTGCGCATGGTCTTCGGACTGATCCTGGTGGCGACGGCCTTCGTCTTCGGCACGCCGCTGCGGTGGCAGATCCGGGCGCTGATCCTCGCCCTGAGCCCGCTGCTGGCGATCCTGCTGAACATCGTGCGGCTGGTGCCCACGATGCTGGTCTTCGGCCACGCGAGCCACGAGACGGCCGAGGCGTTCCACGACGCCAGCGGATGGATGATGCTGCCGCTGGCGTTTCTGCTGCTGGTGGGAATTCAGAGGCTGGCGCGGTGGCTGTGCCTGCCGGTGATGCCCTGCAACGTGGTGTATCCATGAAGAAGGCGGGAATGAACGCAATGCACAAGATGGCGTGGCTGGCGCCGGTGCTGACCTTGGGGGTGCTCGGGGCGATGGCGGCGCAGCCGATGTTTCACGGCAAGCCGGCGGATGCCGACGCCTACCACGCGCGGGTGCGCGCGGCGCAGAGCAGCGTGCCGATGGACATCGGCGACTGGCACGGCACGGAGGTGCCGATCCCGGAGCCGGCGATCAAGCTGCTGCATCCCAACGTGATCATCAGCCGGCGGTATCGGAACGTGCGGACGGGTCTGTCGTTCGACCTGCTGTTCACGCAGTGCGAGGACGGCCGGGACCTGGCGGGGCACTATCCGCCGAACTGTTATCCGGGCAACGGCTGGCAGGTGGTCAATCGCGTGCCGGCGCACTGGGACGTCGAGGACATGCACATCGACGGGATGGAATACGAATTCACGAAGCACGCGGGGGTGGAGCAGGGGCACATCTTCGCGGCGGACTTTTTGATCATGCCGGACGGCACGTTTGTGCGGGACATGGCGGGTTTTCAGCGTCTGGCGTACGACTATCACAAACATTACTACGGCGCCGCCCAAATCGAAGTCGTGTTCGACGGCGACACGCTGCCGGCTGATCGGAAGTCGGGCGTGGAGATGATCGTGGCGGCGTGCAAGCCGATGCTGGATGTCATTCGGAGCGGGAGTAAATCATGAACCCGGGGAATAATGCGATGAGTGTCAACACCTTACCGACCGAGGCGCTGGCGCCGATGGCGCCCATGTGGGCCGAGCCCGCCGCCGCCGCCGCGCCGGCCGAAACCAATCCTCTGATGGTGGTGCATCGGATCATGCGCGGCCGCTACTGGCTGGCGATCCTGCTGGCGATGATCGTCGGCGGGGGGCTTGCGTATTACGGCTTCAGGCGGGGACAGGTGCTGTACACCAGCACCGCGATGGTGCGTTTCCGCGCGGTGATGCCGGCGATCCTGTACCACAACGACCAGAACGGCATGATGCCGATGTTCGATTCGTTCGTGGATTCCCAGGTGCTCCTCATGCGCAGCCAGCGCGTGACGGACCTGGCCATGCAGAGCGAAGACTGGCGGGCGCTGCACCGGCCCAACACGCCGGAAGCGGCGGCGGATTTCGTCAAGTCGCTGAACGTCTGGCGTGACGAGCGCGGGGGCGAAATGGTGCAGGTGTCCTTCACCGACAAAGACCCCAACGCGGCGATGATCGCGGCCCGCGCCGTCATCGAGGCCTACCAGAACCTTTACGGGGACAGCGATTTCGGCGAGGACTCGCACCGCATGCAGACCCTCGAGGACCGCAAGACCGGGTTGAGCAACGAAATCCGCGGATTCAACCAGCAGATTCAGGCCATCGCCAACGAGTTCGGCTCCGACGATCTGGAAGAGACCTATCAGTACAAGATCAGCCAGCTCAATAACGTCGAGACGGCGCTCAATGAGGTGCACCTGAAGATCACCTCGATGTCCGATTCCCCGGCCACCGCGCCGGCGGCGAGTGAGCCGGCGCCTGGCGCCGCGGCGGCCGGCGCCGCAAGCCAGCCCGTGACCGTCACCCGCCCCGCGGCGGCGGTGGCGGCAGCGGCCACACAACCGGTGAAGCTGACGCCCGAAGACATCGGCAAGCAGGACAAGACGATGGCCGCGAAGCTGCAGGCGCGGGACGAAAAGCAGCACGAGATCGACATCATGCTGATCGATAAAAAGCCCGACCATCCGGACGTGAAGCACGCCCGCGCGGTCCTGGCGCAGATCAACAAGGACATCGAGAAATATGCCGTCGCCTGGTCGCCGCCGGACGCCGTCATGAGCGCCGACGGCAAGCCCGTGACGCAGATGTCCGAGCTTGACGAGCTCAAGGGCCGCGAAGCCCGGCTGCGGCGCTTGTATGAGGACAATAAGGCGGACGTCATCAACATGGGCCGCAAGGCGCTCCAGATCAAGAGCCTGCGGCAGCAGGCGGACGAAGACCGCTCGAAGCTGGTAGAGACCCAGAACCGCATCGACCAGCTCAATCTCGAATCGACCGGCACGGGCCGCATCTCGGTGGTGAGCACCGGCGACCGCCCCGGCCTGCCTTCGCGCGACACGCGCAAGTCTTACGCCGCCGCCGGGGGAGTCGGCGGAACGCTCTTTGGCATTGCGATCGTCGCGATGCTGGGGCTGCTGGACCGGCGGCTCAAGACCTCGCACGACGCCAAGACCAAGGGCATGCATGGCATGGAAATGCTGGGCGTGCTGCCCCATCTGACGGGCAACTCGGTCGATCAGGAAACCGCCGCCCTGGCGGCGCATTGCGTGCACGGCGTGCGCGCTTCGCTGCAGGTGGCTGCCGGCGGCAACAAGATGACCTACGCCATCACCAGCCCCGCGGCCAGCGAAGGCAAAACCAGCCTGGTGCTGGCGCTGGGCATGTCCTTCGCCGCCACCGGGGCACGCACGCTGCTGATCGACTGCGATCTCATCGGCGGCGGCATGAGCCACCGCGTCAAGGGGATGGCCAAGACCTCCGTGATGACCGCGCTGCTGGCGCAGAATCGCGTGGACAAGCACAAACTCAAGGAAGCGGCGCAGCGCGCCCAGGCCACCAGCCGGAGCCTCGAAGATGTCCTGGTGGACATGAACCTCATGACCCACGAGGAAATTCAGGAATCGATGGAAGCGTGGAATGCCCGGCCCCAGGGGCTGATGGATGTGATCGGCGGCGCGTCGCTGCTGGGTGCGGTGCAGTGCATGGGCGAGCGGCGGCTGTCGGTGCTGACGCTGGCGAGCGCCGGCCCTGAAGACGTGCATCGCCTCTCTCCCAAGAAGCTCAGCCGGCTGCTCGAATCCGCCAAAAAGCACTACGACGTGGTCCTCGTGGACACCGGCCCGGTGCTGGGAAGCCTCGAGGCGGTCATGGTCAGCGGTCTTGTGGATTCGGTGCTGATGGTGGTCTCGCGCGGGACGAGGCGCGAGATGGCGGCGCGGGCGATCGACCGTCTGGAAGCGGCCGGCGGACGCCCGAGCGGCGTGGTCTTCAACCGCGCCGATTCGCGCGACGCCACCTATGCCAGCTCCAGCTCGCACGGCTCGGTGACCAGCCGGCGCTCCAGCTCCGATGCCGTCATCGCACGGCGCACCTCGACGGGCATGGAACGGTATGAACGGATGGGCGCCCTCGTGGCGGCGGTGGCGGCCTGCACGCGGCGCGAAGAGGTGGAGGCGGCATGACCACGCTGGCAACCCCGGAACCGTGCAGCGCCTCTGCGCCGCTGGCCGCGCCGGTGCGCCTGTGGGGCAGGAGCGCCCTGGAACTGCACGACAGGTACTGGCAGTCGCTGGGAGTCGCGGTGGCGCGGGCCGAGGAATCGGGCGCGTCCGAGACGCCTTTGCCCCGTGACGCCGGGCTGTACCTGCTGATCGGCCCGGCGTGCGCGGCGCTGCTGGATTTTCGCCGGGTGCTCGACGTCATGGGCTGGATGCGGCCGCGCCTGTGCGTCGTGCGTCCCGTGACGCCGACAGCCGGTGGCGGCGAGGAGCCGGTCGACACGCTTCCCGTGCGCTGCGCGCTCACGCCGCACCACGAACTCGCCGCGGCCTGGCGGGCGAGCGGGCGGGAAGGCGCGGGCCGGGACTGGCGGGGGATCAAGCGGGCGGCGGGGAAGTTCTGCGTCGCCCGGCCGCGCGGGCGGGTGATGCACCTGCGCACGGCGGAACAGGAGGAATCGTTCCTGGCGCGTCTGGCGCGGCTGTGGACGGATCCCAGCGCGGACTTGCCGGAAATCAAGCGGCTGGAGAAGCGCGTCTTCGGCATCGGGGCGGCGCAAGATGCGGCGGACGGAGGCGGCGCGCCGGCCGGTCCCCTGTGGCTGGGACGCGGGCGGCGCCGCGAAGAAGCGCAGTTCACCGGGCCTTCCTGCGTGCTGCCCGACCGGACATGAAGGCGCCGCGGCGCCGGGCGGAGGCGAGGGCGGCGGGGGGGGGGCGAACGTTCGAGCGTGCAAGCGGATTGGGCGCGGAATCGGACGATTCGTTCACACCTTGCATCTGTGGTAGATCATGAAGTTGATTCGTAAGAAGCGGTTGATTCTGGTGGGGGCGATTGTGGTGGTGCTCGGCGGCGGCGCCGGCGCGGCGGTGATGGTGCGCCTGCAGATGATCCGGCACCGCTTCGCGCAGACGCGCGAGCGCGGCCTGGCGGAATACCAGCGCGGCGAGAGCGGCCGGGCCATGGGCGACCTGGGCACTTACCTCCAGCGCTATCCGCAGGATGTCGAGGCGCTGCGCGGATACGCCGAGTCGCGGCTGAAGATCGAAGCGCCCGATGGCAGCCATCTGAGCAGCGGCATCGGCGCGCTGCGCCGCCTGGCCGATATCGAGCAGGCCCAGGGCAAGGACGTCACCGACCTGCAGCGCCGCCTCTGCGATCTGTACCTCCAGGACGGCCTGAACATGGAGTGCTCGCTGCTGGCGGCGCAGATTCTGGCCCGCCATCCCGACGATGCGGCCATGGAACGCGACCAGGTGCTGGCGCTGTTCCGCCTGCGGAAATACAACGACGCGAAGACCGAGAATGCCAAGTACATCGCCCTCCGGCCCCACGACCTGGAGGCCCAGGTGCTGGGGCTCCAGATACTCACCCACATCGGGTCGTATCCGGACATCGTCGGGGAAGCCGCCAAAGTGGTCACAGCCCACCCCGATGACATGCGGTGGAAGGTGCTGAAATCGATCGCGTATACGATGGTCGGCGACGCCAAGAACGCCCTGCAATCGGCCAAAGACGCGCAGGCGTCAGGCAAGGCGCCCGACGCGCTCACCGGGGCGCTGGAGACCGAGCAGCTCTGGCGCACCGGCGCGGTGCAGCTCGGCGACGCCTGGCTTGAACAGGCCGCCGCCCAGTACACGGACGCCACCGTGCAGCTCATGTGGGTGCGCCGGCTCTTTGAGATGAACCAGTTCGCGGCCATCGAAAGAATGTCGCCCGACGCCCTGACCCCCTCGACCTTCACCGACGAAGCCGCCTTCCGCAACCAGCAGGCGAATCTTCGCGGCTATCAGGCCCTGGGCTGGGTGGCGCTGCGGCAGCCCGACAAAGCCAAGGCCGCCCAGCAGGCGCTTGCCGACGATCCCTACAGCCTCTACGCCCACGACTGGGCGATGGTGGTCAAGCATGTGATGGATCCCTCCTCGATGACGCAGTCGGACTGGGGCCGCAACATCCCGGTTATCGCGCAGCGGCATCCGGACAACGGTTTTTTCCAGCTCCAGCTCGGCGTCTACCTGACGTCGACGCAGAATTACACGGGGGCAATCAAGGCCTGGGAAGCCGCCGCCATCGCCGAGCCCGCGTGGACCGAGCCGGTCGTGTTAGGCGCGCAGATGATGCTCGCGGCGCAGCGCCCGGCGGAGGCGCTCAATACGGCCCGGGAAGCGCTGACGCGCAATCCCGAAGATCGCGACGCCCTGGTCATCGAAGCCATGGCCATGGCCGCCAATCGCGCCAAGCCGGCGGACCCCAGGGAACTGCTGACCCTCCTCGACACGATTCACAAGAAATTCCCCCAGGATCAGCGCACCCTCGCGCTGCGCGTCTATGCCCAGACCCAGGTGAATGGCAAGGACGCCGGCATCGCGACGCTCCGGCAAACCCTCGCCATCCGTCCCACGCTTCCCCTGCCGGTGCTGTTGCAGCTCGCCGGGATCAGCCGGACCTCCAAGCTGGGCCTCGCCGATGAATGCTTCGCGCTCGCGCAGCAGACCTATGGTCTCTCGCCCGACCTGGCGCTGACCAAGGCCCAGTTCCTCGCCGACGACGGCCATCCCGAACAGGGCATCGCGCTCATCAAAGACGCCCGCGCCAAGGCCACCACCGACACCGAAAACTGGGACATGGCCTATGCCCAGTTCCTGGAAATCGCCCGCGACCCCTCGGCCAAAAGCGAGTGGCTGGCGCTCAGCGACAAGTATCCGGGCGACAGCCGGGTCCAGTGGCTGGTCCTGGGCGCTCCGAGCATTCTGGCCGATCACGACGCGACGGGGAAAACCATCGAACGCCTCCGCCCGCTCATCGGCGCCGAAGATTTCAACTTCAAGCTCGCGCGGGCCCGCTGGCTGCTCCAGGAAAAGCCCAACCAGTCGCAGGTCACCGAAGCCACCACCATGCTCACCGAGATGACCAAGGGCTCGCCGGACCAGTTGACCCCGCACGTGCTGCTGGCCACCTGCTTCGAGCTTTCCGGCAACGACACCGGGGCGATCGAGCAGCTCGAAATGGCCGCCGCGCTCACCCCCGATTCCACCGGCGTGCTCATCGACCTCACCGGCCTGCTGCAACGCCAGGGCAACAACGACAAGGCGGCGATCTATCTCAAGCAGCTCACCGCCGACACGTCGCTCACGGATACCCAGCGCCAACAGGTCGCCAGCCTGCTGACGCGCGCCGGCAATCCCGAAAAGGCCATCGCACTCATGGAAGCCGGCATCGGGCCCAACAGCGGCAGCGACGATGCCCGGCTGCTGCTGGCCACCCTCTACGCCGAGCGCGGCCGCTCCGAAGAGGCCGCCGCCCTCCTCGACAAGCTCATGCAGCAGCCTACCCTCGGCATCATCCGCGAAGCCGCCGCCTTCTACGCCATGCACGGCCGCATGCGGGACGCCAGCCAGGCGATGGCCAAACTCGCCACGCTCAAGCTCGCTCCGGGCATCCTGCAAGCCGAGCAGGGAGATTTCGCGGCCCGCTTCGGCAAGCCCGAAGAAGCCGTCGCCGACTACCTCGACTCGCTCAAGGCCGATCCATCCAACGGCAACGTCTGGCGGGCGCTGATCGCCTTCCAGATTTCCACCGGCAAGGCCGCCGACGCCCAGGCCTCGCTCGATCGGGCCGTCGCGGCCCTGCCCGCCGACAAAGTCCTCGCCGGGCTCGTGCAGGACAAACCCTCGATCGCCGCCCTCGACGACGATGTGCGGGCGCGCCCCATCCTCATCTCGCTGCTGATCACGCCCCAGCATGCCGCGGCCGCCCATGCCCTGCTCGCCCGCCTGGCGCAGAACAAATCCGCCCCCACCAGCAATACCCAGCTGGCCATCGATGTCACCCGCCTCGCCGACCGCTATCCTCAGTTCGCCGCCCTCCAGACCCTCGCCGTCGACTTGAACATTTCCGCCGGCCGCTTGGATGACGCCGTGACCATCGCCACGCGCGCCATGCAGGCCTTCCCGGCGTCGGCCGAGTCGGCGCGCATCGCGGCCCAGGCCCTGGCCCTCTCCAACCGCTGGGCCGAAACCCTCGGCGCTTCCAACGAATGGCGACAGCGCGATCCCAGCCAGCCGCTCCAGCCCGATGTCATGATCGGCAGCTCTTACATGGGCATGGGCCGGCCCGACGATACCCTCAAGCAGATTCAGCCCTATCTGGCCAGCGCCCAGGGCGATCCCGAGAACTACGCCGGCGTCATCACCCTCTACGCCCGCGCCGAACTCGCCAAAGGACGCCCCGCCGCCGCCGAAGAGCGCATCTGGCCCTTCGCCAAATCCTCCCGCGAGGGCATGGCTGACTTCCTCGCCATCGCCGCCGACCAGGCGCCCCCGGAAGTCGCCAAACGCTGGTTCGCCATGGCCAAAGGCGAACTCCACGACGACATGCCCCTGGTCTACGCCTATGCCCGCGACATGGCTAATGCCGGCGTCCGCCTTCACGATCCCGCCTACCTCCAAATGGCCGTCAACGATGTGACCGCCATCATCGCCCGCTCCAAAGCACCGCCCGAACAGCTCTCGACCGCCTACCAGGCCCTGGCCATGCTTCAGGAGGCCGCCAGCGACCCCGGCGCCGAGGCCAACTATCGCAAGGCCGTCGCCCTCAATCCCAAAAACGACGCCGCCCTCAACAACCTCGCCATGGTCCTCGCCCGCAAGGGAAGCCTCGACGAAGCGCTCAAACTCGCCAATCAGGCCGTCGCCGAGGAACCCCGTCTCCCCGCTTATCAGGACACGCTGGCCTTCGTGCAGGACAAGGCCGGCGACCACGACGGCGCCATCGAGCATCTGCGGAATGCCATCCAGCTCGAACCGGGCAACCTCGAATGGCGCATCAACCTCGCGCAGATCTATGTCAACGCGGGCCAGAAAGAAAAGGCCCGCTCCACGCTTGCCAACAGTGATGGCACGCCGATCCGCGGTGACCAGCTCGACGCCGGCCTCCGCGATCATTTGTCGCAGTTAAGCCAGCAATTGGGGATCCGCCTCTAACGGGCCGCTCTCGATCCGGAGCGCCGCCCGCACCGGCGGAACACATGATGAGAAACCGGGCAGAACACTTGGTGGGGCACTTATGCAACTGACATGGGTTTATCTCTTCGCGGGGCTCGGAGCCTTTTGTCTCTCCGTCATGCTCACGCCGCTGCTGATGGCCGTCGCGCGGCGCTTCGGCATGGTCGACATGCCCAGCGCACGCAAAATCCACTCCGGCGCCATCCCCCGCTCCGGCGGCCTGGCCATGGCCGCCGCCTCCATCGCCATCGCCGCGATCCTCTTCATCTTCAACGCCAACCTCCGCGGCGCCACCGCCGGACAGCACATCACCCTCCTCGCGCTCCTCTCCACCAGCATCGCCGTCCTCGGCCTGGGATTCATGGACGACATGCTCCATATCCCCGCCAAATACAAACTCGTCGCCCTCGCCATCGCCGCCGGAAGCTTCGCCGGCTCCGGGCAGGAAATCACCGACCTCCAGCTCGGCTGGTATCACCTCCACCTGGGCATCGCCGCCATGCCCGTCACCATCCTCTGGCTCATCGCCGTGCCCGTGTCGCTCAACTTCATCGACGGCATGGACGGCCTCGCCGGCGGCGTCGCGGTCATGGCCGCCGCCGTCCTCTCCATCG
Organism: Phycisphaerae bacterium; assembly: GCA_035548175.1. Taxonomy (GTDB): domain Bacteria; phylum Planctomycetota; class Phycisphaerae; order WQYP01; family WQYP01; genus CALCHA01. The sequence continues at coordinate 23,011 of DASZTO010000001.1, read as the reverse complement.
TCGCCATCAGCTTCGGCGCCCTCCACGTCGCGGTCATCAGCCTCGCCCTCACCGGCGCCATCGCCGGCTTCCTCATCTTCAACTTCAACCCCGCCAAGGTCTTCATGGGTGATGCCGGCAGCATGTTCCTGGGCTTCGTCCTCGCCGCCCTGGGCGTCATGGGCAGCGCCACCTCCGGCCACAGCAACGTCATCCTCAGCGTCGCGGTCGCGCTCTCCGTGCCTCTGTTCGATACCGTCCTGACCTTCATCCGCCGCGGCGTCCTGCTCCGACGCTCCCTCTTCTCCGCCGAGCGCGGCCACATCCACCACCGCCTCCTCGACCTCGGTCTCCACCAGCGACACGCCGTCATGCTGCTCTACTTTGCGTGCCTCTGTTCCGCCGGCGCCGCCCTCACCCTCGACCTCGCCCAGAAACGCGTCATCCTTCTCGCCTCGGGACTCCAACTCTGTGTCATCGTCGGCCTCTTCCGCGCCGCCGGCAGCGCCCGCGCACGCGATACCGTCAACGCCATCCGCCGCAACCGCCACATCGGACGCCACACCCGCCACTACCGCGCCGCTTTCGAGGAACTCCAGACCCGCTTCAAAATGGCCCGCGATTTCCAGTCCTGGTGGCAGGAAGCCTGCGCCGCCGCCGAAATGCTCGACTTCGTCTCCCTCGAACTGCCCATCGTCTCCCGCGAGGGCGGACCACGCTCCATGGAATGGAAAAATCTCAAGCCCTTCGACTCCTCCGACACCGTCTCCGCCACCGTCCCCGTCGCCCAGCGCCGACCCGGCGGGCCGCTCCGCGCTTCCATGGAAGTCGCCACCTCCGGCCTGCTCGAATCCGCCGGTGAACGCGTCGCCCTCTTCACCCGCCTCATGAGCGAGTTCAGCCTCGCCGCTCTCCCCGATGCCGGCGAGGGGCCCCCGCGATTCTCCCTCATGTCCGCCATCGCCATCCGTTCCGACAAAAAGCCGCGCCCGGTGATCAAATCCCGCCTGAAACTGCAAAAATATTCCGGCGACGCCCCCTTCGTCGAAGAAAAGCCCCTCTCCGCCCTCAAGGTCGCCATCGTCCACGACTTCCTCTACACCTACGCAGGCGCCGAACGCGTCCTCGAACAGATCATCGAAATGTTCCCCGACGCCGACCTCTTCGCCCTCTTCGATTTCCTCCCCGACGATCTCCGCGGCTTCATCAAAAACAAAAAGGTCCACACCACCTTCATCCAGAAACTCCCCTTCGCACGCCGCAACCACCGCACCTGGCTGCCCCTCTATCCCCTGGCCATCGAGCAGCTCAACCTGTCGCAGTATGACCTCGTGATCTCCAGCTCCTACGTCGCCGCCAAGGGCATCCTCACCCGCCCCGACCAGCTCCATATCTGCTACTGCCACTCCCCCGTGCGCTTCGCCTGGGACCTCCAGCACCAGTACCTCGGCGAGGCCGGCATCGTGAAGGGCATCAAGTCCATGCTCGCACGCTCCATCCTCCACTACACCCGCCTGTGGGATGTGCGCTCCTCCGTCGGCGTCGACGTCTTCCTCTCCAACTCCCTCTTCGTCGGCCGGCGCATCGAAAAAGTCTATCGCCGCTCCTCCACCCCGCTCTATCCGCCCGTCGATGTCGACAAGTTCACCGTGCACACCGACAAGGAAGATTACTATCTCACCGCCTCGCGCCTCGTGCCTTACAAGCGCACCTCGCTGATCGTCGAGGCCTTCAACCACATGCCCGATCGCCGCCTCATCGTCGTCGGCGACGGCCCCGAACTCGAACAAATCAAAGCCATGGCCGGCCCCAACGTCCGCGTGCTCGGCTACCAGTCCTTCGATCGCCTCAAGCTCCTCATGCAACGCGCCAAGGCTTTCGTCTTCGCCGCCGAGGAAGACTTCGGCATCGTCGCCGTCGAAGCCCAGGCCTGCGGAACCCCCGTGATCGCCTATGGCCGCGGAGGCGTCACCGAAACCGTCGTCCAGGGCAAGACCGGCCTGTTCTTCTCGGAACAAACCCCCGAATCCATCGGCGCCGCCGTCGCCGAATTTGAACAGCGCGGCCCCTGGGATGCCGATACCATCCGGGCACAAGCCGAAAAATTCTCCATCCCCATGTTCCGCGGACGCCTCATGGAAATCGTCAACCGTGAATGGGAGGCCTTCATCGAACGCCGCAAACGCAACGTCGCCGCCTTCGGCGTGGATCCCACCTTCGGCCTTACGCCCCCCGCGGACCACGACCTCTCCGAAGACGACCCCACCGATTCCACTACCCCCGCACAGGTCGGATGAGTTGTTATGACCATGATCGACACGGTTGAAGAAACACCCGAGCAATCGCCCGTCGCGGTCCCCGTCGCCGCGACCGTCGCCGCCGCCCCCCTCCCCCCCGATGCACCGGCCGATGAACACACCCTCTTCATCCGCCCCGCCTCCGGTTGGGCCGCCCTCGACCTGCGCGAAGTCTGGCACTTCCGCGACCTCCTCTTCACCCTCGCCGGCCGCGACCTCAAACTCCGCTACAAACAAACCGCACTCGGCGCCATCTGGGTCCTCATCCAGCCCCTCGCCGCCGCCGGAATCTCCACCGTCGTCTTCGGACAGATCGCCAAACTCTCCTCCGATGGCCTGCCCTACTTCCTCTTCGCCTTCGCCGGTCAACTCGGATGGAGCCTCTTCTCCAACACCGTCGGCAAATCCTCCGGCTGCCTCGTCGGCAACGCCCACCTCATCTCCAAGGTCTACTTCCCACGCTTCATCCTCCCCCTCTCCAGCCTCCCCTCCACCCTCGTCGATTTCGCCATCGCGGGCGCCATGATGGTCTGCCTCCTCTTCGCCTACCACGTCATGCCCGGCTTCGGACTCCTCCTCCTGCCCTTCTGGATGGCCATCTTCTTCGCCATGGCCCTGGGCATCGGCCTCGTCGCCTCCGCACTCACCGTCGATTACCGCGACGTCGGATACATCCTCCCCGTCTTCATGCAGCTCCTCGCCGCCGCCAGCCCCGTCTCCTACGGCGTCTCCAACATCCCCAAATCCATCCTCCCCTTCTACAACATCAACCCCCTCACCCCCGTCCTCCAGGGCTTCCGCTGGTCCCTCCTCAACACCGCCCCCCCCAACTGGTGGAACGTCGCCTACGCCACCGCCCTCGCCGCCCTCCTCCTCTTCGCCGGCGCCTTCTCCTTCAAACGCATGGAACGGAGATTCGCTGATGTCGTCTAAAAATACCGCCGTCTCCGTCCGCGGCCTCGCCAAGGCCTACACCATCCTCCACAACCACGAGCGCCAGAACACCCTCGCCGAAGCCGCCCTCGCGCGCCTCCGACACCCCCTCCGCCGCGCCCAGCGCGAAACCTTCTGGGCCCTCAACGACGTCTCCTTCGATATCCAGAAAGGCGACGTCGTCGGCATCATCGGCCGCAACGGCGCCGGCAAGTCCACCCTCCTCAAAATCCTCTCCCGCATCACCCACCCCACCAAAGGCGAAATCCAAATCCGCGGCCGCGTCGGCTCCCTCCTCGAAGTCGGCACCGGCTTCCACCCCGAACTCACCGGCCGCGAAAATATCTACCTCAACGGCCAAATCCTTGGCATGCGCAAAAAAGAAATCGACCGCCAGTTCGACGCCATCGTCGACTTCTCCGGCGTCGAAAAATTCCTCGACACCCCCGTCAAACGCTACTCCTCCGGCATGTACGTCCGCCTCGCCTTCGCCGTCGCCGCACACCTCCAATCCGAAATCCTCGTCGTCGACGAAGTCCTCGCCGTCGGCGACGCCGAATTCCAACGCAAATGCCTCGGCAAAATGAAGGACGTCTCAACCGACGGCCGCACCATCCTCTTCGTCAGCCACCAGATGCAGGCCGTCCACTCCCTCTGCAAATCCGCCATCTACCTCGAAGCCGGCGCGGTGAAATTCATCGGCGACCCGCGCCAGGCCATCGACCATTACCTCAACGCCAGCCCCTTCCAGAAAAACAGCGAACGTGTCAAACGCCGGCCCGGCACCGGTGAATTACGCTTCGCCGACGTCACTCTCAATAAAGCAAATTATCACACCACCGAAGACATCGTCATCGATATGCCCGTCGAAATCCTCCGCTCTACACAGCCCCAGTACTTCGTCTCCATCGAAATCATCAATACCCACGGCCTTCCCGTGCTGCACCTCGATTCACGCCTGCACAACCACCTGTTTGCGCCCGACGCCGACCGCTCCATCCGCTACCACATCAGCGAGCCTCGCCTCGCCCAGGGCGACTACCGCGTCAACGCCTACATCTGCAGCGCCGCCGGCATCATCGACCGCTTCGAAGACGCCGCCCGCTTCTCAATCATGCCCGTCCTCCCCTACCCCGCCAGCCGCGGCGACATCGTCAGCAACGCCGTCGTCTATCCCGATTTCGCCATCCAGGTGCGCGACCTCGACCGTGCTACGGGCGACAACTGCTCCGCTATGGACAGGGTCCCGGCCTGATTGTTTGGCCTCTCCCGTGCCAGCCCCGCCGCTTTCCACCGCGCAGAAGGGCACCGTGGCAGGTTAGCCCAACAACGGATCGGCTGGTTCGGCCCCGCGGCAGGAAAGTTGTGGTAATTCTCCGTTGATGCCAATGCGAGCAGACCTATCTTGCGTAAGGAAGTGCCCTGAGCCTGTGAGATCCACCAAAGCCGAACCTCCAAACGTGCACTGGGCGAGATCCATTTTAGGTACTGTTGCGGTACTGCTCGTACTTCGATTTTGTTTGAGTGCGACCTACGGCAGTGCGCTTGCAACAATGAAAGACGGATTCACCGATTTCCCTCGCATGTACCTGGCTGGTCAGCGGCTAAACAATCACCAGCCGCTCTACACTCACAATCTCACAGACTGGTACCCTCCCGACCTTTACATATACCCCCCCACTTTGGGAATCGCTGCACAGTTCATGGCACGTTTTTCCGAATTGCAGACTCGCTATTTTTGGGTCTGCCTGATGCTTGCCACTATGACGCTTGCCGTTTTCGTCTTTGCATCCGCCGCCGGATTTAAATGGTTCGATGCAATTCCATTCGTGGTTCTTTTGGTGACCGAGCACCGCTTCATCCCCACCATGTGGCAGTTTTTCTTTGGCCAAGTCGAATTCCCACTTTTGTTAATTCTTGTTGGCATGTATTGGGCAATTAGTCGGCGAAATCCTGCATTATTTGCTTGTGTTGTTTCATGTGGCATCCTCATTAAGACTTGGATGGCGATCGGGCTACTATGGCTTATCGTGACGAGAGCCTGGCGCTGGCTGGGATTCTCTTTGCTGCTTACTTTCGGCGGCCTCGCCCTGATGTTCACCTATTTAGGGTGGCAGGAATTCCCTTGGTTTGTCGGCGCCACACTGAAATACTCATACCAGCCTGCGCAGCAGTGCCACTCTCTTATCTCGTTCGCTGAAAACTTCTTCCGACAAACACCCCGCGCCGTTGTTCCATTGGTCAAAAGTGATTTCCTCTATTGGACAACTAGGGTTTTGGGCACCGTCCTGCTCCTCTCTCCGATTCCCGTGCTGCTTGCAAAACCCCCGGTGAAAAACGTCTATGAATCCCACGTCAGATTCTCCCTCCTCTTGCTCTCGGGATTTCTTCTCCTTCCGCTCTTTTACACTAATTACTTTGTGATGGTTCTCCCGATTCTTTGGACTGCTTTCGTGGTCGGACCTTGGCAGTCTAATCGAAACTTCACCTTGGCTATTGTGGCGTTTTTCGTTTATCTCACCATGACCGTATCTTACGGCGATATGAATCATGGTGAATATGAGCCGTTATTCTGGTGGCAGTTCCGCTTTGTCACGCTCTTCATCCTGTGGTTAGCTCTTTATTGGGAAACCTTCCGTCTCGCACGCTCGAAAAGTAACCCCACTGCCATCCCGGTGGCACAAACTAAAGTGGAACTGATCTAGCACACCCAAGCCTGAAAAACCGCAATGAATCGTTCCTCCCTCACCCTCCTCACCCCCACCTACCACCGCGACCTCGACCGCTTCGCACTCCAGCGCGAATCCATCGAACGCTGCGCCATCGACCTGCCACACCTCGCCATCGTCAACACCGAAGACCTCCCCCTTTTCCAAAAGATCCCCTTCAAAAAAAACCTCACCCTCCTCACCACCCGAGACGTCCTCGGCAAAACCATGGACCGCCGCCGACAGGTCTGGCGCGTCAGCCGCAAAGACTACCGCTACTGGATCACCCCCGCCGGCATCCCCGGCTGGCTCGCCCAGCAGCTCCTCAAACTCGCCGCCCCCGCCTTCATCTCCACCGATTCCTTCCTCTGCCTCGATTCCGACGCCTTCTTCGTCGACCACCTCACCGCCGCCGATTTCCACGCCCCCGACGGCCGCCTCCATCTCTACGAAACCTCCGACGACCTCGACCTCGAAATGGCCGAGTGGTACGCCCACTCCCTCCGCTTCCTGGGCATCAAAGAAACCGGCGTCCCCCTCCGCCGCTTCACCCACGCCCCCGTTCCCATGCATTGCCAACTCGTCAAAGACATGCAGACCCTCATCGAACAGCGCCACCACATGCCCTGGATGGAAGCCATCATCACCGGCGACCGCATCATGGAATACACCACCTACGGCGCCTACGCCCGCCACGTCGATCAACTCAAAACCGTCGCCCCCATCGCACCGCAAATCGCTCTGTACTACTGGTGGAAGCACGAAACCGAAAACCTCCTCGAAAACCTCGACGCCCGCCTCGCCGCCTCCCGCGCGAAAATCATCCTCATCAACAGCAACATCGGCCTCTCCCACGACGAGTGCCGCCGCGCCGCACACCGCGCCTGGGAACGCACCCCGCACGCTTCGCATCGTCCGGAGCCCGCCCTGATCTCATGACCGCCGTGCTGCCCTCATCCCTCCCTCTCACGCCCCGCGCGCCCTCCGCGTCGACCGCCGCCACGCCCGCACTCCCCCCCATCCTCTACGGCTACCTCGGCAACGGCTACGAAAAAGGCCTCGGCCGTCAGGGCGGCCTCACAGACGCCCTCGCCCAACTCACCACCGTCATCCTCCTGAAACGCTCCCCCGCCTCCCCTTCCTCCCCCAAATTCCGCCCCACCGTCCAACAACTCCGCGAAAACCTCCTCGTCGTCCACAACGCCTTCGCACTCCGCTATTCCCGCCTCGGCCGCCGCATCGGCAAACCCGCCGGCCTCCTCGACGGCCGCTGGCTCAACACCGCCCTCGCCCACGCCGGCATCGCCGACTACATCTACTGGCTCGCCGACAGCTCCCCCGCCATGCTCTGGGGCATGCCCACCCACCGCCTCGTTTACGACTGCTACGACCCCTGCTTCATCCCCCAGGAACAGCCCCGCGTCGATAAAAATGAATTCGCCGCCGCCCGCCTCGCAAAAATCGTCTTCGCCACCGCCGAAACACTCGCCGCCCGCATGCGCATCGTCAACCCCAACGTCCACCTCCTCCCAAACGCCTGCTCCACCGACACCCTCCACGCTCCCCCCGCCCAAGCCGACCTCCCCCAGCTCCGCGACCGCCCCCGCCCCGTCGTCGGCTGCATGAGCACCTACGACTGGCGCTTCGATGCCGACATCGTCTATCACACCGCCAGGCTCCTCCCCGACATCACCTTCGCCCTCGTCGGCCGCATCAACGCCGACCAGCAGCACCGCCTCCAACCCCTCCGCTCCCTCCCCAACGTCCTGCTCCCCGGCGCCGTCTCCTACGACGACGGCCTCCTCTGGACTTCCGCCTTCGACATCGGCCTCATCCCCTTCCTCCCCGGCGACATCTCCGACGCCGTCAACCCCGTGAAAATGTACATGTACCTCGCCGCCGGAAAACCCGTCGTCTCCACCCACATCCATGAATGCACCCAAAACTCCTTCGTCCGCACCGCCCGCACCCCCGAACAACTCGCCGCCGCCATCCGCGCCGCCGCCGCCGACCGCACCCCCGAATCCGCCGCCCGCCGCATCCGCTTCGCCGCAAACAACCGCTGGCAGGACCGCGCTTCCTCCGCCGCCCGCATACTTACCGCCAATGGCCTCGCAGCACGTCGTTCAGCCACCGACGGCTTCCCGGCATAATTCCTCCTGGCCAAGAAACAGCAGACGGAACAGCTCCGGTGAATGTGCAACCGTCAGTCAGCGTTCTAATTCCCACCTATGGCCACCGCGACTGCGTCGCGCAGACGCTCGCCACCGTCCTCGCGCAAGATTATCTCGATCGAGAAGTCATTGTTCTCAACGATGGCTCACCCGACGACACGCGCAACGTGCTGCGGCCTTTCATCGATGCAGGCCAGATCCGCTACCTCGAACAACCCAACCGCGGCGTCTCTGCCGCGCGCAATCGCCTGCTCTCAGAAGCCAAGGGCCGATACCTCGCCTTCATCGACGATGATGACCTCTGGCCAGAAGGAAAGCTCGCCTGGCAAGTCGCCGCCATGGACGCCGACCCGACCGCTTCCTTCGTCTATGGCTTCGCCGAAGTTTTTGGCACCGAATCCCGACCTCCCATGCCCGGACCTGATGCGCCACGCGGCTGGTGCCGTCAGGCCTTCGTCGACGGATGCTGCATTTATTCCCTCGGCCAAACGCTCCTCCGTCGCTCCATGGTCGAGAACGCCCACGGATTCGATGAGCGGCTCTGGGGAACCGACGATTGGGATATCTACATCCGGCTGGCCGCTGCCGGACCTGTCATCTACCACCACCGGTGCGCGCTTCAATACCGACTCCATACGCGTAACGCCTCTAACGACCTTTATCGCATGTATTCCAACTGCTGCCGCCTCCGGCGCAAACACCTCAATCGACCGCCGAGCTGGACTGACGTTAAACGGTGGCTTGCAGCCAAAAAGCGGCAGGCCGTGCCGACCTTCCAGAATCTCCTGGTCGAAGCTCGTCGCTGCCTCAAAAGTGGCAATAAACGTGAAGCTCGCAGGCTCGCTCTACAGGCCGTCCGCGTTCGTCCGATGTCACTACGTCGCTGGAACGTGCTGCGCGATGTCCTCTCTCTCATCGTCTGATTAGAAGGCTATGACCCTTTCCCTCACCGTCATCATCATCACCCTCAACCGCCCCGATTGCGTCCGGCGCTGCCTCGATGATCTCGCCGCGCAAAATCCTCCCCCAGACCAGGTCATCGTTGTCGACGGTTCCCCAGATTCCCGCACCCGCGATCTCTGCAATCAACGCTCCGAAATCCTCTACCTCCGCAACGACGCCGGCCCCGGCCACATGACCCGCTCCCGCAACATCGGCCTCCTCGAAGCCACCGGCGAAATCGTCGCCTTCGTCGATGACGACGCCTTTGTCCACGAAAACTGGCGCTCCGAAATCCTCGCCCCCTACGCCGACCCCGCCGTCGGAGCCGTCGGCGGCCGCGTCATCCAGGGATCCAGCCCGCCCCAACCCTGGGTCGAAATCCCTAAAATCGGCAAGCTCCTGCCCAACGGCGAACTCTACGCCGGCTTCGACACCGACTCCCGCCGCATCCTCGACGTCGATCACATGATGGGCTGCAACATGTCCTTCCGCGCCGCCGTCCTCGCCCAGCTCGGCGGCTTCCGCGACGATTTCCCCGGCATCTCCGGCATCTGCGAAGACTCCGACATGTGCCTGCGCGTCCGTTGTGCCGGCCACAAAATCCTCTTCACACCCACCGCCATCGTCACCCACATCGGCGCTCCCCAGGTCAAAGGACGCCGCTTCGACGCCCGCTACAACTTCTACGCCGGCCACAACAACGCCCTCCTCCTCATCCGCAACTTCGGCCTCTTCTCCGTCCTCTTCTTCCGCTTCCTCCTCAGCGCCGCCCGTGACCGCCACCGCGACCTCTTCCGTTCTATCCTCTCCGGCCCCCGAGCCGCCGCCGGCGCCCTCTTCCGCTACCTCGCCTACTTCACCGGCCTCTCCCTCGGCATCCTCCTCGCCTCCCCTCGCCGCCTCCGCCATGGCCGCTCCCCCGTCCGCAACGACGCCTTCGCCGCCCGCCTCCGCCAGCAACTCACCGCCCGCCGCCAACCCGCCATGCAACTCATCGAGAACGTCTAGCCCTCATGCACGCCCCCGCCCATCTTCATGACTGTGTCCTCATCTGCACCGTCATCGACAGCTTCACCCCCACCAAGAGCGGGACCACCGGCACCATCGCCTGGGAATACGCCCAGGCCGCACGCCGCGCAGGCGCTGAACCCCTCGTCATCGCCCGCCGCCAGGATGCCGATCCCTACCCCTGGCCGCGCTCCCAGTTCGTCGATTGGCCCTATCTGCCCACCAGCCGCCTCGGCACCTTCCTCATGCGCGCCCAGCGAAAATACACCGGCTGGCAGCACTTCCGCGAAGGCGCCTTCTGCCGCCGCCTCGCCCGCGCCATCAAAAAGGCCGGCGCCCAGCGCCACATCTTCCTCCTCCAGAATGATGTCGAGCCCGCCGTCTATCTCCGCAAAAAATTCCCCCACGCCTTCATCATGCATCATTTCCAGAACCAGCAGGAATGCCGCCCCCAATTCCGCAAACGCTTCGCCGGCGCCTGCAACATCGTCAGCGCCGTCAGCAATTACACCTCCCGCTTCGTCGAGGACTACTACCGCCTCCCCGCTAACTCCTGCCACACCATCTACAACGGCGTCGATCCCGACCGCTTCCACCCCGCCGAAACGGTCCCACCGGGTCCCCCCATCATCAATTTCGTCGGCCGCACCGGTGCTGACAAAGCCCCCGACCTCATCCTCAAAGCCGCCCTCATCCTCGCCCAAAAAACCACTAACTTCTCCGTCCAGATCGTCGGCTCCAACCACGCCCTCGAAGTCGTCATGGACGATTACCAGCGCGAACTCCAATCCCTCTCCCAGCAACTCGAATCCCTCGGCATCCACGTCCGCTTCGCCGGAAACGTCGTCCGCGAGCAAGTCCCCGACGAAATCCGCAAAGCCCACATCCACGTCGTCCCCTCCCGCTGGCAGGAGCCCTGCTCCCTCTCCATCCTCGAGGGCATGTCCTGCGGCCTCGCCACCGTCGGCTCTAAATCCGGCGGCACCCCCGAAGTCGTCGGCGACTACGGCCTCCTCTTCGAACGCGACGATCCCGCCGACCTCGCCCGCCAACTCGAACGCCTCGTGCTCAACCCCGAACTCCGCGCCCACTACGCCCAGCGCGGCCGCGCCCGCGCTCTCGAACGCCGCTGGGATGTCTGCTGGAATCGCTTCACCCAACTCATGCCCCGCTAACCTGTGACCACTCCCCTCGTCAGCGTCATCATCCCCACCTGGAACGGCTCGGCCTTCATCGCCGAAACCCTCCAGAGCGTTCTCGCGCAAACCTGCTCCGATCTCGAAATCCTCGTCATCGATGACGGCTCCACCGACACTACCCCCGCCGTCGTCGAATCCTTCCCCGCCCCCATCCGCCTCATCCGCCAGAAAAACGCCGGCACCGCCGCCGCCCGCAACACCGGCCTCGCCGAAGCCCGCGGACAATGGATCGCCTTCCTCGACCACGACGATCTCTGGGTCCCGCAAAAACTCGAACTCCAGCTCGCCGCCGCCGCCAGCTCCCCCTGTGCCCTCTACGGCGGCGTCCAGTTCTTCGACGGCGCCACCGGCCGCATCACCTGCACCCACCTTCCCCCCGCCGGCATCGACTTCCACCAACTCCTCGGCTTCGAAATCGTCGCCCTCCAATCCCTCCTCTGCCCCGCCCAAGCCGCCCGCGACATCGGCTTCGACGCCACCCTCAAAGGCACCGACGACTGGGATTTCTGCATCCGCCTCGCCCAACGCCTCCCCTTCATCCGCATCCCGCAAACCCTCCTCCGCGTGCGCATCCACGACGCCCAGGCCGGCCGCCAGCGCGAATCCATGTTCAGCAACTGCCGCCGCGTCCTTGCCAAAAATGCCCGCGCCCATCCCGCATCATGCACCCCCTGCGCCACCGCCCGCCGCCGCGCACGCAGCCGCATCAACGCCGCCTACTACGAGCACCTCCGCGAAGAAATCGTCACCGGCGTCCGCTCCGTCAATCCCTTCCGCACCGCCCGCGCCTCCCTCAAAGCCCTCACCCGCACACCCGACCAGCTCGCCGCCACCTTCGCCCGCAAATCCCGCCGCCTCCTCGGCATGGCCCCTACGCTCAAAGAGGCATAACGCCATCCTCCCCTTCGCCTTCATCAACTGCACCTACGACACCTTCACCCCCGCCAACTCCGGCGCCATCGGCACCTGGATCTGGGAACAATGCCGCCTCGCCGAAAACGACAACATCACCCCGCTGGTCATCTCCCGCAGCTCTCCCCACCCCCAATACACCCGCGATCACACCATCTACGTCGATTACCCCCACCTCTCCAATCGCCGCGGCCTCCGCAAACTCATCGTCTGGCAACAACGCCTCGCCCAATGGCAGCACCCCCGCCACAAACGCTACTGCCAACGCATCGCCCACGCTATCCGCGCCGCCCGCATGGACCGCGGCATCCTCGTCCTCAGCAACGACCCCGAGCTCGCCGTCTTCCTCCGCGACTGGTTCCCTCACGCCTTCATCCTCCACCACGCCCAGAACGCCAACACCACCACCCCGCGCTTCCGCAAACGCTTCGCCAAGTCCGTCAACATCGCCACCGCCTGCAGCGATTACGCCGCCCGTTGGAACGAGCAATACTTCAATCTCGCCCCCCACTCCATCACCACGATCTACAATGGCGCCGACACCGACGCCTACCTCCCGCGCCAGGATTGGGCCGCCGATAAACCCACCATCAACTTCGTCGGCAAAACCGACCCCATCAAAGGCCCCGACATCCTCCTCAAAGCCGCCCTCATCCTCGCCCGGCGCACCACCGCCTTCCGAATCCAGATCGTCGGCCGCAAGTATTACGACCGCGACGCCCAGGACGCCTACCAAACCGAGCTCGCCGCCCTCGCCCAGCAACTCACCGCCGCCGGCATCGACGTCCGCTTCACCGGCTGGATCGACCGCCGCCACCTCCCCGAAACCCTCGGCCAGGCCCACATCCACGTCGTCCCTTCCCGCTGGGACGAACCCTCCGCCCTCACCATCTACGAAGGCATGTCCTGCGGAATGGCCACCATCGGCTCCCGCACCGGCGGCACTCCCGAAATCATCGCCGACTCAGGCTTCCTCTTCGACCGCGACAACCCCCACCACCTCGCCGATCTCCTCGAACCTCTCGTCCGCAACCGCTCCCTCTGCCGCTCCTTCGGCGAAAAAGCCCGCGCCCGCGCCCTCGAACTCTCCTGGGCCGCCTGCTGGAAAAAACTCAAATCCCTCCTCCCATTAACCGCCCCCGCCCTCGCCGAACCCCGCCCGCAACTCGTCGCCGCAGCTGTGTCATAAACGGTATGCCCCTCTTCTTCATCAACTACCCCCTCGAAACCTTCACGCCCACCCAAAGCGGCGCACTGGCCACGATCATTTATGAAGTCTGCCGCCGTGCCCAAACCGATGGCCTCGAACCCACCGTCATCACCACCAGATCCGACGCCCCCACCTTCCCCGGCATCGACACTCACTTCATCGACTTCGCCGAACCCACCCGCCCTCTCGCCGTCAAAGTCGCCCGCGCCCGCCGCAAGCTCGCCGGCTGGCGCCACCTCCACCACCACCGCTACGCCGCCCGCGTCGCCCGCGCCCTCCGCCAGCTCAACGCCCACGCCGCCACCCTCATCCTCTTCAACGACCCCGAACTCACCGTCTACCTCCGCCGACGCTTCCCCAACGCCCGCCTCGTCCACTGGTTCCAGAACCAACACGACTGCAAACCACGCTTCCGCGCCGCCTTCGGCACATCCGCGGACCTCATCCTCGCCGTCAGCTCCTTCACCGCCCAATGGGTCGAACGCTTCTACCAGCTCCCTCCCAACTCCGTCCGCATCATCCCCAACGGCGTCGATACCTCCCTCTTCACACCCGCACAGGCTCCCCCTGACGGTCCCCCCGTCATCAACTTCGTCGGACGCACCGGCATCGAAAAAGGCCCAGACGTCCTCCTCCAGGCCGCCCTCAACCTCACCGGCCGCACCACCAACTTCTCCCTCCAACTCCTCGGCTCCAACCACTGGGACCGCTTCGAGCTCGACGCCTACCAGCAAAAACTCCAATCCCTCGCCCAGGCCCTCGAACGCAAAGGCGTCCCCGTCCGTCGCCCCGGTCACATCGGCCGCTCCGCACTCCCCGCCGAGCTCCGCCGCGCCCACATCCACGTCGTCCCCGCTCGCTGGGATGAACCCTTCGGAATGACCACCATCGAAGGCATGGCCTCCGGACTCGCCACCGTCGCCTCCCGCACCGGCGGCACCCCCGAAGTCGTCGGCGACGCCGCCATGCTCTTCGATCGCGAATCTGTCGACGCCCTCTCCCAACACCTCGAACTCCTCCTCACCAACCCCTCCGCCCGCCACGACCTCGCCCTCCGCGCCCGCCGCCGCGCCGAACTCTTCGATTGGTCCCACACCTGGTCCCGCCTCCGCGAAACCCTCGCCCTCTGACCGACTCCGGAGCCCCGCACCTCCCCATGCACTCCCTCTTCATCACCCCCCCCAACGAATTCTACTCCCCCCTCTCCGGCGGCGCCGTCGCCACCGTCATCATGGAAACCGCGCGCTCCCTCCTCCACGCCGGCCACCAGGTCACCATCCTCGCCCCCGCCACCTCCGATCCCCAATACCCCGTCGGCCGCGTCCTCCCCATGCACGTCCCCTCGCGCAACGACCTCCACTTCCTCCGCCGCCGCCTCAACGCCCTCCGCACCAAATTCGCCCGCTACGATTGGCCCTACTACCACTACTACCTCCGCGAAATCCGCCGCCTCCTCAAAACCCTCCCGTCGCCCCCCGATGCCGTCACCCTCTTCAACGACCTCGTCGCTCCCAAGCACCTCCGCCCCCTCCTCCCCGGCTCCACGAAAATCTTCACCTGGCTCCACAACGAATGGCGCACCCGCCAGCCCGACATCCGCCCCATCGATCGCTCCGTCGACAAATTCCTCACCTGCTCCCACTACATCGCCGACTGGACCGCCGCCCACTACCGCCTCCCGCGCACCCGCTTCGCCCCCCTCCCCAACGGCGTCAACCTCCACACCTTCCACCCCCGCCAAAACTTCCTCGCCCCCTCCTCCCCTCTCAAAGTCCTCTTCCTCGGCCGCATCGACCCCAACAAAGGCCCCGACCTCGCCGCCCGTGCCGTCGCCCAGCTCCGCTCCGAAAACCTCCCCCTCTCCCTCACCGTCGCCGGCGGCCTCTGGTTCTACAACCGCGGCAACGAATCCGCCGACCCCTTCTTCCAATCCCTCCAGCCGCTCATGCAAACAGCCGACGCCACCTACCTCGGCCACGTCCCGCGCGATCGTGTCCCCGCCCTCGTCCGCGAGCACGATGTCGCCTGCGTCCTCTCCCGCTCCAATGAACCCTTCGGCCTCGTCGCCCTCGAAGCCATGGCCTCCGGGCTCGCCGTCATCGCCTCCAATCGCGGCGGTCTCCCCGAAGCCTGCGGCAACGCCGGCATCCTCCTCAACCCCGACGATTTCCCCACCATCCTGAACGCCCTCCGCACCCTCGCCACCAACCCCGCCGCCCTCGCCGAGCAAAAACAAAAATCCCTCACCCGCGCCCAATCCTCCCCCTGGTCCACCGTCGCCCACAAACTCCTCGCCCTCACCGTTGCCCCCGCTCCCGAGGCCGGTGACCTCCCCACGGCAATCGAAAATCGAAAATTGAAAATTGAAAATGCGACCGTCCCCTCCGCCATCCTCTCCGCGGAGGCCCCCTCATGATCCCCCCGCTCAAAATCGCCATGCTCTCCTTCTACCTCCCCTCCGAAAACAAAATCGGCTCCGGCTATCAGGCCCACTACATGGCCAACGCCCTCGCCCGCCGCGGCCACGCCGTCACCATGTTCGCCCCCGTCCCCAAACCCGATGACGCCCTCTACCACCTCGAACGCATCCCCGTCGGCAACAAACTCCGCATCCTCCGCTTCGCAAAAAATCTCCGCCGCATCGATTTCTCCCCCTTCGACGTCCTCCACGCCCACGGCGAAGATTACCTCCTCTACACCCGCAAGCACCCCATCCACGTCCGCACCATGCACGGCTCCTGCCTCGCCGAAGCCCTCCACGTCCCCCGCCTCAAAGAAAAACTCCGCATGCTCATGATCGGCTGCACCGAATTCGCCGCCTACCTCGCCGCCGATGCCACCGTCGGCGTCTCCCAAAATACCTCCCGCTCCTACCCCTGGATCAAACGCACCATCCTCAACGGCGTCGACACCTCCGCCTTCTTCCCCGCCCCGCAAAAAGACCCCGACCCCACCATCCTCTTCGTCGGCACCTACCAGAACCGCAAACGCGGCAAGCTCCTCATGGACGCCTTCGCCTCCACCATCCGCCCCCAACTCCCCTCCGCCAAACTCTGGATGGTCTGCAACGACGCCCCCCAAGCCCCCGGCGTCGAAGTCCTCGGCAAACTCTCCACCCCCGACCTCGCCGATCGCTACCGCCGCGCCTGGGCCTTCTGCCTCCCCAGCTCCTACGAAGGCTTCGGCGTCCCCTACATCGAAGCCATGGCCTCCGGAACCCCCGTCGTCGCCACCCCCAACCCCGGCGCCAAAGAAGTCCTCGCCAACGGAAAATTCGGCCTCCTCTGTCCACCCGACCAACTCGGCCAAACCCTCCTCGCCCTCCTCCAATCCCCCGAAGACCGCGCCCGCCTCACCACCCTCGCCCTCCAACGCACCCAGGATTTCGCCTGGCCCACCATCGCCGCCCAATACGAATCCCTCTACACCCAACTCATGCCTACCAAAACAGAACCATCCACAAATGTTCACGAATCCACACAAATGCTCCCCCGTCTATCGCCCGCTCCCGCCGCAGCCGCCGCCCCCCATGAATAAAACGCCGCGACCTCCCGCGCCGCCCGGTCCCCCCGATCAAAAACCCGTCATTTGTGTCGATTTGTGCTCATTCGTGGATCGTCCCGTCGCCCGTCCGTTTCGTGCCCTTCGTGTTTTTCGTGGCCATTTACCGTCGTGACCCGTGCCTGACTCCCGCATCGCCATCTTCGCCAGCGCCTTCCACCCCCACGTCGGCGGCGTCGAAGAACTCTGCCGCCAGCTCGCCCACGAGCTCCGCCGCCAGAACCACCACGTCATCATCCTCACCAACCGCTGGCCGCGCGATCTCCCCGCTTTCGAAACTTTCGAAGGCATCCCCGTCTACCGCGTCCCCCAGCGCGTTCCCGATGGCTCCCGCCGCGCAAAACTCAACTACCGCCTCACCCACCACGCCCTCCGCCGCCGCACCCGCGCCATCCTCCGCAACGAAAACATCAACCTCATCCACATGCAGTGCGTCACCGCCAGCGGCCTCTACGCCGCCGATGCCGCCGCCAAACTCAAGATCCCCCTCGTCGTCACCCTCCAGGGCGAACTCACCATGGACGCCAACCGCACCTTCCAGCGCTCCGCCTTCGCCCGGAAACTCCTCCACCACCTCCTCGACCGCGCCGATCTCATCACCGCCTGCTCCCAGAAAACCTTGGACGACGCCCAAGCCTTCCACGCCGGGCGGAACACGGCCAGCCCCTCGCTTGCCGACCGCTCCGCCGTAATCTTCAACGGCGCCGCCATCAACGACTTCGACCAGCCCCTCTCCTTCCCCCACCCCCGCCCCTACATCCTCGCCATCGGCCGCATCGTCCCCCAGAAAGGCTTCGACCTCCTCCTCAAAGCCTACGCCGCCGCCGGCGACCTCCAGCACGACCTCATCATCGCCGGCGACGGCCCCGAACTCCCCGCCCTCCAACAACTCGCCGCCGACCTGAAAATCACCGACCACGTCCTCTTCCCCGGCAAAGCCGACCGCCCCACAGCCATCGCCCTCTTCCGCTCCGCCTCCTTCTTCGTCCTCCCCTCCCGCGCCGACGAAGGCCTCCCCGTCGTCTGCGCAGAAGCCCTCGCCGCCGCCAAACCCATCATCGCCACCCGCTCCGGCGGCGCTCCCGAAGCCATCCTCCACAACCACTCCGGCCTCATCATCGAAAAAGAAAACCTCCAACAACTCACCACCGCCCTCCAATCCCTCGCCCACAACCCCGCCCTCCGCACCACCCTCGCCGCCAACGCCAAATCCCGCGCCCCCCTCTTCGCCTGGCCCCACATCACCCACCAATACCTCGCCGCCTACCAACGCGCCACCGACCTCTTCGCCGGCAAATCCCGCAATCCCGCACTCCCTCCCGCCTCCGCCCAGGTTTCCCCCGCATGAACCCCTCACTCTGCCACATCTTCGAAGCCATTGGCCCCTACAGCGGCATCGGCCGCGTCGCCATGTCCGGCGTCCAGATCGCTCTCGACGCCGGCTACCAGGTCACCGTCATCGCCAAACGCCTCCACGAATCACTCCAGCCCCACGTCCAATGGATCCCCCTCACCGTCCCCCCGCGCGGCTTCGCCTTCCAATGGCTCTCCGCACGCCACTACATCAAAAAAGCCCTCGGCAACCGCACCTTCGACATCATCCACGCCCACCAGCCCCAGGTCGCTCACCTCTCCCACATCTTCCAGTGCCACTTCCTCACCCGCGTCGCCTACGAACGCAAATGCCTCGAAACCCGACGCACCCTCCGCGCCCGCATCAACCGCGCCCAGCAGCAAATCGTCCTCCACGCCGAAGACCGCTGCTACCGCCATTGGAACCCCGACACCCGCCTCCTCTTCTGCAGCGAACTCCTCCGCCGCGAATTCGCCCGCCTCTACGGCCTTCCGCCAAAACAAAACCTCCTCTCCTACGCCTTCCCCAAAATCGCCTTCGCCTCCCCCGAACAACGCCGCGAATCCCGCCGCAAACTCCTCGGCCGCGACCACGATGGCCTCGTCCTCGGTTACCTCGGCGACATCCAGGAACGCAAAGGCTACCGCCTCGTCATCAACGCCCTCCGCGATACCCCCGACATCTTTCTCCTCATGGGCGGCCAATACACCAAAAATTTCCAGTGCCCTGAACTCCACGGCCGCTACCACGGCGCTGGCCTCGTCGACGCTTCCACCTTCTACACCGCCTGCGACCTCCTCATCGTCCCCTCCCTCTTCGACCCCAGCCCCATGGTCGTCTTCGAAGCCTCCGCCCACGGCACCCCCGTCATCGTCACCGACGGCGTCGGCAACGGCCCTACCCTCCTCGAATTCAACGCCGGCGAAAAATGGTCCCCCGACCAACCCCTCGCCCCCCTCATCCGCAAAATGGCCGCCAACCCCCACCACTACCACCCCGGCATCCAACAAATGGCCGACGCCCTGAGCAAACAACGCTACGCCCAAAACCTCCTCGCCCACTACGACGACGTCCTCGCACATACCCACCCGGCATCCTTCGCATTCACCTGAAACATGGCCGTTTAGCCCCGGCCTTTGGGCCGGGCGTGCGCCTGGATAAAAATCAAATAATTGCGTCATTTCCTGTGAGCAACACGACGTTCCCATTTTCCAATGCCGTCATTACACCGCTCGGTGCCCGCAGCCCCGAACAAGCGCTGTCAGGCATGGCTGCTGATGCCGTGCTCCAGGTACCCCTTGACCACAGCGCTGCTCCCGCACTTTCCAAACCCCCTCCCCCACGCCTCGATTTTCTCGACGGGCTCCGCGCCCTCGCCGCTATTCATGTCATCTTCCTCCACGCCGGAATGACCGTCTGGGATACCGGCTCTAACCGCCTCGCCCCCTGGTTCTTCGACGCACTCCTCCATTGGTTCGGCAACGCCCACTACGCCGTCGTCGCATTCATCACCCTCTCCGGCTTCTGCCTTACCCTCCCCCTCGTCCGCGATGACGGCCTCCGTCCACTCCGCTCCCTCGACTTCTTCAAAAAACGCTGTAAACGCATCCTGCCCCCATATTGGCTCGCGCTCGTCTTGTCGGCCCTCCTCGGCCTTACGCTCCTTTCCCAGAAGACTCAAACCGTCTGGGATATCTCCATCCCCGTCACCGCCAAAGCTTTCCTCACCCACGTCGCCCTCATCCACAACGTCACCCGCAACGATTCCACCATCAACTACCCGCTCTGGACTATCGCCGTCGAGTGGCAGATCTACCTCTGTTTCCCGCTGATCGTTCTCGCTCTCCGCCGCTTCTCTCCCATCACGATTCTCACGATCGCCATCATCGCCTGCTACTCCGCAGCCTTCCTGCTCCGCCATACCCCCTTCTCAGGCCTCACCTGCCAGTTCCTTGTTCTCTTTCTCCTCGGTTCCGTCGCCTGCCTGGTCGTCCGCTCGACCTTCCCCTACGCGATCATGGTCCGCCGCCACGCACCCACACTCCTCGCCGCCGTTATTATCGCCGCACTGGCGCTCTTTACCCTCAACGGCCTCATGTCCTCTTACGACGTCTGGCGCTATCAGTGGCTCCTCGACCTCCCCGCCGGCATCATCTTCGCCGCCTTCCTCGTCTGCCTCCCCCGCTTCCCTGCCCTCCGCCGCCCCTTCGAATCCAAACTCCTCGTCGCCATCGGCGGCTTCTCCTACAGCGTCTATCTCATCCACGCTCCCCTCCTCCAATTCCTCTGGCAATACGTCGCCAAACCCCTGCAACTTTCCAACTCCGCCTCCTTCCTCTTCCTCTGCCTGCTCGGCATCCCCCTGATCCTCACCGCCTCCTTCCTCTTTTTCCTCGTCGCTGAACGCCCCTTCATGAATCGCCGTCCCTCCCTTCCCATCACGCCCAAGCTCCCAGCCATCGCATGACTCTCCTCGCCACCGCTCCAACCCCACCCCTCGCCCCCGCCCCCCCCCCGCGCTCCCACTTCGTCCACGTCCCCACCCCCGGCGACCACTACTCCCCCGCCACCGGCTCCGCCGTCATCACCATCATCCACGAACTCGCCAAAGCCCACGCCGCCCACCACCTCCCCTCCTCCATCATCGTCGCCAAAGGCACCACCGCCGGCTACCCCCCATACCCCGCCGGCACCCTCCTCGAAGCCAACCTCCCCCTCGCCCTCCCCTCCAAACCCAAACGCCTCGCCGACGCCGCCCTCGCCCGCCTCCTCCTCGCCCGCCCCTTCTCCGCCAACCTCTACGCCAACATCCCCTCCGTCCTCCCCCATCAATTCGACGGCACCCTCTTCCTCCACAACGCCCCCGCACCCATCCCCCTCCTCCGCAAAAAACTCCCCCACGCCCGCCTCGTCCTCTACGCCCACAACCAGCTCTTCAACACCTACACCCCGCGCGAAATCCGCCACATCCTCGCTCACGCCGACGCCATCCTTTGCGTCTCCAACTTCCTCGCCAAAGACCTCGCCACCCGCGCCGCCACCGCCTCCCCCAAAATCAAAACTGTCCTCAACCCCGTCGACACCGACACCTTCTCCCCCGCCCCCTCACCCCCCACCGGCATCCCCACCATCCTCTTCCTCGGCCGAATGCTCCCCGAAAAAGGCCCCGACCTCCTCCTCAAAGCCGCCGCACAAATCGCCACCCCCAACCGCCCCTTCACCCTCCGCCTCGTCGGCTCCCAGAACTTCAACGCCCAAGACCCCCTCACCCCCTACGAACAATCCCTCCGCTCCCTCGCCGCCCACCCCGCCCTCGCCGGCCGCACCCAATTCCTCCCCTTCACCCCACGCCAAAAACTCCCCGACCTCTACCGCTCCGCCTCCCTCTTCGTCGTCCCCTCCAACTGGGACGAACCCTTCGGCCTCACCGTCGCCGAAGCCCTCGCCTCCGGACTCCCCACCATCGCCTCCAACCGTGGCGGCATCCCAGAAGCCGCCGAAAACGCCGCCCTCTACTTCTCCCCCCCCAACACCGACCAGCTCGCCGCCCACCTCGCCGATCTCCTCGACAACCCCGACCACCGCACCGCCCTCGCCGCCAAATCCCGCGCCCGCGCCCTCCAACTCTCCACCGCCGCCCAATACGCCGCCCTCACGAAAGCCCTCCTCCTCCCATGACCGCCGCCCTCCCCACACCCCTCTCCCCCGCCGACGCGCCCCCCAAATCCGTCGCCACCCTCAACGTCCACACCTGCGTCGGCCACTCCCACGTCGACCTCACCATCACCTGCCTCTCCTCCCTCCTCCGCTTCTCCGCCGATCCCCTCTCCATCATCATCCACGAAGATGGCTCCCTCACTCCCGACGACCGCGCCCGCCTCGATGCCGCCCTCCACCACCCCCGCATCATCGACCGCAAAACCGCCGACGCCCAGATGCACGAACTCCTCCGCCCCTTCCCAAACCTCCAACGCTTCCGCGCCGCCAACTTCTTCGCCATCAAAATCCTCGACGTCTCACTCCTCACCTCCGACCCCCTCATCGCCTACTGCGACTGCGACATCCTCTTCCTCAAACCCTTCAAAAACCTCTACCACATCCCCCCCGGCGCCGGCGGCATCATGATGCACGACTTCGAATCCGCCTACTCCATCCGCTCCTGGCACCTCCTCGCACACCCCTCCCTCCGCCTCGCCAAAGACGTCAACGCCGGCCTCGTCTGCCTCCACCGCTCCTCCCTCGACCTCCACCTCCTCGAACGCTTCCTCTCCCTCCCCTGCTCCTCCACCAAAAAATACTTCACCGAACAAACCTCCTGGGCACTCCTCGCCCACCACAAAAAATTCCACCTCTACCACCCCCGCCACGTCTGCTTCCCCCGGCCCCCCATCCCCGATTCCGCCATCGCCCTCCACGTCGTCGCCTCCTCCCGCTCCCAGCTCCCCACCCTCCTCGCCCAACGCCCCTCCACCGCCCCCTGCCCCCCCGCCGCCATCCCCACCCTCCCCGCCCGCCGCTGCCGCTTCCACCACCTCGCCGCCTACGAAACCCAACGCATCCTCAGCCGCCTCTCCAAAAAACTCCGCAAACCCTGAGGCCCTGACTACCGTCTACTGACTACTGACTACTGACTACTGACTACTGACTACTGACTACTGACTACTGACTACTGACTACTGACTACTGACTACTGACTACTGACTACTGACTACTGACTACTGACTACTGACTACT